>NZ_JBPULF010000001.1:0-778189 GCF_051550675.1 Paeniglutamicibacter selenitireducens | reverse complement strand
CCCCGCCGGGGGCCCCCCCCCCCCCCCCCCCCCCCCCCCCGCCCCCCGGGGGGGGGGGGGGGGGGGGGGGGGGGCGGCCCCGCCCCCCCCACCCCTCCAATGTTCCGCCCGCCGGGCGAGCTAGGCGATGTTCATGCGCCTGATGTTGTCCTTGACCACTTCGCGCAGGTCGCCGCCGTGTTCGCCGGCAATCTTGTGCTGCCACTGGTAGCCGGCTCCGCCCTTGATGATGCGCTCCACGTCGGCCAGTTCCGCACTGCAGCCCAGCTTCTCGGCGACCGGGGCAAGACGTTCGAGTTCGAGCCTCAAGTGGTCGGTGACGAGCATTTCATCGCCTGCCGCATTCAGGATGATGATGGCTTCCATGCCGTAGCGTGCGGCGCGCCATTTGTTCTCCACCCTGTACCACGGCGGCATGACCGGAATCGTGCCTCCGTTGTCCAGCGTCGTGGACATGTCGTCCACGAGGCACTGCGTCAGCGCCGCGATGGCCCCGATGTCCTGGAGCGATGAAAGGCCGTCGGAAATGCGCATCTCCACGGTGCCGAAGCGCGGCACCGGGCGCACATCCCAGCGGATCTCGGAGATGTCGTCGATGACCCCGGTGTGGACCATGTCCGCCACGTAGGCTTCGTAGTCTTCCCAGGTGGAGAAATGGTACGGGACGCCGGCGGTCGGGAGCTGCTGGAACATCAGGGCGCGCTGGGAAGCGTACCCGGTGTCTTCGCCGCCCCAGAACGGGCTGGAAGCCGAGAGCGCCTGGAAATGCGCCTGGTAGTTGATCAACCCGTCCACGATGGGCAGGGCCTTCTCGCGGGAGTCGAGGCCCACATGGACGTGGACTCCGTAGATCACCATTTGCTGGCCCCACCACTGGGTGCGGTCGATCATCCTGGCGTAGCGGTCTTTGTCCGTGACGGGCTGCGACTTGGGCGAGGCGAACGGGTGCGACCCGGCGCTGTAGAGGTCGATGCCCATGGGATCGGTGACCTCCCGGATCGAGGCGATGTTCTCGTGAAGTTCGGCCTTGGCCTCGGAGACCGTGTCGCAAACCCCCGTGACAATCTCCACGGTGTTCAGCAGCAGCTCCTGCTTGACGTGGGGGTGCTCTTGATCAAGTTCGAGGGAACCATGGCGGGCGTGAAGCTGCGCCAAGACGTCGTCGGCAACCGAACGCAGGTCCGCCGTGTCCCGATCCACCAACGCAATTTCCCATTCCACCCCAAGGGTGGACTGGCGTGATGATGCGAATTCTATGTGCACCTAGCCTCCAAACTATTTTGCGGTGAACCACCCCAAATTTAATGCGGGTCCAATTCTATCGAGTTGGGTGGCATGGTGGATGACAGGGATGTAATATCCGGCCCCCGCCCGCGACATGAAGTGGACCGCGCGGGCCCCTGGTCCTACGACTGGGGCTCCACCTCGATGGCCACGCGCTGGTCGCCGATCCGGGTGAGGACCAGGGTGGCCTTCTTTTTCGCGCCCCTTCCGGAACCTGCCAGAAGAACCTTGCGCAACTCCTCCGGAGTGACGTCCATGCCGCGTTTCTTGATGTCCAGGACGCCGATCTTTTCCGACTTGACCCAGGCCCGCAGGTTCTTGACATGGTACGGACGAACCTCCAGCACCTTGTACGCCCTCGCCAGCGGCGTGTGGACCAACGTCTCGGTCCCGAAATAGGCGATATGCGGGTCGAGCAGGTGCCCGCCCGTCACCTTCAGGAGCTCGTCGATGAGGCCCGCGCGGATGACGGCGCCGTCCGGCTCGTAGATGTACTTCGGGATGGGGCCGACAGGCACCTCGCCGCGGAGGGCCGCGTCCGGATCGAAGTCGACGGCGCTGGTGATTTCGTTGGCGCCGTGATCGTTGATGACCAGGGCGGCCCGGCGGATGCCGGGCCGGGCCAGTTTGCCGAACCACAGGGCCGCCTCGGTGACGTCACCGTTGACCGAAACCCACTGGGCCTCGCATCGGGCGGGAACGGCCTCGTGGGGCAGCCCCGGGCCCATCTTCACGCCGACGGCCAGGCCGCGGTCGGCAAGCTTCTCGACGAAGGAGAGCGGTGGGCTGAACGCCTCCGGGTCGAAGATCCGCGAGGTGCCCGAGGTGTCGGTGGTGCGCCGGGCAGGGTCCAGCCACACGCCGTCGAAGCCCTCGAGGTCGAACGAGGTTGCGTCGGCATTCACGACCCGGGCGTTGGGCCACGGCATCAGGTTCAGGGTCGTGGCCGCGGCGGTGGTCTCATCGAGTTCAACGGCCGTCACCTCGATGTCGGCGCTGGCCAAGGCCAGGGAATCGGCACCGATGCCGCAGCCGAGGTCGGCGACCTTCTTGATGCCTGCCCGCGTGTAGCGCTGGGCATGGAGGCCGGCGATGTTCAGCCGGGTGGCCTGCTCCAGGCCCGCCTGCGTGAAGACCATGCTGTCGGCAAAGGGGCCGAACTTGGCCCTGGCCTTGAAGCGCAGCTGGCTCTGCTGGACGACGGCGGTGGCCAGCTCGGCCGGATGCCCGGCCTTCCGGAGTGCCATGTTCAGCTGGAAAGCGGCGTCGTTCGTGCCGGCCGAGGAAGGATCGACGGAATTCAGCAGCTCCCATCCCGCGGTCGTCAACAAGATGGCGAGCTGGGAACTGGGTGCGTCGGAACCATTGGAAATCATGAACTCAAGCCTAGCCGCTCGGGTGGCCGCACCGGGGGCCGGCAGCCGCGGGCAGCTCTGAGGATCGAGGCTAGTGGGGCAGCAGGTGGCGCAGGGGCCACTCCTGGCCCTCGAGGATCACCTGGGCGCAGTACCCGGTGCCCGCGTTGACCAGCAGCGGGGCCAGCAGGTTCACCGTTGCTTGGCTGTCGGTGGTGTTCACAATGACCAGGACGCTCTTGTTCCCCGGGGCCGGGTCGCCGACCAGCGCCATCTGCTCGTTCGTGAAAACCGGCTTGTAGTCGGAGAGGTGGATCGCGGCATCGAGCACGAAGAACCGCAGCTCCGGGGCCTGGGCGGAGACCAGGGAGTAGAGGCCTATGGCACCCTCCACGGCCTCCAGGGACAGCGTCGTGGCCGTCGGGAAGCCCGGAAGCGGTAGTACGGGGACCAGTGCGCGGCTCATCGCAGGAAGTCCATCAGCGAGGGCTGCAGCGTGCGGGCCGCCGCGGACAGGGCCGCCTGGTAGCCCAACTCCTGCGTCTTGAGCTGGAGGGCGACCGCCCCCAGGTCGATGTCCTCGATCAGGCTGCGCTGCGATTCCAGCGCCACCGCGTCGCCCAGCAGCGACTCGTCCGCCGCGAGCACCGCCGCATGGCTGGCGCCGATGGTTGAATGCACCCCAAGTGCGTTCTGCATGAATTTGTCCACTTCCGCTAGTCGGCTGCCGATGTTGGTTCCCCCACGCAAGTCGGCAACGATGTTGTTCACCAGTGCGAAGACGCTGGCGTTCCCTTCACCAAAAAGGTCTGCTCCCTCCACGTCGACCCGGACGCTGGAGTTTGGCCCGATGCGCCGCTCGACGATGCCGCTGTTGCCGGTTCCGGAGAAGTTGTAGGCCGCGTCAACCGCGGTCGAGGCGTCTGAGGTCCCGGCAAAGATGTGGCGCCCCGTGAACTCCGTGTTGGCCACGGCCACCAGCGAGTCGTGCAGCTGCTCGAGTTCCAGCGCGATGGCTTCCCGTGCATTCGGGTCCAGGGCGCCGCTGTTGGCGCCCTTCACTGTGGCGTCGCGCAGCTGCTGGAGCAGGTCGGTGGTGGTGCCCAGCGCTTTGTCCGCCGTGGAGAGCCAGCCGTTGGCATCCTGGACGTTGCGCACGAGCTGGTCGTTCTGCCGCTGGCTGGCACGGATCGCCATGGCGTTCGCGGTGCCGCTGGGATCGTCGCTCGGCCGCCCGATTTCCTTCTGGGTGCCGGCCTTGTTCTGCACGGTGGCCAGTCGGTTCATGGCAACCTGGAGGTTGCGCTCGGTGGTGGCGTTCAGCGACGCAGTGGTAATCCTCATCATGGTCCTGTCTGCCTATCGTCCAACGAGTCCGGTGCGGTTGATCAGGGTGTCAAGCATTTCGTCGACCGCGGTCATCACGCGTGCCGCACCTTGGTAGGCATGCTGGTGCGCCAAGAGTGCGACGTTTTCCTCGTCGAGCGAGACTGCAGACACCGAGTGCTGGGCGGCCTGTGCGCTGGCGGCGGACACTGCGGTGGATACCGCCTGCTGTGCCTCGGATCTGGTTGCGACGCCGATCTTGATCACCATGTTCGCCCATAGTGCGTCCGGGCCGTCCTTCACCTTGCCCAGTTGGGCCATGGCCAGGGCGTTGGAGCCGTCCAGGGGGCCGCCGCCGGCAGTGCCCGTGGCCAGGTCCCGTGGACCAGCTGCGACGACCTTGAGCGAGGAAGCGGGATTGGCCGGGTCGAAATTGAAGAAGGCCTGGCCGGGGGTGCCGTCCACCGTCACGCCGTTCGACTGGACGGTGTTGACCCGCGTTGCGAGTTCCGTGGCGATGTTGTTCAGCGATTGCGCCGACTCGGCGAGAGCTCCGCCGGTTCCCGACCCGTTGGCCGGTGCCAGCAGGGCTGTGACGCCGGCGATCCGGCCGGAGTCCATGGCGATGGATTCACCTGGGCGGTGGGCCCACTGAAGCCTCGGGGCCGTTCCCTCCTGCATCGTCAGTCCGCCGGAAACCTCGACGGGCCTGACGGAGCTTCCGCTGACCAGCGCGTTTCCGCCGATCAGCACATCGATGGTTCCGTCGGGGGATTCCCGCACCGTGGCTCCGGTCAGTTCCGCGATGCGGTCGCTGAGCAGCGCGCGCTGGTCGAGCAGGGCATTCGGTGCTCCTCCGGCCGCCAACGACGAACGGATCTGGCCGTTAAGCTCCGAGATCGCCGTTGCGGCGGAGTTGACTTCGCTGACCATGGTTTCAATGCTCTGGCGTTGGGCACCCCACTGCGCCGAGATCTCGCTGTGCGACGAGGAGATCCGGTCAACCACAGCCTTGGCCCGTTCGAGAAGCACGGCAGCAGCCGATGTCTCGCCCGGTTGTCCTGCCACATCTTCCCATCCGGCCCAAAAGTCGTTGAGCAGTGCGGACAACCCGTTCTCCCCGGGCTCGCGCAGGACGCCTTCAAGGTTGGAAAGTCCCTCGGCGCGTACGTCTGATTGGGAGGCAAATGCCATCGTCCCCCGTACCCGGGCGTCAAGATGGGCATCGGACAGCCGTGCAATGCCGGTCAGGGCAACACCTTGTCCCACCCCGTTGCGGGTGGTGAGAAGTCCCGTGTGTGCAAGGGAGCCGACGGACGCGAAGTCTGCGCGCTGTCGCGTGTAGCCCTTGGTGCCGACGTTGGCCAGGTTGTTGCCGGCCGTTTCCATTGCCAAGCGTGCCGCATTCAGGCCTGTCATGGCGGTATTCAGGCCACTGAATGTGCTCACAGGGACTCCTTAGAGATTGGTGTCGATAATGTGTGCCCCGACGTGTTGTGTCGAGGACGAGCCCTTGGGCCCGTATAGCGATGAGTCCTCGCCCAAGGTGGCGAGAGTTTCCTGCGTTGAACGGTACGCTGCGCGCAGATACTGTTCGTTGGCGTCCCGCAGGCCCGCGATCTCCGTGCTTGTGGAACGCAAAGCGCCAAGGTGGGCCGTGTAGATTTCCTTCCACGGACCCTCAGGTGCCGCTTCGATGATTTCCGCGAGCGAGGAATCATCGGCAAGCCCCCAGGCTTCTGCAACCGCTGCTGCTTCCACAGCGCGGGCCAAACCCGCGGCGTGGACCTTTTCCAAGACACTTTCGATTTCCCGGGTTGCCAGGTCTATCCAACGTGATTTTCCCGCCACAAGTAGCAGGTGCTGCTCTTCCAATTTGAATTGGAGCAGTTCGAGTAATTCGCGTTCTTTCCATAAAAGGACCGAAAGCTCATTGGTTCCCATGGATTCTTCCTCCCAAAGCTCTAGGCGCCCCCAAATTTCCCAGCTATTTCGACACTATCGGATACATTTCGACACGCGTTAGCCAAAAAACGCCCACAGCGTGAACTTTGCCGCTATCATCACATGTGGCAAGGTTCTTTGGGGAGAAAACAGCCATTTGGCCAGTGACAATACGCACAGGTCTTGGAGTCTCTCAGCGGTTAGGAACGCGCCAGTGGATCGAGAAGGACGCAACCAGTTGGTTGTCGAGAATTTGCCGCTTGTTGGCTACCTTGTGGGGGAAATGTGCGCAAAGGCGACGCATCTTTCCCGTGAGGATCTCGCTTCGGTTGGTGCGATCGCCCTCATAACTGCGGCCGACGCCTATGATCCGGAGATCGGTGTCCCGTTCGGTGCCTACGCCCGTCGTCGCATTGTTGGCGCCTTCGCTGACGACATGCGTTCCAATGACTGGGCCACGCGCGGGGCACGCAAACGCATCACGGAAACCCGCACCATTCAAACGGCGTTGACTGCTGCCATGGGCCGCACCCCGACGGTGGCCGAGTTGTCCGAGGCCATGGGCACGGACCAGGAATCCACCCGTGCTGCACTCACGGATTCCGCGCGGACTGTCGTCGGCATCGATGACGCGATGAACGACTACCTCTGCTCGGGCAATTCCACACCCGAGGAATCGGTACTTGAAGCCGAACATGTCCAGGTGGTTCGCAAAGCTGTCTCGGCACTGCCGGAGAACCTGCGCGTAGTCATCGACCGCATTTACTTCGGGGGATCCACGGTCAAGGAACTTGCCGCGGAAATGGGCATCACCCATTCGGCAGTTTCGCAGCGCCGAACCACCGCCATGAAGCTTCTCCAGGAAGGGTTGCAGCGGAACTACATGCCCGAAGCGCAGCCGGTGGGAGTCGAAACCTTGACCCGCGCCGCGGCGCAACGCAGGGAATCCTACTTGCACGACTTCCAGGAGCAGGCGGCCGGGGGTATCACCCGTTCCGTCGATTCTCCGGAGCAACTCGTTCCCGCCCTGTAGCGGCCGGCCCAAGAATATTTGGCAATCCGCTAACCCCGTGTTGTTGACGGTCGATAGTCGGTGATTGAGGTCCATGGACGGACCTCGGCAACCAAACCCGTCTCACGGAGGAATTCATCATGGGTATGCAGATCAACACCAACATTTCGGCACTTAACGCACACCGAAACCTGGGCAACACGCAGAACGACCTGTCGAAGTCGCTCGAGAAGCTCTCCAGCGGCCTTCGCATCAACCGCGCAGCAGATGACGCTGCAGGCCTTGCCATCTCCGAGGGCCTGCGTTCGCAGGTCAACGGCCTGGGTGTCGCAGCACGCAACGCCCAGGACGGCATCTCCGTCATCCAGACCGCTGAAGGCGCCCTGACCGAGGTCCACTCGATCCTGCAGCGTGTTCGCGACCTGGCTGTCCAGGCCGGCAACGACTCGAACAACGCCGATTCCCGCTCCGCAATCAAGGCAGAATCCGACGCGCTTGCCGACGAACTGACCCGTATCAGCGGCACCACGAACTTCAACGGCATCAACCTGCTGGACGGTTCGGCAAGCCTGACCTTCCAGGTTGGCGCAGGTTCCACCGCTGCAAACGACCAGATCGTCGTCGACCTCTCGGGTGCCGACATTGCCGCACTGGGAACCACCGTCAAGGCACTGACCTTCGACACGGCAGCCAACGCCCTGACGAGCATCGGCTCGCTGGACACCGAAATCACCTCGATTTCGACCCAGCGCGCAAACATCGGTGCCGTGCAGAACCGCTTCGAATCGGCAATCAACTCGTTGAACGTCTCCCGCGAGAACCTCTCCGCTGCAGAGTCCCGCATCCGCGACGTCGACATGGCCGGCGAAATGGTCAAGTTCACCGCCAAGAACATCCTGTCCCAGGCCGGTACCGCCATGCTCGCGCAGGCAAACCAGTCCACCCAGGGCGTTCTGTCGCTGCTCCGCTAGGACTTCCGGCACGGAACAGCAGTACCGTTTCCCAGGACCACACGCCGGATTGGCATACCCCCAAGCTGCCAACGTGGCCGCCTGAGGTTCGGGAAACACCAAGCACCACCCAGGGATCTCCCGTGGCAGCAGCGCCTTTCGAAGTGCGCTCCTGCCACGGGAGATTCTCGGTATCCACACAAGACTGAAGAAGCGGAGACGGCATGGGCCTGTCACTCGATGGACTCGCCAGCGGACTGGACACCGCGGCGCTGATCAAATCACTCATGCAGGTTGAAGCGATCCCGCAAAACATCCTGAAGAACAAGGCCAAGTCGACGCAGACCATGGTCAGTGCGTTGCAGTCGCTGAACACCAAGGTCGCCGACCTTGCGACCCTGGCCAAGAAGCTGTCCAAGCCGGACGCCCTCCAGTTCTTCAGCACCTCCAGCAGTACCGATGGCGTCAAGGCAACCGCCGGTGCCGGTGCCGCGCCGGGTTCGCTGGATGTAACGGTCACCAAACTTGCGCAGAGCCAGATCCACGTCTCGGGACCTGTGACCGAATGGGCCGGCTCCAGCCTGACCATCAAGGCATCGGATGGCACCGAAACAGCCATCACGGCGAACTCAAATTCCCTCGACGACGTGATCAAGGCCGTCAACGCCGCCGACGCAGGGGTCAAGGCCGTCAAGGTGGCAACCGGAGACGGATCGTTCCGCGTCCAGTTCTCCTCCACGGAAACCGGCGCAAAGAACGGTTTCACGGTCTTGAACGCCGATGGCACAAGCGCCCCGCTCACGGAAATCCGGGCGGCCCAGGACGCCGAGATCACGCTGTGGGCAGGAACCGGCGCGCAGCAGGTCGTCGCCTCGGCAACCAACACCTTCACATCGCTGCTTCCGGGCGTCGACGTCACCGTCTCGAAGGCCTCGACGGAACCCGTCACCGTCACGGTGGCCCGCAACGCCGAAGCAACTTCCAAGTCCGCCTCGGAACTTGTGGATTCGCTGAACGACCTCTTCAAGTTCATTGCCGCGAACTCGGCCGTCACCAGCGGTGCAAGCGGAGCGACGACGGCCAAGATCTTCACCGGCGACAGCACCGCCCGCGACGTGAAGAAGCAGGTCATGGACGCGGCTGTCGTGCCGATCGACGGGAAATCGCCGTCGGAAATCGGGATCTCGATCACCAAGGACGGCAAACTGGAGTTCAACGCCGAGAAGTTTGCCAAGGTCCTGGCCGAGGCCCCGGCCCGCATCGAGTCGGTGGTCCAAACCATCGCCTCACGCGTTTCAACAGTGGCTTCGGACCTTTCGGACAAGTACGACGGGGCCATCACATCGCGGATCAAGGGACAGGAATCAATGGTTTCCCGGCTCGATGCACAGGTCCTTGATTGGGACCGACGCCTTGCCACCCGCGAGGCCACGCTGAAGCGCACCTACTCCGCCTTGGAAGTCCAGTTGAGCAAGCTCAATTCGCAGCAGTCCTACATGGCCTCGCAGCTGAACTCCCTGAGCGCGGGCAGCCAGGCCTCGTGATGATGAACCCCGCCCAGAAACGCGCACAGCTCAACCGGGAGGCCATCCTCTCGGCCAGCCCGGCACGCCTGCTGACGATGCTCTTCGACAGGTTGGTGCTTGACCTGAACCGAGCAGAGGCGGCGCAGCAGTCCCAGGACTGGATCGCGGCCTCCGACAACCTGGTGCATGCCCAGGACATCATCGCCGAGCTGGCCTCTTCCCTCGACATGGAAGCATGGGACGGCGCCCAGGGCCTGCAAAGCCTGTACGCCTTCGCGACCGAAACGCTTGTCAACGCAAACATCCGCCGTGACCCGTCCCTGACACGGCAGGCAATCTCGCTGCTGGAACCGCTGCGACAGGCATGGCACGAGGCGGCCGCGGTTCCCGTGGCGGCCCCCGCGCTCGAGGGCGGTACGTTCGTTGGCTGAGGACGCGGCTTCGGGTGCCTCCGACGCGGCGTGGACCACGGTCCTCGACCAGATGGAAGGCGACGTGGCCCGGCTGCGCCGCTGCGCGCTGGACAGCGAGGAACTTTTCGAGCTTCCCTCCAGCTGGAGCCCCCCGGAAAACGTGGGCCCGCTGCCCGCGGCCCTGGGCTTGCGCGCCCGGGCGCTCTTCGCCGAAATGCAGGAGCTTTCCGCTGTCCTGAAGGAACGCCGGGATGAAACCGCCCGGCAGCTGCGGGCCATCGACTCGGTGCCGCGTTCCGGGACCCAGGGAGCCGTCTACATCGATCTGCTCGGATAGGCACAAATAGCTAACGGCCAGTTGTTTTGTGCCGATTGTCCATCCTGAGAGCACGGATTGCTCGCATCCCATTTGTGCCCAAGGACGGGCCGCATTTCGACCCTGGAGCAACTAGTCGTGTTCGATTCCGTGACGTCTTTGGCGCTCGAAAGCGCCCTGGACGGCCTGGCGCTGCGCCAGCGAGCCATTGCAAACAACATTGCAAACGTCAACACCCCGGGCTACCACGCCCGCCGTGTCGAATTCGAGTCCGCGCTGGCCCAATCGGTTGCACGCGGAGACGGAAAGAGCGCTGCGAGCACGGCGACGTCGTTGGAGCCGACCCGGCTCGATGGGTCGAACGTGAACATCGATACGGAAACCCTGTCCAACATCGACACGGTGCTGCGCTTCCAGTTCGCGACGCAGGCCGCCTCCGGTCCGTTCAACAGTATCCGCACCGCTCTGAGGAGCAACTAATGCCAGATGCCATCGGAATCGCCGGCACGGCCCTGACCGTCCACCGCAAGTGGCTGGACGCCGTCTCGGACAACCTTGCAAACGCCAACACCGCGACCGCCACCAGCGGCGACGCCTTCCGTGCCCGCTACATCGTTGCCCAGGCCGGCGGCGAGCAGCAGGGCGTGTTCGTCGCGGGCACGGAATTCGGCAGCGCCGAGGGCCGCATCGTCCACGAGCCCGACCACCCGCTGGCCGACGCCGACGGATACGTCCGCTACCCGGACATCGACATGGCGGAACAGATGGGTGCGCTGATCATGGCGCAGCGCGGCTACCAGGTCAACGCGGCAGTCGTCGACCGGGCCAAGGAAACGTACCAGGCAGCCCTGCAGATCGGACGCAACTAATGCCCCTGAACATCGCCCCCGTCACCGGGGTCTCGGCAACCACGGCCACCGGGTTCATCCAGCCGGCCGCGAAGGCCGACACCGACGGTTCCTCCTTCGCCAACGCCCTCGGCGGCGCCGTGAACGAGGTCCAAAGCCTGCAGGGCATCTCCAACGACCTGTCCGTCAAGGCAGTCACCGGGGACCTGACCGACATCCACGCCGCGACGCTGGCCTCCGCCCGCGCCTCCCTGGCCGTGGAAATGGTCTCGACCTTCCGCAACCGCGGCGTTGAGGCCTTCAACGAGATCATGAGGATGCAAGCCTGATGGCCAACGTTCCCGCACCGCTGGGCAAGGTGGTGGACACCGTGCGCGGGTTCACCGTGGCCCAACGCACGATCATGATCATCGGGGTTGCCATCCTGGTGATGGGCGCCGTCGCGCTCGGCACGTTCCTGAGCCAGCCGAAAATGACACCGCTGTTCTCGGGCCTTGCCCCGGAGGACGCCGCAGGCATCGTCGAGCAGCTCAAGTCCGACGGGGTTCCCTACGAACTCACCGGCGGCGGCGGAACCATCATGGTCCCCGAGGGCAGCGTCTACGACGCGCGGCTCAAGGCAGCGGCCTCGGGCCTGCCCACCTCCGGCACCAGCGGCTACTCGCTGCTTGACCAGATGGGCGTCACCTCCAGCGAATTCCAGCAGAGCGTCACCTACAAGCGCGCCCTGGAGGGCGAGCTGGCCAACACCATCCAGGCCATGGACGGCGTCAAGCAGGCATCCGTGAAGCTGGCGATCCCGGAACAGACCGTCTTCGTCGAATCGAAGACCAACCCCACGGCCTCGATCTTCGTCGAGACCAAGCCGGGCGCCACGCTCAGCCGCGACCAGGTCCAGTCAGTGGTCCACCTGACCTCGGCGGCCGTCGACGGGTTGAATCCCGACGACGTGTCAGTCGTCGACTCCGCGGGCAACCTGCTGTCGGCGGCGGGCGTCGGGCTGACCGGGGGAGTGAACCAGCAAGCCTCGGACTACGAAACCCGCGTGGCGGGCTCCATCCAGGGAATGCTGGACCGGGTCGTGGGCCCGGGCAACGCCACCGTCGCCGTGGCGGCCGAAATGAGCAAGGAATCCGCCGAGCGCACCGAGGAGACCTTCACCGACCCCAAGGGCTCGCCGGCCCTCGTCGAATCGGAAAAGAAGGAAGACTACGAGGGCAACGGCGGCACCGCGGCCGGGGTGCTGGGCCCGGACAACATCGCGGTGCCCAACGAGGCCAACGGCACCGGGACGTTCACCTCGACGGACAACCAGCGGACCAACGCCGTGAACAAGGTCACCGAGAACCGCACGATCCCCGCCGGCACCCTTCAGCGCCAGACCATCTCGGTGGCCCTGAGCGACAAGGCCGCCCAGGGGCTGAGCGTTCCCCAGCTCACGGAGATGATCGGCAACGCCGCCGGGGTCGATGCCGCACGCAACGACCAGGTCAGCGTCAACGTGGTGCCGTTCAACACGGACGCCGCCACGACGGCGCAGAACGAGCTGGCCGCAGCCGAGGCCGCCGAGGCGGCGGCCCGCAACGCGGAGTTGATGCGCACGCTGGTCATCGCCGGCGTCGTCGCCCTGGCTCTGGTCCTGCTCGCCGCCTACGCGCTCTACGTGCGCCGCAACAAGCAGAACCGCGAGCCCATCGACCTGGGCGAACTGCGGGACTACCCCTCGATCTCGGCGGTGCCCGCCGAGGCCCCGGGCCCGGAAACCGTTGCGCTGACCCAGGTCGTGCTGCCGGCCCCGGTGGCGACGTTCCCCCTCCCGCACAACGCCAAACGCGAAGAACTCTCTGCGCTGGCGGCCAGCGACCCGGCCAAGATGGCCGAGTACCTGCGCACCGTCATGGATGATCGGAAGCACGAATGAAAGCGCTAGGCCCCGGCGGGTCCGCGATGCTCAGCGGCACCCAGAAAGTCGCCATCGTGCTCATGCAGATGGAGAAGGAACACGCGGCCGAGGTGATGAAGCAGTTCACCGAGTTCGAGGCCGACGAGATCGCCGCCGAACTGGTGCGCCTGCGCCGGGTCGACGCCGCGACGGTGGAGGACACCATCCACGAGATCCACGAGCTCGCCACCTCCGGGCGGTTGAACGCCCGCGGCGGGCGGGACATGGCCGTGGGGCTGCTCGAGGCCTCCTTCGGCAGCGACAAGGCCAACACCGTCATGGACAGGCTCTCCTCCACGCTGGCCGGGATGACCTTCGAGTTCCTGGACAGCGCGGACCCCGCGCAGATCGTGGCGCTGCTTGACGGCGAACTCCCGCAGACCACGGCCCTGGTCGTGGCGCACCTGCGCCCGGAGATCGGCTCCGCGGTGCTCGCCGGCTTCGAGCAGCACCTGCGCACCGACATCGCCCGCGCCCTGGCCACCATGGGCAGTGCGTCCCCGGAGGCGGTGCGCGTGGTGGCCGAGGCGCTGAAGAAGCGCACCGGCGCCGTGATGACCCCGCGCGAACCCGTCGAGGCCGTCGGCGGCATCCAGCCGCTGGTGGAGATCCTGAACCGCTCGGACGTCTCCATTGAAAAGGAGCTGCTGCACTCCCTGGAACAGCGCGACCCGCAGCTGGCCGAGGAAGTGCGTTCGCGCATGCTCTCCTTCACTGACCTGGTGAAGTTCGACCGCAAGGACGTCCAGCGCGTGCTGCGCGGGATCAACCCCGCGGTGCTGGCCTTCGCGCTCAAGGGGGCGGGCAACGCCGTGGAGGCGACGATCCGCGAGAACATCTCCGACCGCACCAAGGAGGTGCTGGACGCCGAGATCGCCTCGATGGGCAGGGTGCGCGTGTCGCAGGTCGAGGAGGCCCGCGCCGACATCGTCCGCGCCATCCGCGAGCTGGAAACCACCGGCGAGATCACCATCCAGCGTGGCGACGAAGATGACTTCGTCCTCTGAGGCGCCCGGCACCGGGGTGCCGGCCTTCGAGCCCGCGCGGTTCAGCGAGCTGCTGGCGACCGGGGACTCCGCGCGCCACGGAGCCGCATCGCAGGCGCACGGCTATGCCGCGGGCTACGCCGGCGGCATCCGCGCCGCCGAGGCCGTGGCGCGCGCCCAGCGCGAGCGGCTCGCCTTGGAGCATGCCGCCGCGCAGGCCGCCCGGGACGCCGAGCACGCACTGGCCCTCGAGGCGCTGCGGGCCGCCGCCCGGGCGCTGCAGGCCCGCACCGTGCCGGTGCTCGACGCGGCCTCCGCCGTGCTGGTGGAGGCCGCGGTGCAGCTGGCCGGCACGGTGATCGGCAGGGAACTCTCCGACGAATCCTTCGGTGCCCGGGCCGCGCTGGACCGCGCGCTGGAGGGCATCGAGCCGGCCACCGTCCGCGAGGTGCGCATGAACCCGCAGGACCTGGAACTGCTGGGCCTCACACAGGTCCCGGGCACCGCGATAGGGCTTGCCGCGGATGCGACGCTGGCCCGCGGGGACGCCATGACGGCTTTCGACGAGGGGTTCCTCGACGCACGCATCTCCACGGCGTTCGAACGCGCGGCCCTGGCCCTGCGGGGTGCCTCGTGACGGCCCCCGGCACGCCCGCTCGCACCCCCGTGCGCACTTTCGCGTGGCCGGCGCTGGATGCGGCGCTGGCCGCCGCCGCTCCCGTGCGCGCCGGCGTTGTCGGTGCGGTGGTAGGCCTGGGGCTGGAGGTCTGCGGGCTGAACGCTCCGCTGGGCACGGTCCTGGAGATCGGGCCGCACCGGGTCGCCGCCGAAGTGGTGGCGGCCCGCCGCGGCACCCTGCACTGCATGCCGCTGGGCGAGCTGGAGAAGATCGGCGTCGGCGACCTGGTGCACAGCAGCGGCCGCGGGGCGCAGGTCCCCACCGGCGCCGGGCTGCTGGGGCGGGTGCTCGACGGCCTGGGCCGGCCCATCGACGGCAAGGGCCCGCTGGGCGAGCACACCGTGGTTCCGCTGGAGCACGGGACCCCGTCGGCCCTCGAACGCAGCCGCATCACCGAGCCGCTCCGGCTGGGGGTCCGCGTCATGGACACACTCACGGCCGTGGGCGCCGGCCAGCGCATCGGCCTGTTTGCCGGGTCGGGCGTCGGCAAGTCCTCGCTGCTCTCGATGATCGCGCGCGGGGCCTCCGCCGGGATCAACGTGATAGCACTGGTGGGCGAGCGTGGCCGCGAGGTCCGCGAGTTCCTCGAGGAGGACCTGGGCCCCGAGGGGCTGGCCCGCTCCATCGTCGTCGTCTCCACGGCCGACGAGCCGGCCCGCATGCGGCTGCGTGCCGCGTTCGTGGCCACGCGCATCGCCGAGTCCTTCCGCGCGTCCGGAGCGCAGGTGCTGCTGATGATGGACTCGCTGACCCGCGTGGCCATGGCCCAGCGAGAGATAGGCCTCTCCGCGGGGGAGCCGCCGGCCACGCGCGGCTACCCGCCCTCCACCTTTTCGCTGCTCGCACGGCTCCTGGAGCGCGCCGGCAGCGACGCGCACGGCTCGATCACCGGCATCTACACGGTCCTGGTGGACGGCGACGACCACAACGAGCCCATCGCCGATGCCACCCGCTCGCTGCTCGACGGGCACATCGTGCTTGACCGCAAGCTTGCCGTCGCCGGGCACTTCCCGTCCATCGACGCGCTGGCCTCGGTCTCGCGCGTCGCAAACCGGGTGACAACGCGGGAGCAGGCGGACGCCGCCGCAACGCTGCGCCGCGTGCTCGCGGCCCGGCGCTCGGTCCAGGACCTCCTGGACGTGGGTGCCTACCAGCGCGGAAGCAACCCGCTGGCCGACGCCGCGGTGGACAACGAACGCGCCATCAACGACTTCCTGCGCCAGCGCCTCGACGAGCCCGTGCCGGGCGAGCGGGCCTGGAACGAACTGACCAACCTGCTGACGACCTTGGGAGTGAACTAGATGGCCAGGACCTTCCCGCTCGCGGGGCTGCTTCGCCTGCGCGAGCTTCAGGAACACCGGGCCGCCGGGGAACTGGCGGCCGCGAACGACGCACTGCGCGGAGGCCGCAGCGCCGCCGGCGAGGTGCGCGAGGCAGCCGGAGCCGGCGAGGAACAGCCCGTGGACTCGGCGACGATGCTGGCCGTCGCCGCAGCGCGCGCCTCCACCAGCGGGATGCTGCTGGAGCTCGACGCGCTGGTGAGGACCCTTGAGGAGGACGCGCACTCCGCAGGGCTTGAGCACCGCCGGGCCCGCGCGGAGCTCAAGGCCCTGGAGAAGCTTGCCACCCGGCACGCCTCGGCGCTGCGCCTTGAGGATTTGGGCCGCGAACAGGCCCTGCTCGATGACCTGGGCCCGGTCAGCACCCGTGAAAGGAACGCATCGTGAGCTTCGGCGACATGGCAGCGCGCATCGGCGCGATCCAGGGGACCCTGGCCGCGGTCAGCGGCACCTCGGCCGCAGCGGCGCCCCCGGCGGCCGCCCGTTCCGCGGCAACTACCGCTGCGGCGGCCCTGGCGCAATCCGGCAGCGGAACCGCGGGCTCCGGGATCCTCGGCGCCGGGAGCGTGGCCTCGGGCACCGTGGGGGCGTCCGCCTCGGGCGACTTCACCCGGATGCTGCAGGATGCCCTGGCCCCGGCAGGCACGACTCCGGCCGACACGCGGGGGTCCGCGGGCGGCGTCGCGGCGGCCCCGCGCCTGGACAGTGGCACGGGCACCGTCAAGGACGTGGAGAACGCGCCGACCGCCGGCGACGGGAAGACCGACGGCGGCGACGTCGTCCGCGAGGCCCGCAAGTACCTGGGAGTGCCCTACGTCTGGGGCGGAAACAACCCCGACATCGGCCTGGACTGCTCCTCGTTTGTCCAGCACACCTTCCGCGACCTGGGGATCAAGCTGCCGCGCGTCGCCCGCGACCAGGCCAAGGAAGGGACGGAGGTTCCCTCGCTGGCCCAGGCCAAGCCCGGGGACCTGATCGTCACCCGCGGCGGCGGGCACATCGGCATCTACCTGGGCGACAACAAGATGATCCACGCGCCCCGCCCCGGGGAAAGCGTGAGCATACGCAAGCTCTTTGAAACGGACGCAGACATCATGACCATCCGGCGCATCGTCCCGGCCGAGTCCGCCACCCGCGCGGCGGCAGCCACGGTCTCCGGCGGCCCGCTGCGCGAGTCGGCGGCGCAGGTTGCCGGGTACACCGCATCGGCCCAGCGTGCCGCGTTCGCCTCGGTGGTGAACGCCGCGTGATCCCCGTGATTCAGGGCGCACCGCCCGCAGCACACCCCGCGCAGCCCGCGAAAGCCGGCGCCGGCGATTCGGGCGGCGCCTTCGGCGGCCTGCTGGCAGCGCTGCTCCCCGCCGGTCCCGGCACCGCCGGCGCCCCGGAGGGAACCGGCACGGACAACGGGTCCGCGGGGCAGGAACCTGCGGCAACGAGCGAAGCCTTGGGCGCCCTGCCGCTGCCGGAGGGCTCGGTGCTTCCCCTGCCAACAGGTGCCCTCCCGGATGCTTCGGCGGGCGGGCCGGCCCGTCCGGAAGCAGGCGATGCCTCGGCGGTGCCTGCCACCGCACCGGCCGCAGCCTCGGCCATCTTCCCGTCCTCCGGGACGTCCGGGGAACCGGTTCCCGCGGCACCGGCCACCGGCGCACCGGACGTGGCAGCGGTGGCGCCCGGACCCGGCGTCGCCGGTTTCGGGATTCCGGGCTCCGGCCCTTCGCCGCATGCCGAACCCGTGGTGGCATCGGCGCTTGCCTCCACGGTCCCGGGCGACGGCGTCTCGGCAGGAACCGCCGGCACCGGTACCGGCACGGTGACACCTGCCGCAGGCACGGAGTCCGCAGGCATGGAGTCCGCCGGCTCCGGATCCGACGATGCCCAGGGCGCGATGGGCTTCGACGGAACGCTGCCCGCCGCGGCGTTTGAGGTGGCGGCAACGGAACCGAGGCAGGAACAGCCGTCCGTCGCACCGGGAACCTCCGCCGGTTCCGGGGCGCCGACCCCGCCGGCACCTGCACCGGCCCTTTCTGCCCAGGCGATGCCAATGCAGGTGCTCCCGCAGGCCGTCGCCGGGCCACGGCAGGAGCCGCTGGCCGGAGTTTCGGCTGTGTCGGTCGGCAGTGCGCCGGCCGTCGGGAACGTCCTCTCCGGCGAAGCGCCAACGCTGCCGCTGAACCGGCAGCTGGCGGGACCGATCGCCTCCCTGGCGACGGGCCCGCATGGGGAACGCACGTTGAGCGTCAACGTCGCACCCGAGGCCCTGGGCCCCGTGACCGTCAAGGCCCACCTGGGACACGACGGCCTGCGGGTCGAGCTGACAGCCCCCACCGAGGCCGGGCGCGAGGCGCTGCGGGCCATGCTGCCGGAGCTCCGCCGCGACCTCGCGGCCACCGGGGCCGGAACCGTGAGCATCGGAACCGGGGCGGGTGCCGGACAGGAAGCCGGGACCGGGCCGGGGGCCGGGACGCACCCCGGGGGAGGGCAGGGCCCCGCGGGCGGGGACCAGCGCTTCGGTGGCCAGTCCCCGCTGCCGGGGAGGCCGCGGGCGGAAGCAGCCCCGCAGCCACCAACCCCGGCGTCCCCGCCGGAACATGCTTCATCCCACCTCGACGTGATGGCCTAGGAAGGAACCGACCACCATGACAGTTGCACCCATCGATGCAAGCCAATTCGGCGCCGGAACCCAGTCGGTCCGCGCGCCCAAGCAGACCATGGACGGCGAGGTGTTCATGCACCTGCTGGTGACCCAGCTGGCCAACCAGGACCCAAGCTCGCCCATGGACACCAACGAGATGATCGCCCAGACCACGCAGCTTGCCTCCATGGAGAAACTCGACACGCTCAGCAGCACCCAGAACGTGTCCCTGGCGATCCAGCAACGCACGGCGGTGGCGGGCCTCATAGGCCAGCAGGTCACGACGGCCGGGAAGGACGGCATCACCGGCGTCGTCACCGCGGTGTCCTTCGCGGGCCTCGAACCGATGCTCACGGTGGACGGGAAACAGGTCCCCTACGGCAGCGTCGAGACCATCCGCCCCGTGCCGGAAGGCGCCACGGACCCGGGCACCGACCCTGCACCGGACCCCGGGCCGGAACAGCTTCCCGTCGGTGCCTGAGGCACCTCGGGGCCGCACCACCATTTTTTGAACAAGTCCACGTCCACGCAACCGTAGAAAAGAGCCAGCACCATGCTTCGTTCACTGTATTCAGGAATCTCGGGCTTGCGCGCCCACCAGACCATGCTCGACACCACGGGCAACAACATCGCCAACGTGAACACCGCGGGTTTCAAGTCCTCCTCGATCCAGTTCCAGGACACCCTGTCGCAGATGACCCAGGGCGCAACAACCCCAGGCGCAGCCACCGGCGGACGCAACCCCGCCCAGGTCGGCCTGGGCGTGCAGGTCGCCGGCATCAGCACCAACTTCGGCCAGGGTTCGGCGCAGAACACCGGGCGCGCCTCGGACATGATGATCGCCGGCAACGGATTCTTCATCACCCGCAACGGCGGCAGCACCTCGCTGACGCGCGCCGGTGCCTTCGATTTCGACGCCAACGGCCGACTCACCAGCCCCGACGGAGGCATCGTCCAGGGCTGGATGTCCAACAACGGCGTCATGCCGGCCGGCGGTGCGCTGCAGGACATCACCCTGCCCAAGGACCTCGTGGCACCGGGCATCGCCACCACCGCCGCATCGCTCATCGGCAACCTGCCCAAGGAAACCGCGCTCGGCGGGACCATCGTGCAGGACAAGGAGATCTTCGCGGCGGACGGCACCAGCCGCACGCTCTCGATGACTTTCACCCGCACCGCCGGCGGCTGGGACGTCGCGGCAAACGACGGCGCAGGCGCCACGGGAACCGCAACCCTGGCCCTGGCCGCGGACGGCACCCTGAACGGCGGCACCCTGAACGTCGGCGGCGTGGCGGTGGACCTGTCCAAGGTCACCGGGTACGCGGGGCTGAAGACCGTGTCCATCAGCGAGCAGAACGGCCGCTCCGCGGGGACGCTCGAGTCCTACACCCTGGGCTCCGACGGCACCCTCACCGGCACCTTCTCCAACGGCGCCCAGCAGGCCATCGCACAGATCGTGCTGGGCTCGGTGGCGAACCCGGCGGGCCTGCAGAAGACCGGCGGATCGGGCTACGCGCTGACCGCGAACTCCGGCGCCATCGAGTACGGCGCACCGGGGTCCCCGGGCATGGGCGACATCGCCGGGGGCATGCTGGAGATGTCCAACGTCGACCTCTCCCAGGAATTCACCAACCTGATCGTCGCCCAGCGCGGCTTCCAGGCCAACGCCCGCATCATCACCACCAGCGACGAGGTCCTGCAGGAACTGGCGAACCTGAAGCGCTAGGCCCGGCCGGGGGCGCCGTTGGCTAACGGCGTCCCCGCTGCTGCCGAAAGTAACCCGTGAAAGGACGGGTGACATGATCGTTGTTACGAGGCTCAATGAGAGCCGCTTCGCGATCAACCCGGACCTCATCGAACGGATCCAGGAAAGCCCGGACACCGTTGTGGTCATGGTCAACGGCGCCAAGTACGTGGTGACCGAGTCCATGGAGGAGGTCATCGGGCTGGTTGCGCACTACCGGGCGTCCGTGGTTTCACGGGCCCGGCTGCAGGAAACCGCCGCCCCGTCCGCCGGAACACCTTCGCACCGACCGAGGACGCCCTAATTGGATCCAGCAACAATCATCGGCCTGCTGCTGGCCTTCGGCGCCATGTTCACCATGCTGTTCATGGAGGGCGCCAACGTCTCCTCGATCCTGCTGCCGGCCCCCATGATCATCGTGTTCTTCGGGACCATCGCCGTCGGGATCGCCAGCGGGACCATCAGCGACACCATCATCGCGTTCAAGTCGCTGCCCTCCGCGTTCCGCGGCAGGATCGCGCCGGTCAACGGGGTGATCGCCAGGCTCGTGGAGCTTGCCGACATCGCCCGCAAGAACGGCCTGCTGGCCCTGGAGGCCGAGGCCCACGCGACAAAGGACCCGTTCCTGTCCCGTGCGCTGCAGTCCATGGCCGACGGCATCGACGGCGACGAGCTGCGCGACCAGCTTGAGGACGAGATTGCCACGCGCGAGCGCACCGACGCCGTCGCCCACAAGTTCTTCTCCACGCTCGGCGGGTACGCGCCGACCGTCGGCATCATCGGCACCGTCGTCTCGCTGACGCACGTGCTGGAGAACCTCTCGAAGCCCGACGAGCTCGGGCACATGATCGCCGCGGCCTTCGTGGCGACGCTGTGGGGCCTTGTCTCGGCGAACTTCATCTGGCTGCCGATCGGCTCGCGCCTGCGCCGCCTCTCCGAACTCGAGGTCGAGCGCATGGCCCTGGCGGTCGAGGGCCTGCTGGCCATCCAGGCCGGAAGCCAGCCGATCCTGCTTGAGGAACGGCTGCGCGCCATGGTGCCGGCCCACGAGCTGCGCGGCAAGGGAAAGGGCGGCTCCGCGAAGCCCGAACGCAGCGTGCTCGAGGACTTCAAGGAAGCCGCGTGAGTTCCCGACGCGGATCGCGGCGCGGGCGCAAGGGCCCGGAGGAACACCACGGCCCGGACGAGCGCTGGATGGCCTCCTACATGGACATGGTCACGGTGCTCATGTGCCTGTTCATCGTCCTCTATGCGATGTCGACCGTCGACCAGGACAAGTTCGAGTCGTTGAAGAACTCCCTGGCCACGGGCTTCGGCTCCGAGAAGAGCATCAACGCCGATACCGCCCAGGGCATCGTTGTCCCGCCCGAGCTCGTCGGCTCCGAGGGCCTGCTGGCCAGCGCCGAGATCGATGCGCAGACCAAGGAAAAGCTGCTGAAGCTCGCCAAGTCCGAGGAGGACCAGCTCAAGGAGATCAAGGTCCGCATCGACAAGCGGCTCAAGGCCTCCGGGCACCCGGGGGCGGCGGAGTTCTCCATCAACCAGCGCGGGCTGACCGTGCGTCTGGTGAGTGCCGAGACGTTCTTCGAGCCGAACAGCGCGGAGCTGACGAAGAACGCCCGCGAGATCATCGACGCCATAGCCCCGGTGCTTGCCCCGACGAACCGCCACTTCGAGATCGAGGGGTTCGCCGACGAGCGGCACCCCGTCGCCCCCTATCCCACCAACTGGGAGCTCTCCGCCAGCCGCGCCACCGGGGTGCTCCGCGCCATGGTGGAGGACGGGGGAGTCAAGGCCCACCGCATCGCGTCCGTCGGCTACGGCGATGCGCGCCCCGTCAAGGGCAGCAAGGACAACGCGCTGAACCGGCGCGTGGACATCGTGGTGCTCTCCAACCAGCCCGAGAGCGTCAGGAAGCTCCTGCCCAAGGCCTGACCCCGGGGCCTGTGGAGGCTTGCCGCACACATGCGGCGCGCCCGCGGCTAACCGTGTGCGGCGGGCTTCCGATAGTGGTGCCCGTGACCCCACAGTTTGCGGGCTGCCCCTGATGGCTGCCCTGAATCCCGAATCCCCGGCCGCCGCGATGGCCGTCGTCTACGACTTCCGCAGGCCCACCACGCTGGCCAGAGAGCACGCCCGCGTCCTCGAGCTGGCCTTCGAGACGTTTGCGCGCCAGTGGGGCACCCAGCTCACGGCCAAGATCCGTGTGATGTCCCAGGTCACGCTGGAGTACCTGTCCATGCAGTCGTACGACGACTATGTGGCGGGGCTCCCGCCGACCACCGCCATGGTGCTGTGCGAATCCGAGGCGACGACGGCGCGCGCCGTCATCCAGTTCCCGGCCGCCGACGCGCTGAACTGGGTCTCCCACATGCTGGGCAGCCCCACCGCCACCGAGGTCCCGGAGCGCAAGTTCACGCGGATCGAGCAGACGCTGGTGCGCGGCCTCATGGACGAGGCGCTCGAGGACCTGCACTATTCGCTCGGCGCGCTCCTGCAGCACCAGCTGAGCGTGGCAAGCATCCACCACAACTCGCAGTTCGCCCAGGCAGCCACGAAGTCCGAGCTTGTCATAGCGGTGTCCCTGCGGGTGCGGGTGGGGGAGCGCAGCACCCTCGCCAGCATCGCCGTCCCGGCCGAGCTGATCCTGCCGCAGCTGGGCGAGACGAACCCGACGGGCCCGACCGAGAACGCCGGCGAGCTGCTCGCCGCCTCGATGGCCGGGATCCCGGTGGACGTCGCGCTGGCCCTGGGCACGGCGGCCGTCACCCCGGGCACCATCCTGGGCCTGGCCGTCGGGGACGTGTTGCCGCTGCCGCACCCCACGCACCGGCCCTTTGAACTTTCCGTGGAGGGTCGCCGCCTGGGCACCGCCGCGGCCGGCACCCGCAGCGGCCGGATCGCCGCCGTCGTCGTTTCTACCGAGGAGACCCCCGTATGATTCCCGCACCCTCCGGAACCCCCGTGCTGCATTCGACGGCACTGTACGCCGCCGCGGCCGATGCCCTGGCCGCGATGCTGCCGACCCCGGCACCTGTCACGGCGAAGCTGCACGCCGGGGCGCGGGACGCCTCGATGCTGACCGCCATGGGCGAGATCGTCGGGGCGACGTTCGTCGGGCAGCTCTCCGCCGACGTGCTCATCTGCGTCCAGTCCCCGCTGCTGGGCGGAAACCCCGGCGGCGACGGCTCGCTGATCTCCACCGCCGACGTGCTGCGCCCGGCGCTGGAAGCGGCAACCGGCGTGCTGGGCGTGGGCGTGCTGTCCACCGATGCCGTGGTGGCCGCCGAGGCGCTGCTGGGCGACGCGGAAACCGTGTGCTTTGAGCTGCTCAGCAGCGGAACGGTGATCGGCTGGTTCGGGCTGCGCATCCGCGAGAACGCATCCTCCGACCCGGCCGGCGCCGGCAACGGCGAGGACCGCGAGGACGTCAGCTCCCGCCTGGGCCGCATCAACAACGTGGAGATGGCCCTGACCGTGGAGATCGGCCGCACCCGCATGTCGGTGCGCGACGTGCTGAACCTCGAGCCCGGCGCGGTGGTGGAGCTCGACCGCTCCGCCGGTGCCCCGGCGGACATTCTGCTCAACGGCCGGCTGATCGCCCTGGGCGAGGTCGTCGTCATGGACCAGGACTACGGCGTGCGCATCACCAAGATCCTCGACGTGAATGAGGGTCTGTCCTAGTTTGGAGAATTTCTTTCTGCTGTTGCGGGTTCTCGTCTCGCTCGCGGCGGTCCTCGGGCTCTTGTTCTACCTGCGCAAGCGCCTGCTGCCCCGGTTCGGCTCGCCCCGCACCAGCCAGGTCACCATCGTCGAACGCCACGGCATCGGGCCCAAGTCCTCCGTGGTGCTTCTTGACATGCACGGGCGGCGCTACCTGCTGGGCGTCGGCGAAGCCTCGATCAACGTGCTCGACAGCTTTGAGGCGCCGGCGGGTTCCGCCGGCGGCGCCGGGTTCGGCGGCACGGAGGCCGATGCCTTGCCCGCGGACATTGCCGATGCCACAGACGATGCCACCACCGGTGACGACGCCGCGGCGCGGCGCTCCGAGACCTTTGCCCGCAGCCTGGACAACGCCTCAGGCGCCCCGTCGGGTACACCGTCGGGCACACCGTCGGGTGGGGCTGCCGATGCGGCGCCGGGGCCGCTGGCCGGCTCGGTGCTTTCCGCCGAGACCTGGCGCCAGGCCTGGGCCGCAGTGAAGTCGGGGAGGTCCGCATGAGCACGCCAAGCGCGGCCGGGTCCGCCCTGTCCCTGCCCTGGGCGGGGCCAACCTCCGGGACGCGGGGCGTTCCCGCGCGCCGTGTGGTGCGCCTTGCCGGGAACCTTTCCGGGCGGCGGGCGGCGGGCCTGGTCCTGGCTGCAGTGGTCCTGGGCCTGTTGCTGGCCGTGCTGGCCGCGGGTTCGGCCTGGGCCGCGCCGGTGGACCCGGCCCCGGGCACCGGCGGCGGCGTGTCGGTGGAGATCAACGGCCCCAACGGCACCCCGAGCTCCGCGATCGTCACGCTCATCGCCATCACGCTGCTCTCGGTCGCGCCGGCCCTGCTGCTGATGATGAGCTCCTTCACCAAGATCTTCGTGGTGCTGGCGATGACGCGCAACGCCCTGGCGCTGCCGACGATCCCGCCGAACCAGGTCCTCGCCGGGCTCGCGCTGTTCCTGTCGTTGTTCATCATGTCCCCGGTGCTCACCCAGATGAACGAGGCCGGCGTGCAGCCCTACCTGGCCGGGAGCATCGACTTCGCCAAGGCCATGGAGGTCGGGGTGAAGCCGCTGCAGGACTTCATGCTGCTGCACACCCGCGAGGCAGACATCGCCCTGATGACCCGTGCCGCGGACCTGCCCAACCCCGCCACCCCGGCCGACGTCCCGCTGACCACGCTGATCCCGGCGTTCATGATCTCCGAGCTGCGCGCGGCCTTCATCATCGGCTTCGTGATCTTCGTGCCGTTCCTGGTCATCGACCTGGTGGTCTCCTCCGCGCTGATGTCCATGGGCATGATGATGCTTCCGCCGGTGATGATCTCGCTGCCGTTCAAGATCCTGCTCTTCGTGCTGGTGGACGGCTGGGGACTGATCATCACCGCGCTGATCGGCAGCTACAAGATCGCCGGGGGCTGAGGTGGATCCCAACGCGGTGCTGGACATCGGGCTTTCCGGCCTGGTGGTCGCGGCCAAGCTCTCGGCCCCGGTGCTTGTCACCTCGCTGGTGGTCGGCTTCGCGATCTCGCTCTTCCAGTCGATGACGCAGATCCAGGAGGTCACGCTCTCCTTCGTGCCCAAGGCCGCGGCAGTGGCGATAGCCCTGCTGGTCTGCGGGCACTGGATGATCTCCGAAATGGTGCTCTTCACGCACGAACTCTTCGAGAAGATCCCGGCCCTGCTGGGGGGCGGCTGAGATGCAGGCGGTGCTGCCGCTGGGTACCCTGGAGGCGATGCTGCTGGCGGCAGTGCGCATGACCGCATTCATCGTCATCGCCCCGCCCTTCTCCCACAACGCCATCCCGGTGCGCATCAAGGGGATGCTCGCGGTGGGCCTGGCCCTGGCCGTGACCCCGCGGCTGGGCGCCGGCTACCAGCCGCAGGAGACCGGGCCGTTCCTTGCCGCGGTGGTGCTTGAACTGCTCACCGGGGCAGCGCTCGGCTTCCTGGTGATGCTGCTCTTCGCCGCGGTGCAGAGCGCCGGCGGGCTGATCGACCTCTTCGGCGGCTTCGCCATGGCGCAGGGCTTCGACCCGCAGTCGATGGTCAACGGAGCGCAGTTCTCCCGCTACTTCCACTGGGCCGCGCTGGCCCTGCTGGTCTCCTCCGACGGCTACCAGCTGGTGCTCGCCGGGCTGTTCCGTTCCTTCGACGCCGTCCCGCTGGGCGGCGGGATCGGGCTGGACGCCGTGGCGGAGAACCTTGTGCACTCCGCGGGGCAGATGTTCGTCTCGGCGATCCAGATCGCCGGGCCGCTGCTGGTGGTGCTGGTGCTCGCGGACATCGGCCTGGGCCTGCTCACCCGCGCCGCACCCGCGCTGAACGCCTTCGCCATGGGCTTCCCGCTGAAGATCTTCCTCACGCTCGCGCTGGCCGGAACGGTGTTCGTGCTGCTGCCCTCCGTGGTTGCCGCGCTGGTGCGCTCCGCCCTGAAGGCCGTCGGCGGGGTGTTGGGGGCATGAGCCAGGACTCCGGGGAACGCACCGAGAAGGCCACTCCCGAGCGCATGAAGGAGGTGCGCTCCAAGGGCAAGACGACCCGCTCGCAGGACCTCACCGCGTGGCTGGGCATTGCCGCGGCGGCGTTGATGATCCCGGGGCTTGTCGGGCTGGCCGAGGAGGCCGGGCGCGGCCAGTTCACCGCCATCGAATCGGTCATCGCCAACCCGCATGAGCAGGGCGCGCTCCAGGTCCTTGACCTGGGCCTGTCCTCGCTGCCGGGGACCCTGGCCCCGATGTTCGCCGCTGTGCTGCTGGTCATCCTGGCCACCGCGGCCCTGCAGGGCGGCATCAGGTTCAAGAAGTTCCGGATCGACCCGTCGAACCTGAACCCGGTCAGCGGGTTCGCCCGCGTGTTCGGCCTGCAGGCGTTGTGGCAGGGCGTGAAGGCGCTGCTGAAGGTCCTGGTGATCGCCCTGGTGCTCTGGGCCGTGGTGTCCTCGCTGATGCCGCTGCTGCTGCAGTCCGGTTCGCTGCCCATCTCCTCGCTGCTGGGCGCCGGGGCCGATGGCGCGGCGTCGCTGATCCGCGCCTCCGTGGTGGCCGGGCTGGTGCTGGCGGCGCTCGACGTCCTGGTGGTGATGCGCCGGAACCGCAAGCACACGCGGATGACCCGCAAGGAAGTCACCGACGAGAACAAGCGCTCCGACGGCGACCCGCTGATCAAGTCCCAACGCCGCTCGCGCCAGATGGCCATGAGCCGCAACCGCATGATGGCCGCCATCGCCGATTCCGACGTGGTGATCGTGAACCCCGTCCACGTGGCGGTGGCCCTGAAGTACGAGCCGGGGAAGTCCGCCCCGAAGCTGGTGGCCAAGGGCGCGGGCACCATCGCGGCGCGCATCCGCGAGGAAGCCGGAACGCACCGGGTGCCGATGGTCAAGGACGTGCCGCTGGCCCGCAACCTGCATGCGGTGTGCGAGATCGGGGACGAGATCCCGCCGGACACCTACAACGAGGTGGCCCGCGTGCTGGCGTTCGTGATGACGCTCAAGGCGCGGGGAAACGCCGCCGGGGTGCACACCGTGCCCGGGCCTCCGGCAGCGCAGCGGTCCTCGCCGGGGTCCTCGCCACCGCCCACCGGCGCATCCCCGCCGGGCGAGGCATCCCGCCGGCCCGGCCCGCCGCCTGCCGCACCCCCCGACCAGCCTCCGTCCCGCCCCTAAGGAACGAACCCCATGAAATTCGCGAATTTCTCAAAGATCGCCGTCCCCCTGGGCGTCGTGGGCATCATCATGCTGCTGGTGGTGCCGATCCCCGCCGCGGTGCTCGACGGGCTCATCGCCGTCTCCATCCTGCTGGCCCTTGTCATCCTGCTGACCACCATGTTCGCCAAGCGGCCGCTGGACTTCTCCGTCTTCCCCTCGATGCTGCTGGTGGCCACGCTGCTGCGCCTGGGCCTGAACGTCGCCTCCACCCGCCTGGTGCTGGGCAACGGCTACGCCGGCGAGGTGATCGCTGCGTTCGGGCACATCGCCGTCGGCGGCTCGCTGATCATCGGCTGCGTGATCTTCCTGATCCTTGTGGTCATCCAGTTCGTGGTGGTCACCAAGGGTGCCGAGCGTGTCGCCGAGGTCGGGGCCCGATTCACCCTCGACGCCATGCCGGGCAAGCAGATGGCGATCGACGCGGACCTCAACGCCGGGCTGATCACCGACTCGCAGGCCCGCGAGCGGCGCGCCGAGGTGGCCGCGGAGGCCGACTTCTACGGGGCGATGGACGGTGCCTCGAAGTTCGTCAAGGGCGACGCGATCGCCGGCGTCATCATCATCGTCATCAACCTGGTCGGCGGCATCGCGATCGGCATGGTGCAGCGCGGCATGGACGTCGGCGAGGCGCTGAACACCTATGCGCTGCTGACCATCGGCGACGGCCTTGCCACGCAGATCCCGGCGCTGCTCATGGCGGTGTCCACGGGCATGATCGTCACGCGCTCCAACGCCGAAACCGACATGGGCTCCACCGCCTCCACGCAGCTGGCGCAGTCGCGCACCGCGCTGCTGATCGCCGGCGCCGCCGCGATAGCCCTGGCGCTGGTGCCGGGCATGCCCAAGCTGCCGTTCGTGTTGATCGGCGGGCTGCTGGTCTTCGCCGCACAGCGCATCAAGGCGCAGAAGGCCAAGGACGCCGCGCTGGCCGCGGTGCAGGCGCAGAACGAGGCGGCCGTGCCGCCCAAGGAAACCACCGAGGACCTGATCGAGAAGATGCGGGTGCACGCCCTGGAGATCCAGCTGGCACCGGACCTGGTGGACGTCGTCAACGGGGGAGGGGACGACCTGCTGGCCCGGGTGCGCGCGCTGCGCCGCCGCGTGGCCATGGAACTGGGCCTGGTGCTGCCCCCGGTGCGCACGCGCGACTCCGTTGACTTGCCGCCGGCCACCTACGTGGTCCGGATCGCCGGGGTGGAGGCCGGGCGCGGCACGGCCCCGCGCGGGAAGATCCTGGCCCTGGGCGAGAACCTGGATTCGCTGCCCGGTGCCACCGTGGTGGAGCCGGTCTTCGGGCTGGCCGGCAAGTGGGTCCCGGCGGAGCTGCGGCACAACGCGGAGATGGCCGGGGCCACCACCATCGACAGGGTCTCGGTGATCGTCACCCACCTCTCCTCGATCGTGCACGCCCACGCCCCGCGCCTGCTCACCCGCGAGGACGTGCGGGTGCTCACCGATTCGGTGCGGGAGGTCAGCCCCTCCGCCGTGGAGGAACTGGTGCCCACGCTGCTGTCCCTGGCCGAGGTGCAGCGCGTGCTGCAGGGCCTGCTCGCCGAGGGCGTGCCGATCAACGACCTGCAGCGCATCTACGAATCCCTGTCGCTGCGGGCCAAGGCCAGCACCGACCCGGAAGGGCTCATCGAGGCAGCGCGCGGCGCCCTGGGTCCGGCCATCGCGGCGACGCACCTGGAGGGCAACACGCTGCGGGTCATCATGATCGACCCGGCGCTCGAGCAGTCGATGCTGGAGGGCCTGCGCCCCTCGGAACTGGGCAGCCAGATCATGCTCGACTCCCGCCGGCTGGAGACCGTGCTGGCCTCCGTCAAGGACATCACCGGGCAGCTGGAGAACAGCGGGCTTTCCGCGGTGCTGGTGTGCGCACCGGCGCTGCGCCCCGCGGTGCGCCGCCTGGTCGGCGGCCAGTCCGGCGGCCTGGCCGTGCTGTCCTACCAGGAGGCAACGGCCGGCGGTGCCGACATCGAGACGGTGGGGGTGGTGCGCGGTGCCGACGCACTATCGGCTTGAGGCCGAGACCCTGGCGGAGCTCCGGGAACGCATGGAGCTCGAGTTCGGGCCCACCGCCCGGATCGCCTCCGCCGAGCGCGTGAGCCAGGGCGGCATCGGGAAATTCATGGCCCGGAAGTACATCGAGGCCGTCATCGAGGTGCCCGACGACGAGGCTGCACTCCCGCCGTCCCCGGCGGTGCTGCGCCGCGCCGGCCAACGTGCCGCGGCGCTGCGGGCCGCCGCCCCGGTCCCCGGCGCACCCCGGTCCGCCGAGGGACCTGCCGCGGCTTCCGCATCGGTTTCCGCCAAGGGGCCCGGCAAAAGACCCGCCAAGGAATCGACCAAGGAACGCGCCAAGGGTCTGGCCAAGGGCCTGGCCCAGGGGCCCGCCGAACGTCCTGCCGAAGAACCCGCGAAGGCTTCAGCGCTTGCGTCGTCTGCGGGGTCCGCGGCGATGGCAGCACTGCTTGAACTTGCTGACGCGCAGGAGGAATTCCTGGCGGCGCCGGGAGGCGCCCGGCGGAACTCCGCCAACGGCGATTCCCCGGTGTCGGCCGCCGCGCCGGGGACTTCGCCGGGAGGCCCGGGCGGCGCGGCCGAGTTCATGCGCCTGCTCGACGGGGAGAGCTTCGCCTTCGAGCCGCCGACGGGCACCCGTGCTGCCCCTGTTCCGCTCCCGTCGGACCCGCTTCCCCCTGCCACGGCAGGCGGCGGGTCCGCGGCGACCTCGCACTGCAACATCCTGCCTTCGCCGCTGGATGGCCCGGGGGACCTCGTGGCGGTCATCGGCCTGTGGGGCGACGGCGTGGTGGCAGGGGCGCAGCTCGGCCCCGAGTCGGCGCTGCGGCGCCCGGCCGGGGAGCTTGCCGCCAAGTTCGACGCCGGGTCCCCGGGCCAACGGCCCCTGAAGGACCGGCGGGACGTCATGGCTGCGCGCGCGGCGGCCGTGGAGTCCCGCGAACCGCTCGTCGTCTCCGTCGCGCTGAACCCGCTGCAGCCCCTGGCGGACCAGCTGGAGCTGCTGGAGGCCTTGCGGCCCGACCAGCTGTGGGTCGCCGTCGATGCCGGGCGCAAGGCGGAGGACACCGCGGCCTGGGTCGAACAGGTCTGCGCACGCGGCCGCGTCTACGCGGTGGTAGCCCTGCACGGCAACGAGACACTGAGCCCGGAATCCGTTCTGGACTTGGGTTTCCCCGTCTTCGACGTCACCGCGCCGACCCCCGTGCAGGCCCTGTCCGACGCGGCTCCTGGGATATGATTGAGCCGTGCTGGTACTTACCCGGAAAGTCGGAGAACAGGTCCTGATCGGCGAGGACATCGTGGTGACGGTCCTTGACGTGCGCGGGGACTCCGTCAAGATCGGTTTCGACGCACCCCGTGGCGTGAAGATCCAGCGGGCGGAGATGGTTGCCGCAGTCACCGAGGTCAACAAGGAAGCCGCCGCCGCGCTCGACGAGGGCGCAGAGGCACGCCTGCGGACGCTCTTTGCCGCCGCGCCCGGGCAGGCGCAGCCTCCTGCGCCCAGCGCGTAAAAGTCCCCGAAATTAGCACTCGCCTTGACCGAGTGCTAATGCTTGCCTAGAGTCATGGGTGGCGGTCGTTGACCCAACGAACGCCGTAAAGCCTGAGGTAAATCTGCCAGCTGGCACCGCGACGACGGTTGGTATCGCCCCAACGGCCCGTAAACCATTGGTAACCCACGCAAAGGAGAGACGATGTCCGTCTCCATCAAGCCCCTCGAGGACCGCATTGTCGTCCAGCCGCTCGAAGCAGAAACCACCACTGCTTCCGGCCTTGTCATCCCGGATTCCGCCAAGGAAAAGCCGCAGGAAGGCAAGGTCGTAGCAGTAGGACCGGGCCGCGTCGATGACAACGGCAACCGCGTCCCCGTCGACGTAGCCGAAGGCGATGTCGTCATCTACTCCAAGTACGGCGGAACCGAAGTCAAGGTCGGCGGTGCGGAGTACCTGGTGCTCTCGGCACGCGACGTCCTGGCCATCGTCGTCAAGTAGTTCCCCTCGCATGAAGCCCCGGTCCACTGGCCGGGGCTTCACGCAGCCCAATAGGAGTAACGCATGGCAAAGCAGCTAGCTTTCAACGAAGAGGCGCGACGCGCCCTCGAAGCGGGCATCGACAAGCTCGCAAACACCGTCAAGGTGACCCTCGGCCCGCGCGGCCGCAACGTCGTCCTGGCCAAGGCCTGGGGCGCACCGACCATCACCAACGATGGCGTGACCATCGCACGCGAGGTCGAACTCGAGGACGCCTACGAGAACCTTGGCGCGCAGCTGGCCAAGGAAGTGGCCACCAAGACCAACGACGTAGCAGGCGACGGCACCACCACCGCCACCGTGCTGGCCCAGGCGCTGGTCAAGGAAGGCCTGCGCAACGTCGCGGCCGGGGCAGATCCGCTGTCCCTCAAGCGCGGCATCGAAACCGCCGTCGAGGCAGTCGCCGCACGCCTGGCCGAGAACTCCGTTCCGGTCGAGGGCAAGCAGGTTGCCAACGTCGCGGCCATCTCCGCGCAGAGCGAGGAAATTGGCGAGCTGCTCGCCCAGGCCTTCGACACCGTGGGCACCGACGGCGTCATCACCATCGAGGAATCCTCGACCACCGCCACCGAACTGGTGGTCACCGAGGGCATGCAGTTCGACAAGGGCTACCTGTCCCCGCAGTTCGTCACCGACGCCGAGCGCCAGGAAGCCGTCCTCGAGGACGCACTGATCCTTGTCAACTCCGGCAAGATCTCCACCGTTGCAGAGTTCCTGCCACTGCTGGAAAAGGCGCTGGCCGCCGGCAAGCCGCTGTTCATCATCGCCGAGGACATCGAGGGCGAAGCCCTCTCCACCCTCGTGGTGAACAAGATCCGCGGCACCCTGAACGCCGTGGCCGTCAAGGCCCCGGGCTTCGGCGACCGCCGCAAGGCCATGCTGCAGGACATCGCGATCATCACCGGCGCGCAGGTCGTTTCCCCGGACCTGGGCCTGTCCCTGGACACCGTGGGCCTCGAGGTGCTGGGTTCGGCCCGCCGCATCACCATCACCAAGGACTCGACGACCATCGTCGACGGCGCCGGCACGGCAGAGGACGTTGCCGACCGCGTGTCGCAGCTGAAGGCCGAACTGACCCGCACCGATTCCGAGTGGGACCGCGAAAAGCTTTCCGAGCGCCTGGCCAAGCTGGCCGGCGGCATCGGCGTGATCAAGGTCGGCGCAGCCACCGAGGTCGAGCTGAAGGAACGCAAGCACCGCATCGAGGACGCAGTGTCCTCGACCCGCGCCGCCCTTGAAGAGGGCATCGTGGCAGGTGGCGGCACCGCACTGGTCGACGCCCTGGCCGTGCTGGACAGCGACGCCGCAGTGCTCGCACTGACCGGCGACGCGCTGGCCGGCGTGGACATCGTGCGCCGCGCCCTGGTCCAGCCGCTGCGCTGGATCGCCCAGAACGCCGGTTTCGACGGCTTCGTCGTGATCTCCAAGGTTTCCGAATCCGCAGCCAACGAGGGCTTCAACGCCCTGAGCGGCGAGTACGAGAACCTGATCAACGCCGGCGTCATCGACCCGGTCAAGGTCACCCGTTCGGCGCTGCGCAACGCGGCATCGATCGCAGCCCTGGTGCTCACCACCGAAACCCTCGTGGCCGAAAAGCCGACCGAGGACGACGACGAGCACGCGGGCCACAAGCACTAGCTTGTAGCCAGCGCTCCAGCGGCCCGGATGCCGCCGGTTCCCGGACCCCGCCCAGCGCGGGACCCGGGAACCGGCGGCATTCCTGCATCCGGCGTGCCTTGCCCCGGCATCAGCAGCTCCCAGGGGCACGGCGCCGACGGGGAGCCGGGCCGAATGCCGTGCTGTCTGCCGGGTCGGGAGCAGCGCCAGTCGATGGCAAAACCCCGGTTTGCTATCGTGGGTGGCTCGGGTCCACCGTTCCGGACCCGGCACGATGCAGCCGACTCCCCAGGATGTACCCCCTGTATTCCCCACCTGCCCCGGCCCCGGCAGCGCAGCCAACGCCGGACCCAGCCATGCGGCCCGCCGCACCCGGAAACCGCGCACTTTCCGGAATCACCGCCGCCTTCCGGCCCGAGCTCCAGGGCCTGCGTGCACTGGCCGTCGTCCTGGTCATGGCCTACCACGTCTGGTTCGGCCGCGTCTCCGGCGGCGTCGACGTGTTCCTGATGCTCTCCGCCTTCTTCCTCACCGGCTCCTTCACGCGGCGCATCGAGGCCGGGCGGCCGCTGGCGCTGGCATCCTACTGGCTCAACGTCTTCCGCAGGCTGCTCCCCGCCGCGGTCCTGGTGCTGCTGGCCGTGATCGCCGCAAGCATGGCACTGCTGCCCAAGGCGCGGTGGAGCTCGATCATGCAGCAGACCACCGCCAGCCTGTTCTACCAGCAGAACTGGCAGCTGGCCCGCGACTCCGTCGACTACTACGCCGCAGACCACGCCACGGCCAGCCCGCTGCAGCACTTCTGGTCCCTGTCCATCCAGGGCCAGGTCTTCATCCTCTGGCCGCTGCTGCTGGCCGGCGGGGCACTGCTGTGGCACGGCCTGCGGCAGCGCTTCCCGGCCCTGGGTTTCCGGCCCCTGATGGCCGGGCTGTTCGGCGCCGTCTTCGCCGCGTCGCTTGCCTACTCGATCGCCACGACGGCGAGCCGGCAGGAATGGGCCTACTTCGACACCGCCGCACGGCTCTGGGAATTCGCCCTCGGATCCCTGCTGGCCCTCGGGCTCCCGCAGCTGGCGCGGATGCCGCGCCGGGTGGGGGTTCCGCTGGGCTGGGCGGGGCTGGCAGGGATCCTCTCCTGCGGCATGCTGCTGCAGGTGGACCGGCAGTTCCCCGGCTACCTGGCGCTGTGGCCGACGCTGGCAGCGGCCGCCGTCATCGCGGCGCCGGCCAGCACATGGGGCGTTGGGCGCCTGCTCTCGCTGCCGGCCCTCGGCTGGCTGGGCAACATCTCCTACGCGCTCTACCTCTGGCACTGGCCCGTGCTGGTGTTCTTCCTTGTCGAGTCGGGCAAGCGGGAGGTCTCCCTGGGGGAGGGGCTCGGACTGATGCTGCTGGCCGGGCTGCTGGCCTGGGCCACCACGCGGCTCGTCGAATCGCCGCTGCGCTCCTGGAGCTGGCTTTCGGCCAAGCGCCGGCGCGCCGGGCTGGGAATTGCCGCTCTCGTCGCCCTGGTGCTCGTCCCGCTGAACGGGTGGGAACACCGGGTCAGCGCCGAGGAAAGCCGGGCCGCCGCACAGGTTCCCTACGACAACCCCGGCGCCGCGGCCCTGCGTCCCGGTGACGTCCCGGACCCCGATCCGCAGGCCGTCATGATCCCGGTGACCACCACGCTGGATGAACAGTGGTCGAACTACGGGGAGGACTGCTCCGGGCCGTGGGCACCGGAATCCGCGGCGATCGAGTACTGCCAGCAGGGCGGTGACTCCGACGCCACGAAGACCATCATGCTCGTGGGCGACTCGCACGCGCAGCACTGGAGCGGGGCCGTGGATGTCATGGCGCAGCACCGGGGTTGGCGCTGGATCCTGCTGACCAAGCCCTCCTGCCGTTTCGGTGGCCCCTCGGAGACCCGCGGGGAGGAATGCGGCGCCTTCAACGAGGCAGCCGCCGACTACGTGCTCGGGCACAAGCCCGATGCGGTGATCACCGTCGCCTCCTTCACGGCCCTGGGGCCCGACGAGGAAAGCCGCACCCCCGGCGAGCAGGAACGCGTGGTCCCCGACTACGAGGCAGGCATCCGCCCCTTCCTTGAGGCCGGCATCCCCGTCGTCGGGATGCGCGACACCCCGCGCTTCGAGCTCTCCCCGCCCGAATGCGTTGACAGGTTCGGTGCCGACTCGGAGAAATGCGCCGCACCGGAATCCGAGCTGCTGGCCGCGGACTCCCCGCTGGAGGAGCTCGCCGCGGGCGGAACGCTGGGGGAGAACTTCTCGACCATGGACCTCACCGACCTGCTCTGCCCCGGGGGCACCTGCCGGCCGGTGATCGGCAACGTCCTGGTCTACCTGGACCAGTCGCACCTGACAGGGGTGTATGCGCGCAGCGCCGGGGCGGAGTTCGAGCGGCGCTTCCTCGCGGCCATGGACCCGAACGACTAGAAACAAACGACGAGAAACATTGGAGGTCACGGGCGACTTGTGACGTGTTGAGTCTTTCGCCGGCCCGGCTGCCTACCTAAGCTGGGCCCATGGCACCCCGCGGCTTCCCCGGGGCGGGCAGCAACCGAAGTGGAGACGCGCCATGTACGTCGAGGAACAAGACACGCCGGGGCTCCGGGCAGAGCAGGACGCACGGCCGGGCTGCGACCGGCGCGGATTCCTCGCCGCCGCGCTGGTCGGCGGGGCCCTTGGCCTGCCGCTGGCGGGCACCGCGTCCCCGGCGAGCGCCGCCGCAACCCCGGGGCGGGTCTACACGGTCTCCAAGCGCAACACCAAGCTGAACACCAAGTACCCGCGCGCCGAGTTCCGCGGGATGTGGGTGGCCAGCGTGCTGAACGTCGACTGGCCCTCGAAGCCCGGCCTGCCCGTCGCAACGCAGAAGGCGGAGTTGCGCGCGCTGTTGGACCTGGCGGTGAAGCGACGGCTCAACACCGTGCTGCTGCAGGTACGACCGACTGCCGACAGGATGTGGGTCTCAAACCTCGGCGAGCCCTGGTCGAGCTACCTCACCGGCACCCAGGGCAGGGACCCCGGCTACGACCCGTTGGCCTACGCCGTGGAAGAAGCACACAAGCGGGCGCTGGCCTTGCACGCCTGGATCAACCCGTACCGGGTCTCCATGGGCACGTCCCTGAACGCGCTGGTGTCCACGCACCCGGCCCGGAAGAACCCGGCGTGGACCTTCACCTATGGTGGCAAGCGCTACTACAACCCGGGGATCCCGGCCGTCCGCAGCTACATCGTCTCGGTCATCAAGGACCTGGTGAAGCGCTACGACGTGGACGGCATCCATTTCGACGACTACTTCTACCCCTACCCGGTCCCGGGGAAGAGCATCCCGGACACCGCTACCTACAAGACCTACAAGGGGTCGTTCACCTCGGTGGCAGATTGGCGGCGCAACAACGTCAACGTTTTCGTCCGGGACGTGCACCGGGCCGTCCACGCCGTCAAGCCGCGCGTCGCCTTCGGGATCTCGCCTTTCGGCATCTGGCGCAACCGCTCTTCCAGCACCCTCGGATCTGCCACCAACGGGTTCGAGGCATGCACCTCGTTGTATGCGGATTCGCGGGCCTGGGTGAGGAACAGCTGGGTGGACTACATCCTGCCGCAGCTCTACTGGAACCAGGGATTCACCGTCGCGGACTACAACGTCCTGGTCGATTGGTGGGCCAAACAGGTTGCCGGGACCCCGGTGAAGCTCATGATCGGGGAAGCCACCTACAGGGTTGGGGCCGGCGGGGCCTGGAACGACAAAAACGAGCTGAGCGACCACCTGACCAAGACCCGGTCGGTGCCGGCGGTGCGCGGCCAGGCCTTCTACAACGCCACTTCGGTGCGCGCGAATACCTTGAACGCCATGGGCACCCTTGCCGCAGCCCACTACACCCGTCCGGCGCTGCCCGTGCCGTTGCCGAACCTGCGGGCCACGCGGCCCAACACCCCGGTGATCACTTCGGCCGTCCGTTCGGCAGCAGGGGTGAAGCTCAGCTGGAAGTCTTCCACCTCGGGGGAAAGGACCCGCCACATCGCCATCTGGCGCTGGGAATCCACCGGTGCCACGATTCCCAACATCCAGGCGACCGGGCGGAACCTGCGCAAGGTCGTTTCCCGGTCGGCGACCTCCCAGAGCTGGACCGACACCGGGGTGGTACGCGGCAAACGCTACTGGTACATGATCCAGGCCGTCAGCCAGACGGGAATGGACTCCGCCAACGCCAGCTCCGTCTTCGTCAGGGCCTGACCCGCGGGATCTTGGGTAACCTGTCAAGGGCATCTGCCGTTGGCTTTGCAACCACCGCCCCCAGATTCAAGAAGGACACGTTCGTGGCCAAGCCGAAGGTGACCCGCGCACAGCGCAAGGAAGGCGCCAAGCTGCGCGATGACCGGCGCACCGCCGAGCGGTTGCGTCGGCAGAAGGCCTCGCGCAGAAAACCGGCTCGCCGGACCCTGGGTGGGCGCATCCGTCTGCGGATGCATTCCTGGTCCCGCAGCGCTCGCCGGGGGATCGTCGCAACCGTTGTCCTCGTGGCCGCGCTCACTGTTTGGTGGGCCGCCGAAGACTCGGCCACCCACACGGCCGAGGATACCCACCTCGTGCGTACGGTCCCGACGCGCGAAGTTCAAGTGGTCAATCGAAGCTCCGACTGGTTCGCTCCCACGAGCGGTCCGCCGCTCGACGTCGACATCGACGGGAAGCCCGTTCGTCTTGGGCACGGGGTGTTCGATGCCCGCGACCTTTCGGTGGGAAACATGATCACGGTTGTGGTGAACCCTACGGACAATAACCACGTTGTTGCCGTGGGCGCGCCCGGAGACCGGGACGACACCGCAAGCGATTGGGTTGTTACGGCAGTTTCAACCGGCGTGGCAGCGGCGCTCTTGGCCGCCGTGGTCTCGGCGGTGCTTCTCGGACCCGAGCTCGAGGCGTGGGAGGAAAAGCGCCGGACGATGCAACGCGATGGCATTGCCGCCACAGCGTTTCAAGGAGCCCGTCGCCCATGACCGAATCCGATGTTGCGGCATCAATCCACAGCAACCAGGGCAGGTGCTGAAGATCGGCAGGCACCGCGGAGAAGCATTCCGTCCCGACAACAACGACTCCGGTCCCTTCGAACGTGCCCTTCTGGCATTCCTCTCCTGGTGGTACAGGAACCTGTTCGAGCCGATCTGGGACTACTTTTCGGACGCAGCAGACCGGGTGCAGGGGAGCAGGCGTTCGCGGCGCTGGCTCATCTGCGGGGCCTTGGGAATCCTCGCCCTCGTCCTCGGCGGCCTGATTGTCGCGGCCACGGCGGAAGGCAACAAACGGGATTTCGTCATCATCACCACGCAAGCCGCAGAGGAAGGTGTTCTCGTCGAGGAAGACTATGCGGCTTGCCGGATGGAGATCGACCTCCACGGGCAGCGCGTAGGCGCCGAAACCTCGTGCAACACCGGCTCTTCATTCCCCACGGGAACGAAGGTCTCCGTGGTCCTGGATCCGGAAGACTCCGGACGACTACTGGTGGTCTCACCGGGGCAGGACTGGCACGAGGCAAATTCCGACGACATCTGGTTCGGCATCGTTGCTTCTTCGGTGGTTGCGCTCCTGGTTGTGTGGGTCGGCTACCTCATACTGCTGCAGCCCGACAGGCCCGAGTCTCCGCTGGGCCAACAGGCCGCGGACCCCGCGGACGGCTTGGCGGCCACCTACCAAGCCACCGTAGTGTCCGCGGCAGTGGATCGCTTCGGGGAATCCTGGGAGTCCAGGAAGGAAGCAGCAGGCAAGGGCTGGATCAACTTCGTCGACATGGACGTCCGGATCCGCGGAACGATCCTCGGTGCGCTGGTCATTGTCGTGACAGGGGCGATCATGGTCCTGGGAGCCGGCATGCATGCAGACCTTGTCCACGACCGGACCTTGGCCAAGACCCAACCAATCGTGAACACCACGCTGATCGATTTCGGCGACAAGGGAATGAACCCGGTGGTTCGCTTCGGCACGCAAGCCGTTGAGCTCGACCATGGCCTGCGGTGGGAAGTCTTCCGCAACATCGGGGAGACGGTCCCTGTGGTCGAAGACCCTGCTTTTACCGAACGGCTGATCCCGGCAGAGCTGGCGGACTCTCGGGGCCTGTGGGGGATGGTATTGGACAATGCGCCGATGATCTTCCTCTGGAGCGCAGTCGTCGGGTTCCTCGGGTGGATGCTCATTCCTCGCGAGCTTGCTGCCGTGGGGAAGGCATTCGACATGTTCCTGCGACGGGGACGGCCCAAGCCCCGCCACTGACCTTCGGGATTCCCGAGGGGGTAATGAGAGCCGATCCACCGGAACGGGGGATCCGCTCGGAAAGCCCGCTTCGACGGTCCGGCCGCCCCGAGGCCTGCGATGCGCGAAGGCACAGGTGGCGAGGGGCTTGAAACCGCCGACAGACTCGCCGACGTCACAATGACGAAGGACACCGAGCGACCCATACCCTGAATGCGGCCACCTTGAATGGACCCGGCACAAGCCGGTCGGAGCGAGAGACGCGACCTTTTGGGCAAACACAGCGAAGACGGTGCGATATCCGGCAGCGGATGGTGGAGATCGTTCATCGATGGGTTCCTGGCTTGCGTTGTCTGGTGCGTTTTGGCGTTGCTGGCAGTGCGGAACTGCGTTCATGCATTCATGAAACGCATCCAAGGCCGGTTGTGGCGCATCCGCCGTCCATTGCGCTGGGTGATTTCCGGGGCACTCATGTGCCTGATGTTTTTCATACCCGTGGCAATTGCCAACGAGCTAATCCGCATGCACGCTCGAGACGTGGCGATCGTGCGGACCCAGAACGCCGAACAGGGGACGCTGCTCGCTGAGGACCCCCAAGAGTGCAGCATGAGCATCGAGCTGCACGGGGAAACGATCGATGCAGAGACCTCCTGCCACTTGGATTCTTCATTTCCCGTCGGCACCACTGTTGCGGTGGTCCAAGACCCGGAAAGCCCCGAACGTGTCTTGGTGGTGGCCCCCGGGCAGGAATGGCAGGAGTACGGAGCATTCGAAACCTGGCTCGGCATCGCCTTCGGCGCGTTTTTTGGCTTGATGGTCTTCTTGATCTGCTACCGTGTGCTCCTGCTGGACGACAGGCCCGCAGTTACGAAGCCCAGGCGCCCCACCACTTTGGCCGATGGCGCCCCGGGCCGGGCACGCAGGGAAGGGCCGCGCTCGCCGGTTGACCGCATGGAAAAATGGTGGGAATCGAAGAAGGCAGCACTGGTGCAGTGGTGGACCGCGTTCATCGACACCGATGTCCGCTTTCGCGGCCCCATCATGAGCGCCTGCGTCATCGCCCTGTCCCTGGGGTTCCTTGCACTGAACCTGAGCATGAACGAGCACCTCGGCCGGGACCGGCAGATCGTCAACTACGGAACCACGGTGCAGGTGACACTGTTGGATTACACGGACGACGGGAAGAATCCCTTTGTGCGCCACGAGACGGCAATGGTCGAGTTGGCGTACTCACTGCGGGACGCCGGTTCCCACGAGCCGGGGGATCAGATCGCCGTGGTGGTCGATCCGACGGACCCTGAACGACTGATTCCCGCCGAGATCGCCGAAGAACCCGGGGCGATGGACAAGGCCTTGGATGCACTGCCCATGGTCCTTGCCTGGCTGGTTGCCGTTGGCGTTCTTGCCGCGGCGCTGATTCCGAACGAGATGGTGGCCCTCTGGCAAGTGGTGGTCGATTTCGTCCGCAAGGATGGGCCCGAAAATGCTTAACCACAGCCCCTGACCGCGCTCGCCGGGCACGTCGGAATCCGGTTTCTGGCACGCGGGTCCGTCGGGCGAAAACGTTGTGTTCACCACACCTGCTCCCAAGGGAATGTTGCGCGGCCCTGAACCGTTCTAGGATGTAAGGAATCCCCGCACCGGCGTGAAAGGTCCACCGTGACTGAGTTCAACCCCTTTGCCTTTGAAGGCCTCACCTACGACGATGTCTTGCTGCTTCCCGGCCCGACGGATGTGATTCCTTCCGAGGCGGATACAACCACGCGCCTGACCAAGCGAATCAACATCAACATTCCGTTGATTTCCGCGGCGATGGACACCGTCACTGAGGCCCCGATGGCCATCGCGCTGGCCCGCCAGGGCGGCATCGGCATCATCCACCGCAACCTCTCCATCGAGGACCAGGTCAAGCACGTGGACCAGGTCAAGCGCAGCGAGTCGGGCATGATCACCGACCCGGTCACCGTGAACCCGGGTGCAACCCTCGCCGAATGGGACGACCTGTGCGCCCACTACCGGGTCTCCGGCCTGCCGGTCGTGGATGAGAACCGCAAGCTGCTGGGCATCATCACCAACCGCGACACCCGCTTTGTGCCGCGCGAGAACTTCATGACCACCAAGGTCTACGAAGTCATGACGGCCATGCCGCTGATCACCGCCAAGGTGGGCGTCAGCCGCGAGGAAGTCATCGCGCTGCTCGGCAAGCACCGCATCGAAAAGCTTCCGCTGGTCGACGAGCACGACGTGCTGCAGGGCCTGATCACGGTCAAGGACTTCGACAAGGCCGAGCAGTACCCGCTGGCCACCAAGGACGAGGACGGCCGCCTGCGCGTCGGCGCAGCCGTCGGCTTCTTCGGCGAGGGCTACGACCGCGCCATGTCCCTGATCGACGCCGGCGTGGATGTGCTGGTTGTCGACACCGCCAACGGCCACTCCCAGGGCGTGCTGGACATGATCGCCCGCCTGAAGAAGGACCCGGCCGCGGCACACGTTGACGTCATCGGCGGCCAGGCGGCGACCCGCGAGGGCGCCCAGGCACTGATCGACGCAGGTGCGGACGCCATCAAGGTCGGCGTGGGCCCGGGCTCCATCTGCACCACCCGCATCGTCGCAGGCGTCGGCGTGCCGCAGGTCACCGCGATCTACGAGGCAGCCAAGGCTGCCATTCCGGCCGGTGTGCCGGTCATCGCCGACGGCGGCCTGCAGCACTCGGGCGACATCGGCAAGGCCCTGGTTGCAGGCGCCGACTCCGTGATGCTCGGTTCGCTGCTCGCCGGCACCGCCGAATCCCCGGGCGACCTGGTGTTCATGAACGGCAAGCAGTTCAAGGCCTACCGCGGCATGGGCTCCCTGGGCGCCATGGAAACACGCGGCAAGAACACCTCCTACTCCAAGGACCGCTACTTCCAGTCGGATGTGCCTTCCAACGAGAAGCTGATCCCCGAGGGCATCGAAGGCCAGGTCCCGTACCGCGGCCCGCTCTCCGCCGTGGCACACCAGCTGGTCGGCGGCCTGCGCCAGACCATGTTCTACGTCGGTGGCCACACCATCGAGGAACTGAAGAACCGCGGCAAGTTCGTTCGCATCACGGCCGCCGGCCTGAAGGAATCGCACCCGCACGACATCATGATGACCGTCGAGGCGCCGAACTACCGTTCGCGCTAAACGCGTCCGCCGACCGAGGGCCCCTTTCCTCCCGCCAGGGACGAAAGGGGCCCTCGGCCGTGTCCGGGCAGGGGTGCCGGCCACCGGTGACTGGGACGGTGCCAAGGCCTATCATGGGGTCAAATGACGGGTTGACGACGCCGCGCCGCGCGGGAACCGGGCCCGTCTGGTCAAGGAGTTGGCGATGAGCGACACCGAGCAGTCCATCAGCCGTTACACCACCGGTGACCTGCGCGAACGGCTGCACGCCGCGCTGCGGGCCGCCGGGAAGGAACCGGAGGTGTTGCAGCCCGAGGACTTGGGGGAGGCCGACCACTTCCACAGCGGGGGCAGGGCCGCCACCCTGGACGTCGCAAGCGCCGCGGGCATTGGGCTGGGCACGCGGGTGCTGGATGTCGGCAGCGGCATCGGGGGACCGGCGCGGGCCTTCGCACGGCTCGGCGCGGTGGTGACAGGGGTCGATGTCACCCACGAGTTCGTGCTGCTGGCCCGGGAACTTGACGCCGCATGTGGCCTGGCAGGTTCCATCACCATGGTCGAGGCCCCGGCTCAGGACACGGGGCTTCCCGCCGGCACGTTCGACGCCGCGACCATGATCCACGTGGGGATGAACATCGCGGACAAGGCATCGGTCTTCACCGAGGTGCACCGGCTGCTGCGGCCCGGGGGGACCTTCGTGATCTACGACCTCATGGGCAGCAACGCGCTGGACTACCCGATGCCCTGGGCCGACGACGAGCGCGGTTCCTACGTGGAGCCGGACGAGGCCTACCGGAACCTGCTGCGGGCCGCGGGGTTCATCGTCACCGAGGACAACGACCGCGGCGCCCAGGTGCTCAAGGCCATGGCCGAGCAGTCCGCCGCCCGACGCGGGACCCCCGCACCGCTGGATGCGCCGATCCTGCTGGGAAGCGACCCCGCGGGCCGGATCGGCAATGCGGTGGCTGCCATGAGGTCCGGGGCCCTCGCGCCGCGGTTGCTGGTTGCCCGCCGGCCCGTCTAGGCCGGCCTCACTGGATGGAAGCACCGGCCGCTGGCACCGGCGGCGGGACCCCGCGTCGCGGCCGTCGTGCGGGAACCTGCCGGTCGCGCACGGGACGGACCACCCACGTAGACTGTTGCAGTGGCGCTGCCCCCTGGCGTGCGGGAGAAACCCGCACCCGCGCGCACGCAAGAAGGACAACACCATGGCACAGCCCAAGAACCTGAAGAAGCTCACCCGCGACCGCATGGCGCGCACCGGTGAAAGCTACACCACCGCCCGCAAGCACATCCTTTCCGCCAAGCCCGGGCGCCCGGCCAACGCGCTCGAGGCGGCCGAGGCCGCCGCCGCGGCGCAGGCCGCCGAGGAGGCCGAACTCCCGGAATACCCGGCACCGGCGAACGTCATCCAGTACGACGCCGCCCTCTGGCACCGCGTGCTCACCCAGTCCGGGGTGACACACCCGCTCACCAAGGAACCGATGTCCGAGGCGCTGCTGGCAGGCCTGGCCGGCGGCATCGGCTTCATGGTGTTCACCTTCGCGTACGAGCAGACGACCACCGCCACCGTCGTCACCCGCGCACACCCGGAGCCCTACACCTCCAACCTGCTGGCCCGCTGCGGCGCCAAGGTCAACGAACGCACCACCGGGTCCGCGCGCCTTGCCGCCGACTACCTTGACGCGGGGCTCGATGCCGGCCGCGCCGTGGTGGTGCGCGCCTCCGTCGCCGCACTGCCCTGGGTCGACGGGGACGCCGTCGAGGAATCCGACGCCATCGACCTGGTCGTCGTCGGCGAACACGGGGATGACCTGCTCATCGACGACGGCTCCGGCGCGCTGACCCCGATCAGCCCGGAGGACCTCGCCGCGGCCCGCGCCAAGCGCAAGAAGGACAAGCACTGGCAGGCGTGGATCCCCTCCCGCACCGGGCCGGATGCCGACGCGCTGGCCGCCGCCGTGCGCGAGGCCGTCGCCCAGACCACCGGGCGGCTGCTTGGCACCCGCGAGCTGGAGGGCATCCCCGCGCACTTCGCCAAGAACTTCGGCGTCGCCGGCATGGCCAACTGGGCCGAACGCCTGCGCGACACCACCACGCAGAAGGGCTGGACGCGGATCTTCGAGGACCCCGAGCGCCTGGAATCGGGCCTGGGCCAGGTCCTCGGCTTCCTCACCGACACGCGCTTCGGCGGCGTCGGCGGGTTGCGCGGGCTGTACGCGGACTTCCTCACCGAGGCCTCCACGCTGCCGGGCCTCGAGGCGCTGGCCGCACACGCCGCCGACTACGCGCACCTGGCCCAGGACTGGATCGTCTTCACCGACCTGATCGACCCGGAGATCGACCCGGCGCGGCGCACGGAGCACTTCGCGACCCTCGCGGACCAGCTCGAGGTCATCGCCCAGGCCGAGGAGGCCGCCGCCACAGCGCTGGCGCGCACCGTGGCCGATATGGGCTGAGCCTGCGGGATCCCGCGCGGCGGGGCGGGCGACACACCCACACCCGCCGCGCAACCGGGCTGGTAGGCTGGTTCGGTGACTTACGAGATTGAAATCGGCCGCTCCAAGCGCGCAGCCCAGGCCTACTCCCTTGACGACGTGGCGATTGTTCCCAACCGTCGCACCCGTGACCCGCACGACGTCTCGGTGAAGTGGCAGATCGACGCCTACGCGTTCGAGACCCCCATCATCGGCGCCCCGATGGACTCGGTCATGTCCCCGGCCACCGCAATCGCCCTGGGCAAGCTCGGCGGCCTCGGCGTGCTGAACCTCGAGGGCCTCTGGACCCGCTACGAGGACCCGACCGCGGTGCTCGAGGAAATCGCCGCCCTGAAGTCGGCCACCGGCGGCCACTTCGACCCGGCCATCACCCGCCGCCTGCAGGAGCTGTACTCGGCGCCGATCGTGCCCGAGCTGATCACCGCCCGCCTGGCGGAGATCCGCGACGCCGGCGTGACGGTTGCCGGCTCGCTGACCCCGCAGCGCACCCAGGAACACTACAAGACCGTCGTTGCCGCAGGCGTCGACATCTTCGTCATCCGCGGCACCACCGTCTCGGCCGAGCACGTGTCAAAGAACCACGAGCCGCTGAACCTCAAGCAGTTCATCTACGAGCTCGACGTCCCGGTCATCGTGGGCGGCGCTGCCGGATACACCCCGGCCCTGCACCTGATGCGCACCGGCGCGGCGGGCGTGCTCGTCGGCTTCGGCGGCGGCGCCTCGGGCACCACGCGCCGCGCGCTGGGCATCCACGCGCCGATGGCCACCGCCATCTCCAACGTCGCAGCAGCGCGCCGCGACTACCTCGACGAGTCCGGCGGACGCTACGTGCACGTGATCGCCGACGGCGGCCTGGGCACCAGCGGCGACATCACCAAGGCCATCGCCATGGGCGCCGACGCCGTGATGCTCGGCACCGCCCTGGCCCGTGCCGAGGAAGCCCCGGGTGCCGGCTGGCACTGGGGCATGGAGGCCACCCATGAGAACAACCCGCGCGGTGACCGGGTCAACGTCGGAACCGTCGCGCCGCTGGAGCAGCTGCTCTTCGGCCCGTCGCACCACACCAACGGAACCTCCAACCTCATCGGCGCACTGCGCCGCTCGATGGCCACCACCGGCTACTCGGACCTGAAGGAATTCCAGCGGGTCGACGTCGTCGTTTCCCCCTACGAGGCAGACTAGCCCCGCGCCGGGCCGCAGCGCCCGGCACCACCGTCGAAGGCGACCGTGTCCCCGTTTCCCGCACCGCGGGGCACGGGGGAGCGGTCGCCTTCGCGTTTCCCGTACCCCGCGCGCCGCCTCGTGTACGCTTCGAGTCAGGCCGGCGGCGCGGAACCCGACCCTCCGGCCGCCCGCCGCACCCGTTGCCCCACGATGTACCCGTTGCACCCGTTGCCCGTCCGCTTCCCCCGAATCGATGCCGATGCCCACATCCCAGCAGCAGCACCCGCAGCAGCACCCGGCGCCCGAGGCGCAGCCCGCCACCACCGCCGACCTGGTGGTGCTGGAACTCGATGCGCCAAACCGCGAGGCAGCCGTGGCAGCCCTGGGCGCCCGCCTGTTCGAGGCCGGGCGCATCACCGACCTCGAGGGGTTCCTTGCCGAGGTCGACAGGCGCGAGCACCAGCTGGCCACGGGCCTGCCCGGCGGGATCGGCATCGCCCACGCGCGCTCCGCCCACACCTCCGGCACCAGCATCGCCGTGGGCGTCGTGGCCTACGGCAAGGGCGTCGACTTCGGCGCCGTGGACGGCGACGCCCGCGTGGTGCTGCTGCTGGCCACCCCCGCGACAAGCTACTCGCAGCACCTGACGATGCTCGCCGCACTGGCCCGCTCGCTGTCCAAGGACTCCTTCCGCACCTCGCTGCACCGGGCCAACGACGCCGAGGTCATCGCCGAACTGGTGAACTCCACCGTCGACTTCTCGACGGTCTGAACCGGGCCGGCCGGAAAGCCCGTGCCGCGCTCGCTGCGGCAGAGCGGCCCGCACCCGGCACGTCCCCGCGCGCACCCCGGCACCGCGCGGGTGTGGGGAATCTCGCGGTGAACGAACGGGCTGCCGATTGAGTTCCATTCGCTCTTGAACACCCAACCGAAGTACGGTTGTAGGGTGCTGAAAACTGCCTTCAAACCCCGCTGGATCCTGTCCCTGGTCGGCGCCCTCCTGGTTGCCACGGGCTTTGTCCTGCTGAGCCAGTGGCAGTTCAACCGTTCGGCCACCGAGGCTCCGCCCCCGGTGACCACCACGGAGAAGGCAGTCCCGCTGACCTCCCACCTCAAGCCGGCCGAGGTCCTGATGGCCTACAAGGCCGACCAGATGGTCACTGCCACCGGCAGCTTCCAGGAGGGCAAGCAGGTCCTGGTGAACAACCGCCTGGAGAACGGGCAGCTTGGCTACTGGGTGGTCGCCGCCTTCAGGGTCGACGGCGCGCCGGAGGGCAACACCATCCCGGTGGTCCGTGGCTGGCAGCACGATGAAACCACCCCCGCCCCGGCGCCGTCGGGCAAGCTCTCGCTGACCGGCCGACTGCTGCCCACGGAGGCCCCGGTGGCCCGGGACCCGGGCCAAGCCAGCTACGACTCGCTTTCGGTGGCCGAACTCATCAACGTCTGGGACGTCCCGTCCTACAGCGGCTTCCTGGTCGCCGGCCCCGTCACGGGTGCCGACGGCGCCGACCGCTCGGCGGCGGCCACCGGGCTGACCCAGGTCACCGTCGGCCCGCAGCCGCAGGAACGCCAGATCAACTGGCTGAACGTGTTCTACGGCATCGAATGGGTCGTCTTCGCCGGCTTCGCCGTCTTCCTCTGGTACCGGCTGGTGGCCGACGACTACCGGCGCCAGCAGGAAGACATTGCCGACGCCGCCGCCATCGCCGCGGGCCTCGACCCGGCCGCCGTCTACCGCGACGAGGTACGGCTCAACGCCCTGGCCGACGAGGCCGAACACGCCGGGACCCCCGGCACCCTCACCACCCAGAACGACACCAAGGACCAGAAGTGACCGAGCAGACCTCCACCCCCAAAGTGCGCCGATTCGCCGGCACCCCGGCCCAGATCCGCAGCTCCGCGACGTTCTACAAGGTGCTCGCCTACGCCACCGGCGTGATGCTCCTGCTGCTGTGCCTCGAGATGGCCGTCAAGTACTTCGCCGAGCTCGAGCTCTTCATCGGCGGCACCCTGCTCGACGGCAGCTCCAACGCCATCGGCCTTGTCAACCGCGCCGACATCACCGAGGGCTTCAACGTCTCCCTGGCGATCCTGATCGTGCACGGCTGGATGTACGTCGTCTACCTGCTGGCCGACTTCCGCCTCTGGTCGCTGATGCGCTGGCCGTTCAGCCGCTTCATCACCATCGCCCTGGGCGGCGTCGTCCCGCTGCTGTCCTTCTACATGGAGAAGAAGGTCCACGGCGAGGTCGAGCGCGAACTCGCCTCGCACCCGCAGGCAGCCAAGCGCTACTAGCAGTCCCGACCCGTCCGGCCCCCGGTCCACGAAACGTCCGGCCGCCGACCAATCCGGCCGCCGACCAATCCGGCCGCCGACCCGTCGGGTCACCCACAGGCACCATGGCGCGCCGTCCGCCGATCCCCGTCCCCGGGCATCGGCGAACGGCGCGCCTGCTGCGTTACACGGGCGTTTTCCGCAAGCCCCGCATGCCGAACCGTGCACCGGTCCGCGGTTCTCCACACTCGTGGGGCGGTGCCGAAACGCCGTCGCCGTTCGGCGCACACTGAGGGCATGAGCGCACAGGCCGCGGTCCGGTCCCAGGGCCGAACCAACACGGAGTCACTGTGCCGGCAGCTTGCCGGCACGGTGCTCTCGCTGCGCGCCACCGTGGAGGACGTTGCTGCCCTGCCGATCGACGCCGCGGCCGCCGCCACGGTGCTGGGCCTGCTCGAAGCGGCCCACCGCGCCATCGCCTTCGGCCAGCTCCGCGCCACCTTCCAGGCCGACGCCGCGCAGGTCAACCGGCTAGACCCGGGGACGGCATCGCAGATCGACAGGCTGGCAAGGGACCCGGAGGAGCTGGCGGGCGGCGCCGCGCATGTTCCCGCAGAGGTGCTCAGTCGCGGCATGGCACCGCAGCGCAACACGCAGGCCTATCTCCAGGCGCACCTGCATATTTCCGCCGCCGAGGCCCGACGCCGGCTCACCGGTGCCCGGCTGCTCGTCGCCCCCGCGCCCCCGGACCCGGCCGGCCCAACACCCCCGTCCGGCCCCGACACGGGGACCCCCAGCTACCCGGTGCTCGCCGGCGCCGCCGCCGACGGCAGTGCCGACGTCGGGACCCTGGCGCAGCTTGCCGGCCGGCTCGAGTCGATGGCCCCGCGCATCGCCCCACGGCCCGACGCCGATCAGGTCGCGACCGCGATCGAGGAATCGCTCGTGCAGGAGGCCCGCACCGGCAACCCCGGAACCTGCCACAAGGCCCTCCAGGACTGGGCGGACCACCTGGCGGAGCAGGGATCGGGAATCACCGAGGCCGAAGTCCTGGCCAAGCGCGGCCTGTTCTACCGCGGCTTCCGAGAGGGCTGCGACGAGTTCCTGCTGCGATGCGATCCCATCGACTCGGAGGTGATCCGCAGCTTCGGCGAGGCGTGGAGCAACCCCCGCTCCGCCAAGACACCGCCCCGCTCGGCTTCCACGACGCCACGGGCGGTGTCTGGCCCCGGCACCGTGGCCGGCGCAGCACCGGATCCCGCATCACCAGACCCTGCATCACCAGACCCGGAACCCGTCGTGCCCGGACCCGGTCCACAGCCCGGCATGGCGCCGGATCCCTGGGCAAGCCCGGTCCCCGGGTCCACCGGCGTACCCCTGGGGACCCCGATCCCCGCCTGGGCCATCGCCCCGGGCACTCCGGACGACTTGGTCCCTGTAAGCCAGCTCGAATGCGGCGCCCCGCCCCCGAGACCCCGCCCGCCGGAGCCGCCCTGTGACAGGGACACCGGGTTCCGCAACGAGCCGGACACTGAACCTGGAATCGTCCCGGGCGGCGGCCCGCGCACCGGACCGAATGCCGATCCGCACGTCGAAAGCCAAGTCGACAGCCCCTTCGACGCCGGTACCCAAGACCCCGCGGAAGACGGGCGAACCACCCCGCAGCTGCTGCTGGATGCGGTGGTCGGTGCCTGCGCCGGGGTCATGGACCGCGGGGGAGCGGGCAGGTCCGGAGGGCTGAACGTACGCGTGGGCGTGACCATTGGCTACCGCTCGCTGCTCGGACAGCTCGAGGAGTCGGGACTGACAGACCACGGACGGCCGGTCCCGGCAGCCAGGGTCCGGGCCCTGGCCTGCAGCGGCGGCCTGTTGCCGGTGGTGCTGGGCTCCGCGGGCGAAGTTCTTGACCTGGGCCGGGAGGTGCGCTCCTTCACCTCGGCACAGCGCAAGGCTTTGGCAATCCGCGACCGCGGCTGCGTCGTCTCCGGATGCCATCGCACCGCGGCCACCAGCGAGGCCCACCATGTTTGGTCCTGGCTGGAAGGCGGGCCGACGGATGTGGGAAACGGCTGCATCATCTGCCAGTACCACCACCTCATGGTGCACTCCGGGCTCATCACCCTGCGCATGGTCGACGGCATCCCGTATGTCGTGGCGCGCGCCGGCGAGCCCGCGGGTGCCCCGGAGCGGAACCTGTTCTGGCATCCGGAGCTGCGCACCGCCGGATACACCGCCCCGCTGTTCACCTGATGCCGGCCGCGCCGTGACGCAAGCCGCAGGTACACGACGCGCGTTGCACGGACCACTGCGAACGCCACGGACGCGGCGGCGGGGCGCGTGCAGCGCCGCACCCGAGTAGTGTGCGTCACGCTTGGCCTGTTGGAGGTGCGAGCGGGCGTGTCGGGCGGCTAAGCTGGTGGACGTGACCAACACTCCCAGCACCCCAGAGCAAAAGCCGGTTCTGGTCGTCGATTACGGGGCCCAGTACGCACAGCTGATTGCTCGGCGTGTACGCGAAGCCAACGTGTATTCGGAGATCGTCCCGCATACCTTCACCACCGAACAGATTCTCGCCAAGAACCCGGCGGCAATCATCCTCTCCGGTGGCCCCTCGAGCGTTTACGCCGAAGGTGCCCCGAGTGTCGGTGCCGACCTTTTTGAGGCAGGTGTCCCGGTACTGGGCATCTGCTACGGATTCCAGGCCATGGCCAACGCCATGGGCGGCGTCGTCTCCGAGACCGGCCTGCGCGAATACGGCGCAACCGATGCCACCGCCACCGGAGCCGCGCGCTCCATCCTGGCCGGCATCCCGGAAAGCCAGAACGTCTGGATGAGCCACGGCGACTCCGTCTCCGTTGCACCCGAGGGCTTCGAAGTGCTGGCCACCACCGCCGGTGCACCCGTAGCTGCCTTCGCCAACGAGGCCAAGCGCCTCTACGGCGTGCAGTGGCACCCCGAGGTCAAGCACTCCACCCACGGCCAGGACGTCCTGAAGAACTTCCTGTACAACGGTGCGGGCCTGACCCCGACTTGGACCGCCTCCAACATCCTGGACGAGCAGGTCGAGAAGATCCGCGCGCAGGTCGGCGATGGCCGTGCCATCTGTGGCCTCTCCGGCGGCGTCGACTCCGCCGTGGCCGCGGCCCTCGTGCAGCGTGCCATCGGCGACCAGCTCACCTGCGTCTTCGTCAACCACGGCCTGCTGCGCGAAGGCGAAGCGGAACAGGTTGAGAAGGACTTCGTTGCTGCAACCGGCGCCAAGCTCTACGTTGCCGACGAGCGCGAGCGCTTCCTGAGTGCCCTCGACGGCGTGACGGACCCGGAAACCAAGCGCAAGATCATCGGCCGCGAGTTCATCCGCGCGTTCGAGGCTGCCGAGACCGCGATCCTCGCCGAGGCTGCCGACTCCGGCCAGCCGGTGAAGTTCCTGGTCCAGGGCACCCTGTACCCGGACGTCGTCGAATCCGGCGGCGGCGAAGGCGCTGCAAACATCAAGAGCCACCACAACGTGGGCGGCCTTCCCGAGGACCTGGACTTCGAACTGGTGGAGCCGCTGCGCGAGCTCTTCAAGGATGAGGTGCGCGCCGTGGGTGCAGAACTTGGCCTGCCGGCCGAGATCGTCATGCGCCAGCCGTTCCCGGGCCCGGGCCTGGGCATCCGCATCATCGGTGCGGTCAACGAGGAACGCCTGACCCTGCTGCGCAAGGCCGACGCGATTGCCCGCGCCGAGCTCACCGCCGCGGGCCTGGACCAGGAAGTCTGGCAGATGCCGGTCGTCCTGCTCGCGGACGTCCGCTCCGTGGGTGTGCAGGGCGATGGCCGCACCTACGGCCACCCGATCGTGCTGCGCCCGGTATCCTCCGAGGACGCCATGACCGCGGACTGGTCGCGCCTGCCGTACGACCTGCTGGCACGCATCTCCAACCGCATCACCAACGAGGTCGACGGGGTCAACCGCGTCGTGCTGGACGTCACGTCCAAGCCGCCGGGAACCATCGAATGGGAGTAGGCGGCCGCCGGTTCGGCGCGTCGTGAATGGTTCAGGGGGAGTCCGCACGTGCGGGCGCCCCCTGAACCATTTTTTGTGCCGGCAGATGGCGCCGCATGACGGTGTCCGTTGCCGGCTCGCGGTGCCGCTTGCCCCGGCGCCCCACGTCGTGGCGGGATCGGCCGCCGGCGTCCCCGTGTGGGCACAGCGGCGGCGGCCCGTGCCGGGCTTCCTCCCGGCGGCAACACGCGGGCGGGGCAATCAAACAAGCGGTGCCGCAACGTGTTTCGGTTCGGCACCGGAAGCCGGTTTTGCACTACGTTAGTAAGGGCTGAATGTACTCCTGTGGCAACGCCCGGTTCGGGTACGGCCGCATTCGGCTTGAGGGAAGGGACGGTAGCTTCGGTGGCGGAACACCAGCAGTATACGGATGAAATGGTCTCGACGTGGGTTGACTCCCTGGGGCCCGGAGTCGGAACCGACACACTGCTGCGCTTCGCCCCGTCGGCGTCGAACAGCATCGACATCACCCACGCCCACCCCTCGGGCCTGGCCCAGTTCCTGGCCGGCCGACGCACCCGGCTCTCCACGCTGCTGCGCGACTCCGACCAGTACGTCGCCGCACGCCGCACCGCCGAGGCGCTGCGCGGGAAGATCCGCGAACTCTGGGACGAACGCGGCATCGACGTCGGCTACCTCTCCGCGGGCCTGGCCAACTGGCGCGCCGTGCACGAGGGCCGCAGCGAACAGTTCAACGCTCCCATCATGCTGGGGCGCATCGTGCTCACGGTCCGCGAGGACCAGGAGGACTACGAGATCCAGCTCATGGGCCGCGCCGAATTCTCCCCGGCGTTGCTGCGCTACTTCAAGCGCCAGTACCACCTGGACATCGACGTCCCGGCGATCAACGCCGCCGCCTACTCGATAGCCCGCTTCGACCCGACACGCGGGATGGATGCGCTGCGCCTGCAGGTCGCCGAGACCGGCGGCATCGTGATTGCCCACCAGCTGCTGATCTCCACCTTCGCCGACCTTGCGGACCCGGCGGACCCGGGCACCCTTGACCTGCAGCACCCGGTGCTCGCCTCGTTGCTGGCCGCCGAGGAGAACCGCGCCGCCGGTGCTTCCGCACCCCGGGGGATTCCCGGCCCCGAGGTCGAGGCCCGCACGAGCGACGACCGCGACCCTGCCGACGAGCTCCTGCTGCTCGACGCCGACGAATCGCAGCAGCGCGCGCTGGACCTCATCGAGGCCGGCGCCTCGGTGGCGGTCAGCGCACCGGCAGGCAGCGGGCAGACCCAGACCGCGATCAATGCCGCAGGCGTGCTCGCCGCGGCGGGCAAGCGCGTGCTGGTGGTGGCCGAGCGACGCTCCAGCGCCGAGGAGTTCGTCTCCCGGTTCGCCGAGCTTGACCTGGCCGGCACCGCCCTGCTGCTCTCCCCGGAGGACGACCCGGCGGCCCTGCGCGAACTGCTGACCCGGGCGATCCTGCGCAACGAGCGCGCCACCGAACCGCAGCTGGGCCAGCTTCACGAGAAGCTTCGCGAACACCGGCACGCGCTGCTGGACCACGTGCGTTCGCTGCATTCCACCCGAGCCCGGTGGGGATGCTCGCCGTACCGCGCCATGCAGGAGCTCGCCCGCCTCTCCTCGCTGGAACCGGCGCCGGCCACCACCGTGCGGCTGAAGCGATCGGTGCTGGATTCGATCACCGACCGCGCGGCAACCACGGTCCAGCTGGCGCGCGCCGCCCAGCTCGGCTCCTTCATCAGCGCCTCGGCGACGAGCCCCTGGTACGGCGCCCGGTTGCGCAACAAGCGCGACACCGACACGGCGCTGGAGCTCGTCACCGGGCTGCAGCGCGACCTGCCGATCCTGCGCGACCACATGCTCAAGGTCGCCGAGCACTCCGAGATCCGGCTGGCCGACTCCTACAACAAGTGGGGCGAGCAGCTCGAGCTGCTGCTGGCGGTGCGCGGCTCGCTGGACAAGTTCGAGTCGGACATCTTCGACCGCCCCGTCGAGGACCTGATCTCCGCGACGGCATCTTCCGCCTGGCGCCGGGAGCGCGGCATCGAGATGAGCTCGATGACCCGTTCGCGCCTGCGCAAGGTCGCCAAGGACTACGTGCGCCCGGGCATGCACGTCGCGGACCTGCAGTCGGCGCTCGAGGCCGTCCAGGTCCAGCACCTGGCTTGGCGCCTCCACGCCACCAGCCAGCGCCACCCGATGGTGCCGGCCGGACTGCTCGACGTCAACGCCGGGTACCAGGACGCCGGTTCGCGCATCGACAAGCTCGCCTCGCTGCTTCCCGCAGCCGACGCGGAGAAGCTGCGCGACGAACCCGTGGACCGGCTGCTGGCCCGGATGGACGCGCTGCTGGAGCACCAGGGCGAGCTGGAACAGCTGCCGGAGCGCACGCTCATCATGGAGCAGCTGGCCGAACAGGGCCTGGGCGAGCTCATGGCCGACTTCCGCGAGCGGAACCTCGGTGCCGAGTCGGTCGGCGCGGAGCTGGACCTGGCCTGGTGGCAGTCGGCGCTCGAGGCGATGATCTCTGGCGACGACTTCCTGGCGATGAACGACGGCGCCAAGATGCGCCGGCTCGAGGCGGAGTACCGCATCACCGACTGCGCGCACGTGGCCTCGGGCGCCTCGCGCCTGCGTTGGTCCCTGGCCAAGGCGTGGAAGGCGGCGTTGGCCGACCACCGCGCGGCCTCGCGCGAGCTGCGCGCCATGCTGAAGGAGGAGGAGCCGAGCATCGCCGCGCTCTGCGCCCTGGGCGACGACCTCGTCAACGCGCTCTGCCCGGTGTGGGTCGGCTCGCCGCTGCTGGTTCCGGCGACGGTTCCGGCGGGCATGAGGTTCGACGCCGTCATCCTGCTGGAGGCCGACTCCCTCTCGCTGCGTTCGGTGCTCGGCTCGATCTCCCGCTCGACGCAGGTCATCGCGTTCGGCGACACCATGATGGGCGCCCCGAACCCGTTCGAGGTCTCCGTCGACCCCACAGCGCACACCCGCGCCGAACGCACCCCGCTCTCCGCGATGGAGTCGCTGGAGCGCGTCCTGCCGCTGTGCCGGCTGGGGACCGCCTACCGCGGCATCGACGAGGGGCTCACCCAGTCGCTCTCGCACGCGTTCTACAAGGACTCGCTCTCGCGGCTGCCGGCCGCGCGTTCGCTGGGCGCCGGTTCGCCCGCACTGCGCGCCGAGTATGTAGCCGACGCCACGGGGTCGCTGAGCACCAACGGGGAATCGGTGGAAACGACGGTGGCCGAGGTGCAGCGCGTCGTCGACCTGGTCTTCTCGCACCTCGCGCAGCGGCCGCTGGAAACCCTCGCGGTGATCGCCGGCAACCGCGCGCATGCTGCGGCGATCGCCGAGGGCATCCGCGTCCAGCTGCCCAACCACCCGTGGGCCACCAAGTACTTCCGCGCCGCGAAGGAACGCTTCCTTGTCACGAGCCTGGACCGACTGGCCGGCCTGCAGCGCGATGCCATCATCCTCGCGCTGGGCTACGGGCGCACGACGCACGGCAAGACGGTGCACGACTTCGGTGCGCTCTCGGCACCCGGCGGCGACGAACTGTTCGTCAACGCCGTCACGCGCGCCCGCACCAGCATGACCCTTGTCTCCGCGCTGCGCCCGCAGGACGTCGACCTCTCCCGCATGCGCTTCGGCGCCCGCCGGTTCCTGGAGCTGGTGGGGCGGGTGCTCGGCGGGGACTCGGGAATGAGCGCCACGGCGGCCCCGCTGCAGGATGCGCTTGTCACGGACCTGATGGGCCGGTTGGAGGAGCGCGGGTCGCTGGTCACCCAGCACTACCGCGGCGTGCTGGACATCGCCGCGCACGCGGTCGATGTCACCGGCGCGGGAACCGCGGCCCCGCTGGCCGTTGTCTACGACGGCACGCAGAACTACCGCAGCCTCTCGGTGCGCGAGCGCAGCCGCCTGCGCCCGCAGCTCTTCGAGTCCCTGGGCTGGCGCTACGTGCCCCTGTGGACCATCGACGTGTTCTCCGACCCGGGCCAGGTGGCCAACACGCTGGCCGGATACCTGGGGCTCGAGCCCGCGGACAGCGAATCCCGGGGCGTCTCGGTCTAGCAGCATGGAGCAGCAGCAAGGGCCCCGGCCCAGGAAGTCGCGGCGCTACACCGCGCCCCCGCAGACCGTCAGCGACTCGGTGCTGCTGGGGGTCTTCGACCTGCCGCACGGAGCCGGCCGCCCCGACCCCGCCGGGGCACAGGCCGGGGGCATTTCCGATGCCGAGGGCGCGGGAACGGGAGCGGGAACGGGCACGGGTAGGGACACCAACGCGGATACCGACGCGGATGCCGACGCGCAGGCAGCCCCGGGCCGGGCCGCGACGCAGGCCGGGCACCGCGGCACGCGGGACGCCGACCCGGTGCTCCCGGAGCGCGCCGCGGAGGACGACCCGCGGCGCTGGGGCGACGCGGAGGAAGACCTCGGCGAGTGGATGAAGTCCCAGCGCCCGCCGCACTGGGACTGAGGACGCCGCACCCGGCTACGGGTTGACGAGCACCACCGAGAGCTTGCCCCGCTGCGGCGCCGCGGCGAGCGACTCCGCGTTGGCGGATCCGGCCGCCACCACGATCAGCCCTGCCGCGTCGCCGGGGCCGGTTGTGCCCCAGGGGTCCTGGCGCCCGTCGTCGGCCTGGGCCCCGGTCCACAGCACGGCCAGGCCGCGGGCCAGCACCTTTGAGGTCACGGCCGTCTCGAACCCGTTCCCCTCGGTCAGCACCACATCCACGCGCTGCCCGGCGCGCAGGAGCGTTGCCGTCTGGGCGTCGTCGAGGCGCAGCGGGACGGCGACGGTTCCCGGGGGAGTGCCGGCGAGCAGGCCCGGCCCGATCAGCATGGTACCCAGCAGCGGGCTGCCGGCCTGCAGCGGAATCGCCAGCCGGGACCCGGCCGCTGGCCCCGGCGTGTCGAACCCGCCCGCCGGCAGCAGCGATCGCGCCACCGGCGCCAAGGCCAGGTCGGCGTCCGTGAGCAGGGTCCCGGCCGGCAGGTCGCGCCCGGCCACCAGCACCTGGACGCGTTCCTCCCGCTCGGGCGCCAGCGCCGCCAGCGAGGTGGCGACCGCCAGCATGGCCACCGCGGCGGCCAACAGCCGGCGGTACTTGGCGAAGAGCTCCCGCCCGGAGCGCCCCGGTGCCCGCTTCCTGCCGCGGGAGCCGGCGAGGCCAGTCCTTCCGGTGGGGCCGGCCGGACCCGCGGCCCCGGGCCTTCCCGCACCCGGGTGGCGCCCTGCGCCGCTGTCGCTGCCGCGTCGAAGTGAAAACATGCGTTAAGCAAGCCATGGGTGGACACCTTTGACGGTGTCCACCCATGGTGGCGGTGCACAGGCCCGGCGCGTACCGGAAACCGCCGGGGCTGTGCGTGGGAGTCGCCGCGGCCGGCGCCTCCCGGCTACGCGGAGGTGCTTGCGGCAGGCACGCTGGAGCTGCCGGAGGAACGCGAGTCGTTGCGGTAGAAGCCCGTGCCCTTGAAGACGACGCCGACGCTGTTGAACTTCTTGCGCAGGGTGCCGGAGCACTCGGGGCAGACGGTCAGGGCCTCGTCGTTGAACGACTGGACAACCTCCATCGCGTGGCCGCAGTCCTTGCAGGCGTAAACATAGGTAGGCATCGGGGTCCTTTCGCAAGATGCGGCGTGCGTTTCCGCGCGGACCGCCCGGCACACAACGGCCTGGGGCGGATCCTGCGGGTGGGGTGGGCGGGGTTCGATACCCGCCGCGGATTCAATTCTAGCGTACGCCGACGATCTCACACGGTGAGGTTGCGCACCCCGGAGGCCGTCGCCACGGCGTCGACCCGCTGGTCGAACGGGTCCACGGGGAACGAACCGGCCGGCATGAGCTCGTGCTCGAAGACCATGGCCAGCAGCTTCGGCACCCGGCCCAGACCCGGCAGCGAGGCGATGAACCTGTCGTAGTAGCCGCCGCCCTGGCCGAGCCTGTCCCCGCGCTCGTCGACGGCCTGGGCCGGCACCAGCACCACGTCCACGCGGTCCATGAGTTCGGCCGAATGGCGCGTGCCGACCGGCTCGTCGATGGGCGCCACGGCGCTGCGGGCCATTTCGACGCCGGGGAACCAGCGGACCCAGGACAGCTGCCGCGCGGGCTCGCACACCGGGACGTAGACGGTGTAGCCCTCCGCATCGAGCCGCTCCAGCAACCCGCCGGTGGGCGGTTCGGCGCCGTAGGAGAGGAAGCAGGTCAGTGTCTTGCGCGGGGCGTTCCGGTCCAGCCAGGGCAGCAGGTGCCCGCGCAGTGCCGCCATCTGTTCCTCGCGCGCACCGGCGCCGAGCTCCCGGCGCCTGGCTCGAAGCTGCGTGCGGATCGCGTCCTTGGGGTCTTCTCCATTCACGCACCCAGTCTAGGGCGACGGCGACGGTGACGGCGGCCGGTGCGCGGGTGCGCGGGTGCGCGGGTGGATAGGATTGGTGCATGCCCGAATTCGACCGCCACTGGCCAGCCACCGTGGAGGGACCCCGCCTCGTCCTTCGCCCCATGCGCCTGCGCGACAAGGCCGAATGGATGTCGCTGCGCCGGGCCAACGCCAGCTGGCTGGCGCCCTGGGATGCGACGGTGCCCGACGGCAGGGGGTACCCGGCGAACTTCGCGGCGATGGTCTCCGGCCAGAACCGGGCGGCGCGCAACGGGCAGTGCCTGCCCTGGGCGATCACGCTGCCCAACGACTACGCCCGGCGCGCCCCGATCGTCGGGCAGCTGACGGTCTCCTCCATCATGTGGGGGGCCGCGCGCAGCGGGTCGATCGGCTACTGGGTCGATGTCCGCCACGCCGGCCGGGGCCTTGTCCCCGAGGCCGTCGCCATGGCCGTCGACCACTGCTTCGGCGTGCTGGGATTGCACCGGATCGAGGTCAACATCCGGCCGGAGAACGCACCGAGCCTGCGTGTCGTGGAGAAGCTGGGATTCCGCGACGAGGGGCTGCGCAAGGACTACCTGCACATCGACGGTCAGTGGGCCGACCACCGCACCTTTGCGCTGACCAGCGAGGAGGTCCCCGGGGGGCTGCTCAACCGCTGGGCTGCACTCCACGGCGGGGACTGAACAGGGGACCTGCCAAGGAGCCTGCCGGCGGACCGAGCGGGGGACCTGCCAAGGAGCCTGCCGGGGGCACGTTCCTGCGGCGCACCGGCCGATCCCGATGAATTTCCTGCGGGATTCCCGGACACACCGCGTCGAATGCGGCATCCGCCGCCCATACATGCTTAATGTTGGTTGACGTGGACGTTCCATGGTCCCGACGCGGCCCTCCCACCCGGAAGCGGGTGCCGGACGCGCACGGGCCGGCACGGCCACCGGCGGGAGACGTGCCGCAGGGCAGTTCGGCCCCCGCGGCATCCGCATACGTTGCAGCAGTCCACCGACGGAGGAGCATCATGGCACCGGCAGCACCCAACGCTTCAGCCGCGTCTGGCACGCAGGGGCAGCCACCCCTGCGGATCCACTATGACCGCGTGGCAATTGCGTTGCTCGGGTGCCTCTCCATCCTCACCGTCGTCGTCGGCGGGATCCTGGCTCTCTCCGGCGTCTTCTCCGGGCTGGTGCCGATGGCCGGGCTGGTGCTCGGCGTGGCAAGCTTCGCCTCGCTGCGTGCCCTGGCCGTGCGCGACCGCCGCGCCAAGCTGCTGGCCCGCATGGAATCGACCCGCCGGCTGGCGATGGAACAGCGCACCGTGCCCGCGCCGCGGACCGTCCAGAAGCAGCAGGCGGTGTTCGACGCCCAGCCCGATTCCAACAAGCGCCCGCCGCGCCTGACCGTTGAGGAACTGCGTGCCGAGGCCCTGCGCGTGGCCGCCCGCGGTGCCGCGGTGCAGCGCCCCGAGGGCTGGACCCCGACCGAGGTGCCCTTGCCGCAGTACGTCGTGGCGAACGCCGTGAAGCGCCCGGCGCCCGAGCCGCTTGCGCTCGAGGCCGGCCCGACGCCCTCGAACGGCAGCAGCCTGCGTGCGCAGGAGGCCGGCCAGCGCCTGGCCGAGGCCCTCGGTGCGGCAACCGCCGATTCCGCAGCCGATTCCGCTGCCGGGACGGCCGCCACCGAGACGGCGTCGACCGAGGCCTCCGCCGCCAAGGCCCGCCTGGAGCGTGCCTCCCTCTCCGGGGACCGCATGAACCTCGACGACGTCATGCAGCGCCGCCGCGCCTAGGCTGCCGCCGCGCCAACCCCGCCGCTGCCAAGCCCGCCGCCGGCAATCACCAGCCGATGACACCCCCGACCCGCCGATGACAACCCCGGACACCCCGATGCCGTCGCCGGACGCGCCCAGCGAAACAGCCGACGCGCACTCCCTGCGCGACGCCGGCGAACTTGCCGCACTGCTTCCGGCGATCCCGCGGCTCATCGCCCTGCTGGGCGGCACCGCCGTGCCCGGCGGGTGGGATCTCGACGCACACCGGGTCCGGTTGCAGCATCGGCCCGGGGCGGGGATCAGCGCCGTCTACCGCATGCCCGCGGGCACCGGGTTCGCCGAACTGGGGGTGAGCACCGAGAAGATCCACGGGACCGCCGCGCCCGTCGTCGTCGTCGTCGTGGAGGGCCCCGCCGGCGCCCCGGCCGTCACCGTCACCGGGTGGATCCACCCACACGACCCCATGCTGCCCGGGCTCGCGACGGCACTGGACGGCACGGCCGTGGAGCGGCTGTGGGGACAGGGCGACCTGCTCTCCGGCCTGCGCACCGTGGCCTACCGCCCGCTGCGCCGGGCCGTCGTCAGGGCCACGTTCACCACCCGCGGGCCGCTGGCGATCCGGCGCACCCTGTACCTGAAGGTCGGGCGCGAGCACGCGACTGCCGCCCTGCTCAAGCGCCACGAGATGATGGCGGGCTCGACGGTGCCCGTGCCGTCGGTGGCGGTCCCGGTGCTCCCCGGGATCCTGGCGCTGGAGGAAGGCACCGGGGAGGGGCTGGCCGCGGCGATCCGCGGGGAGTCCGCCCGCGAGCTGGATCCGGCGGACTTCACGGAGCTGCTGGACCGGCTGCCGGCGGAGGTTGCCGGGTTGCCGGCGCGCCGGGCGTGGAGCGACGGCATCCGGCGCTACAGGCAGGCGGCGGTGTTGGCGCTTCCCGCCCAGCGCGGGAGGATCGACGGGCTTGTGCGGCGCATCGAAGGGCACCTGGAACGCTCCGAGCGCGGGCCGGTGGTCCCGGTGCACGGGGACTTCTACGAGGGGAACATCCTGATGGGGGACGGCGCGGTCTCCGCGCTGCTGGACCTCGATTCGCTGGGGCCCGGCCACCGCGTCGACGACCTCGCCTGCTTCCTGGGCCACCTGGCCGTGCTGCAGCGCCTCGGTTCGGGCGAGGGCCCCGCCCCCGGGGTGTTCGAGCGCTTCGGCGCCGCCTTCGGGCGCGAGGTGGACCCGGTGGCCCTGTGGGCGCGCGCCGGGGCCGTGGCGCTGACCCTGGTGGCTGGTGCCCGCGGTGCGGGAAACTCCGACTGGGTGCCGGCCGCCGAGTCGCGGCTGCGGACGGCGGAGGAACTTGTCAGGCGGGCCGACCTGGCAGTCAGCCAGGCCGGCGGGCCTCCAGCCAGCCAGCCGGACGGGTAGCCAGGCAGGCGGTTCGGGGCGTGCCTCGGAAGGTGCCTAACCCAGCGGCTCCCAGCCCAGCGGCTCCCAACCCAGCGGTTCCCAGCCCAGCGGTTCCTAGCCCAGCGGTTCCTCGGGGATCGGCCCGCCGTGGCCCTTGTGGTGGCCGAAGACCAGCGTGGTCTCGGTGTGTCCCACGGATTCGTCGGTCGCCAGGTTGTCCAGCACCCAGTCGCGCAGGGCCTCGGTGGAGCTGACGGCAATGTGCAGCAGGTAGTCGGTGGCGCCCGAGACGTGGAAGAAGGAGAGTACCTCGGGCTGACGCGGCATCTTCTCGGTGAACCTGTCGATCTGCACGCGGTCGTGCACGCGCAGCCGGACCGAGATCAGTGCCTGGACGCTGCGGCCCACCGCCGGCAGGCTCACCTCCGCGTGGTACCCGGTCAGCACCCCGCGCTCCACCAGCGAGCGGGTGCGCAGCAGGGCAGTGGACGGGGCGATGCCCGTGCGCTGGGCCAGCATGGCGTTGCTGATGCGCGCGTCGTTGACCAATTCCTGAATAATCCGACGGTCAACGGCGTCAAGTTCGGCCGGAAGTTGCGGGGAAGAAGAGATTGCCATGCAGATATTCCATCACAGTTGGGCGCTCCGCGGGACTGTCGCGGGCCACCGGATCCGCCCCACGCCATAAACTGGTGGCATGAGCAACCCCCCAAACACCGGTCTCCGGGACTTCGAGACCCGACTGGCCGCCTATTGCGTCGTGGTCCGCGACGGGCAGATCCTGCTGGCCCTCTGGGACATGCGCGCCCGCCAGGCCGACTTCGTCCCGCGCTGGACGCTGCCCGGAGGGGGAGTGGAGCTGGGCGAAAGCATCGAGTCCGGCGCCGTGCGTGAGGTCCTGGAGGAAACCGGGTACACCGTGCGGATCGGGGAGCTGCTGGGCGTCGATTCCGGGCTGATCCCCGCGCACCAGCGTTTCGGCGACACGAACCTGCCGATGCAGACCGTTGCCGTCGTCTACACGGCCAGCGTGACGGGCGGCGAGCTGGGCTTCGAAACCGGCGGCACGACGAGCCGGGCCGCATGGTTCCCGCTGGACGAGGTGGCCTCGCTGAACCGCACCGACAGGGTCGACGATGCCATCGCCCTGTACCTCGCCAACCTCGGGAAGGACGCCAAGTGACCCCCGAAGGACGGATCTCCCGTAGCCGCAGGACGCCGGCTGCCAGGCGCCTCGGCGTGCCGGCCCTCGCCGCCGGGTTGGCCTGCGGGGCACTGCTGTTGGGCGGCTGCACGTCCAAGGCGCCGCTGCCCTCGGGCCAGAGCGAGACGGTCCGCGAACTGGTCTTCGCCCACACCCCCGACGCCACCTCCACGACGGTGGCCCACGCGTACGTCGAAATGCTGGAGGCCGCGGGGATCCGCGCGAGCGTCGGCGAAGCCTCGGCGGATCCCGTGGCACAGGTCCTGGACGGGAAGGCCGACGTCGTCGTGGCCGGCTCAGGGGACCTGCTGGCGGCCCTGGGTGGGAGGGCCCCGGCAGCCACCGCCTCGGCCCCAGCCCCCGCTCCCGCATCCGGCGGCGCGGCGGCGTCGGCAACGCCGGGAAGCGTGCCTCCCGGTGCGGACCAGGTCCTGCGCGATCTTCACGCGATGAGGCCCGACGGGTTCGCGGTGCTGGATTCCGCCGAGGCCGCGCGCACCGGCGTGCTGGTCACCACCGCCGCGACAAGCGCCGGGAAGAACCTCTCCACGATGGCGCAGCTGCCGGCGCTGTGCCCCGACCTCGACTTCGGCGTCCCGGAAACCCTCGCTGAGGGCCTGGAGTCGGTGCTGGAGGACACCCTGGGGTGCAAGCCGCACCACCTGGTGGAGGTCGAGCCGCGCGACGAGTCCACGGTGGGCCCGCTGATCGGCGGCCAGGTGCAGGTGCTGGCATCGACCCTTGACACCGCCGGCATCCCGGACAACGGGCTGGTCCCCGTGCAGGACTCGACGTCGCTGTTCGTGCCGCAGACGCTGACCCCGCTGAGCACCACCCGGCAGATCGGCCAGGACGCCATCGACGCGATGAACAAGGTCAGTGCGGCGCTGAAGCAGGAGGACCTCGTGGCGCTGAACCGGGCGGCCACGGGCCGCGACCCGCTGGAGCCCGGGCAGGCCGCGCGCGACTGGCTGCGGGAAAAGTCGCTGGTCAGCGCGCCCTGAGCGCCAACATGTCGCGAGTGTGTCGCCACGGTGCCGTCGGCTTGATCACATTCGCAAACTCGCTGCCGAGCCTGTGAGAAAGTAGGAGAATGCCAGAATTCAAGCAGTCCACCAAGCTCCACAACGTCCTCTACGACATCCGTGGGCCGCTGCTGGAACACGCGCAGCGCATGGAGGCCGAGGGCCAGCGGATCCTGAAGCTGAACATCGGCAACCCCGCGCCGTTCGGCTTCGAGGCGCCGGACGCGATCCTCGTGGACATGATGCGCAACCTGCCGATGGCGCAGGGCTACTCGGACTCCCGCGGCATCTTCTCCGCCCGCACCGCCGTCTCGCAGTACTACCAGACGCGCGGCATCCAGACCATCGGCGTCGACGACGTCTACCTGGGCAACGGCGTCTCCGAACTGATCACGCTGAGCCTCAACGCGTTGCTGAACAACGGCGACGAGGTGCTGATCCCGGCCCCGGACTACCCGTTGTGGACGGCCTCCGTGTCGCTGGCCGGCGGCACCCCGGTGCACTACCTGAACGTCGAGGAAGAGGGCTGGCTGCCGGACCTCGAGGACATGGAATCGAAGATCACCCCCCGCACCAAGGGCGTGGTGATCATCAACCCGAACAACCCCACGGGTGCGGTCTACCCGAAGGACACCCTCGAGGGCATCCTCGAGCTGGCGCGCAAGCACAACCTCGTGGTGTTCTCCGACGAGATCTACGAGAAGATCCTCTACGACGAGGCCGAGCACATCAACACCGCCGCTTTGTGCGACGACGTGCTGATCCTGACGTTCTCCGGCCTGTCCAAGGCCTACCGCGTCTGCGGTTTCCGCGCCGGTTGGATGGCGATCTCCGGGCCCAAGCACCTGGCCGGGGACTACATCGAGGGCATCAACCTGCTCACCAACATGCGCCTGTGCGCCAACGTGCCGGCGCAGCACGCGATCCAGACCGCGCTGGGCGGCTACCAGTCGATCAACGACCTGATCCTGCCCGGCGGGCGCCTGAAGGAACAGCGCGACGTGGCCTTCAAGTTGCTCAACGAGATCCCCGGGGTCTCGGTGCAGCAGGCCAAGGGCGCGCTCTACCTCTTCCCGAGGCTCGACCCGGAGGTCTACCCGATCCATTCCGACGAGGCCTTCGCCCTGGAGCTGCTCAAGCAGCAGAAGATGCTGATCTCCCACGGCACCGCGTTCAACTGGGTGGCACCTGACCACTTCCGCCTCGTCACACTGCCCGCGGTGCGCGACATCACCGACGCGGTGGGCCGCATCGCCGAGTTCCTGGGCACCATCCGCGAGGGCAAGGTCTCGGTCTAGCCTTCCGCACCGCCAAGACCTGCCCGAATGCCGGGTGTACCGCCGCGATTTCCCCGCGGTGGGCACCCGGCATTTGCGTGCAACCGCGGCTAGCTTCGCTTCGGCGGGGCCGGATCCCCGGTGCCGACGACGGAGCTGTCGGTGGCAGTTGCGTCGGCATCGGCACAGCATGCGCACCCCGCTTCCGCCGGTTGTGCGGGGCCTGCAACGTCGAGATCTCCCGCTGCGTCGGGACTTCCCGCTGCCACGCCCCGGACGGCCCCGGTGTTCGGAGCGCAGCAGGCGTCGCCCTTCCAGGCGTCGTACCCCTCCTTGAGCGCCACGGCGGCAATCACCAGCGCGGCCACCGGGTCCGCCCAGGACCAGCCGAGCCAGGCGTTGAGCACCAGCCCGGCCAGCAGCACCGCGGAGAGGTAGGTGCACAGCAGCGTCTGCTTGGAATCCGCCACGGCCGAGCGGGAGCCAAGCTCGCGCCCGGCCCGCCGCTGCAGGTAAGAGAGCACCGGCATGATCGCCAGCGAGAGCGCCGCAAGCACGATGCCGGGCACCGAATGCCCCGCCTCGGCCCCGCCGAGCAGCGAGCGGACGGCATCGAGGCCGACGAAGGCCGCGAGCGCAAAGAACGAGACGGCGATGATGCGCAGTGCCGTCTTCTCGCGGGCCTCCGGGTCCGCGGCGCTGAATTGCCAGGCCACTGCGGCTGCGGAGGCGACCTCGATGACCGAGTCCAGCCCGAACCCGACAAGTGCGCTCGAGGAGGCGATCTTGCCGGCGGTGATCGCCACGACGGCCTCGATGACGTTGTAGAGAATCGTTGCGGCAACCAGGAGCCGGATCCTCCGGTGCAGCACGTTGCGTCGTTCGGCGCCCACGGTGTCGGCCGCCAGGGGTTGCATCGCCATGTCAGCAGCACCCCTCGGTGGCCGCCGCGGCGCAGTGGGCGGGATCGACGGCGAGCACCACGCCCATGAGCTCGGTCAGCGCGCGGGCCAGCACCGGGTCGGACAGCTCGTACCGGGTGCGCCGGCCCTCGGGGACCGCGACGACCAACCCGCAGCCGCGCAGGCAGGCCAGGTGGTTGGAGAGCTTTTGGCGCGAGACGCCGACCAGCTCCGCCAGGTCGCTCGGGTAGGACGGGGCGTCGCGCAACGCCAGCAGCACCGCGGTGCGCGTCGGGTCCGAGAGCGCCTGCCCGAAGCGGGTCAGCACCTCGGCGTGCGTTGTTGTTTCCATGGCTTGATAGTACAGCCAAACCTGTATCAACGTGCGGGACGAAGGACACCGAAGGACCCTTGAGGCGGCACCGCACCGCACCGATTCGGCAAACACCCCCTGTCGCTGGGGCCAAAACATGGCAGCCTGTCGTACGCTCGGTGCATCACCCCCGAACCCGAAAGCGGTGCCCATGAGCAAGAAGCAGCCAACACCGGCACGATCCGTTCCCCTCGACGCCCCGGCGCACCAGCTGCTGCGCGCGGCCCCGGACTTCAGCCTGGCCGCCGTCGATACGCGCGCCACCCCGGGGTACGCGGGAAACAAGCTCAGCGGCGCCAAGGACCTGGGGGAAACCGGCAGGGTGCTCGACGGGCTGCAGGAACGCCTCTTCGCCGCCTCGCGCACGGGCGCCACCCCGAAGGTCCTGCTCATCCTCCAGGCCATGGACACCGCGGGCAAGGGCGGCATCGTGCGCCACGTGGTGGGTCTGGTGGACCCGCAGGGCGTGGAGCACCACGCGTTCAAGGCTCCCACCGAGGAGGAGCGCGCCCACGACTTCCTCTGGCGGATCGAGAAGGAGCTGCCCGGCGCCGGGTACATCGGGGTCTTCGACCGCTCGCACTACGAGGACGTGCTGATCCACAAGGTCCGCGGCTATGCCGACGACGCCGAACTCGAACGACGCTATGCGGCGATCAACGAGTTCGAGGCCCGGCTTGTCGCCGAGGACACCAAGGTCGTCAAGGTCATGATGCACATCTCCAAGGACGAGCAGCGCTCGCGGCTGGCCGAGCGCCTCCAGCGCCCCGACAAGTACTGGAAGTTCAACCCGGGGGACATCGACGAGCGGCTGCTCTGGGACGACTACATGGACGCCTACGAGATTGCCATCAACCGCACCAACACGGATGCGGCCCCGTGGCACGTGGTCCCCGCGGACCGGAAGTGGTACGCGCGGCTGGCCGTTGCCTCGCTGCTGCGCGAGGCGCTGGAGGAGATCGACCCGCAGTGGCCCGCCGCGACCTTCGACGTCGCCGAGCAGCAGGCGCGCCTGCGGGACTCCTGAGCGCCCGGCGGCCGGCTTCCGGGGATTCCCCGGGCGGCAGGCGGCCGGCGCAAGGACGGCAGCGGCGCCGCGACAAGGACCGGTCGCGGCGCCGCTGCCGTACATGGAGTTGCCCGTGGAGGCGCTACTCGCCGGAGGCCGGGGACTCCTGCTGCCCGCGGGCGGCGTCAAGCCGCGCCGAGGCGCCCTGCAGCCAGGCCTCGCACCGGGCCGCCAGCGCCTCGCCGCGCTCCCACAGGCCCAGGGACTGTTCGAGGGTTGCGGCCCCCGCCTCGAGCTGGGCCACCACGGCAACCAGTTCCTCGCGGGCCTGCTCGTAACTTAGCTGTGCGACATCCTGGTGGTTCGCTTCGGTGCTCATGCTGTGGTTCCTTCGTGTGGTGGTTCGTCCGGCAAGTGGCTGGTGGTGATGGTGGCGGTGAGCCGGCCGCGGGCCAGGCGCACCGAGACGTCGCTTCCCGCAGGGGCCTGGTCGGCGCTGCGCACCACCTGCCCGCCGGCAAGCTGCAGCACCGAGTACCCGCGGTCCAGGGTCTGCTGGGGGGAGAGGGCGCGGACCTGGGCACGCAGGTGGGCGATGGCGTCCTGCCCGCGGGCCAGCGAGCCGCGCATGGCGTAGGTGCTGCGTTGGGAAAGCCGGGCCAGGTCTTCGCGGCGCAGCTGCACCATCGAGTGCGGGTTGGCCAGCACCGGGCGGGCACGCAGCGAGGCGATGCGCTGGGATTCGCGCTCCAGGTTCTGCCGCACGGCCCGGTCCAGCCGGTGGCGCGCCTGGGCGATCCCGTTCAGTTCCTCGACCAGGTCCGGCACCACGCGCTTTGCCGCGTCGGTCGGGGTGGAGGCGCGCAGGTCGGCCACGTCGTCGAGGATGGGCCTGTCTGCCTCGTGCCCGATCGCCGACACCACCGGCGTGGAGCAGGCGGCCACCGCGCGCACCAGTTCCTCGGAGCTGAAGGGCAGCAGGTCCTCCAGGGCGCCGCCGCCGCGGGCGATGATGATCACGTCGATCTCCGGGTTCGCATCCAGCTCGCGCAGCGCGGCCATGACCTCGCCGACGGCGTTCACGCCCTGCACCGCGGTGTTGCGGATGTCGAAGCGGACGGCCGGCCAGCGCAGCGAGGCGTTGCGGATCACGTCCTTCTCGGCGTCCGAGTCGCGCCCGGTGATCAGCCCGATCCGGTGCGGCAGCAGCGGCAGCGGCTTCTTCCGGGAGGGGTCGAAGAGCCCCTCGTCGAAGAGCGCGCGGCGCAGCCGCTCCAGGCGCGCCAGCAGGTCGCCCAGGCCCACGGGGCGCAGGTCGTAGGCGTTCAGCGACAGCCGGCCGGTCTTGGCGTAGAAGCTCGGCTTCACGCGGGCCACCACGCGGGATCCGACCTCCGGGGCGTGCTCCAGCGAGCGCATCACCGAGGCCCACACCGTCACCGAGAAGGAATAGTCGACGTCGACGTCGCGCATCACCAGGTACGCGTGGCCGTTGCGGACGTTGGCCTCCAGCAGCTGGCCCTCCACCCATGATTCGGGGGAGTTCTCGATGTGCGCCTTCAACTTCTCGGACAGCACCCGCAGCGGCCAGGGGTTCTCCGGGGTCGTCGCCGCAGCGGTCCGCGGCAGCGAACCTTGTGCCTCTTGTGCTTGCTCCACGTGGGGAAACGCCTTCCTTGGTGCCTGGTTTCGAAACTACACCAAAGACATTCATACCAGTAGCATGGGACAAATCCAGGGGTTGGCGCCCCACCGCACCTCAGGCTGGAGCCCGAATGCCCGTCGTCGTCCGCAAAACCCTCGCCGTCGTGCTGGCGGTCCTCGCGGTGCTGGCCGCCGCGCTCGGGCTCGGCGCCCGCACCGCGCACCTCATCGTGAACACCCCCGAACCGCTCCAGCGCATCCTGGGCCCGCTGGCCACCAACGAGCAGCTGGTCGAGGTCCTGCCGCAGGAGCTCGGGACCCAGATCGCCGCACAGATCGCCGCCGAGGTGCCCGTCCCGCGCCTGCTGCAGGGGCCGCTGGAAACCGCGATCTCCCAGAGCGGCGCCGCGCTGATCAGCGACCCCGGGTTTGCCTCGGCGTGGAACACGACCATCGAGAACACGCGCCGGGACTACGTGGCAAAGCTCGACGCGGCCGCCGCATCGGGGCAGCGCGAGGCGACGCTGGAACTCGACCTGGCGCCGCTTGTCACCTCCGCCTACGGCACGCTGCACGCCTCGCTGGAGGGATCGGCCCTCGGTCGGCTGCTGCCGCAGGACCTGGAGGTGCCGCCGGTCGTCGTCGACACCAACTGGCCGCAGGAAGAAACGCTCTCCGCCGACGCTGCCAACCGCTGGCTCGCGCTGGCCGCCGGCTGGGGCTGGCTGCTGGCTGCCGCCGCCGTGCTGCTGGCCGGTGCGCTGCTGCTGGCACCGCGCGACTTCCGCGGGAGGGTGTTCATCGCCGCCGGGGCGGCCTCCCTGGTGCTCGCGGTGGTGCTGGTGGTCCTCGGCTACAACATCTCCGGCATGCCGGTGCAGGGCTCCGAGCTCACCCGGCTCGTTGTCGAGCAGCTGGCCACAGGGGTGCGCGGCGAGCTGCGTGAGATCAGCAACGCGCTGATCATCGGCGGCGTCGTCGCCCTGCTGGCGGCCCTGGGCACCTGGATCTGGCGCAAGGACAACCCCGTGGAGCTTGGCTAGCGGCTGAATCCGCCGGGGAGCGCACCAGTCAATTTGCCCCCGAACGTAGACTTGTTACATGGCTACCAGTTCCACCGTTCCGGTCTCACTCCCGATGCCCACGATCCCGCGCACCCGCCGCACCCCGGCGGAAATCGCCGCCGCGGCACCGGTCAAGGGCGAACGCAAGGTCTTCCTTGCGGCCCCGCGCGGCTACTGCGCGGGCGTCGACCGCGCCGTCATCGCCGTCGAGAAGGCCCTGGAGCACTACGGCGCCCCGGTGTACGTGCGCAAGCAGATCGTGCACAACCTGCACGTGGTCTCCACGCTCGAGGCCCGCGGCGCGATCTTCGTGGAGGAAAACGAGGAGGTGCCGGAGGGCGCGCTTGTCGTCTTCTCCGCCCACGGTGTGTCCCCGGCCGTCGTGCAGTCCGCCGCCGACCGCGGCCTGCGCACCATCGACGCCACCTGCCCGCTGGTGACAAAGGTGCACCGCGAGGCCGTGCGCTTCGCCAAGGACGACTACGAGATCCTGCTGGTCGGCCACGAGGGCCACGAGGAAGTCGAGGGCACCTACGGCGAGGCGCCGGAGGTGACCACGATCGTGAACAACCCCGAGGAAGCCGACACCGTCCAGGTGAAGAACCCGGACAAGCTGATCTGGCTCTCGCAGACCACCCTGTCCGTGGACGAGACCATGGAAACCGTGCGCCGCCTGCGCAAGCGCTTCCCCAACCTGCAGGATCCGCCCAGCGACGACATCTGCTACGCCACCACCAACCGGCAGGCCGCGATCAAGACCATTGCGCCGCAGAGCGAACTGGTCATCGTCGTCGGTTCCTCGAACTCCTCGAACTCCGTGCGCCTTGTCGAGGTGGCCCTCGAGTACGGTGCGAAGGCCGCCTACCGCGTGGACTACGCCGCCGAGGTCGACGAATCCTGGTTCGAGGGCGTCACCTCCGTCGGCGTGACCTCCGGCGCCTCGGTGCCCGAGGTCCTGGTCCGCGACGTGCTGTCGCTGCTGGCCGAGTACGGCTTCGCGGACGTCGAGGAGGTCACCACCGCGCAGGAGGACATCCTCTTCTCGCTGCCCAAGGAGATCCGCGCCAAGCTCAAAGAGGCCGGCGACGACTCGCGCGGCCTCGGCGGGCGTATCGGCAAGTCGGACATCAGCAGCTAGCTTTCTCGCCGGCGCCGAACGCGGGGCGCAAAGACGTAGGGGCCCGGTTCACGCTTGTGAACCGGGCCCCTACGTCTATTGTGCGTGGAAATGGTTGTGCTGGGATCTTCGATTCCCGCGGCCTATGATCCGGCTGCCTCCGACCCCAGCGGATCCAGCTCCTCCTGGAGTTCAGGAACCTCCAATGGGGTGGTCGGTTCCGCAGGATCAAGGAGCTTCGGGGCGTACTGCGGGGGAGCGGGCTGCCTGTCGACCAACTCCACGGCGCTGAGCCCCCGCGGGGCCGCCTCGATGAGGGGCAGCTGGTGCAGGGCCGCGGACGGATCGTGTTCCTCGCCCAGTCCCGGGTCAAGGTCCCTGATGCGCCTGGCACTGGGCAGCACACGGGATTCCAGGGTGCCCACAAAGGCGTTGTACTTCTCGACACTGCCGCGCAGCGAGCTGCCCAGTTTGGCCACATGCGTGCCCATGGTGCCCAGCCGTTCGTAGAGCTCACGCGACTGCACAAACATGTCGCGGGCGTTCTCCGTCAGCAGGTCCTGCCGCCAGGCAAACGCCAGGCCCTTCAACATCGCCAGCAGTGTGGCCGGTGAAGCCAGAGCGACGTTTTTGGAGAACGCGTGGTCCAACAGCCCGGCATCGGCCTCCAATGCGTCGGCCAGGAACGACTCCGCCGGCAGGAAGCAGACAACAAGTTCGGGGCTTCCCTCCAGCGACTCCCAGTATGCCTTCGACGCGAGAGCATCGACATGGTGGCGCAGCGCCTTGGCGTGCTCCTTGAACGCTTCATGGGCTCTCGCCTGCGAGGGGCCGTCGGGCGCCCCGGCAAGCTCCTGCGCCCGGAGGTAGGCAGCCAGCGGCACCTTCGAATCGACAACGATCATCTTGCCGCCTGGCAACCTGACCACCATGTCCGGCCGCTGCCCGTCAGTGGTGCGGAACTGTTCGCTGAAATCTACGTGGGCAAGCATGCCCGCCGATTCCACCACGCGCCGCAATTGCAGCTCGCCCCATGTCCCGCGGGCCGCGCTGTTGGCCAGGGCGGAGGCCAACGACCCCGTGGTCCGCAGCAGCTGGGCATCGTTGTGGGCGGCCTGCACCAATTGCTCGCTCAGCTGTCCGAACTGTTCAACGCGGTCGCGTTCCAACACCGAAACCTGTTGGCGGACCTGCCGCAATTGCTCGGCCACCGGTGCCAATGCCTGCATGACCGACTGGTCCTGCGCCTCGCGGGTTCGGTCTTCGGCGACACGGTCACGCAACTCGGCGACCTGCGCCTGCGCCCCGGCCAGCAGCCGGGCCGTGAGGGCAAGCTCGTCTTGCACCCCGGAACCCTCGGCATGCAGCGCGCCGCGCGCCGCCCGGGTGAGGTACCAGCACGTGAGTGCGCCACCGACGAACCCCAAAACCAGGGCCAGCAGGGCCGCCAACCAAATAGTTGTAGTCATGAGCACAAGCATTGCAGGAAGCACCGACACCATATGACCGGTAGACTCTATTCCCGTGGCTCTTACAATCGGAATCGTCGGACTGCCCAACGTCGGCAAGTCAACCATGTTCAACGCGCTGACGCGCGCCCAGGTCCTCGCGGCCAACTACCCCTTCGCAACCATCGAACCCAACGTGGGTGTCGTGCCGTTGCCCGATGCACGCCTGAAGGTGCTCGCCGGGATCTTCGGATCCGAGCGCATCCTCCCGGCAACGGTGTCCTTCGTGGACATCGCCGGCATCGTCAAGGGTGCCTCCGAGGGTGAAGGGCTGGGCAACAAGTTCTTGGCCAACATCCGCGAAGCCGAGGCCATCTGCCAGGTGACGCGCGTCTTCTCCGACCCCGATGTGATTCACGTCGACGGCAAGGTTGACCCGGCCTCGGACATCGAGACCATCGCGACCGAGCTGATCCTCGCGGACCTGCAGACCATCGAAAACCAGCTGCCGCGACTCGAGAAGGAACTGCGGACCAAGAAGGTCGAAGCTTCCTTCATCGAGCTGGTCAAGGCCGCGCAGAAGGTGCTCGAAGAGGGCAACACCCTCTACGCCGCGGGCAAGGCCGCCGGCATCGACATCGACGAGCTGGCACCGCTGCAGTTGATGACCACCAAGCCGTTCATCTACGTGTTCAACACCGATGAAGAGGGCCTGGCCAACACCGCAATGCAGGAAGAACTTTCCGCACTCGTGGCCCCGGCCGAGGCAATCTTCCTCGATGCGCAGTTCGAATCCGAGCTGGCCGAGCTGACCGAGGAAGAAGCCGCGGAGATGCTCGAGGATGCGGGCTACGACGAATCCGGCCTGGACAAGCTGGCACGCGTCGGCTTCGACACCCTGGGCCTGCAGACCTACCTGACCGCAGGCCCGAAGGAAACCCGCGCCTGGACCATCCACAAGGGCTGGACCGCCCCGCAGGCTGCGGGTGTCATCCACACCGACTTCCAGCGCGGCTTCATCAAGGCCGAGGTCGTCGCGTTCGAGGACCTCGTCGAAGCCGGTTCCATGTCCGCAGCCAAGGCCGCCGGCAAGGCCCGCATCGAAGGCAAGGAATACATCATGAAGGACGGCGACGTCGTGGAGTTCCGCTTCAACGTCTGATTCTCGTATCCCTCAAATGTCCCGGCTTCCACGACGGAAGCCGGGACATTTGTGCATTGGGGGATAGAACGAATAAGGCAGGAAAAACGTGGTGGAGTTCTGCGCTAAGGTCCAAGGGAGTGATTTCTAAGAACCAAAGTACGAAGTGCGCTAAGGGCACTGACCTGTGAACCTAAACCGGAAAATTGAAATGCTTGAATAAAAAGATTCACGAAGCGAACGACTGTCGATCTGCTGACTTTGAGCGCTCATCCGGCCAGCTCCTACTTACCTCAGGGGGTCCCGTCAAATGCCGACACGATGTGTTGCCTGCCGCTGTAGTGTGTAGTGCATGTTAGCCCATCCACAGTTCGCAATGCCGAAGCCAGTCCGAATCACCGGACGAACCTCCAGTATCACGAACTCTTTCGTAAACGGAATCATCCCAGTTATTTCCCCGACGCCTGGCCAAGTTGAAGAGGCTCTGAGCGTACTTGGCATGGAGAATGCTGTTTGCGCATACTGCGGAGGGGGCGCCACGGAATGGGATCATCTTCGTCCTCTCGTAGTCGACAAGATGCCTACTGGCTACATCTCAGAAATTCACAATCTTGTTCCAGCCTGTGGCAAGTGCAATCAGAGCAAAGGAAACAAGAACTGGCGTGAGTGGCTCTTCAGCTCAGCCCGCCTATCGCCATTCACGCGTGGCATTGCCGACCTCGAATCACGTGCGGCGCGCCTTGAAGACTATGAAAAGTGGGGCTCTCCGACTCGGGTCGATTTTGCAACATTGGTCGGAGCGGATCTTTGGAGGCAGCACTGGCAAAATCACGCTGCGATCGTGAAGCTGATGAAGGAGGCAGAAGAGACCGCGAGGGCGATCCGCGCGCTTATTGCTACGCCCGGTGTCGTTGTCGAGCTGACCACCTCGCCACGCGTTCTCTAGTGTCGAGCAGCTGTCGAATTCCGGTTTGCCGCTTAGCTGTTCCCCATTCCAGTTGTCGCTGACAACGCGCCATGTCTTGAGTGCAAGTTGTCCAAGTTGCAGTGGGGGGCAACCTCGACCCCGATCGTCGCAGGTATCTTCCGTGCACCCAGTACGATCTGCAACGATCTTAATCGCCTAGTTAAGACTAGATTCGACTATTTACCTTGACGTAGAGGTGGTTCCATGTCGGAACGTGGTGGAGTTCCGCTTCAACGTCTAGGTCCAGACCGACTTTAAACCTTTTGCGATGGCCGCCAAGAACTCGAGTTCTTGGCGGCCATGCGTTTTTCGCCAGCAATTTGCTGCCTATGGACCGAGCAACCAAACTCGTGCCCGCAATCAAAGCCGTTCGGGGAACCAACGGCACCGTTGGCGCCGGGTGCTGGATCCGCCCTGCGGGCTCGCGCGGAGGGCGACCAATCGTGACAGGCCGAGTGGCCAACAGACGTGATTCCCTCAGAACAGCGGCCAGGGAACCGCCGGCATCTCACCGTCAGGAGCTGGAAACCGCCTTGCCAGGCGCAACCTGGCACAGCGTGCGGCGAGCGATTCGATCTCGTCGGCGCCGAGTAAGTTCGTCAGGCTTCGACCCAGTCCGCTGTGCAGTCCTTCGCTGACACGAACTATGCCCGCTTCTTCCTCTTCGGTCAGAGCATCTCCCAGCCATCCCCACAGCACCGTACGCAACTTGATGTCACGGTGGAAGGTGAGCCCGTGGTCCACGCCGTGCCGGTGTCCGTCAGTCATGGCAAGGATGTGGTTGCCCTTGCGGTCTGCATTGTTGACGATGATGTCGAATACAGCCATGCGTCTGAGCGCAGGGGTGTCTTCGTGAACGAGTGCGACCATACGACCGTTCTCGTCCTGTCCCTCGAGAACGTGTTTCCAACCTGTCTCCGGCATATTGTCCGCAGCGATTAGGTTCACGGGGTTTTGGGCGGGATCTTGCTCCTGCCAGAGCTGCACCATTCCTTCGCCCAGCGGCCCATCGCGCAGCCAAGTGTGTGGCACGACATCCCAGCCGAAGACCTGCGAGACCAGATATGCGGCCACCTCCCGGTGGGCCAGCGTTCCCTGGGGAAAATCCCACAGCGGGCTTTCGCCTGCGATCGGCTTGTAGACGACCGCCACGTCGCCAATGCTGCCGAGAAAAGTGGCGTTTGAAGCCGTCGTGATACGGCCGGTGAGTTTCAGTTCGGCTGTCTCGAGGTCCGGAGCCGGCATCAGGACTCGGGAAGGGTGCAGGTGTGTCCTTCAGCGTCCATGGGATATCCGCAGAGCGGGCACATCGGACGTCCTGCACTCACGATCTCGAAGGTGCGCTTGGTGAACGCGCGGGCGGTGCCGACCGGTATGCGCACGCGCAGCATTTCGGCCTCGTCCTCGCCAGGCGATTCGTCGTTGTCGTCGGGATCGTCAGAGGGGATGGGGTGGGCCTCAATGACGATCTGGGCCGAGGTCGGGTCCCACCCCAAGCTCATGGCCCCGGTGCGAAACTGCTCGTGGACGGCCTCGAGCGGGTCGTTGTCGACAAGTTCGATGGGGGTACCCGTCGGAACGCTGAAGGGGTTGCCCTCGAAGGTGATGAGTTCGTCGAGAATTTCGTCGATCTTCTCGGCGAGCGCAGCCGACTGCTGCTTCTCCATGGCGATACTCACAACCTGCGTCCCCATGCGCACCTGCAGGTAAAACGTGCGCGCCCCCGGAAGGCCGATGGTGCCAACGACGACCCGATCAGGCCAGGAAAACTCGTGAACACGTGTAGGCATGTCAGTATTCTAGGCCCATGTGGCTCATGGCGCCTTGTGCCCCGAGCCGCCGCCCACCGGTGCATCGCCAGAATTGATGCCGTTCGCCAGCCACGACAGATCACCCGCATCGGTGTTGGTCGCGTAGACGCTCGGACGACTGGCTCCGTAGTGAACAATCGATATGGAGGCGGGGCTCACGTTGATGCGCTGGAACAGGTCAAGGTGCATGCCGAGGGCATCGGCGAGGATCGACTTGATGATGTCGCCGTGGCTTACCGCTGCCCACACAGCCCCTGGTCCGTACTCGGCTTCGAATGCTGCGTCGTGGCGCCGGATCGCTGCCACTGACCGAGCCTGCATCGAGGCCATGGATTCACCGCCGGGAAAGACAGCGACGGACGGTTGCGACTGGACAACCCGCCACAATTCTTCCGTCGCGAGTTCGGCGAGCGTGCGGCCTTGCCACTGGCCGTAGTCGCACTCGGTGAGGTCCAGGTCAACGGGTGCGTACGGGGTTGTAGTCTGGCGATCGAGGATGAACTGGGCGGTCTGCTGACAACGCTCAAGAGGGCTCGACACCACCCCGGCCAAAGGCACGTTTGCCAGCCGGTCTCCGGCCAGGGCCGCTTGCTCCCGTCCGATCTGGTCCAAGCTCACGCCGAGGGCCCGGCCGGCCAGCAGCCCTGTGGCATTGGCTGTGGAGCGGCCATGCCGCACGAGAATAACTGTCGCCATCCACCCAGCCTAGCCATCGGCCGTTGTTGAACCTAGAACAGAGTCCGAGACGGGGCACATGAACAGCAGCCGCTCGCTAGCCGATTGTCGGTACAGGTGTAGCACTCGGAACTCGCCCCCCGTGCCCAGGTATCTCATGACCTCGGGATCTGAATCGGGCTCCGTTCTCATGTTCAAGATGTTCGCCAGGACGGGGGCGAGCACGATGCGGTTGGTCTGTAACGACGTTTCGTCCTTGAAAGCGGCATTGCCAGCGAACTCGACGCCGTCGCGAGAACAGATGAACGGATAGAGATGGAGCAGAAGTTGTTCCGTGACGAAACCTGGTGGAGTTCCGCTTCAACATTCAGGTTCGTGTTTCCGGATCGGCCCCGCGTGCTTCGGCAAGCGGGGCCGTTTCCGTTGAAGACCGGCGTCCTGCCCAGCCAAGCGGCGCTGGATCAAGGACCCTTCGACGCCCAGCCGGACTCCGCCGTGTCGATTCAGCCGGCTAAACGAAAAGCCCGGGTTCCCGCACGAGGTGTGTGAGGATCCCGGGCTTTCGGGCTATGGCGGAAGGCCAGGAAATGCAGGGTCAGCCGGCGGCCTTGCGGATGTACTCCGCGATCGTCTTCTCGGTCTCGGGGGTCAGAGCCACGAGCGCGAACGAGGTGACCCACAGGTCGCCGTCGTCGAGCTGCGCGGACTCCTCGAAACCGAGGGTGGCGTAGCGGGTGGTGAACTTCGACGCAGCCTTGAAGAACACGACGATCTTCCCGTCAGCGTCGGCGTACGAGGGGAACCCGTACCAGGTCTTGGGGACCAAGTGAGGGGCGACCTCGGAAACGATCCTGTCGATGCCCTCGGCCAGGACCCGATCCTCATCCGGCATCGCGGCGATGGCTTCGCGGATGGCAGCCTCGCCCGCGGCACGGTTCTTCCCGGCCTTCTCCTGCGCACGCAATTCGGCGGCGCGCTGCTTGACGGCCTCGCGTTCCTCCTTGGACAGCCCGGCGTTCTTCTCAGCCACGTGATTCTCCTCAGTTCGTATACGGCAACCGGTTCCGGTTCAGGATCACACTACCGCCGCAGGTCCCGGCATGCTTCTTGAATCCTGCTCACGTGCTTTCGACGTCTGACATGACCGGTTCCAACGGATGCCAGCAGCGCGAAGGGGGCCCGGCTAGCTGCGGCCAACGCGCTCCACCGCAGGCGACCAGCCAAGGGCCGGTCCCAGGGTGGTGGCAATGTCGGTGAGGATCTGGACGTAGTCCTCGTGCTCGAAACTGAAGGGCAGGGCGAAGGCCACCTCGTCGACCTCCCGGAATCCGGAGTGCGCATGCAGTTGCTCGGCGATCTGCTCGCTGGTTCCGATCAGGTCCGGGGCGAAGAGCATCCGCTTGGGGCCCTGCGGAGCGAGGGTGCGCGGCGTGCGTTCCTCGACGTACCGTCGGTACTTCTCCCTCTGCGCGCTGGTGGCGGAGTCTGTTGGAATCACCACGAGCCCCTGCGAGACGCGGGCCCGTCCGCCGGAACCTGACGCCGCGGCGGCCTCCCGGAAGGCGCGGATCTGTGATTGCTGGATGTCGGCGAACGACGGGTCCTGGACGGGCTCGGGGAAGATCACGCTGCTGGTCAGCAGGTTGAACCCGTGGGCTCCGGCCCAGATGGCCGAGCGTTTGCTGGCCGCACCGTACCAGAGTCGCTCGCGCAACCCGGGAGAGTGCGGTTCGACGCGGCTGGAGAATTCCTCCACGACGCCCTGCTTGCCCGAGAACTCGCGAACGGGTTCACCGGCCACCATTCGGGCGAACCTTTCCACCCGGGTGTAGTCGAAGTCCTCCAGGTCCGCCGAATCCGGATACAGCTCGTGCTTGACCGTGTCGTAGTGCATGGGTTCGCCCACGCTGAGGCCGGGGTTGATGCGCCCGCCGGCTAGCAGGTCCACGGTGGCCAGGTCCTCGGCCAGTCGCAGCGGGTTCTCCCAACCCATGGGGGTGACGGCGGTCCCCAGCTCGATCCGGGAAGTGCGCTGGCTCGCTGCGGCCATGATGGCAACGGGGGATGAGATCCCGAACTGGAGGTGGCGGTGGCGCAACCAGGCACTGTCGAAGCCAAGCTGCTCGCCGAGCTCGATCACCTGCAAGGTCGATTCGTGTCCGGCGGCAGGATCTTGCGGATCGAACAGTCCGATCGTGAGGAATCCAAGGTTGCGCAGTGGGCTTGTGGAGTCGGGCATGGGCGTCCTTAGGTGCGGTGGGGTGCTGTGAATCCCCATGCTATGGCCGCGAAAGGAAGGTGCTCAGAAGCATGGCGCGAGGTTACCCACGATGTAGACGACACCTGTAATGAGTCCCGCTGCCACTCGCTACGAGGTGGCACGACGTCTTGCTGCGTAAAATGCGTGGGCCGGGAGACACCGGGGCGGGGCCTCTCTTGCGTAGACGTGATTGGTCTGCGGGCAAATCTCCCAAAGACTTTGGCAGCGAAGTCGACGCCGGGTGTTGGGAGACGGCCACGCCACTTTGTTGGAAACCGGGAGTACCGAATGCGCGAGACAGGGGAGAAGGCAGCCCAGTTGGTGCGTGTGATTTACGGCTCGCACACCTGAAGTGAAAACCCCGGAATGACGGGGTCTTTCGTCAACCGGGCAGCCCGATTCCACGAAATTCGGCTGTGAGCATGGCATACGGGGACGGGTGATGTTCGGCACGATTTCCGCCAGTTTTTCCAGAAGTACTAGAATGGTGAATTGGGTCAATCGTGGCCCCGATCCCCGAGACCCATAATTCTCTAGAAGAAGTGAGCCTTTTCGCATGTCAGATTCCACTCTCATTCGTCGCGACGACCTGCGCAACGTAGCAATCGTTGCGCACGTTGACCACGGCAAGACCACTTTGGTCAACGCAATGCTCCAGCAGACCGGTGCATTCGACAGCCACGGTGAAACCGAAGATCGTGTGATGGACTCTGGCGAGCTCGAACGCGAAAAGGGCATCACCATCCTCGCCAAGAACACCACGGTGTTCTACAGCGGCCCGGCCGCCGAAGGCAAGCAGATGACCATGAACATCATCGACACCCCGGGTCACGCCGACTTCGGTGGCGAGGTAGAGCGCGGCCTGTCCATGGTTGACGGCGTTGTCCTCCTGGTTGACGCCTCGGAAGGTCCGCTGCCGCAGACCCGCTTCGTGCTCCGCAAGGCCCTTGTCGCAAACCTGCCAGTCATCATCGTCGTGAACAAGACCGACCGCGCGGATGCCCGCATCGACGGCGTCATCTCCGACTCCATGGACCTGCTCCTGGGCCTGGCCTCGGACCTCGCCGACGAAGCACCGGACCTGGACCTGGACAAGATCCTGAACGTCCCGATCGTCTTCGCATCGGGCAAGGCCGGCTTCGCCTCGGCCAACCAGCCGGCCGATGGCACCCTGCCGGACAACGAGGATCTCGAGCCGCTGTTCGAGACCATCATCAAGCATGTCCCGGCCCCGACCTACAACGAGGGCGAAGTCCTTCAGGCACACGTCACCAACCTTGACGCCTCGCCGTTCCTGGGCCGTCTGGCACTGCTGCGTATCTTCAACGGCACCTTGCGCAAGGGCCAGCAGGTTGCTTGGGCACGCCAGGACGGTACCCTCAAGCAGGTTAAGATCACCGAACTGCTCGCCACCAAGGGCCTGACCCGTGTTCCGGCCGAAGAAGCCGGACCGGGCGAGATCGTTGCAGTTGCAGGCATCGAGGACATCATGATCGGTGAAACCCTCACCGACCTGGAAGACCCGAAGCCGCTGCCGCTGATCACCGTCGACCCGCCGGCCATCTCGATGACCATTGGTATCAACACCTCGCCGCTGGCCGGCAAGGTCAAGGGCGCCAAGGTCACCGCACGCCAGGTCAAGGACCGCCTCGACAAGGAACTGATCGGCAACGTTTCGCTGAACATCCTTCCGACCGAGCGTCCGGATGCCTGGGAAGTCCAGGGTCGTGGCGAATTGGCACTGGCCATCCTCGTTGAGCAGATGCGTCGCGAAGGCTTCGAGCTGACCGTCGGCAAGCCGCAGGTTGTTACCAAGAAGATCGACGGCAAGGTCCACGAGCCGATGGAGCACATGACCATCGACGTGCCCGAGGAATTCCTCGGCGCCGTGACCCAGCTGATGGCCGCCCGCAAGGGCCGCATGACCAACATGGCCAACCACGGTACCGGCTGGTGCCGCATGGAATTCGTCGTTCCGGCTCGTGGCCTGATCGGTTTCCGCACCCGCTTCCTGACCGACACCCGCGGTGCCGGCATCGCCTCCTCGCTGGCCGAGGGCTACGAGCCGTGGCACGGCCCGATCGAATACCGCATCAACGGTTCGATCGTGGCTGACCGCGCCGGCGTCGTCACCCCGTTCGCGATGATCAACCTCCAGGAACGCATGTCCTTCTTCGTTCAGCCGACCTCCGAGGTCTACGAAGGCATGATCGTTGGCGAAAACTCGCGCTCCGATGACATGGACGTGAACATCACCAAGGAAAAGAAGCTCACCAACATGCGTGCGGCTTCCTCGGACAGCTTCGAGAACATGACCCCGCCGCGCGTCCTGACCCTTGAAGAGTCGCTCGAATTCGCCCGCGAAGACGAGTGCGTCGAGGTCACCCCGGAAGCCATCCGCATCCGCAAGGTCGTCCTGAATGCCAGCGAACGCGCCAAGGTCGCCCGTGCACGAGCCAAGGCCTAACCAGCAACAAGGGGGCTCCTTGGCCCCCATGCTGGGCAGCGTCCTGGTGGCCTTGGCCGCCGGGGCGCTTGCCGCCGTGGTGGGAACGATCCTTCACGCATCGCTCAGCTACGTGGGGGACACGCCGCTTCCCTGGGGAGCGGCCCTCGCCCTGCTGTTGACAGGCGCCCTGTGCTACCTGGCCGGGATGCTCCGCGGGAAACTGTGGGTCAGCGCGCTCAGCGGCATGACGACCTACGTCCTCGTGGCCTTGTTCTCGGCAGACGCGCACAACCAGATGGTTGTCTCCGCACAGTACCTTGACGTACTGCCCGGCCCTGCGCTGGCAGGAACGATCTGGGTGTACGGAATTATCGTTCCGGTGGTCGTCGCGGTCTTCCTGGTCTCGCGCCACCTGCGTGCCCGGCCGAGAGCCAACGCGTAGCAACACCATATGGAAATGCCCGGAAGGAGATCCTTCCGGGCATTTCCGTGTATTCGGGCCGATTGCGGGGTCCCTGCGGGGTTAGCGCTGGTGTGCGTTGAGGTCCAGGTGGTGTGCCATGAACAGTGACGTCGCGACTCCGTCGGGATCCGGCTCGCGCATCGCGTAGTCCTCGATCACGGCATGGATGCGGGCCAGCATTTCCTTCTGGGTGCCCTCGCTGAGTTTCAGGCCGACGCGAAGGACCTGGATTTCTTCCGGTGCGAGGCCGTCGATTTCCTGCAGGAACGTGTCGACGAGCAGCGGCGCAGCATCCGGGAGCTTGGTGCCCCAGGAAAGCTTCGTGCTTCGGTAGGGCACTTCCTTGGCTCCCCGGTTGCCGCGCCGCGTTTCCTCGGCCACGAGGAAGCCGTTGGCGAGCAGGGTACGCACATGGTGGAGCGACGTGGCCGGATTGATATCCAGCAGGTCCGCAATTTCCTTGTTCGTGCGGGATTCATGCAAGCAGAGTCGCAGAATGCGAAGGCGGAGCGGGGAGCTCAGCGCCCGGGCACGGGCCTGCAGCTCTTCATCTGTGGGCATGTCATCAGCATACGTGAAAAACCGCCACTGATTGAATCATTCAAATCACATGCGGGTGGCGGATCGCCGGTGGTTTCGGCCTCTGGGGTCCCCTGGCACCGTCGGCGTGGCCCGTGATCAGGGACGGGCGGCGCGGCGGCGGCGTTCGGGCGCAGGCGGGACAACCTTCGCATGCGTGATGGATGCCCTGTCGATGCGCACCAGCCCGCTTCGGGTCTCGATTTCCACCCAGGAGTCGGTCGATGCCCTGAGGTATCCGAGGGCGTCCGTGAGTTGCTCACCGGCTGGCCCGAGTTCGGCGAGCGCGAGGCGGTGCCGGACCACCACGCGGGCACCGGGGACCAGGGTAGCGAAGAAGTCCATGCTCATGCACCAATCCTAGGGCCTCGGGCGATTGCGCCCCGCTGACACGGGGCGTAAGAAAACCTCCCGCGTGGGCCGCTTGCCGCTGCGGCGTGACACAGAACGTAAGAATTCGCGGCTTCGCGGCCCGCGTGGTCGTCGCCGTGTGACGAAGGACGTAAGAATGGATCACGGCGAGGGCTGCTGCGGCAATCGGTGCGGGTCAGGACTAAGCTTGTGTCATGCATGTTTAGCCGCATGCAACCACCGAACATTTTCCGTAGTGAAGGAAGGCCCCGGGTACCGTGACCTACATCATCGCCCAGCCATGTGTCGACGTCAAAGACAAGGCCTGCATCGAAGAGTGCCCCGTTGACTGTATCTACGAGGGCGAACGCTCGCTGTACATCCACCCCGACGAATGCGTCGACTGCGGTGCCTGCGAACCGGTCTGCCCCGTCGAGGCCATCTACTACGAGGACGACGTCCCGGACGAATGGGCCGACTACTACAAGGCGAACGTCGAGTTCTTCGACGAGGTCGGCTCCCCGGGTGGTGCCGCGAAGCTCGGCAACATGGGCATCGACCACCCGATCATTTCAGTGCTCCCGCCGCAGAACCAGGAATAGCCACCCCGCATGTTGAGTCTTCCCGAGTACCCCTGGACAGCGCTGGCGCCCTACACGGCCAAGGCTTCCGAGCATCCCGACGGACCGGTCAACCTCTCGATCGGCACGCCGGTGGATCCCACGCCGCAGGTCGTCATCGATGCCCTGCGCGCCGGCGCGGATGCCCCCGGCTACCCGACGACGCATGGAACCGTTGAACTGCGCGAGGCCATCGTCGAATGGTACGCCCGCCGCCGCAACGTGCACGGCTTGGACGCCAACGACGTGATGCCAACCGTCGGGTCCAAGGAAATGGTTGCTTGGTTGCCGCTGCTGCTGGGACTCGGGGCCGGGGACCTGGTGGTCCGCCCCCGCGTGGCCTACCCGACCTACGACATCGGCGCGACGCTGGCCGGTGCCGAGTCTGTGGCTGCCGATTCGCTGGAGGAACTCTCGGCCCAGGACCGTGCCCGGGTCAAGCTCGTGTGGGTCAATTCCCCGGGCAACCCGACCGGTATCGTGCACGACGCAGCAAGCCTCAAGGCGCTTGTCGACGACGCCCGTTCGCTCGGTGCGGTCGTCGCTTCCGACGAGTGCTACGCCGAACTTGGCTGGGGCGAGTATGAATCGGGCGTCCCGAGCGTGCTCGACGAAGCGGTGTGTGGGGGAGATCACAACAACCTCATTTCCGTCTACTCCCTGTCCAAGCAGTCGAACGTCGCCGGGTACCGCGCGGCGTTCATCGCCGGGGCCCCGAACCTGATGCCAGCGCTGATCAACAGTCGCAAGCACGCCGGGATGATCGTGCCCGCCCCGGTGCAGGATGCCATGCGCGCTGCACTTGGCGACGAGGCGCATGTCGCGGAACAAAAAGCCTTGTACCGCGCGCGCAGAGAGGCGTTGGTCCCCGCCCTGGAGGGATTTGGGCTGCGCATCGAGGACTCGGTTGCGGGCCTCTACCTCTGGTGCACCGCCGACGAGGACTGCTGGACCACGATGGGTCGACTGGCCGAACTGGGAATCATTGCGGGCCCGGGTGCCTTCTATGGCGAAGCCGGGGCGAAGTTCGTGCGCATCGCGCTCACCGCAAGTGACGAGCGGATTGCCAGTGCCGTTGGGCGGCTGAATGCGGCCCGCTGATGCCATAACGTGACCTACCGATTGGTGTCATGAGGCTACTAAACGGTAGCGTGGCACTGATTACTGACCATCGGATCCATCTGCATTCCGGTTAGGAGAGACAATGACGGAAAACAATTCTGCTCAGCTCAGCTTCGGCGGCAACAACATCGAACTTCCTGTTGTGCCCGCTGTAGAAGGCAACAACGGCTTTAACATCGCTCCGCTTTTGAAGGCAACGGGTGGCGTAACCTACGACCCGGGCTTCATGAACACCGCGGCGACCAAGTCCGCAATCACCTACATCGACGGCGACGCGGGCATCCTGCGCTACCGCGGGTACCCGATCGAGCAGCTGGCCGAAAAGTCCAGCTTCCTCGAGACCAGCTACCTGCTGATCTACGGAAACCTTCCCTCGGCCACCGAGCTGGAGGAATTCGACCAGAAGATCCGTCGCCACACCCTGCTGCACGAGGAGCTCAAGGGCTTCTTCGGCGGCTTCCCGCGCGAAGCACACCCGATGCCGGTGCTCTCCTCCGCCGTGACCGCACTCTCGACCTGGTACCAGGACTCGCTGGACCCCTTCGACGAGGAGCAGGTCGAGCTTTCGACCATCCGCCTGCTGGCCAAGATGCCCGTCCTTGCCGCCTACGCGCACAAGAAGTCCATCGGCCAGGCCCTGCTGTACCCGGACAACTCGATGAACCTCGTCGAGAACTTCATGCGCCTGAGCTTCGGCATTGCCGCCGAGCCGTACGACATGGATCCGGTCATCGTCAAGGCCCTCGACCAGCTGCTGATCCTGCACGCGGACCACGAGCAGAACTGCTCGACCTCCACCGTGCGCCTCGTCGGTTCCTCGAACGCGAACATGTTCGCCTCGGTCTCCGCAGGCATCAACGCACTCTCGGGCCCGGCCCACGGCGGCGCCAACGAAGCGGTGCTGAAGATGCTGCGCCAGATCCAGTCCGAGGGCCTGAAGCCGGCAGACTTCATGGAGAAGGTCAAGAACAAGGAAGACGGCGTCCGTCTCATGGGCTTCGGACACCGTGTCTACAAGAACTACGACCCGCGCGCCAAGATCATCAAGGCAACGGCGCACGAGATCCTCTCCAAGCTTGGCGGCAACGACCAGCTCCTGGACATCGCGATGTCCCTGGAAGAGCGCGCACTGAACGACGACTACTTCATCTCGCGCAAGCTCTACCCGAACGTGGACTTCTACACCGGCCTGATCTACAAGGCCATGGGCTTCCCGGAGAAGATGTTCACCGTCCTCTTCGCCATCGGACGTCTCCCGGGCTGGATTGCCCAGTACCGCGAGATGCTGCAGGATCCGGAGATGAAGATCGGCCGTCCGCGCCAGCTGTACGTGGGCGAACCCGAGCGCAGCTACCCGAACCGCTAGGACCGGCCGGCGCGGAACGGCTTCCCGTTCCGCGGTTGCGGCATTCCTGGGTTCGCGGGCCCGACGGGCGTTGCTTCGAACATTCGAGGCGGCGCCTGCCGGGCCTTTTGCATGCCCGCGCCGATTGCCCCGAAGCGGCGCGATCTTTTCGGCCAAACGCTTGATTTCGGGTCTATTCTTGAAGTAGGCGTTGGTTTTGATGGAAACGAGTGTGCCTCATGGTTCAAGAGTCTGGTCCCGGTTGGAAGGTCTCAGCTGATACCCACCGTGAGATGTTGCTGGCTTTGTACATTCGGGATTTGGCGGCGATCGAACCGCTCGGTACCCCGAGCCTTGCGCCGCTCTGGCCCAAGGTGAAGCCCGCCGCGGCCCGCGAACTGGGCGAGGGCTCGGCCGGGGAATTGCGCCAGGAATGGCAGAGCTGGTGGGAACGCATCCTGCGCGGGGACTATGCGCACCCCGCACTGGATGAGGAGCCGGACTTTGCTGACTTCTCGGATTCGCCGAGCCTGCAGCACCTTTTGCGCGCCCACTACGGCAACGCGTTCACCTGGACGCAGAACCGGATGGGGGAGTACAAGGACTACTGCAGCAAGAACACCGACGAGCGCTTGGCGCTGGTGTCGCAGTTGTTCTTTGAGCGGGAACCCGGCGAGCAGGGCGACGGCGAACTGCACCTGAAGATGGTGGAGCTTCCGCTGGCGGAGCCCCGTGCCTGGTTTGTCGAACCCGACACGGTGTTGTTGAGCCAGGACCTGATGCAGGACGCCGACCTGTTCCGCAGCTACCTGCAGCCGATCATCGGCATGATCAAGTAGCGTCTCTGGCGTGAGGGCTACGGGGTGGCCGACTGGATGACGACGTAGCCGTCCGTTGTTGCGGCCGGGACCCAGGCACCCTGCGAGCGGTTCCACACCAGCCCAGCATAGGAGACGGACTCGGTGTTCATTGCGCCGGCGTTTGCCACGGCCCACTGTGCGACGGCCCAGCCCTGGGTGCCCTTCGCCGGGACCTTGAGCCGCGGCCCGTCGACGGCGGCCCCCGTGATGCCGGTTGCCTCGCGCAAGGCGGACTCGACCTTCGCCGGGGAGCCAGCGGTTTCCGCGGTGCGCAACGTGCAGTTCAGGGCCGACACCGCGTTGCCGGTCAGCGGGGCGGAGAAGGCCTTGGCCATTCCTTCGTGCTTGGCGTAGGCCATGGGGTAGGCGCTGCGCTGGACCTTCTGGGCGGCCTCGGTCAACGGCAGCGCGGAGTAGTCGAAGGTGTCGAGTTCCTGGAAGAACCGCCCTGCCGCATAGGTGGGGTCCATCACCTGCGCCTCCGTGCCCCAGCCCATGCTGGGACGTTGCTGGAAGAGCCCCCGGGAATCCGGCCCGGCGGTGTCGCCGTAGTCGATGTTGGTGAGCTTCGATTCCTGCATGGAGGTGGCGATGCCGATGGTGGCCGCGCGTTCGGACATGCCGCGCTTGGTAGCCACGGCAGCGATCAGCGCGGCGTTCGAGGCCTGCTCGGGGGAGAGCACGTAACTTTCGGAACCGACCACGGCCATGCACTTTTCGCGCACCAGGTTCTCGTCGAGGCCGATGAAGTTCATCGCAGCGTACAGGCCGCCGCCGATCAGCCCGCAGGCAATGAGCAACGCCAGCAGCGCGCGACCCCAGGTGCGGGGTCGCGCGTGCCGGCCGTGCCCACGGGTTTCCCCGTGTTGGGTGCCCATGGAGAGCACCCGCTGGTGTGCATCAGTTGGCATGCAGGATGCTGTTCAATTCCACGTGTTGTCCCGCGCGGCCCAGGGCCTCGACGGCGCCGGTGACGGAGTTGCGGCGGAAGAGCAGGTTCGGCACGCCGGAGAGGTCCACGGCCTTGACGGTCCGGCCCTCCAGCTGAACTCGGGTCCCGGCCGTGACGTAGAGCCCGGCCTCCACCACGGAGTCGTCGCCGATGGAGATGCCGACGCCCGAGTTGGCGCCCAGCAGGACGCGCTCACCGATGGTGATGCGCTCCTTGCCGCCGCCGGAAAGGGTGCCCATGATGGAGGCACCGCCGCCGACGTCCGAGCCGTTGCCGACCACGACGGAAGCGGAGATGCGCCCCTCGACCATGGAGGTGCCCAGGGTGCCGGCGTTGAAGTTCACGAAGCCCTCGTGCATGACGGTGGTGCCCGGTGCCAGGTGCGCGCCGAGGCGCACGCGGCCGGCATCGGCGACGCGCACGCCGGAGGGAACCACGTAGTCGAGCATGCGCGGGAACTTGTCGACGCCCAGCACGTTGAGCACTCCGCGCCTGCGCAGGCGCAGGCGGGTGGTCTCGAAGCCCTCGACGGCGCACGGGCCGAAGTTGGTCCAAACGACGTTGTTCAGCAGGCCGAAGGCGCCGTCGAGGTTCACGTCGTTGGGCTGGACCAGGCGGTGCGAGAGCAGGTGCAGGCGCAGCCAGACATCGGCGGTGTCGGCCGGTGCCACGTCGACATCGATCTGAAGGGAGACCACGGCCTGGGTGGTGCCGCGCTCGGCGTCGGACTGCGCGGCGGCGGCAAGCTCGCCGGCGAGCTGCGCGGCGTCTTCGAGGGTGCCCAGGCGCGGTTCCGGGAACCACACATCGAGCACCGAGCCGTCCGAGGCGTAGGTGGCAAGGCCGTGGGCCGAGGCAATGCGCAGAGGTCGTGGGGAATCGATGTCGGGGCGGGTGTCTACCGGAGTCATGAATCAATCCTAACGTGGCACAAGGCACTAATCTGGAATCGTGCACAGCAACCCGAACCCCCACCCCGAACCCTCCGCCCCGATCGAACTGGACCTCTCCCAGGACGTCGCCATGCTCACCGCGCAGCTGATGGACATCGAATCGGTCTCCGGAAACGAGACTGCGCTGGCCGACGCGATCGAGCTGGCGCTGGCCACCTGCGAGCACCTCCAGGTGCACCGCGACGGCGACGCGATAGTTGCCCGCACCGCATGGGGACGGGCCGAACGCGTGATCCTTGCAGGCCACCTCGACACGGTGCCGCTGCCCACCACCCCGGGTGCCCGCGGCACGGTCCCGGTGAGCTGGGAAGGCGAGACGCTCTACGGCCGCGGCGCCACCGACATGAAGGGCGGGGTCGCCGTGCAGCTGGCCCTCGCCGCCTCGCTCGTGGATGCCGCACGGGACGTAACATTCATCTTTTACGACCACGAGGAGGTCGAAGGCTCGAAGTCGGGGCTGGGCCGGCTCTTCCGCAACTGCCCCGAACTGCTCGGCGGCGACTTCGCGATCCTGCTCGAGCCGACCAACGGCACCGTCGAGGGCGGCTGCAACGGCACCACCCGGTACCGCGTGCGCACCCGTGGGGTCGCCGCACACTCGGCCCGCGCCTGGATGGGCGAGAACGCGATCCACGCCGCTGCCCCCATCCTGCGGATCCTCGCCGACTACGAGCCGCGCACCGTGGATGTCGACGGGCTTGACTACCGGGAGTCGCTGAACGCCGTGCGCATCGCCGGTGGCATCGCCGGCAACGTGATCCCGGACTTCTGCGAGGTGGAGGTCAACTACCGCTTTGCGCCGGACAAGGACGTGGCCCAGGCCGAGGCGCACGTCTTCGAGCTGTTCAAGGACTTCGAGATCGTCCGCACGGACGGAGCCCCCGGTGCGCGCCCGGGCCTGGGCCACCCGGCCGCCGCGTCGTTCGTGGCAACCGTCGGCCAGGTGCCGATGCCCAAGTACGGCTGGACCGACGTCGCCCGCTTCTCCGAGCTCGGCATCCCGGCAGTGAACTTCGGTCCGGGCGATGCCCTGCTGGCGCACTCGGACGACGAGCACGTGAGCGCCGCGGCCATCCGCGAATGCCTGGCCACGCTGCGCACCTGGCTCGCCGGGAAGTAGCCCGGGCCGGCAGCCGCCTGCAGGCGCTGCGGGAAGGCGGCGCAAGCCGGAAACACGCACATGCCGCCGGAGACCCCCTCGAGGGGGAGTCTCCGGCGGCATAGTTGTTCGGGGCGGTCGAAGCGTCCCGTTGTTTCGCGTGCTCTAATCTGTCTGGTCTACTTCGCCTGGTCGCCGGGTGTTGCCAGCGGCGCCTCGACGTCGGCCACGGCGGCCGCCGGCTTGGCGTTGGGCATCCGGCTGCCCAGCCGGCGGGAGACGATCTCCGCCAGCTTGCCCAGCGCGAAGTTGATGACGATGAAGATCGCCGCCGCCAGCAGCAGGGCCTGGAGCATGTTGCCGTTGGCCGCGGCAAACGTCCGCGAGTAGAACAGCAGCTCGGTGAAGCCAACGATGTAGCCCAGCGCCGAGTCCTTCAGGATGACGACGAACTGGCCGATCAACGCCGGCAGCATGGCGACAAGTGCCTGCGGGATCTCGATCAGGCGCAGCGACTGCGTGGTGGTCAGGCCGATCGCGATACCGGCCTCGCGCTGACCCTTGGGCAGGTTGCGCACGCCGGAGCGCACCAACTCGGCGACCACCGAGCCGTTGTAGAGCATCAGCGAGATGACCACTGCCCAGTAGGGGGCGTCGGTTCCGCTGACCACGCCGGTGCGTGCCAGCAGGATGTTGAAGAACACGATCATCAGCAGGACCGGGACCGCACGGAAGAACTCCACCACGATCGTGGAGACCCAGCGCAGCGCCTTGATCCCGGAGAGCAGCCCCATGCCGAAGGCCAGGCCGAAGACCACGGAGAGCACGATGCCCAGTCCGGCGGCCTTGAGCGTGTTGGCGAGGCCCGGGAGCAGGAAGTTCGCCCAGGCGTTGGCCGTGAACAGCGAGGCCCACAGGGAGCCCTCCATCTGCCCCTTGGCGGCGAGCCCGGCAACCACCACGTAGATGAGGCCCGCGATCAGCAGGATGCCGACGACGTTGACAACCAGGATCCGCTGCCGCGCCTTGGGGCCGGGTGTGTCAAAGAGGACTGATGCGCTCATCGGGCCACCGCCAGTTTCTTGGAGAGCCAGGTGGTCAACAGGCCCACCGGGATGACGATAATGACGAACCCGATGGCGAACGTCGCGAAGATGGGGATGATCAGGTTGGACTCGAACTCCAGCATGGTCTTCATGACCGAGGACGCCTCGATCGCCACGGAGCTGACAGCGGCAACCGTCGAGTTCTTGATCAGTGCGATCAGCACGTTGCCCAGCGGGACCACTGCCCCGCGGAAGGCTTGCGGCAGGATGACCTCGCGGGCCGCCGGCAGGAAGCTCAGGCCGATGGCGCGGGCGGCCTCGGCCTGCCCGACCGGCACGGTGTTGACGCCCGAGCGGATCGCCTCGCAGACGAAGGCCGCGTGGTAGATCGCCAGGCCCATCACCGCGAGGTTGAAGAAGTTCTGGTTGAAGTCGTCCGAGAGGGTGAATCCCAGCTGGTTGTAGAGGGCCAGCACGCCGAAGAGCAGGATGATCGTCAGCGGGGTGTTGCGGATGATGTTCACGTAGGCGGTCCCGAAGGCCGAGAAGCTGCGCACCGGCGAGATGCGCATCATGGCCAGGACCGTGCCCAGAACGAGGGCGCCGATGGCCGCCCAGAAGGTCAGCTGGATGTTGACCCAAAATGCGGCGGGAATGTCGTACTGCGTGAACAGGGCGAGATAGTTCTCCATGCTTCTGCCTCGATTCCTGCGGTCCGGGGGGACCGAATCATTGGGGCGGTGCGTGCCCCCGCTCGCGGAGGCACGCACCCAATGGACGTGGAGCGTGTGTTAGGCGCAGGGGTCCATCTTTGGCGGGTTCAGGGTCGGGTTCGGGGTGTAGCCGGTGCCCTCGGTGTTGGCCTTGATGGCCTTGTCCCACTCGCCGGAGCTGATCATCTTTTCGATGGCCTTGTTGATGTCGGCGCACTTGGTGGATTCCTTGTTCAGGCCCACTCCGTACTTCTCCTCGCTGAAGGGCTTGCCCACGACCTTGAACTTGCCCGCATTTGCCGGCTGGGCGGCCAAGCCGGCGAGGATGATGTCATCGGTCGTCACGGCGTCGATGGTGCCGCCCGACATGCCGCCGAGGCATTCGGCGTAGCCCGACTGTTCCTGCAGGTTCACGCTCTTGGCGTAGGTGTCCTTGATTTTCTGCGCCGAGGTGGAGCCAGTCACCGAACACAGCGTCTTGCCGTTGAGGTCCTCGGGGCCGGTGATGGTCGATCCCACGGGAACCAGCAGGTCCTGGCCGGCAATCAGGTACGGCCCGGCGAAGGCCACGGATTCCTTGCGCTTGTCGGTGATGGAGTAGGAAGCGAAGATCATGTCGACCTGCTTGTTCTGCAGGGCGGTTTCGCGGTTTGCCGACGGGGTCGAGATGAACTCGATCTTGTCCGCCGGGTAGCCAAGTTCGTTGGCCACGTACCTCGCGACATCGACGTCGAAACCCTTGTAGTCGTTGCCGTCCTTGAACCCGACGCCGGGCTGGTCGAACTTGATGCCGATCTTGATCTTGTCGCTGGCGGCGCCTCCACCGCCGCCGCAGGCGCTGAGGGTCAGGGCTGCCGCGGCGGCCATGGCGGCTACTGCTGCGATGCGGTTCTTGCGCATTGGTTCTCCTTGGTTTCTGGAAAGGAGTGGTTTCCCGTCCGGTGTACTTCGAAAGATGCGGAACTGTCAGTGCGTGATGAGCTTGCCCAGGAAGTCCTTGGCGCGGGCACTCTGCGGATTGGTGAAGAACTGCTCGGGAGTTGCCTGCTCGACGATCTGCCCGTCGGCCATGAAGATCACTCGGTCGGCGGCCTTGCGGGCGAAGCCCATCTCGTGGGTGACCACGATCATCGTCATGCCCTCCTTGGCCAGCGCGACCATGGTGTCAAGCACCTCGTTGATCATTTCCGGGTCGAGGGCCGAGGTCGGTTCGTCGAAGAGCATCACCTTCGGGCGCATCGCCAAGGCGCGCGCGATCGCCACGCGCTGCTGCTGGCCGCCGGAAAGCTGGGCCGGGAGCTTGTCCTTCTGGTTGGCGACGCCCACGCGTTCAAGCAGGGAAATCGCGAGCTTTTCGGCTTCGGGCTTCTTCATGTTCTTGACCTTGATGGGGCCAAGGGTCACGTTCTCCAGGATGGATTTGTGGGCGAAGAGGTTGAACGACTGGAAAACCATGCCGACGTCGGCGCGGAGGTTTGCCAGCTGCTTTCCCTCTTCGGGAAGGACCTGCCCGTCGATTTCGATGCTGCCCGTGTCGATGGTTTCCAGGCGGTTGATGGTGCGGCACAGGGTTGACTTGCCGGAGCCGGATGGACCCAGGACCACGACGACTTCTCCCTTGGAGACTTCGAGGTTGATGTCCTGCAGAACGTGCAGCTGGCCATAGTGCTTGTTGACACCAGACAGCCTGACGATCGGAATCGGGGTCGATCCGGCGCTACTCTCATGGGAATCAGTGCTCATGTGACGACAATAGCCGATGTGCGCTGGATCACCACTGACTTGCGCTTACCTTTGCCGAATCGTTTCCTAAATTGCCTGCGGGGCTGCAGGCGTGCCCGGTGAATGCCGATACAGTGGGTGGCATGTCACGCCAGAACTCTCAAGCAAAGAATTTCGCATCGCTGCCGGACCCGGCGCGCCGCAAGGGCTCGGTGATCCTGCGCCGTGCGCAGGCCGACATTCCGCAGTCGGACCGCTACCTCCTGGATACCCGCGACAGCCAGGACTTCACCCACACCGATCCGTGGCGCGTGCTGCGGATACAGAGCGAGTTCGTCGAGGGGTTCGGGGCGCTTGCCGGCACCGGGCCGGCCATCAGCGTTTTCGGGTCGGCGCGAACGCCGCGGGATTCGCCGCGCTATGCCCAGGCGGAGAAGATCGGTGCGCTGATCGCCCAGGCCGGAGTCGCCGTGATCACCGGTGGCGGGCCAGGTGCCATGGAGGCCGCAAACAAGGGTGCGGGCGAGGCCGGTGGCGTATCCATCGGCCTGGGCATCGAGCTCCCGTTCGAGACCGGGTTGAACGAGTGGGTCGACATCGGGATCAACTTCCGCTATTTCTTCGCCCGCAAGACCATGTTCGTGAAGTACTCACAGGGATTCATCGTGCTTCCCGGCGGCTACGGAACCCTTGACGAGCTGTTCGAGGCAGTCACGCTGGTGCAGACGGAGAAGGTCACCGGGTTCCCTATCGTGCTGGTCGGGACGGATTACTGGGGGCCGCTGCTGGAGTGGCTGCGGAACACCGTGGCGGAAGAGGGCGCCATTTCCCTTTCCGACCTGGACTTGATCACGCTGACCGACGACATCGAGGAAGCCGTGCGCATCGTCGTGGGGTCCGCGCGCGGCGATGGATTTGCCTCGGACGACTGAGGGTGCGTGTCCGGGAAACAGGTATTCGGGAGGAATAGGTAGTGGTTTACGTTTTGTTGGTCCTGGCCATCCTGGTGCTGGGCGCGGCGGTGCTTCTGGGAACCGGCAGCCGGCGGGCGCGTTTGCCCGGCGGCGGGGCGCGCTACGAACCGGCAAGGGCCCCGATCCAGGGGCTCGTGGAGCCCGTGGCGTCGCTTCCCCCGGTCTTGTTGCCCCTTCAGCCCACCCCTGCGGACATCGAGGCTGTGGGATTCTCGCTGGCCCTTCGGGGCTACCGATGTGACCAGGTTGATGAGGTCCTGGATGCGCTTTCGGCCGAGATCGACAGGTTGCATCAGGTCATCGCGCAACGCGGAGAAGAGCGTGTGATTAGCACCACGGGCAATTATTCGGAATAATGGTAGTCAGCAAGTTGAAAGCGATTCACCGAACAGATGGATTCGCCAAGTAACTCACGACCGGGCGCAGGGGGCAACCCTCCTCCGCCCCAAAGGAAAGGGACAGCGCTAATGGCTGCGATGAAACCACGTACCGGGGATGGTCCGATGGAGGTCACGAAGGAAGGCCGTAGCCTGATCATGCGCGTACCGATCGACGGTGGCGGGCGTCTGGTAGTTGAACTCAACGCCGACGAAGCCGCTTCCTTGCGTGACTGCCTCGTGGGTGTCACCGAGTAGTCATCGGCTTGGGATTGTGGAAATGGGAGTCGACCCGCACGGGTCGGCTCCCATTTCCGTGTGTTCGGGCTTTTCCGTCCAGGCTGCGCAGCGGTGTCCGGGCTAGTGGGTCCGTGCGGCGACCAGCAGGCCCATGCCGCTGGGTACGAGCGTGGTGGTGAAACGTTCGTCGCTGCGCAGCATGCGGATGGCGTTGCGGGTGGCAACGGTGCTGGGCTGGCGGACGGCCGGCTTGGCCACGCGGTGGTGGTCGAAGGCGTCGTGCAGCAGGACCATGCCTCCGGCCTTGACCAGGCGCATCGCCTGGGTGGTGTACTCGGAGAGGTGTGCCTTGTCGGCGTCGATGAACACCATGTCGTAGGCCTCGTCGGTGAGGCGCGGCAGCACCGCTTCCGCACGCCCGGCGATGGCACGGAAGCGTGAGGAGTCGAATCCGGCCTCGTGGAAGGCCTCGCGTGCCGCGGCAAGGTGGTCGACGTCGATGTCTATGGTGGTCAGTGCCGAGTGCGCCCCAAGCCCGCGGAGCAGGCTGGTTCCCGAGACGCCGACGCCCGACCCGATCTCCACCACGTGGCGCGCCTTGGAGGTGGCTGCCAGCACCGTCAGCAGGCCGGCCGTGGCCGCGCCCACCGATTCGACTCCGAGCTCCCTGCCGCGTTCGCGGGCACGCTCGATGACGGGGTCCTCCGTGGCCTGTGCCTCGGCGTAGGACCAGCTGCTGTAGACATCCAGGTTCATGAGTGTGGTGGGGTCCTGTTCACGAGGCGTGGGGGAATGGCGGGTGATGGCACGCATTCGGGGGCCGGCCCCGGGCTGGCTGCCCTCGGTGCCCGGCCACGGCGTGCCGCCGGGCGGGGTGCCGGTACATCCCCATCCTATCCCTGTGTGTCCATTTCAACGGCCGAATTGGAAACGTAGGTCCGGCACAGCCTGCTTACAGGATTCGCTCAGGCGGCTGGGCCAGAATTGAAACCGTGAACGCAACAGATCCGACCATGGCCACCGACACGAGCTCCACCGCTGGGTTCGGCGAGCTCGCGGTTCCCACGTGGGAGGAGATCGTCAGGGACCATTCCCCGCGGGTTTACCGCCTCGCCTACCGGTTGACGGGCAACCGCCAGGATGCCGAGGACCTGGCGCAGGAAACCTTCGTGAGAGTCTTCCGCTCACTGCACACCTTCACCCCCGGAACCATCGGCGGCTGGCTGCACCGCATCACCACCAACCTGTTCCTGGACCAGGCGCGGCGCAAGTCGCGGATCCGCTTCGACGGACTGGGCGAGGAAGCCGAAGCCAAGCTTCCCGGCACCGCCCCCGGGCCGGAGCGCAGCTTCGAGTACAACAACCTGGATGTCGACGTGCAGGCGGCCCTGGAGGGCCTGTCCCCGGAGTTCCGCGCCGCCATCGTGCTGTGCGACCTTGAAGGCCTCTCCTACGAAGAGGTTTCCGAGGCGCTGGACGTCAAGCTCGGCACGGTCCGCTCGCGCATCCACCGCGGCAGGGCGATGCTCCGCGAGAAGCTTGCCCACCGGAATCCCGCAGCCCGGCCGACCCCGGCCGTGGGGCTGCCCAAGATCCGGCGGTCGATCCCGGGAGTCCGCTAGGCATGCATTCACCACAGGAACGGATCCACGCCTATGCGGCAGGTGAGCTGGATGCGAAGAACCGCCGCAGTATCGAAAGACATGTGCATCGATGCCTGCGGTGCTGGGAAGCGCTCCAATCCGCCACGCCGAGGACCGCTCCGCACTGGAGCGGCCACGCTCAAATCCCTGCCCCTCCGCTGACCGCGCACACCTTGCTCAGCAGCGCCGACGAGCACCGCGACACGGGAGCCCCCCGCCGTACCACCCGCTTCCGCCCGTGGCTCCCTGCCGTGGCGCTGGTGGGGATCCTTGCCGTGCTCGGGGTCGTGGTGGGCTTGTCGTGGTCGCTGGGCGCCCCGGGCGTCGCCACAGCCGAACAGCACGACCCCACGGGTGCGTGGAACGCGACGGCCACCAGCCTCGACGAGGACGACCTGGGCGAGTTGCGCGCGGCGGGCTGGACCTGCCCCGTGATCGAGTCGGCCGGCTACCATCTGGCCTCGGCCAGCGGCACCCGCTCCGACGGCAGCGCCTCCGTGCACCTGGTGATGAAGAACGGCAAGCACGAGGTCGGCGTGACAGAGGTGCGCCGGCTCGCCGGCGGGCCGCTGGCCACGGGCAGCCTGGCGGCGCCGCAGCAGGTGGCGGCCCCGCAACAGGCGGCAGAGGCCACCGAGGGCTCGCTGACCGAACTGGGGCGCCGGCTCGGGGCCAAGGCCGCGGCATCGGCCAGCTTCGGCAAGGGCACCGCGACGTTGAGCATGGACGGCGTCGACTACTCGATCACCTCGAACCTTGCCAAGAAGGACGTCGAACTGCTCCTGCAGCGCCTGGTCGTCGGCGAGCACACGGGCGCTTCCGTCGGCTACGAGAGCCCCGAGGAGCTGGGCGAGCGCCTGATGCGCGGGCTGTCCAAACTCATGGTTTTGGACTTCGACTAGGCCTTGGCCAAATGATGCAGGGAAAGCAGGTAGTCTACTAGGGTGTTTCTGGGAATCAACGGTAGTGAGTTGCTGGTGCTGGCCATACTGGCAGTGGTTATTTTGGGACCCGAAAAACTCCCGGAGTACGCGGCCCAGCTGGGGCGGCTCGTCAAGGAACTGCGCCGCATGGCCACGGGCGCGAAGGAGCAGCTGCGCGAGGAGGTCGGCGACGACATCGTCGACATGGACTGGAAGAAGCTCGACCCGAGGCAGTACGACCCCCGCCGGATCATCAAGGAGGCGCTGCTTGACGACCTCGACGACGTGGTCAGCGCAGTGAAGGAACCGGTCGCCATCGAGCACCGTCCCGTCTCGAAGCCGCGGGTGAAGCCCCTGGCGGCGAACGAGCCGGCACCGTTCGACATGGAAGCGACGTAGCCAACCTCGCCACAGGCGGCGTGCCGCGCACGAACAAGCCACAGAAAACAAGCCACAGCAGCGGAGGCCGCATTCCCGAACGGGAATGCGGACTCCTTGCGTGTGGGATGTGGCGAACCGGCGCCGCGGACGGATGGGCCCGCGGCTGACTAGCCGGCGTGCGGGGCCCGCCCGGGGGAGACCGGGAGCTTCAGTCCGGCCAGGCCGCGGGGGCGGTGCGAGAGCGCGCGGGCGATCGAGGTGATCTCCGCGGCCGCGGGGGAGCCGGGGTGCGAGAGCACCAGCGGCATTCCCGCATCGCCGCCGGCGCGCAGCAGCGGCTCCAGCGGCACCCGGCCCAGCAGCGGCACCTCGGAGCCGAGCGTTTCGGTCAGCCGCCCGGCAAGCTCCAGGCCGCCGCCGGCGCCGAAGACCTCCATGGTGGAGCCGTCGGGCAGCTGCAGCCAGCTCATGTTCTCGATGACGCCGAGGACCTTCTGGCCGGTCTGCACGGCGATCGCCCCGGCGCGCTCGGCGACCTGTGCGGCGGCGGCCTGCGGGGTGGTGAGGACCACGAGCTCCGAGCCGGGAAGCAGCTGGGACACGGAGATGGCGATGTCCCCGGTGCCCGGCGGCAGGTCAAGCAGCAGCACGTCGAGGTCCCCGAAGTGCACGTCGGTGAGGAACTGCTCCAGGGCGCGGTGCAGCATCGGCCCGCGCCAGATCACCGGCTTGTTGTCATCGACGAACATGCCGATGGAGATGACCTTCACCCCGTGGGCGACAGGCGGCAGGATCATCTCATCCACCCGGGTGGGCTTCGCGTTCGGGATGCCGAGCAGGCCGGGGATGGAGAAGCCGTGCACGTCGGCGTCGATGAGGCCCACGCGCAGCCCGTCGGCGGCCATGGCGCAGGCGAGGTTCGCGGTCAGCGAGGACTTGCCGACCCCGCCCTTGCCGCTGGCGATGCCGATGACGCGGGTCAACGAGGCCGGGTCGCCGAAGGGGACGGCGCGTCCCTTGAGAGACTCGCGCAGCGCCGCACGCTGCTCGGGGCTCATCACGCCCAGGGACAGCTCCACGGAGTCGACCTCCGGCAGGGTTGCCAGTGCGGCCGTGGCGTCGTTTTCGATGGTGGAGCGCAGCGGGCAGCCGGCGATGGTGAGCAGGATCCGGACCCGCGCGGTGCCGTGGTCGAGGACCGCGGAGTCGACCATGCCCAGTTCGGTGATGGGGCGGCGCAGTTCCGGGTCCTGGACCGCGGAGAGTGCTTCAAGGAGCCGCGGCTCGATGCTCATGAGGGTGCGTTCTTCTCTGCTTGCGTGTCGTGGTGCTTCTCGTGCGGCTTCCCGGGGTGTTTTGCCGGCTTGTCCGCGCGGGCTGCGGCCTTGGGAACCTGCGGGATGAGCCCGGTGTTGGTGGAGGAGCGGTCGCGGCGCTTGGGGTTCTTGGCGCGCAGCTTCAGCTCCTCGCCGTCGGCGGTTTCCAGCAGTTCCTCGAGCACGGAGCGCAGCTCGGAGCGCACGTAGTCGCGGGTTGCGACATCGCGCAGGGCGATGCGCAGGGCGGCGAGCTCGCGGGTGAGGTACTCGGTGTCCGCGAGGTTGCGTTCGGCGCGGCCCCGGTCGTCGGACAGGGCCACCTTGTCCCGGTCGTCCTGCCGGTTCTGGGCCAGCAGCAGCAGCGGGGCGGCGTAGGAGGCCTGCAGCGAGAGCATCAGGGTCAGCGCCGTGAAGCCCAGTGCCGCGGAGTCGAAGCGCCAAGCCTCGGGCGCCCAGGTGTTCCAGATGAGCCAGAAGATGCAGAAAATGCTCATGTAGAGCAGGAACTGCGGGGTGCCCATGAAGCGCGCGAACTTCTCGGTGCTTGAGCCGAACGCGTCCGGGTCGGGGGAGAAGCGGGGGAAGAAACGGTCGCGGGCGCTCATCGGGGTGTCCAGGCCGCTGCCTGCCTGGCGCTTCTCAGCCATGGGTGTCTCCGTTCGTCGCCGGTGGGTTCTTGGCGGTGTGGTCGTCGTGCGTGCGCCAGTCCTCGGGCAGCAGGTGGTCAAGCACGTCGTCGACGGTGACGGCGCCGACCAGGCGTCCGGCGTCGTTCACGACGCCGAGCGAGGTGAGGTTGTAGGTGGCAAGGGTCCGGGCGACCTCGGGCACGTCGGCCATATCGGAGATCGGTGCCAGGGCCGTGTCCAGGATGTTGCCCAGGGATTCCGGGGGCGGGGTGCGCAGCAGCGCCTGGATGTGCACGGCGCCCAGGTAGCGCCCGGTGGGGGTCTCCAGCGGCGGGCGGGTCACATAGACGGTGGAGGCCAGCGCGGGGGAGAGTTCCTCGCGGCGCACCGAGGCCAGCGCCTCGGCGACCGTCGCCTCCGGGGAGAGGATCACCGGCACGGGGGTCATCATGGAACCGGCAGTGCCCTCGGCGTACTCGAGCAGGCGGCGCACGTCGCGGGCCTCCTCGGGCTCCATGAGCTCGAGCAGCGCGTGCTTGGTGTCCTCGCTGAGCTCGGCGAGCAGGTCGGCGGCGTCGTCGGGGTCCATTTCCTCGAGCACGTCTGCGGCGCGTTCCATGTCCAGCGCGGAGATGATCTGCACCTGTTCGTCGTCGGGCATTTCCTGCAGCACGTCGGCCAGGCGGTCGTCCTGCAGTTCGCTGGCGACCTCGACGCGGCGCTTGTCGTTCATCTCGTGCAGGGCGTCGGCGAAGTCGGCGGGCTTCATCTCGTCGTGCGCCGCCACGTAGGTGCTTGCGGCCTGGGGTTCGTGCAGTGCGGTGTGGACGATGGCGTCCCAGGGCACCAGCAGGCGTTCGCCGCGGGAGCGGCGCAGGCCCAGCAGCCCCCCGGCGTGCTCGCCGCGGCGCACGAAGTAGTCGGAGATGATCCAGTCCCCGCCGCGCTCCTGGCTGAGCCCGATGTCCTCCACGACGGCGTTGCCGCTGCCGTCGGCAAACTCGACGCGGCGGTCGAAGAGTTCCGCGGCCACGAGCATCTCGGCGCCGCGCTGCTGGAAGCGGCGCATGTTCACCAGGCCCGAGCAGATGATCTGGCCGGACTCCATGGCCTGGATGCGGGTCATCGGGACGAAGACGCGGCGCTTGCCGGGGACCTCGACCACGACACCGACGCACTGGGCGGGTTTGGTGAGCGAACGCGAGATGACGACGACGTCTCGCAGTCGGCCCAGCCGGTCGCCCAGCGGGTCGAACACGTCCAGCCCCAACAAGCGGGCGATGAAGACCTTCGTAGAATTGCTGCTCACGCTCTCTAGGCTACTGCCTTGCGCAGCGCGGGGCACATACGGTGACGCCCCGTGCGGACGTCGTGCCGCACCGGCCGGGCGGCGGCGTGACATGGGCCGCGGTGCTGTCGCGGGCGTCCCACGGCTTTCACCTTGAGCGATCAAGCGGGCGGAGCGGGGCCCGGAGCGTGCACAATGGAAGCATGTCATCCCCACTTGGTGCTTCCCCGACCCCATCGAACGTGCTCGGCCTGCCGCGCGGCGAACTCCTGGGGCGCTACGACTCCTATCTCGACGCGCAGAAGATCGTCGACTACCTGGCCGACAACGACTTCCCGGTCAGCAACATCACGATCGTGGGCAACGACCTGCGCAGCGTCGAGCGCGTCACGGCCAAGCTCAGCTACCCGAAGGTCGCCGCCGCCGGCGCGGCGCAGGGTGCCATGTTCGGCATGTTCGTGGGCCTGATCCTCTCGATCTTCAACCCGTCGCCCGACTCGTGGGCGGCGATCCTCTCCTCGGTGGGCCTGGGCATCGCGATCTGGATGATCGTGGCGGTGGCGGGCTATTCCTTCCGCCGCGGCAAGCGCGACTTCGCCTCGCAGTCCCAGGTGCTGGCCACCAGCTACGACGTCGTCGTCGACTTCTCACACGCCCACGCCGCCCGGGCGCTGGCCGCCAAGCTGCCGATGAGCCGCGGTGCGGCGGACGCCGGGGTGGGCGTCCACGCGGTGCCGGTGCAGCCGCCGGCCCCCGCCCAGCCACAGGCCCCCGCGGCACCCGTGGACGGGCAGGCGCCCGCGGCCCCGGCGCCGGTCTCCTCGGGCAGCTACGCAGACCTTCCCGACGGCCGCCCGCAGTTCGGCATCCGCGTCCAGCCGGCAACCCCCGCAGCCCCGGCCCCCGAGGCCCCCGTTGCCGCGGCCGATGCCGCAGCTGCCGCCCAGCCACAGGCGCACCCGCAGACACCGGCAGTGGAGGAACCGCAGGCCCCGGTCTCCGGTAGTGCCCCGGGGAACGCCACGAGCAACGCCACCGGCAGCGAATCCGAGAATGGTTCCGACGGCGAGGCAGGCACTGGTTCCGGCACCGAGCCACACGGGGAATCCGCGCCGCGCCCGTAGGCAGCGCGCGGCCCCGCAGCTTAACAGCGAACGGCCCGGGTCCTTCCCGCCACCTCGACGAGGTGCGGGGAAGGACCCGGGCCGTTCGTGTTCCGGGAGCGGGCCGTGCATGCCGGTCCCGCCGGACAGGCCCGCGCCCGGTGCGGCCCCATGGGGACCGCACCGGGCGCCGGCGGGCTAGCTGTTGCGGATCTCGGCCATCCAGGTCTCGACGGCCTCCGGGGTGCGCGGGAGTGCGGCCGAGAGGTTCACGCAGCCGTCGGCCGTGATGAGCACGTCGTCCTCGATGCGCACGCCGATGCCGCGGTATTCCTCCGGCACGGCGAGGTCCTCGTTCTTGAAGTACAGGCCGGGCTCGATGGTGAAGACCATGCCCTCCTCCAGCACGCCGTCCAGGTACAGCTCGGCCTTGGCCTGCGCGCAGTCGTGCACGTCCAGGCCCAGGTGGTGGCTGGTGCCGTGCGGCATCCAGCGGCGGTGCTGCTGGCCCTCGGGTGCGAGCGCCTCCTCCAGGGACACCGGGAGCAGGCCCCAGGCGTCGAGGTTTTCGGCGAGCACCTTGATGGCGGCGCCGTGCAGGTCGCGGAACCTGGTGCCGGGCTTGGCCACGGCGAACGCGGCGTCGGCGGCATCGAGCACCGCCTGGTAGATCTTGCGCTGCACCTCGGAGTAGGTGCCGTTGACCGGCAGGGTGCGGGTCACGTCGGCGGTGTAGAGGGACTCTGCCTCCACGCCGGCGTCGAGCAGCAACAGTTCGCCGTCGTTGACGGTGCCGTTGTTGTTGATCCAGTGCAGGACCGTGGCGTTGTTGCCGGAGGCCGCGATGGTGTCGTAGCCCAGGTCGTTGCCCTCCTCGCGGGCGCGGGCGAAGAACGCACCCTCGACGACGCGCTCGCCGCGCGGGTGGGTGAGCGCGCGGTCCAGGGAGCGGACCACGTCGGTGAAGCCGTTGATGGTCGCCGCGACGGACTTCTTCATCTCGCCGATCTCCCAGGCGTCCTTCACCAGGCGGATCTCGGAGAGGGCCTCGGTGAGCTCGCCGTCCAGCGAGTCGGAGACCTCCAGGTCGACGCCGGTGTTGATGCGGGAGGTGTCGACCAGCGCGTCGCAGTTCATGTCCACGTCGCGCAGCAGGCGGATGCGCATGCCGCCGAGCTCGACGACGCCGGCGTTCTTGGTGATGGCCACCTCGAGGCCGCCCAGGTCGGCGGTGGGCAGGCCCAGGCGGGCCTGCAGCAGGCCCAGGGTCGGGCGCGGGCCGATCCAGAATTCGCCGGTGCGGGCGTTGGAGTAGAACTCCTCGGTGTCGCGTCCGGCCATCGGGGAGAAGTAGAGCGTGGCGTTGTGGTTGGATCCGCCGTCGCCGGCGCCCTGGTCGGTGGGCTCCATGACCAGGACCGCGTCGGGTTCGTGGTCAAGGCCCAGGCCGGTCAGGTGGGCGAAGCCCGAGTGCGGGCGGAAGCGGTAGTCGGTGTCGTTCGAGCGGACCTTCAGCGGGCCTGCGGGGATGACCAGGCGCTCGCCGGGGAAACGTGCGGAGACCGCGGCGCGGCGTGCCGCGGCGTAGGGGGCAACCTCGTCGGCGCCGGGAAGTTCGGAGGTGTCGGGGGCCCAGGATGAGGCCATGAAGGATTTGAAGGCCTCGGAGGACGGGCGCTGCGAACGGTTGTTCACACGCTCCTCGAGGGGCTGGTCGCTGCCGGTGGTGGTGGTTGCATCAGTGCTCATGGTTCCAATCGTCTCAAAGCGCGGCGAAATGTGCCAAGGCGCTTAGCGCAGAGCGGAGCCGGGCCCGAGGCGGGACCCCGTTTCCGGTGCACGCGCCCCCGGGCGGTACCGCGGGGCCGGCAAGGACTACGCTGTAGGTTATGCGGATCGATCTTCACACCCACTCACATGTATCCGACGGGACGGAGTCTCCCGCCGACCTTGTCACGGCGGCGGCCGCCGCGGGACTCGATGTGGTGGCGCTGACGGACCACGACCAGACCTCCGGCTGGGCGGATGCCTCGGCACGCGCCCTGGAACTGGGCATCGGGCTGGTCCCGGGCATGGAGATCTCCTGCAAGACGGACCACGGGATCAGCGTTCACCTGCTCAGCTACCTGCACGACCCGACCCACCCGGGACTGCTCGAGGAGATCGAGAAGGCCCGCGACGCACGCATCACCCGGGCCCGCCGGATGGTCGAGCTGCTCGCCGAGGACTACCCCGTGGATTGGGAGCTGGTCTCGAAGCATTCGGTGCCGGGGGCCACGATCGGCCGCCCGCACATCGCCGATGCGCTTGTCACGGCGGGGGTGGTGCGCACCCGCACCGAGGCCTTCGCCCAGGTGCTCACCGCGCGCTCGCGGTACTACGTGGGGCACTACGCGATGGATCCCGTGACGGCGGTGCGCCTGGTGCGCGAGGCCGGGGGAGTGCCGGTCTTTGCCCACCCGGTCGCTTCGGCGCGCGGACGGATCGTTGGGGAGGAAACCTACGAGGCGATGATCGGGGCGGGGCTGCTGGGCCTGGAGATCAACCACCGCGACAACCCCGAGGACGGCCGCAGGCATCTGCGGGCGCTCGCCGACCGGCACGGCTTGGTGGTGACGGGGTCCTCGGACTACCACGGCACGGGCAAGCCGAACCGGCTCGGGGAGAACACCACGGCCCCGGAGATGCTGCGGCGCATCCTGGAGGCCGGAACCGGCAGCTCGCCCGTCGGCATGCCGGAGATCCCCTAGCCGCGGGAACCGGCGACGGGGCCTCCGCCGGCCCCGCGCTCCGCGGCGCCCAGCAGGCTGTGCGCGATCGACAGCGTGGCCAGTGCCTGGACCGAATCCCACGTCCCGGGCTTGAGCTTGGCGGCAACCTGCGCGGCCTGCTGGGCCAGGGCCGTGGCCTGCTGCTCGTGTGCGTTTGCGTCGTTCATCGCTCGCGGTCCTTGCTGTAGGTGACACCCAACGGAAATGCCTCCAACCTACCCCGTGGCTGCGGGATGTGTCGGAGGCATTTCTATGTGGCGTGTCCAGCCGGGCCGCGCCGGGTGTCGGACCCGGCGGACGGGCTATTCCGGCGGGGCCTCGAGCAGGCTCGCGCCGGGGATGCGCGCGTTCATGACAGCGATGGACTGGGGGTTCTCGTCCACGCAGACAAAGCGGCGGCCGGTCGCCGCGGCCACGGCGCCGGTGGTGCCGGAGCCGGCGAAGAAGTCCAGCACCCAGTCACCCTCGCGGGAGCTGGCGTTGATGATGCGGCGCAGGATGCCCTCCGGCTTCTGCGTGGGGTAGCCGGTCTTTTCCTTGCCGGTGGGCGAGACGATGGTGTGCCACCAGACATCCGTGGGCAGCTTGCCGCGTTCGCGCTTCTCGGCGGTGACGAGGCCGGGGGCCATGTACGGCTCGCGGTCGACCTCTGCCGCGTCGAAGTGGTAGGACTTCGGGTTCTTCACGTACACCAGGATGTTGTCGTGCTTGGCCGGCCAGCGGCTCTTGGCGCGCGCACCGTAGTCGTACGCCCAGATGATCTCGTTGAGGAAGGACTCGCGGCCGAAAATCGCATCGAGCATGACCTTGGCGTAGTGAACCTCGCGGTAGTCCAGGTGCACGTACAGCGTGCCGTCGTCGGCCAGCAGGCGCCAGGCCTCGCGCAGGCGCGGCTCCAGGAACGACCAGTAGTCGTCGAACGCGTCGTCGTAGCTGTGCAGGTCCCCGCGCAGCGTCGAGTAGCTGCGGCCCTGGAATCCGATGCGGTCGCCCTCGCCCTCGGCCGCGCGCACGGACTTGAGCACCTGGCGCTTTTGGGTGCGCCCGGTGTTGAACGGGGGATCGACGTAGATCAGCGTGAATGACGCATCGGGCAGCGTGGGCAGGAACGTCGCGTTTTCCGCGTGGACGATCAGGTTGGGACCCTCGGGGTCCCAGGACCGCACCGGCGGGACGGCGGCGGGCCCGCCGGCAACCTGTTCGGTTGCGCCGGCGGGCCCGTCGGGGGTGTTCAGACGGCTCACGGATCTACTCGGAGTCGGTCTTGTTCACTACTTCGCCGTTGCGGCGGCGCGTGCGGCTGCGGTTGCTGCGCGTGCGTGCCGGACGTTCGGAGCGCTCGGTGCCTTCGGCTGCGGGGGCTTCGCCCTCGGTTGCCACCTTGGGCTCGTGGTGGTGGCGCTCGCCCTCGCGTGCCGGGCGGTCCGCGCGGCCGTGCGAGTGGCCGTGGCGGCCGCCGCGCTCGGATCCGCGTTCGCCGCGTCGTTCCCCGCCGCGTCCGCCGCGGTCGGAGCCACCGGAGCGGGGGGCGCGTGAGCTGTTCTTCTTGCCGGTCTCGCCCAGGTCCTCGAGCTTTTCCCCGGCCAGGCCCTCGAGCTTGCGGGCGCTGCGCGGCAGGCGGCCCTTGGTGCCGGCGGGGATGTGCAGGTCGGAGAACAGGTGCGGCGAGGAGGAGTAGGTTTCCACCGGCTCGGTGACGTCCAGGCCCAGCGCCTTGTTGATCAGGCCCCAGCGCGGGACATCTTCCCAGTCCACGAAGGTCACCGCGGTGCCCTTGTTCCCGGCGCGGCCGGTGCGCCCGACGCGGTGGAGGTAGGTCTTCTCGTCCTCCGGGCACTGCAGGTTGATCACGTGGGTGACGTCGTCGACGTCGATGCCGCGGGCCGCGACGTCGGTGGCGACGAGCACGTCGACCTTGCCGTTGCGGAAGGCGCGCAGCGCCTGCTCGCGGGCGCCCTGGCCCAGGTCGCCGTGGATGGCGCCGGCGGCGAATCCGCGGTCCACCAGCTCGTCGGTCAGCTTGGCTGCCGAGCGCTTGGTCTTGGTGAAGATGATGCAGCGTCCGCGGCCCTCGGCCTGCAGGATGCGGGCGACGACCTCGTCCTTGTCCAGCTGGTGGGCGCGGTAGATGACCTGGCGGATGTCCTTCTTGGTGATGGAGTCATCGTCGTTGTCTGCGGCGCGGATGTGCGTCGGCTTGGTCATGTAGCGGCGGGCCATGGCGATGACGGCACCGGGCATGGTGGCGGAGAAGAGCATGGTCTGGCGCACGGCCGGGGTGGCGGCCAGCAGGGTCTCGACGTCCGGCAGGAAGCCGAGGTCCAGCATCTCGTCGGCCTCGTCGAGCACCACGATGCGCACGTTCTTCAGGCTCAGGTGCTTCTGCTTGTAGAGGTCGATCAGGCGGCCCGGGGTGCCCACGACGATCTCGACGCCGGCCTGCAGCTGCTCGATCTGCGGCTCGTAGGCGCGGCCGCCGTAGATGGTGGCGATGCGCGCGTTGCGGAACTTTGAGGCCTTGTCCATGTCGGCGGCGACCTGGACGGCCAGTTCGCGGGTCGGGGCGACGATCAGGGCCTGCGGGGCGCCGGGGACCGGGAGGGACTCGTAGCCCTCGTCGTCCGGTCCGATGACGCGCTGCAGCGCGGGGATGCCGAAGCCGAAGGTCTTGCCGGTGCCGGTCTTGGCCTGGCCGATGATGTCGTGGCCGCCCAGGGCGACCGGGAGGGTCATGGCCTGGATCGGGAACGGGTGGGTGATGCCGGCGGCCGCGAGCGATTCGACGATGTCGGGGCGGACCCCGAAATCGGCGAAGGACTGCTCGGGCAGTTCGTGCGGCTTTTCGTCGGTGGACAGCGATTCCTCGATGTCGACGGCTTCCGACGCGGAGTCGGCGGTGAGCAGGTGTTCAGTGTTCAAGACAGGGTTCTCATTCGTTTAGGCACCGTGCTTGGGGTGCTCGACGATCCCGGGTCGTTGGGAAAACCGGGGGTTCGGAGTCCACCACATGGCGGTGCTTCCAGCGGAGCCGATCGCAGGCTATGCATCGCAGCCGGATTCTCGTGGCTGCAGGGGGTGCGGGATTCGCTGGGTAATCCCGCCAAAAACTTGTTGACGATTCGCGACCGGGCATCCTTGTATATCCATCCAGCATATCCCGCACCGCTTCCGATCCCCGCATTTCGCCGGATCGGCGCACCCGGGCCCTATGGGCCGACGATCCTGAAGAGCACCGAGCGGGTGAGCAGGTCGGCCGTGACGAGTTCGGCCTCGACCCGCTGCCCTGCCGCCGCGGACCCCTCGAAGGGTGCCGTGACGGCGGGGGAGACCAGCTGCAGCGTGCCGCGTGGTGAACGCCCGTTGGCCCCGTTGGCCTGTCCGTTGCCCCCGCTGCCCGGCTGCGCCGCTCCGGGGGATGGGACAGTGCCGGTCAGCGTGACGGCGGTGAAGCGCTCGCCCACCCGGTGGGCCAGCGACGCGGCCTCCACGGTGTCGATCGCGGCACGTTCCACCTTGTTGACCAGCTGGTTGGAGGAACCCATGAGCCGGGGCAGCAGCGGCAGCACCTCGCGCAGGGCCGCAGGCACCTCGAGGCCGCGTGCGGCGTACGCACACACCAGCAGGGAGAACCTGTCGACAAGCCGGCGCAGCGGCGCGGTGGTGTGGGCGTAGGGCGCGCCGATCGCGGCCTGTTCCAGGTCGGCGGGGACCTCGCCGTCGAACACCGTGTAGGTGGCGCCTCGGAACAGGCTTGCCGCGTGGTGCATCAGGGCCAGCTGCCCGGCATCGGAGAGGTCCAGCGAGCGCAGGAATTCGCCGTAGGGCAGTCCCTCGTCCCAGGTGGCGCCCAGCGTGCGGGCCTGGAGCCTGAACACCGCGAGGTCCCGGGGCAGCGGGGCGGGCATGGTGCGCAGGATGCCGACCTTCGCACCGATCATCAGCCGCGCGGCCTCCATCCCCGTCAGCAGGGAGATCTGCGCGTTCCAGTCCTCGACGGGGAGTGGAGCGCTGGCGCGCAGCACGTAGGTGCCCTCGAGGCATTCGACTTCCTGGGCGGGGATGCGCAGGCTCGCCCCGCCGCGCTCGCGTTCAAGCTCGATCCGCTTGAGGCCCACCTCGCGCAGCAGTTGCAGGAGTTCGGGTGCCGTCCCGGCGTCGAGTTGTTCCTGGGCCCCGGTGTAGCTGAGCTTCGCGCGGCTGCGCACCGTTGCACGTTCCAGGGTGGTGCCACGGACGTTGCCGCGGGCATCGAGGGTGAAGGAAAACAGGTAGGCGCTGCGGTCCTGCCCCGGAAGCAGCGACCCCGCGCCCTCGGCGATCGATTCGGGGTGCAGCGAGATCCTGCGGTGGGGCAGGTAGACGGTCTGCCCGCGCAGCCTCGCCTCGCCGTCCAGCCTGCCGCCCAGGCTCACGAACCCGGGCACGTCGGCAATGGCGTAGTGGACAAGGTACCCGTTACCGGTCCGCGAGAGGTGCACCGCCTGGTCAAGGTCGGTGGATTCCGCGGGGTCGATCGTCACGAACTCGATCTCCCGCCGGTCCGCGGGAGGGAACTCGAAGTCGCGGATGGCGCGCTCAGCCTCCTCGATCACCTCCGACGGGAAATCGGTGCGCAGCTCGAATTCGGTTTCCAGGGCCACCAGGGCCTGGGCCAGGTCTGTGCTCTGTGCGGCGGGCGTCAACCCGAGGATGTTGTGGCTCACCCCCACAGCATAACCACGGCCCCGGCCCCGGGGCCCCAACTGTCGCGCCCATGGCGCCCCGAGTAGGCTGAACGCATGAGCATTCCTTCCGCAACACCCGCCCGTCGGGACGCCGCCCAGGACGAGATGGCGCTGCTGGGCCTGATCGCCTACCAGGAGCTGACGGCCTTCGAGCACCTTTCCTCCGACGCCCGATTCTCGCCGACCCTCGTGGACCGGGAGACGCTGGCCAGGCTCGCCGTCACCGAGTTCGGGCACTACGAACTCATCCGCGAGATCATCGCCTCGCGCGGCATGGACGCGCAGGAAGTCATGGAGCCGTTCATGGCCTCGCTGGACGAGATGCACGCGCGCACCAAGCCGGGGGACTGGTACGAGTCGCTGGCCAAGGCCTACGTGATCGACGGCGTCGCCGCGGACTTCTACTCCTACATCGCCTCGGAGCTCACCGAGGAATCCCGCTCGGTGGTGCAGAGCGTGAAGACCTCCGACGCCAACACCGAGTGGTTGCGGGACCGCCTGCAGCTGGCCATCGCCGACCGCCCGGAGCGGGCTTCGCGGTTGGCCCTGTGGGGACGCCGGCTGCTGGGCGAGGCCCTCACCCAGGCCCGCGAGATCGGGGAGCAGTACGACTACTGGGGTTCCCTGGAGGAGCGTGGGGACCGCGGGCAGACCATGACGGCGCTCTTCGCGCGGCTCGTGGAAAACCACTCCCGCCGCATGAGCACCCTGGGCATGACGGCCTGAGCGCAGTCTGCCGCCCGAACCACACCAAACCCCCACCACGGACCCGAACCTGAGGAACGACCATGGATTCACCGGACCACGTCCTTGACGGATACGAGATCGCCCGCGCGCTGAAGGAGCTTCCGTCGTGGCGCCAGCGCCATGGCGCACTGGTGTGCGCCTGGTCGTTCGCGACCTCCCGGGAGGCCGTGGACTTCCTGTCCATCGTCGCCGAGGCGGCCGAGCACCAGGGCCACCACCCCGACGTCGACTGGCGCTGGAACACCATCTTCCTGAGAACCACCTCGCACGACGTGGGCGGGGAGATCACGCCGCGCGACATCGCACTGGCCACGCTGCTGGAATTCGCCGCCGCCGATTCCGGGGCGCTCGCCGTCCCGCACCGGCACCAGGACCTGTCGCTGGCCCTCGACGCCGCCGACCCGTCGGCGCTGGAGGCCTTCTGGTCAGCGTCGTTGGGCTACCGCAAGGGACGCGACGGCGACCTCGTGGATCCGGAGCGGCGCAACCCGCCGCTGTGGTTCCAGCAAACCGCAGCACCGAACGCCAACGCCCTGCACGTCGATCGGATCGTGGCCCGTTCGGAATTCGAGGCCGCCCGCGCGAAGATGCTCCCGGAAGCCGGCGAGGGGGACGGCGCCAACGCCCCGGACTGGGTCGTCTACACGGATCCCGACGGCAACCGCATGTGCCTGTGTGCCGAACCCGAGCTCCCCGGCGAGCCGCTCGACCACTAACCGCCCGGCGCCACGGCGCTTAACGCACCGGGGCGCCGGGTCCGCACTCCGTCAGGACTGCAGACCCGGCGCCCCGGGAACCTCGTGCAACTAGTGGGCGAAGCCCACGCGGCGAGATTCCTCGACGCCGATCTCGACGTAGGCGATGCCCGCCACGGGAACCAGCATGAGGCGGCCCTTGGCATCGGTGAGGCGCAGTTCGCCGCCGCTGCTCAGGGCGTCCGAGACGCGCTGGGCCAGCTCTTCGGCGCTTTCGGCGGATTCGATTACGATCTCGCGGGCAACATTCTGAATTCCGATGCGAACGTCCATGGTGGCCTTCCTGGTGGGTGCGTATCCGGCACCCACATGGCACCGGATGACTTCTGATCCGAATTTACGTCAGGATTCCTTGGGGAAGCGACCGATTCCGCGCCAAGCTAAACGCGAGACCAGTTTGCTGGCCTCCTCCATGCTCACCTCGTCGCGCAAATCCACCCAGTAGCGGGCCGACACCTGCGCCATCCCGGCCAGGGCGCGGCCCATGAGCACCGCCTGCCCGGTGGGAAGGTTGGTGTCCTCGGCAATGACCCCGGCGATGCCCAGCGCGAACTTCGCATTGAACGCCTCGATGCGCCCGCCGATCTCCTCGTCGTTGAGCAGGTCGGACTCGAAAATGAGCCGGAATGCCTGGGAATCGCGGGCAATGAACTCGTAGTAGGCGTGTATGGTGGCCCGCACGCGCAGCTTGTTGTCCGTCGTCGAATTCATGGCCTGCTGAAGCAGCGTGCTGAACTCGTCCATGTGCTGGTCCAGCAGGGCGATGTAAAGCTCGCGCTTGCCGGGGAAGTGCTGGTAGAGCACGGGCTTGGAGACCTCGGCGACCTCCGCGATTTCATCCATCGAAGCGCCATGGAAACCGCGGGAGACGAATACCTGGTGTGCGGCCTGCAGCAGCTGGCGCCGGCGGGCCTCGCGCGGCATCCGCTGCGTGCGTACGCTGCGGCTGGGGGGATTTGTCACATCGGCCCTTTCGAGGTGCAGTCGCCGTCGGATGCGGCGGGCTCTCGAGCAAGTCTACTCTCGGGTAACGAAGAGGAAAGAGTGCCGCGCGGCCCCCGACGCGGGGCTATGGTGTTTCCATGGAACCCCTCGAGCCCCGTCCCGTCCCAGCAGGCACAGCCCCGAAGCGCCACCGGGGATCGAGTCCGGGGCCGCTTGTCGAACCCGGCGCGGAGCTTGATGCCGAGGAGCTGATGCGCTATTCGCGCCAGATCATCATCCCGGAGATCGGGATGGCCGGACAGCGCCGGCTCAAGAACGCCCGGGTCCTGGTCATTGGCGCCGGCGGACTCGGCTCCCCGGCCCTGCTGTACCTGGCAGCGGCAGGCATCGGAACCATCGGGATCATCGACGACGACGTGGTTGACGTCAGCAACCTGCAGCGACAGGTCATCCACGCCGTTTCCTCGGTCGGCATGGCCAAGACCGAATCCGCAGCGGCCCGCATCCGCGAGTTGAACCCGCTCGTCTCGGTGACCCAGCACCGGCAGCGGCTGGATGTGCACAATGCCCTGGAGCTGTTTGCCCAGTACGACGTCATCCTCGACGGCACCGACAATTTCGCCACCCGCTACCTGGTCAACGACGCGGCAGTGCTGAGCGGGAAGCCCTACGTGTGGGGATCGATCCTTCGATTCGACGGCCAGGTGAGTGTGTTCTGGGACGAGTTCGGGCCGAACTACCGGGACCTCTACCCCTCGCCGCCGCCGGCCGGCACCGTGCCCTCGTGTTCGGAGGGCGGGGTGTTCGGGGTGTTGTGCGCCCAAGTCGGATCCGTCATGGTCGCCGAAACCATCAAGCTGATCACGGGCGTGGGACAGACCCTGCTGGGCCGGCTGCTGGTGCTGGATTCCCTGGACATGCGTTGGCGCGAGGTCAGGCTCGAGAAGGACCCGGAAGCACCCGAAATCACCGGACTGCTGCCCAGCTACGAGGCGTTCTGCGCCGGGCCTGCGACAACGGGGCAGCTGGGCACCGATGCCGTCGTCGGTGCCGCGGAGCTTGCCGGGCTGCTGGCCGAGCGGGCCGAGGGACGGCGGGACTTCCTGCTCGTCGATGTCCGCGAGCCCGGCGAGCACGAGATCGTCGCGATTCCGGGTTCGGTTCTCGCGCCGCGCGGGGCGGTGCTCTCGGGCGAAATCACCTTGCCGGCCGGGCGGGAAATCATTCTCCATTGCAAATCCGGCGCCCGTTCGGCCGAGGTCCTGCGCTACCTGCGCCGCGAGGGGTATCCAGCGGTCCGCCACCTGGAGGGTGGAATCCTGGCCTGGATCCGGGATGTCGACGGGACGCTTACCCCCTACTGAGGCCCGAACTTGGGCCTCGGGGGCGGGGTGGTGAAGCGGGTCGAAAGAATTGTGTATACAAATAATGCGAAATGAATAAAGTTCACATAGTGTGTGGAGAACATACTGAAGTGTTGCTCTGTGGGGAGGGCACTGAGGTTAGGTTCACAATGAAGGTACTCTTACTTGCACTTGTAAGTTTATTGGCTCTCTCACCCGCCCAGCTGGGCGCCCCCGGCATCGGCGAACTGCCCATCCCACCCGAAATATCCAGACCGGCCAGCGGCGACGCCCACACCACCGAACCGAATACCGCCCCTGGCGAAGTGCAGCTTTCGGGGACCAGCACCGTCACGGCCTCGAAACCGCGGTTCGTGACCACCACATCCATCGCGCCGCGATCGGGCAAAAGCAGCGGCGCCCGGCTGGGTTCCGCGTCCAAGGGGTACACCGTGTGGGGCACGGGCAAGACCTCTTCCGGGCACACCCAGATCAAGTTCTTCGGCAAGAACGCATGGGTGAAGTCCAAGCAGCTCAAGCGCATCGCCATCGCAAACTACACCACCACGCGGGGCACGAAGATGCGTTCGCAGGCTGCTGCCGGAAAGTCGATCGCGACGTTGCCCACCGACTACACCGTGGGAACACTGACCAATGCGAAAAAGAACAAGTGGACCCAGGTCCAGTACCGGGGACAGACCGGCTGGGTTGCCTCCAAGGACCTCAAAGGCGTGTCGTTGAAGGCAGCTGCGGGAGCCGGCAAGAAGTCGTATTCGGATTCCGCATGGTCCAAGAAGATCCGGCAGAACATCTCCAGGTATTGCCCCTCGATCCCGGTGCGCGTTTCCAAGACGAAGGGCGAGTACTACGCCGAATCGATTCCGCGCAGCATTACGCTCAGCAGGGTCGGCAACAACGACCCCGACGCGGCAAACATCAAGGCCGTGGCGCTTCACGAATGCGCGCACATCCTCCAGTTCACGGTCTACCCTTCGGGGTTCGCGAAGTTGACGAGCTTTGCCGAGCGCATCAACCCGCGCCGTGACGGGCGCGGGATCGAACACCTGGCCGACTGCATGAGCGACAAGATGGGCGCGAAACGGACGGGAACGTTGCCCAACGGCAACACCTACATCGCCGGATACAAGGGCAAGTGCACCTCCGCGCAGAACCAGGCCGCCAGCGCATTGCTGGCGGGCAAGCGCCCCGCCGGAGTGTAGCCGCCGGGTTTCCGGCAGCAGGGGGGCCGCCGGAAACCCGGCATCCGCACACGGTGCCACCGACGCAAGGACGCCGCGGGATCCTGCCCTGAGGGGCGGTTCCCGCGGCGTCTTGGTGCGTGGTCTGGACGTGCGGCCGTCAGCCGGCGTCGCGCATCCGGTCATCGGCGGGCTGCGCCGAGCTGACAGGGCAGACGCCTTGCCGGGAAGCGGGTGCCGCCGGGAGCTCGATCTCAAGGCCGTAGAGCGTTTCGAGGGCGTCGATGTAGTCGCCCGCACGGCCCTCGGCCGCGAGCTCGCGTGCCCGGACCGTGGGCACGTGCAGCAGCTGGCGCATCATGCGGCGCATGGCGAATTCGACCTCTTCGGCCGCGGCGGTGCAGCCGTGCTGCGCACGGACCTTCTCCACCTCTGCCTCGAGAACGGACTGGGTGTGCCGGCGAAGCGCGACGATGGCGGCGTCGGCAGCGCGTTCGCGCTGCTCGAGTGCAAAGGCGCGGGTGGCGTCCTGGACGATCCCGCGTGCCTGGTGAAGTGCCTGTGCCTGCTCGTCGGGGGCGGCCATGCGGACCGATTCGAGGTTGATCAGGTCCACGCCCGGCAGCTGGCCGAGGTTCGGGTCGAAGTCGTTGGTCAATGCCAGGTCGATGGCGACCAAGGGCCGTCCGGCGCGTTCCAGCGACGCGATGTCATTGCTCATCAACCGGTGGTCGGAGCCGCTGCAACCGATCAGGATGTCGGCGGCCGCGAGCGCGGCCTCGAGCGAGTCCTCATCGAGGGCGGTGCCGCCGCGGGTTGAGACGAAGGCCTCGGCACGGCCGGAGGCGGAGAACACCGAGATGTTGTGTGCCTTGCGATCGCGCAGCAGGGACATCGTGGCGCCGGCGTAGGCACCGGTGCCGAAGATCACGATGTTCTTGTCTTCCCAGGACGGGTCCACGCTCAGGTCTGTGGCCAGGTCCAGTGCCACGGAGACGACCGAGAGGCCTCGCGAGCCCAGCGCCGTGCGCGAGCCGACGTCCTTGGCGGTGCGCGATGCGGTCTGGAAGAGGCGTACCAGGGAACCCGTGGCGGTGCCCGAGGCCTGGGCCTCGTTCAGGGCGCGGCGGACCTGTCCGGCGATCTCGCGTTCCCCGATGACTGCCGAATCCAGGCCGGCGCCCACGGAGAAGAGGTGGGAGACGACGTCGGACTCGGTCTTGGACACCAGTGCGGCGGAGACGGTTTCCTCGCTCAGGCCGGTGCTGGCGGCGATCTGGGTGATCACGGAGGAGCGGGCGGCGGGAACGTCCTCGGAGCGGGGGACCTCGCAGTAGATTTCGTAGCGGTTGCAGGTGGCAAGGGTGATGGCACCGGCAACGGGGCTGGCCGAAGCGAGCACGACGGAAGCGACCTGGGAGGCGTCGGCGCTGATCTTTGCCACGGTCTCGAGGTCGATGTCTGAATGGGATGCGACGAGAGATAGTAAAACCACAGTGCCTCCCATCGTACCGCTTCTACCGCACGTAGAAAACTGAGTGTTGATCGGTATTGGCCGGCGTGGGGGTCCGCGTGTTCGCCCGCGGCGACCGGATTACTCTTCGGCGCGACAACTTGGCACAATCTTGACTATGACGTTGAGCCAGAACCACCCGATGATGGACGGTCGCACCGCCGATTCGCCGCTGATTTCCGCCTACCGGGGCAAGACCCCCAGCCGCCGACCCGTGTGGTTTATGCGCCAGGCCGGCCGCTCGCTGCCCGAGTACCGCAAGCTGCGCGAGGGCACGCAGATGCTCGAATCCTGCCTGCGCCCCGAGATGGCCTCCGAGATCACGCTGCAGCCAGTGCGCCGCCACGGCGTGGACGCCGGCATCTTCTTCTCCGACATCGTCATCCCGCTGAAGCTCGCGGGCGTCGAGGTCGACATCGTCCCGGGTGTGGGCCCGGTCCTCGCCTCGCCGGTGCGCACCGCCGCCGACGTGCGCGCCCTGCCGAAGATGGACGACGCGGCCCTGGACCCGATCCGCGAGGCCGTCTCGATGACGGTCGAGCAGCTGGGCAACACGCCGCTGATCGGCTTCGCCGGAGCGCCGTTCACCGTGGCCGCCTACATGGTCGAGGGACGCCCGTCCCGCGACCACCTGGGCCCGCGCACCATGATGCACGCCGAGCCGGGCGTCTGGGAGGAGCTTGCCAACTGGGCGGCCGATGCCTCCGGCGCGTTCCTGCGCGCACAGATCGAGGCCGGCGCCTCCGCCGGGCAGCTCTTCGACTCCTGGGCCGGCTCGCTCTCGCTGGCCGACTACACCAACTTCGTGGCGCCGTCCTCCGCCCGCGCCCTGGACGCCGTGCGCGACCTGGGCGTGCCGCTGGTGCACTTCGGCACCGGCACCTCCGAGCTGCTCGGGGCCATGCGCAACGTGGGCGTCGACGTCATGGGCGTTGACTACCGGCTGCCGCTGGACGAGGCAAACCGCCGCCTGGGCGGGGACATCCCGCTGCAGGGCAACATCGACCCGGCCCTGCTTGAGGCACCGTGGGAGGTGCTCGAGGCACACGTGCGCCAGGTGCTCGCCGCCGGCGACAGCGCACCGGGCCACGTGGCAAACCTGGGCCACGGCGTCCCGCCGGACACCGACCCGGCGACGCTGACCCGTGTGGTGGAACTCATCCACTCGGTAGCCCCGGTCGCACGTTAAGCTAGAGACACGGCCCGCATTCGCCGTCCCCGTTCCGGCTCAACCCCGCATCCAGCGCCCCTCCGGGCCGCGGCGGGACGGGAACGGCGCAGGGGCACCCCTCTCCAGGAAGAGATCATGCAGTCAGACGCACCAGAGCAGCCAGCCCCCGACGCCGCACCTGCGAGCCAGGAACCCGGCGCGGCGCCCAAGCCCAAGCGTGCACCCGTGGCCTCGAATGCCGCGGCACACGCCATGCGCCTGCTGCACCGGGCCCGTGCCGGCGAGCACCGCTCCGCCGAGCCCAAGGTCCCCGCCGGTCCGCGTGCCGCGGTCATCGGCGGCGGCATCGCCGGCCTGGTTGCGGCCCGCGAACTTGCCGCGAGCGGCCATGCCGTCACTCTCTACGAGGCCTCCGCGGCCTTCGGAGGCTGCGTGCGGTCCCACGAGGTCGCCGGCCTGGTGCTCGACGCCGGTGCCGAGTCCTTCGCCACCCGTTCCACGGCCGTTGCCGACCTGCTGGCCGAGCTCGGCCTGGGGGAGGACGTCGTCACCCCGGCCCCCGGCGGCGCCTGGCTCTACCTCAAGCGCGGCGGCGAGGCCATGGCCCAGCCGCTGCCGGCCACTGGCATCCTGGGCATCCCCGGGGACCCGTGGGCCGAGGAAGTGCGCAGCGCCGTGGGACGCGCCGGCGCCCTGCGCGCGGCGGCGGACCTGATCACCCCGGTGTCCAAGAAGTTGCTTGAGGGCGAACTCTCCCTTGGCGCCCTGGTCCGTTCCCGGATGGGCACCGCGGTGCTGGAGAACCTTGTCACGCCGGTGGTCTCCGGCGTGCACTCGGCCGACCCCGACACCCTCGACGTCGACGCCGTCGCCCCGGGCCTGCGCGCCGCGGTGCTGAAGCACGGGTCGCTCGCCAAGGCCGTTGCCGCGATGCGCGCCGCGGCCCCGGCCGGGTCCGCTGTCGCCTCGGTCTCCGGCGGCATGCACCGGCTCACCGCGGCCCTGCTGGAGGACCTGCGCGCCGCCTACGTGGTGCTGCTGCCTTCCACGCCCGTGGCCTCGGTGCACCACCGGGCCGGGGGAGAAGACCCGGAGGCGGCCTTCGAGATCCGGCTGGCCGCGGACACACCGGACGCCGAGGCCCCGGAACCGGCCCGATTCTCCCGCGTGGTCATCGCGACGCCCGGGGAAACCGCCACGGATCTTCTGGCGGGCATCGACCCGGCCTTTGCCGGTCACCGGCCGGCCCCCGGCGCCGACATCGCGCTGGTGACGCTCGTCATCGACAAGCCCGAGCTCGACGACGCCCCGCGCGGCACCGGCCTGCTGGTCGCCCCCACGGTGGACACCGTCGGGGCGAAGGCACTGACCCACGGCACGGCCAAGTGGCAGTGGCTGGGCGACGAATCCGGCCCCGGCTCCCACGTGCTGCGCCTGTCCTACGGCCGGCTGAACGACGTGGCCGGGTCGCTGGCCCAGGCCGACGACAAGTCGCTGCGCGCCGCCGCGCTGCTTGACGCCTCCACGCTGCTGGGCCTGGAGATCACCGCCGGCGACGTGCTGGGCTTCGACGTGGTGCGCTACGCCGGCGCGCTGCCCTTCGCGACCACCGGCCATGCGGCCCGCGTCGCCGGGATCCGCGACCTGGCGCAGGCCACCCCGGGGCTCGAGGTCGTCGGCGCCTGGCTCTCCGGGACCGGGCTTGCCGCCGTCGTGGCAGACACCCGCAAGCGCCTGCGCATCAGCGCCAGCTAGCGCCGGCGGGCCCCGGGCCGCGCACCGGAGCGCAGGGAAGACTTCAGACCAGAGAAGAAACAGCCTCTTCGCCTTCACGCGAAGAACCGCAGAGAAAGCAGAAGAACCGCCATGAGTGCAGTTGAAAGCAATTCGCCAGTGATCCGCGACCGCGAGGCCGCCGGGGACGACGCCACCATGTACTACACGCTGTGGACCGTCTTCAAGCGCGATTCGGACCTGGACCGCACCGAGGGCGTCGAGGCGTTCGAGGCACTTGTCGCCGAGCTGGCAGCCGAGGGTGTCACCCTCCGCGGCACCTACGACGTCTCCGCCATGCGCGAGGACGCCGACGTGATGACCTGGCTGCACGGCGCCACCGCCGAGTCCCTGCAGGCAGCGGTGCGCAAGATCCGCCGTTCCTTCCTCTTCGCCGAGACAACGATCGTCTACTCGACGATGGGCGTGCACCGCGAGGCCGAGTTCGCCAAGGACCACTCGCCGGCCTTCGCCCGCGGCGTGACCCCGGGCGAGTGGATGACGGTCTACCCGTTCGTGCGCACCAACGACTGGTACCTGCTTGACCCGAAGGACCGCGGCAAGATGCTGCGCGACCACGGTATCCTGGGCCGCGAGTTCCCGATGGTGCTCGCCAACACCGTCGCCGCCTTCTCCTTCAGCGACTACGAGTGGCAGATCTGCCTCGAGGCGCCGGACATGATCGACCTCGTCGACATGATGCGCCACCTGCGCTACACCGAGGCCCGCAACCACGTGCGCGAGGAGACCCCGTTCTACACCGGCCGCCGCATCTCCGCCGCCGAGGTCGCCGAGGTCCTGCGATGAGCCAGGACTTCGACCCCCGGCAGGGGTACGACGAGAACGGCGTCATGGCCCCCAAGGCCTACGACGCGATCCTGCTGGCCTCCTTCGGCGGCCCGGAGGGGCAGGACGACGTCATCCCGTTCCTGCGCAACGTCACCGCCGGCCGCGGCATCCCGGACGAGCGCCTCGAAGAGGTCTCCCACCACTACCGCAAGAACGGCGGAGTGTCCCCGATCAACGCGCAGAACCGTGCGCTGAAGGCCGCGCTCGAGGCCGAGCTGGCCGTCCGCGGCATCGACCTTCCCGTCTACTGGGGCAACCGCAACTGGGCCCCGTACATCCCCGAAACCGTCGAGCGGATGTACGCCGAGGGGCACCGCAAGGTGCTCATGCTCTCCACCAGCGCCTACTCCGGCTACTCAAGCTGCCGCCAGTACCGCGAGGACCTCGGCGAGGCCCTGCGCGGCACCGGCCTCGAGGGCAAGCTCGAGGTTGACAAGGTGCGCCAGTACTTCGACACCCCCGCGTTCGTCACCCCGTTCATGGAGGGGCTCACCGGCTCCCTGGCCGAGGTGCGCGGGCAGCTGGCACAGGCCGGCAACCCCGACGGCGAAATCAAGATCGTCTTCGTCACGCACTCCATCCCGACCTCCGACGCCGAGGCAGCTGGCCCGCGCGACCTCGTCGCGACCCTGGACACCGACCTCTACACGGCCCAGCACCTGTCCGTGGCAGACGCGATCCTCGCCGGGGTGCCGACGGCCGCCGGCCTTGAGCACACGCTGGTCTTCCAGTCGCGCTCTGGCGCCCCGCACATCCCGTGGCTGGAGCCGGACATCAACGACGCCCTGGAGGAGTACAAGGAAGCCGGCGTTGCCGGCGTCGTGGTGGTGCCCATCGGCTTCGTCTCCGACCACATGGAGGTGCTCTGGGACCTGGACACCGAGGCGAAGGACACCTGCGCCGAGCTCGGCCTGGCCTTCCACCGCGTGCCGACCCCCGGAACCCACGCCACGTTCATCTCCGGCATGGTCGACCTGGTCAGCGAGCGTGTTGCCGGTGCCGACGGGAACGCGCTGAAGCCCGGCCGCGAGTCGGTCGCCGCGCTGGGCCCGTGGTTCGACGTCTGCCGGCCCAACTGCTGCGCCAAGGTCATGCGCGACGGCACCGTCAAGCCCACCATCGCCGCCGTCGACTCCGAGGTCGGGGTGCCGACGCCATGACCCAGGCACCTTTCCGGATCGGCACCCGCGGCTCCGCGCTGGCCACCACCCAGACCGGGCACGTGGCCGACGAACTGGTGGCCGACGCCGGCGTGGAGATCGAAACCGTCCTGGTCAAGACCGAGGGCGACGTGACCACCGGGCCGCTCTCGGCCCTCGGCGGCACCGGAGTGTTCGCCGCGGCGCTGCGCCAGGCGCTGCTCACCGGCGAGTGCGACCTGGCCGTGCACTCGCTCAAGGACCTGCCGACGACCCAGCCCGAGGGCCTGGTCATCGCCGCGACGCCGCGGCGCGCCGACGTGCGCGACGCGCTGTGCGCCCGCGACGGGCTGTTCCTGGCCGAGCTGCCGGAGGGCGCGAGCGTCGGCACCGGTTCGCCGCGCCGTGCCGCCCAGCTGCTGGCCTTCCGCCCCGACCTGAAGATCGTCGACATCCGCGGCAACGTCGGAACCCGGCTGGGCCGCGTCAAGGGTTCGCCCGCGCAGGCCGACGACGGGGGAGTGGGCCGCACCGCCCAGGGTGACCTGGACGCCGTCATCCTGGCCGCGGCCGGCCTGGAGCGCCTGGGCTTCGAGTCCCACATCACCGAGTACCTGGACCCGGAGATCATGCTCCCGGCCCCCGGTCAGGGCTCCCTGGCCGTGGAGGTGCGCGCGGCGGGCAGCTCGAACGCCGCTGTCGACGCGGCTCTTGCGCGGCTCGACGACCACGAAACCCGCCTGGCGGTCACCGCCGAACGCGCGCTGCTGGCCCGCCTTGAGGCAGGCTGCGCCGCGCCCATCGGCGCCCTGGCCCGCGTGTCAGGGGACACGCTGCTGCTGGACTCGGTGGCCTGCGCCCCCGACGGTTCGGACACCATGCGCCGTTCCGCGAACACCCGCGACCTCACGGTCGACGGGGCGCACGCCCTGGGCGTGGCCCTGGCCGAGCAGCTGCTGCGCGAGGGCGCTGCCGCGTTGGCGGGGCTCTAGCAGCCATGTCCATTCCCGGGGTGTTGGCGGGGCGCACCGTCCTGCTGCTGCGCAGCGCCGATCGGGCTGCCGCCACGATCGCCGCGCTGCGCGCGCGCGGGGCGCGCGCCGCGCTGTGCCGGCTCATCGACTTCGAGCTGCCCGCCGACACCGCGGAACTGGATGGCGGCCTGCGCCGGCTGCTGGCCGGCGAATTCGACTGGTGCGTGTTCACCTCCGTCAACACGCTCAGCGCGCTCACCCTGCGGGCCAGGGCCCTGGGCCTTGAACCGGCCATCCCGGCCGCCACCCGCATCGCCGTCGTCGGAGAGGCGACGGCGCGGGCCGTGCGGGAGCTTGGCGCGAACGTCGATTTCATGCCGGCGGCCGACCAATCGGCCCGTGGCATGCTCGCCGCCTGGGGCGCCCTGCGTGCCGGCCCGGCGAGCGTGTTCATGCCGCAGGCGGACATCGCCTCCGCCACGCTGCGCGACGGGTTCGCCGCCCACGGGTGGGACGCGCACGTCGTGGTCGCCTACCACACCGTTGCGGCGCCCGCCGACCCCGCCCGCGCCCTGTACCCCGCGGACCCCGGCCTCCCGCCCGGCTGCCGGCTGCTGGACGCCGCCGACCTCGCGGCGGCCCTGCCCGGCATCGACGCGGTCTTCTTCACGTCCCCGAGCACCGTTGACAGGTTCCTGGAGGCGGTGCCCGCACCGGGAGCCGTGCCGGACCTCATCGCGATCGGGGACAGCACCGCGACGCGCCTGCGCGAGCGGGGCTTCGTCCCTGCCGCGGTCGCGGCCATGCCCACCCCCGCGGGCATGGTCGCCGCGTGGGAAGCCGCGCTGGCGGCCTCCCGGAGCGGCTAGCGACGCGGCCGCCCACCCGCGGCCGCCCACCCGCGAACACCCGAACTTGAACAACCCCGAGCTTCACAAGGAGCGAAGAATGTCCTTCCCGTCCCGCAGGCCACGCCGCCTGCGCACCACCCCCGCCATGCGCCGCCTCTCCGCGGAGCTGACCCTGGCCCCGCAGCAGCTCATCCTGCCCGCGTTCGTGCGCGAGGGCCTGGCCGAACCCAACCCGATCACCTCCATGCCCGGCGTCGTGCAGCACACCCTGGACACGCTCAAGGCCGCCGCGGCCGAGGCCGCCGGGCTGGGCCTGGGCGGCATCATGCTCTTCGGCATCCCGGAGACCCGCGACGCCATGGGCAGCGCCGGCACCGACCCGAACGGCATCCTGAACCGCGGCATCGAGGCCGTGCGCGCGGAGGTCGGCGACGAGCTGGTCATCATGTCCGACGTCTGCCTGGACGAGTTCACCGACCACGGCCACTGCGGAGTGCTCGACGCCAAGGGCAACGTGGACAACGACGCCACGCTGGAGATCTACGGGGCCATGGCCGTCGCGCAGGCGGAGGCCGGCGCCCACATGCTCGGCCCCTCCGGCATGATGGACGGCCAGGTCGCCGTCATCCGCCAGGCCCTGGACGACGCCGGCCACCAGGACGTCTCGATCCTGGCCTACGCCGCCAAGTACGCCTCCGCGTTCTACGGCCCGTTCCGCGAGGCCGTCGACTCCCAGCTCACCGGCGATCGCCGCACCTACCAGATGGACGCCGCCAACCGCCGCGAGGCGCTTCTCGAGGTCGAGCTGGACCTGGCCGAGGGCGCGGACATGGTCATGGTCAAGCCGGCCATGAGCTACCTGGACGTGCTGGCCGACGTGGCCGCCATGTCCCCGGTCCCGGTCTCCGCCTACCAGATCTCCGGCGAGTACGCGATGATCGAGGCCGCCGCCGCCAACGGCTGGATCGACCGCCGCGCCGCCATCATCGAATCCGTCCTGGGCATCCGCCGCGCCGGTGCCGACACCGTGTTGACCTACTGGGCCAGTGAACTCGCCCAGTGGCTGAAAGAAGGAAAGTAATGACCAGCTCCGCAGAACTCTTCGCCACCGCCCGGAAGCTCATGCCCGGCGGGGTGAACTCCCCGGTGCGGGCCTTCGGCTCGGTCGGCGGCGTGCCCCCGTTCATGGTCGGCGCCAAGGGGGCCTACCTCACCGATGCCGACGGGAACTCCTACGTGGACCTCGTCTGCTCGTGGGGCCCGGCGCTGCTCGGCCACGCACACCCGGCCATCCAGGACGCCGTGCACGCGGCCGTCGACCGCGGCCTGTCCTTCGGCGCCTCGACGCCCGACGAGGGCAGGCTCGCCGAGCTGGTCATGGGCCGCGTCGGCGGCGTGGAGCGCATGCGCATGGTCTCCACCGGCACCGAGGCGACAATGACCGCGGTGCGCCTGGCCCGCGGCTACACCGGCCGCGACCTGATCGTGAAGTTCGCCGGCTGCTACCACGGCCACCTCGACGGCCTGCTGGCCGCCGCCGGCTCCGGCCTGGCCACCCTGGCGCTGCCCGGCTCCGCCGGCGTCACCGCCGCGACAGCCGCCGAGACCCTGGTGCTGCCCTACAACGACCGCGCCGCCGTCACAGCCGCCTTCGCCGAACACGGAGCGAACATCGCCGCGGTCATCACCGAATCGGCACCCTGCAACATGGGAGTGGTCACCCCGGAGGCGGGCTTCAACAAGTTCCTGGCCGAGACCACCCGCGCCAACGGCGCGCTGCTGATCCTGGATGAGGTGCTCACCGGCTTCCGCGCCTCCGACGCCGGCTACTGGGGCCTGACCGGCCGGACCGAGGGCTGGACCCCTGACCTGTACACCTTCGGCAAGGTCATCGGCGGCGGCCTGCCCACCGCCGCGCTCGGCGGCCGCGCCGAGGTCATGGACCACCTGGCCCCGCTGGGCCCGGTCTACCAGGCCGGCACGCTGTCGGGGAACCCGGTGGCCATGGCCGCGGGCATCGCCCAGCTCACCCACGCCACCGAAGAGGTCTACGCGCTCATCGACGCGAAGTCCCTGGAACTCCAGGCCGCGCTGGTCTCGGCCCTGGACGACGCCGGCGTTGACCACTCCATCCAGCGTGCGGGAAACCTGTTCTCCGTCGCCTTCGGAACCTCCGAGCACGGGGTGCACAACTACGCGCAGGCGCAGGCGCAGGAAGCCTACCGCTACGCGCCGTTCTTCCACTCGATGCTCTCCTCGGGCATCTACCTGCCGCCGAGCGTCTTCGAGGCCTGGTTCCTGTCCTCGGCCCACGACGATACGGCCATGGAGAAGATCTTCGCGGCCCTCCCGGCTGCGGCCCGCGCGGCAGCGGCAGCGACCCCCGAAGCCCCGTAGACAAGGCCCGACAGCAGTACCCCCGGATGCTCCCCGGGTTCCCCGACACCGCAAGCGCGAGAAGGGAACCCGGGGAGCATCCTGCGTTCCGTGGCTGACGCGAGGTAAGCGGGACCGCCCGCACGGCGTCACCGCGAGCCCTGGCGGTGAGTTCTGGCTCACGTGGGTCGCCGTGGCCGGGCATCGCGCCGGAGGCTGCGAGTCGGACGGCGCAACCTGGCGGAGCCCCACTAGTATCGCACAAAGACCCAAGTCAACATGAGATTGTTAGCCACTGTGGGTTGACGGTGCGGTTGGCTGCTCCGCCCCGGACCGCCCGGCTCCAGACTCGGCCGGACTCCGGGCAGCGGAATCCCCGCCAAGGCGGCACGGCTAGGCTTGGTCGGTTAGTTTTCGCGTTTCATTGTCCAGGGGATCATAGTGAGCCTATTTCGTACAAAACCCGTCGAGAGTTTCTTGGCGGATGCCGCAGAGCCGGGTCGCCAGCTCAAGCGGACCCTGAACACCTGGGATCTGATGATCATGGGTGTGGCAGTATCGGTGGGCGCCGGAATCTTTTCCGTGGGTGCACGGGCGGCGGCCAACTTCGCCGGCCCGGCAGTCACGCTTTCGTTTGTGATCGCCGCGCTTACCTGCGCCATGGCGATCATGTGCTACGCGGAATTTGCGACGGCGATCCCCGTCGCAGGTTCGGCCTACGTGTTTTCCTACGCCACCATGGGCGAGTTCATCGCGTGGATCATCGGGTGGAACCTGATCCTCGAATTGTTCACCGCGGCTGCGGTGATCGCCAAGTACTGGGGTATCTACCTCACCGAAGTCTTCCAGCTCGTGGGAGTACACCTCTCACCCACCATCGACCTAGGCATCGTCACCATGAGCTGGGGGCCGTTGCTGATCGTTGCGCTGTTCACGCTGCTGCTCGTCATGGGCACCAAGCTGTCAGCCACGGTCGGCAACATCTTCACCGTCATCAAGATCGCGGTGGTGCTCTTTGTCATCGTCGCCGGGTTCTTCTACGTCAAGGTGGAGAACTACACGCCGTTCGTCCCCGACGCCGTACCGGCTGCGGGTGACGGCACCACCGAGGTGCTCAAGCAGTCCCTCTTCGCCTTCGCCACTGGGGCAGCCCCGGCGCAGTACGGCATGATGGGCGTCTTCGCGGGCGCCGCACTGGTGTTCTTCGCCTTCGTCGGGTTCGACGTCGTCGCCACCAGCGCCGAGGAGGTCAAGAACCCGAGCAAGACGCTGCCGCGTGGCATTTTTGCGGGCCTGGCCCTGACCACGCTGCTCTACGTGGGCGTCTCGCTCGCGCTGACCGGCATGGTCTCCTACACTGACCTCGCCGCCGTCGAAACCCCGAACCTTGCCACAGCGTTCTCGCTGGTGGGCAACGAAGGGGCCGCCTCGGTGATCGCCGTCGGTTCACTGATCGGCCTGACCACCGTGATCATGGTGCTGCTCATGGGCCTCTCGCGCGTGGTGCTGGCCATCAGCCGCGACGGGCTGCTGCCCTACTCGCTGTCCAAGACCAGCGCCAAGCGCGGAACCCCCGTGCGGATCACCGTCATCTGCGGTGCCCTCGTGGCATTCGCGGCAGGCTTCACCCGTGTGGACGTGCTCGAGGAAATGATCAACATCGGCACGCTGTCCGCGTTCGTGATGGTCAGTCTGGGCATCATCGTCCTGCGCCGCAAGCGCCCGGACCTGAAGCCCGCCTTCCGTGTGCCGTTCGGCCCGGTCATCCCTGTCGTTTCGGCCTTGTTGTGCACCTACCTGATGTTCAACCTGGCTGTTGAGACCTGGATCTACTTCGCGGGGTGGCTGGTGCTGGGCGTGGCGATCTACTTCGGCTACGGACGGCGCCACTCGCGCCTGAACGAGAAGTACGCCGACCAGGTCGCAGCCATGGAAAAGGTCGAAGAGCCCGTCTCAACGTAAGGGCGCCGCACGCCACAGGGGTGCGGCCACAAGGTATTGACCAGGCGAAAGCGCCGGTACTGCTTCTGCGATCCAGAACAGGGTGCCGGCGCTTTTCCGTACCCGCCATACCCGGCGTGGTGGCCTGCCGTCCACCAGACGTCCGGGTCCCTCGGCACCCGAGGACACCGCGAGTCTGCGCCGCGGCTGGGACGCCCGATGGGCCCCGTCAGGGGATCAGTAGCAGCTCAGGCGCAGTGCCGCGGGGAAGGCGGTACCGCAGAGCCAACGGTCTGGGGGCGGTTCGGGGGCCGCGACAGCGGGCCCCGGAACAGTGAGCACCGCCATGAGCGGATAGTGGTCCGAGGGCACCTTGCCTTTGAGCCGGCCCGTGCGGGGATCGGTCTTCACGACCAGTTCCCAGCTCTTGACCCCGATGCCCTTGGTGACCATGATGTAGTCGATCCGGCGGCCGGGGACCCGCGGGGGAGGGTTCTTGAATCCGTGGAAACTGTTGAAGCTGGTGTTCTTGTGCGGGCCGGCGGCGTTCGCGGTGTCCATGAAACCGTTCTTGAGCAGGGTCTTCACCGGTTTCTGGTAGGCGTAGGAGTTCAGGTCGCCCATGAGGACCACCGGCAGGCCCTGCGGATTGATCGAGGTTCGCACCGCCTTGAGGATGTTCTTGACCTGCCCGTTGCGGCAGCGCTCGAAATCCCCGCGCTCGGTGATGCCCTCGGAGTCCAGGTGGGTGTTCACCGCCAGGAACGTACTCGAAGGATTGCTCCGCGTACGGAAGAACTGCCAGACCATGGCGCGGTCGTCCCATTCGCACCAGTCGTTGTCCACATTGACCATCCCGCCGGCTCCGACGGGTTCGAGCGCCGCCTTCTTGTAAAAGATGTGCAGGCCGAACTGTTTCGCCTCGTCGGACGAGCAGTCCTTCCTGCCGCAGTCCTCGTACTTGCCGTCCGAACCGGTGAGGGCGTGGCCGTACCCCTTCTTGGCAAGCGCCCGGCGCAGGCTCTCCCACTGCGGGATGTCATCGTCGTTGTCTTCCCAATCGCGGGTGATCGACGCTTCCTGGACGCCCAGGACATCCGCTGCATGGGAGACGATCGTTTTGGCCACGGCGGAGCGTCGTTTGTCCCACGGCCTGTCGTCCTGGTGCCGGAGTGCGGTCAGGATGTTGAAACTCATCGCGGTGATTTGAGGTCCGGAGGCATTGCCTGCGGCGGTCCGTTCCGGATGGGATTTTGTCGGCTGCCCGGTCTTCATTGGCTGCACGGTGTTCGGAGGGTTTCCGGTGGCCGGTTGATGCGCTGCCACCACTTGCCTCGGTGGCGAGTCCGACGGGCTGCCGGCCATTGGCCAGCCACTGATCGCACCAACGAGAACCAGCGCCTCAAGGGCTCCCCAAAACGCAACGAACTTCCGTGACACCGGGCCACCCCCATTGACCGTGGCCGGCCTCGGCCACTCGGATTTGTCCTTGCAGGGGGCCTCGACCGCGCCATCACGGCCGGGGTCCTGAGCGGCTCCGGACGCTGCGAGTGGCATCCGGGACGGGCTCGTGGGCACATGCTAGCACTGGATGCGCTCGTGAAACAGGTTGGCGGGGCGGGTTCCTGCCAAACGCCGGGCGGGGGCGTGCCCGGGGAACAAGAAAGCGCTGTCTCCCTGCCCGGAAGGGCAGGGAGACAGCGCCAAGGCGTGCTTCCCGTATGCGGAAAACCCGGGAGCCTAGAAGGCCGGAAGGACGCTTCCGTCGGTCCAGGTGGTCTTGATGTACTCGCGGACTTCGTCCGAGTGCAGCAGCTCCTCGAGCTTGGCGATGGCCTCGGTCGATTCGCCTTCGCGCCAGGTCAGGAAGTTGGCGTTCGGGTTGTTTACTGCCTCTTCCTGGGCCAGGATCTCGTCCTTGTTCAGCTTGGCCTGGACGATGTAGTTGCCATTGACGATGGCGATGCCGACTGCCGGGTCTTCCTGGTAGAACTTCGGAACCTGCTCGGAGTTCACTTCCTGGAACTTCAGCTTCTTCGGGTTCTTGGCCGTGTCGTCCTGGATGGACAGTGCGGAGTCACCGTCGACCAGGCCGTTGAGCAGACCTGCGGTTTCAAGCACGCGCAGGCCGCGCAGCTGGTTGACCGGGTCGTTGTTCAGCACAACGGTGGTGCCCTCGGCGACCGAGGCAACGTCCTTGAACTTCTTGGAGAAGGCGGTCAGCGGTTCGACGTGGACGCCGGCACCGTGGTCGAACTTGTAGCCCTTGGTCTTTTCCTGGTCGGCCAGGTAGGCCTCGGTCTGGAAGAAGTTCACGTCAAGGGTCTTGTCCGCCAGGGCGATGTTCGGCGTCTGGTAGTCGTCGATTTCGGTGATTTCCAGGTCGATGCCGTTCTTCGCGGCCAGGTTCTCATCGATGAACTCGAGGATCTGTGCGTGCGGGATCGGGCTTGCGCCTACCTTGACGACAGTCGGTGCGGAGGAGACGCCAGCGGAGGGAGTCGCGCTGGGGGTGGTGGCAGAGCCACCGCCGCAAGCCGTCAGTGCGAACAACGTTGCTGCGCCGGTCAGGGCGAGTGCGAGTTTCTTACGCATATTGATGCGTTTCCTTTTCATCTGGACCCGGTGTTTTGCGACACAGGGCGACTAACGCAGCTAGCGGCTACTGGCTGCGCGCCGGCGGTGGGTGGGCCGCCGGAAAACCACGGGGAGGCACGGTGTGCCTCGCGGGGGTACTGCGATGGAAAAGCGGGTGCGCCTCGTCAACGGGAGACCGCACCCCGGGTGGCGGTGCGGCGGCCGGGGCCGCCGCACCAACCTGGAACCTCTGGTGGTACGTCGGTACGGACCTAGAAGGCCGGGATGACGTCGCCTTCAGGCCAGGTGGTCTTGATGTAGGTGCGGACCTCGTCGGAATGAAGCAGCTCATCGAGCTTGGCAACGGCAGCGGTCTTCCCGCCCTCGCGCCAGGCCAGGATGTTGGCGTTCGGGTTGTCCTTGGTCGGCTCCACGGCGATGACCTCGTCCTTGTTCAGCTTCGCCTGGACGATGTAGTTGCCGTTGACGACGGCAATGCCGACCGTCGGGTCTTCCTGGTAGAACTTCGGAACCTGCTCGGCGTTCACTTCCTGGAACTTAAGGTGCTTCGGGTTCTTGGCCTCGTCGGACTCTACGGTCAGGACGGAATCCCCGTCGACGATGCCGCTGAGCAGGCCGGCCCCTTCCAGGACGCGCAGGCCGCGGATCTGGTTGGACGGGTCGTTCATCAGTACGACGAGTGCGCCGTCCTCGACCGAAGCCGAGTCCTGGTACTTCTTGGAGAACGCCGTCAGCGGCTCGAGAAGGATGCCGGAACCGTGCTCGAGCTTGTAGCCCTTGGTCTTCACCTGGTCCTCGAAGAACGGGACGTGCTGGAAGAAGTTGGCGTCGATCGATTCATCGCTCAGCGCCAGGTTGGGAGTCTGGTAGTCGTCGATCTGGGTGATCTCCAGGTCGATGCCTGCTTCCTTGGCCAGGTTCTCGTCGATGTACTCGAGGATCTGCGAGTGCGGGACCGGGCTTGCGCCTACCTTGACGACCGTCGGGTTCGCCGGGTCCAAGGTTGCGGAAGCTTCCGCGCTGGGGGCGGTGGCAGTGCTGCCGCCGCAGGCCGTCAGTGCGAACAGGGTGGCGACACCGGTGAGGGCGAGAGCTAGTTTCTTACGCATTTGATGCGTTCCTTTTCATGAAGAACCGGTGCACGGGGCACGCGGGGGCCGACGCAGCTAGCGGCTACTGGCTGCGCGCCGGCGGACAGGCCGCCGGAAGATTTTCGAGGACGCCGTTGGGGCGTCCGGTGGGTCAGCGGTGGTCGACCAGACGGGCGACGCGGTCGCCGACGATCTGGACGAGCTGCACCAGCAGCACCATGATCACGATCGTGACGACCATGATCGCGGGTTCGTAGCGCTGGAAACCGTAGTTGTAGGCGAGACGTCCCAGACCGCCGCCGCCGACGAGGCCGGCCATGGCCGAGTAGCCGATCAGGGTGACCAGGGTGGTCGTCGTCGCGGCGATGATGCCGGGCAGCGCCTCGGGAACCAGGACCTTGCGGATGACCTGCATCTTGGTCGAACCCATGACGAGTGCGGCGTCGATCTTCCCGGCGGAGACTTCGCGCAGGGCCGTCTCGACAAGGCGTGCGAAGAACGGGATGGTGCCGATGGTCAGCGACACGGAAGCCGCGATCGGGCCAAGGGACGTTCCGACCAGCATTGCGGCAAACGGGATCAGCGAAACCATCAGGATCGCGAACGGGATGGAACGCGTGATGTTCACGATGACGCCCGAGAGCACGAAGTTCAGCGGCCGGTTCGGGGTCAGTCCGCCCTTGGCGGTATTCAGCAGCAGGATGCCCAAGGGCAGGCCCACAATGACGGTAAACAGCCCGGAAATTGCTGTCATCTGCAGCGTTTCGAGGAATGCAGGCCACATGGCCTTGGTGATGCCGGGATTGGTCAGCAGGTCGTTGAGGAAGTCCATGTCCTACTTGGCCTCCTTCACGGTCACGGCGACGCCGTTGGAGAGCAGGTGCGTGGTGATGGCGGCGATGTCCGATCCTTCTGGAAGCTGGATGCGCAGGTGGGCAAATTGGTGTTCGCCGAGGTGCTCGACGGAACCGGCCAGCACGTTGACATCGATGTCGAAGGTGCGCGCGATCGAGGAGATCACCGGCTCCGTGGCGCGGGCACCGGAGTACAGCAGGTCCATGACGGTGCCTGCGGGCAGATCGTCGGGCAGGTCGCCCGGCATCGGCAACAGGGCCTGGGAGAGGCGGCCGGCCGGGTCGGCGACGACCTTCTGGATATCGCCGTGCTCGACGATGCGGCCGGCCTCAAGCAGCGAAACCGAGTCGCAGGCCTGCTTCACGACGTTCATCTCGTGCGTGATGATCAAGACCGTGAGGTTCAACCTGTCGCGCACCGACTTGATGAGTTCGAGGATCTCGTCGGTGGTCTTCGGGTCCAGGGCACTTGTTGGTTCGTCGCAAAGCAGCACATCGGGATCCGAGCACAGGGCTCGGGCTATGCCCACACGCTGGCGCTGGCCGCCGGAGAGCTGTGACGGGTAGGCATCGGCAAACTTCGCAAGGCCCACCAGTTCCAGCAGGTCGGCGACCTTTGCGGCGATCTTGGCCTTCGGGGTGCCAATGAGTTCCAGCGGGAAGGCAACGTTCTGCGCGGTGGTGCGCGAGTCCATCAGGTTTGCGTGCTGGAAGACCATTCCGATGCGGCGGCGCGCGGTGCGCAGGTCGGCATCCGAGACGTTGGCGAGTTCCTTGTTGTTCACTGCAACGGACCCGGAAGTGGGGCGATCCAGCAGGGTCAGGCAACGCACCAGCGTCGACTTTCCGGCCCCGGAATGGCCGATGATGCCGTGAATCTGGCCGGCATCAACGTGCAAGGAGACACCGTCGAGGGCGACGACGGTGCGGTCGCCCTGCTGGTAGACCTTGCGCAGGTCTGTAACTGTGATCAAAAGGGGTGTCCTCGGCAATCGGAAGGCAAATACGGTACTACATATTGAAACACTGTCGAACGATCGCGGCGTAATCTTGGCCATTTGGCGTAATATTGCGCGCCGGGCAGGTCGCAACCGCGATGCTGCCATCGAATCGTTGCAGGAAGGGGCGCTTTGTCGAAGAATTCGACGGCGCCACGGCGTGCTGCGAGTTGGGCCAAGGCACAACGGCACCCGGTGAACTGAATCACGTTCACCGGGTGCCGTTGGATTGCTGGGAAGGCGCCGGACGGACTCCGGCCGGGCTTTGCTGTTAGTCGCGCACCGGCCACTGGCCGTCGACAACCGCTGCCGGGTCCTTGCGGCGGAAGAACTCCTGGAGGCTTGCCGCCTGTTCCGCGGCCCATGAAACCTGGGCTCCGTGGAGTTCACGCGGGTCTATCTGCAGCTTGGGGTACTTGGTGGCCAGCGCATCCGCAATGCCGATGGTGGCCGCAGCATCGGCCTGCGACGTGTGGGCGTTGACCAGCGGGACTCCGTAGAACTCGCTCATCACCGAGAGGTTGCGCTTGCCGCGGCGGTACCTGTCGACCTGCTTGTCCATGATGTAGGGGTCGATGACCGGGCCGGGCGCCAGAGGCGCAACACCGTGGCGCCGTGCCTCGCGGTCCAGCACGGTGAAGTCGTAGGCTGCGTTGAAGGCCATGACCGGCATTGTCTCGAACAGGTCGGCAAGGTAGGCGGAGATTTCCGCAACGGCGGTTGCGGCGTCCATGCCCTCGGCCTGTGCCTGGGCGGTGTAGATGCCGTGGATCTCGCTGGCCTCTACCGGGATCGGCACCCCGGGGTTCACCAGCCATTCCTTGGCCTGCAGGATTTCGGAGCGTCCATTGACGACGACGATCGACGCCGTGACGATGCGGGCATCGAGCGGATCGCGCCCGGTGGTTTCAAGGTCGAATGCGGCGCGGGGGAGTGTATGCCAGGAAGTCATGAAACAACGCTACCGGGGATCGCGGACACTTTGGCGCGCGACACCGCTGCCGTGCGCCGATGCGGCACATTGCCGGCCAGGGGCCGAAGCCCGATAGATTTGATGCATGGTGCAAAGCTCTGCCGTCGGGCAGCAGGAAAACGGCAGCCGACCCCACTACGAGGAAGCGGTGCTGGAGGTGGCCGCCTTGATTCCGTCGGGCAGGGTGCTCTCCTACGGGGACATTGCAGAGTTGTTGGGTTCCGGCGGCCCGCGCCAGGTGGGCAAGGCCATGTCCAGGTCCGGGTCGGCCGTGTGCTGGTGGCGGGTGCTTCGGGCGGACGGCAGTCTGCCTGCGGAGCTGAACCGGCAGGCTGAGGAGCGCTGGCTCGCCGAAGGAACGCCGCGCCGCGGTTCCGGTGTTCACATGAAGACTGCAAGGTGGGAGCCCGATGAAGCTTCCCACCGGCGCATCGACGAAGTTGCGGCCACGCTGCCGATCCCTAAACGTCGTACACCCCTGATCTGATGGAGAGCATGAATTCCCGCATGATGGATTCCCCGACGACGGATACCGGGACCGCCGGGCACGGTGCCGCCCCGGGCGGGGCGGCCTACGCCGCGGACCCCGCCCAGCAGGTACTGATAGACATGGTTTCCGGGCACGGCCCGGTCCTGGTGCTCGGTGCGCCGGGCACCGGGAAAACCACGACGCTGCTGCGCATGTTGACTGCACGGCTTGACCGTGGGCTGGAGCCGGAACACCTCCTGGTGCTTTCGCCGACCAGAATTGCCGCTGCCCAGCTGCGCGACGACCTCTCAGCCGGCACGACGAAGACCTTCTCCGAACCCGCGGTGCGCACCTGGTCCGCCTACGCCTTCGACCTGATCCGCCGGGCGAGGCTCGGTGGGCTGCTGCCACAGTTGCAGCGCCCACCTCGGCTGCTTTCGGGCCCCGAACAGGACACGTTGATCGGGCACCTTCTCGAAGGCCATGCCCAGGGATTCACCCCGGCGCCGCAGTGGCCCGCGTCCCTGGGCGAAGCCGTGGGCACGCGCGGCTTCCGCAAGGAATTGCGTGAACTTTTCGACCGTGTCTCCGAGCATGGGCTCGATGCGGGGGAACTGCAGGACCTCGGCGAGGCGTTGGATCGCCCCGAGTGGGTTGCCGCAGCGCAGTTCTACCAGGAGTACCGGGACCTGTTGGATCTGGGCAGCGCCGAGGCATTCGACCCCGCGGGGCTGATCGCCGAGGCGGCATACCTGCTGGAATCGAACCCGGAATTCCTCGCCGCCGAGCACGAGCGGCTGAGGCTGGTCATGGTCGATGACCTGCAGGAGGCCAATCCGGCGCAGCAACGGCTGCTGTCCATGTTGGCCCGCGGGCGCGACCTCGTTGCCTTCGCCGTGCCCGACAACGTCGTCCAGGGTTTCCGTGGCGCGCGCCCGGACCTGCTGGGCGACTTCGGCACGCTCCACGGCACGGCGGACTCCCCGGCACGCACACTCGAACTGGCAACCTCCTACCGGCTGAACCCGGGCCTGGCCCGGGCCTGGGAGCTGGTGGCACGCCGCATCCCGGTCTCGGCCGGCGCCGCAGGGCGGACGCTGGTGGAACCGGCGGCCGAGGTCGGGGAAACCCGGCCCGCCGGCGCCGGAACCGACGGACCTGAACCTGCCGACCAGGACGGCGACGGCGCAGCGGCTGCCTTGGAAATCCTGCTCGTCGACTCGCCCATCCACGAACAGCGCCTGGTAGCCCAGCGGTTGCTCGAGGAACACCTGATGAACGACCGGCCACTGGATTCGATGGCGGTCGTGCTGCGCAACGGCGGGCAGGTCAGGGCCATGGCCAAGTACCTGGCCGGCACCGGAATCGCGGTGAACACCCCGCCCGCTGAAACCCCGCTGCGCGAGGAACCTGCGGTGCGTCCGCTGCTTGACCTGATGCAGCTGGCCTTGGACCCGGAGAAGATCCCGGACCCGCTGTTGCTCCAGGAACTTTTAATGTCCCGCTATGCGAACGCCACTGCCCTGGATGTGCGCAGGCTGCGCCAGGGGTTGCGACGCCACGAGGTGGCCGGGGGCGGGCAACGCTCCAGCGCCGACCTGCTGGCCGGAATGCTCGAAGAGCTTCCCTTGCTGGAGACCATGGGCCGTGAGGCGGCGGGTGCCAGGCGCCTGGCCCGAATGTACCAAGCACTCAAGGGCGAACTTGCCGGGCCCAACGTCAACGCCGAAACCGCCTTGTGGGCGCTGTGGGCCGCCAGCGGCATGGCCGAAAAGTGGACGGGGGCCGCACTGGCCGGAGGTGTGCTCGGATCCCGCGCGGACCACGACCTCGATGCGATGCTCGCCATCTTCCAGGGCGCCGAACGCTTCGTCGACCAGCTCCCAGGCTCCAGCGTGCAGCAGTTCGTCGACCACGTGCTGGGCCAGGAACTCCCTATGGACACCCTGGCCAACCGCGGCGGGTCCGCCGCCTCAGTGCAGGTGCTCACCACTGCTGCCGCAGCCGGACGGGAATGGGACCTGGTGCTGATCCCCGGCATGCAGGAGGGCATCTGGCCCAACACCCGGTTGCGTGGTGAACTGCTCGGCGGCGGTGCGCTCAGCGACGTCATCGAGCACGGCCCGCAGATCCTGCCCACCCGCAGCATCGCCGCCCGCCTGCGTGAAACACGTGCCGACGAAATGCGCACCTTCGCCAATGCGCTCTCCCGGGCGCGCCACAAGGTCATCTGCATCGCCGTCTCCTCGGAGGACTCGCAGCCTTCCTCATTCCTGGACACGGTGGACCCGCACGGCGCGCTGGAGCCCCGGCGCACGGTCTTCGTGCCCCGACCGCGCACGCTCGGCGCGCTTGTCGCCGAATTGCGCCAGGCCGCGGAGGCCACGGCGCTTGACCCGGAGCGGGCCCCGCTGCACGCCGATGCGGCAGGATCCCTGGCCATGTTGCTCCGGGCGCCCTTCCCTGTCCGCGGCGTCCACCCGAACAGCTGGTGGGGACTGCAGGAAGCAACCAGCCACGGGCCCGTCACACCCCCGGGGGAGCCGGTCAAGGTTTCCCCCTCCAAGGTGGAATCGGTCATGAACTCGCCGCTGAACTGGTTCGTGCAGGCGGCCGGCGGCGAAGCGGCTACAGATTTCGCACGGAGCCTCGGCACCCTGGTCCACTCGATCGCCGAGGAGCACCCCGAAGCCAGCGGCGGTGAATACCTGCAGGTCCTCGACGGCCGATGGCCGGAACTCGAGATGCCGGAGAACTGGGAGGGCGCGCGCGACCGCGAACGCGCCGAGGCCATGCTCAAGAAGCTCGCCCAGTACTCGATCATGATGCGGGGGGAAAACCGCCGGCTCATCGGCCGGGAAATCCCGTTCGACGTCACGATCCAGGGCGCCAAGCGCGATGCGCTGCTGCGCGGCGTGGTGGACAGGGTTGAGGCCGACGAGGCCGGAAACCCCTGGGTCGTCGACCTCAAGACAGGAAAGTCCCAGCCCAGCGGAAAGGACGTCGAGCGCCATCCGCAGCTCGGTGCCTACCAGGCCGCAGTCATCAACGGCGCGCTCGCAGGCAAGACCTCCGAGGTGCTGACAACGCAGCCGGCCGGTGCCTCCCTGGTGCAATTAGGCACCAGCACCAAGAGCCCACGCGAGCAAGCCCAGCCGCCGATCGCCGACGAGGACTGGGCCACCCCCATGGTGCTCCGGGCCGCCGAACTCATGGGAGAGGCCGACTTCCTCAGCCGGCACGATCCTGCCCGCGGAGGACGCAGCGGCAGCAACTGCCGCCTGCCCAGCATTTGTCCGCTCTGCAGCGAAGGAAAACAGGTGACCGAGCCGTGAACCGCCCCATGACCGAACCCCAGGTAGCCACGGCCGGGGAGCACAGCCCGGAGCGCATCTACACCCCGGAGGAGCTCGCAGACCTGCTTGGGCAGCACCAGCCGACCGCCGAGCAATCCGCGATCATCTCCTCGCCGCTCGAACCGCTGCTGGTCATTGCCGGAGCCGGCTCGGGCAAGACCGCCACCATGGCCGACCGGGTCATCTGGCTGGTGGCCAACAAGCTGGTGCGCCCCGAGGAGATCCTCGGCGTGACGTTCACCCGCAAGGCCGCCGGCGAGCTGGCCCAGCGCATCCGCGGGCAGCTGGAAAAGCTCGCACGTTCCGGGCTGCTGGAACTCGAAGACGGCGAGGGGCTTCTGGATCCAAGCGTCTCCACCTACCACTCCTACGCCAACACCATTGTGAAGGAGCACGGGCTGCGTATCGGTGTGGAATCAGACACCGCGCTGCTGGGCACCGCTCAGGCCTGGCAGGTCGCGGCCGCCGTCGTGGAAGGTTACACCGGGGACTACGAACACCTCGCCTCGTCGAAGAACACGCTGATCGACGCCGTCGTCACGTTCGCCGGGGAATGCGCCGAGCACCTGATGCCGCCCGTCGACGCCAAGGCCTGGATCGACGACCTGGTGGAGAGGCTCGAGTCGCTGCCCTACCGGGTGGACAAGCAGGCCGCGCCGTCGCTGGAGGCACGCAAGCTGCTGGACAAGCTGCGCACCCGCTCCACCATCGCCGAACTGGCAGTGGACTATGCCCGGGCGAAGGCCGCACGAGGGGCCCTGGACTACGGCGACCTCGTGGCGCTGGCGGCCAGGATCGCCCAGGAGGTCCCCGAAGCTTCGGAGGGGGAGCGCGCCAAGTTCAAGGTGGTGCTGCTCGACGAGTTCCAGGACACCTCGCACGCGCAGATGGTCCTTTTCTCCTCGATCTTCGGCGGCGGACATGCCCTGACCGCTGTCGGTGACCCCAACCAGTCGATCTACGGCTTCCGCGGCGCCAGCGCCGGGCAGCTTTTCCGCTTCCCGACGGTGTTCCCGGCGGTCGCGGACGAGGGTAGACGCCCGGCCTCCGTCGCCTACCTGAGCACCGCCTGGCGCAACTCGGTCAACGTGCTGGAGGCGGCAAACGCCGTTTCCGCCCGGCTGAATTCCGCCTCCGCCTCCGGCATCGCCGTGCCCTCGCTGAAACCCAGCGCCTTCGCAGGAACCGGCGTGGTCGAGCTGGCCCGCCATGCCACGGGCGCGGCGGAAGCCGCGGCGCTGGCCCAGCGCTTCATCGCCGAGCGCGACTCTTTCACCAAGTTGCACGGCAAGCACCCGACCATGGCAGTGCTTTGCCGCACCCGCTCCCAACTGACCCCTGTCGCGCGCGGGTTGGAGGATGCGGGGATCCCGTACGAGATCCTCGGCCTCGGCGGACTGTTGAGCATGCCGGAGGTCACCGATCTGGTGGCAACGCTCAACGTGCTGGTGGACCCCAACCGGTCCGACCACCTGCTGAGGCTGATTTCCGGCGCCCGCTGGCGCATCGGCCCAGCCGACCTCATGGCATTCGCCGACTGGTCGCGCTTCCTGGCCCGACGCCGGGAGTTCGCGCTCAGGGACGGTGGCTCCGAAAACCTCGAGCGTCCCGACGATGCCGAGGAAACCATCCGCGCCGAGGCACGCGCGGAGCTCAACGACGCCGCCAGCCTGGTCGAGGCCCTTGACTACCTGCCGCACCGCGACTGGGTCAGCGGCGACGGGCGCGCGCTGAGCCCCGAGGCGCTCACCCGGCTGACCAAGTTGCGCGACGAGCTGCGCTACCTGCGCGGCTTCATCGACGACGACCTTGAAACGCTGCTGCGCGAAACCGAGCGTGCCATGGGCCTTGACCTGGAGGTCGCCGCCAAGCCGGGCGTCGGCATCCACGAAGCCCGTCGCCACCTGGACGCGTTCGCCGACATCGCCCAGGACTACGGGCGTTCCTCCCTTCGCGTAGACCTGGCCGGGTTCCTCACCTGGCTTGAGGCCGCCGCCGAAAAGGAAGGCGGCCTGGCGATCGTGCAGGCGGAGTCGAACCCGGAAGCCGTACAGCTGCTGACAATCCACGCCTCCAAGGGGCTGGAGTGGGACGTGGTGGCCGTGACGGGCATGAACGACGGAATCTTCCCCAGTTCCAACGACTCGCGCTGGACCAGCGGGGACGCTGCACTTCCTTGGCCGCTGCGCGGGGACAAACACGACCTCCCGCAGTGGGACACCGACCAGGAATCGCTCTTCGACGCGGTCAAGGCCGAAGGCATGTTCAAGTCCGAGGTCCTGGCACACGCCGAAATGGAAGAGCGGCGCCTGGCTTACGTGGCACTGACCCGCGCCAAGAGCCTGCTGATCTGCTCGGCCACGGTCTGGACCGGAACCCGGACCAAGATGACCGAACCCTCGGGGTTCCTGGGCGACATGCTGCCGCTGGCCGAGGGGCCGACGGCCTCGGCGCACATCACGACCTGGGTCGAGGACGACCATGCTCCGGAAGCCAACCCGTTCCGTGAGGAACCGCTCGAGGCCCGCTGGCCCTACGACCCGCTGGAAGGACCCGTCGTGGTCGGCGGGGGAACTGTTCGGCCCCGCCCGCCGGGTCGCCGTGCCGCACTCGAGGCCGCCGCCAGATCGGTGCTCGCCGCCGCGGGGCTCCCGGTCTCCGCACCCGATGCGCCTGCCGATGAAGCGGGCAGCGCGGCGGCGGAAGAGTCCGCGGAACCACGCGACGGCGGGTCCGCAGCTGTCCCCGGGGACGTGGACGCTTCCTGGCAGACGCCCATCGGCGAGGCGTGGCTCAAAGAAACGAAGCTGCTGGTGGCCAGGATGGCAGCGGAGGCCGCCGAAGTGCGGACCACCAGCGTGCCCAAGCACGTCCGGGCCTCGGTGTTCGTCGAACTGGCCACCGACGCCCAAGCCGTGCTGGATGACCTGCGGCGGCCCGTTCCCCGACGCCCGGGAACCGCGGCGCGCCGAGGCACGGCATTCCACGCGTGGCTCGAGGAGTACTTCGATTCCACGGGGATGCTTGACCTCGGCGAATTCATGGGCGCCGCCGACGCATACATCGATGAGGCGCTGGACCTGGAGGAGATGAAGGACGCGTTCCTCAAGTCCGAGTGGGCCCACCGCCAGCCTGCCCATGTGGAGGCGGCCATCGAGACGAGGATCGGTCCGGTCAGTGTTCGTGGCCGCATCGACGCGGTGTTCCAGGAGCCCGACGGCTCGTGGCTGCTGGTCGACTGGAAAACCGGGAGGGTGCCGCGTGGGGAGGACCTGCGCAGCAAGTCGCTGCAGCTGGCCGTCTACCGGTTGGGCTGGGCGCGCCTGCTGGGAATCGACGTGGAGCAGGTGCGCGCCGCGTTCTACTACGTCGGTTCCGGCATCACCATCAGGCCGCACGACCTGGCCGAGGAAGCAGAACTCGTGGCACTGATCACCGAGTCCATCGGCACACTCAACTCCTAGCGAATTGGCCGCATGCGCAGCGGGCCCGGGAAACGAATGACCGTTTCCCGGGCCCGCTGATCGCTACGGAGTGGTGGCCTCAGGTACTTTCCACAGCTACTTGGGTTCAACCGGCTGGATCGGTATGGCGGTGGTGTCGGGGCCGGAAGCCTCCTGGCCATCGCCCTCCTCGGACGAACCGTTGGCCCTTGCCTCGTCCTTCGGGCCATCGTCGACGCGTGCATCATCGGCGGATTCCGGCGCTGGCACGGCCTTGAGAGGCGCGGGCAGTTCTTCGGCGACTTCAGCATCGGGACCCGTAGAGTCGGCGCCACTTGGTACGGGTAGGGGCAAGGATTCGGGTTGCGCCGGGACGGGACGGGTGATCGAATCCGGCACCGGAACCAGCCGGATGGCGTTCGTTGCCGGTTCCGGTTCGGGAGAATTGTCCGACGCTTCGGCTGCATCGGGGGACAGCGGAGTGACCGCGGAACCCACGGGGACGGGGGACGCTGCGGGGGTTTCCACCCGCGTTGCACGAGGTGGTTCGACAACGCTGATCGGCTGTCCGCCGTACTCCGCGATGTCGTTGTCGAGATCCTCGAGCATGGTCTTGGCTTCGGCGATCCGCTGTACGTCCTCGCTGGCGATGGCCTTGACCAGCCACTGCGCAAGGGCGAACTCGGCGGCAAGCGCTGCGCGGCGCATGATGTGGGGATCGGCACGGTCGCCGCGCACGGCCACGTAACCTTCCAAGGCGGCATCGGCGAAGGCTTGCTCGTGCACCGCGGCCAGCCACGCAAAGTCGTCGGCGGGGTCTCCGACCTGGAGGTCGGTCCAGCCCGTGACCGCGACGACCTTCGCATCCTCGACCAGGAGCTGGTCCTCGTGCAGGTCGCCGTGGATGACTGTCGAGTTGAACCGCCACAGGGCAACGTCCTCAAGTGCATGTTCCCACCGGCGCAGCAGACGGGACGGGATCATGCCGGTTGTTGCCGCAGCGTCGAGCTCGTTCAGGCGCCGCTGGCGGACCTGCTCGGAGGAATGTGACGGCAAATCCGCGCGGTCGATGGCGGACTTGGGCATGGAATGGATCGCGGCCATGACGGCTCCGAGGTCCTGGGCGCAGCGGGAACCCAGGCCCACCAGGTCCTCCAGCGAGTACTGTTTGCCCGGCAGGTGGTTGTAGACGAAGGTGCGCAGCGTGCCCTGGCGCACCGTGCCGGCGACCGAGGGAAGCTGGAAGGGCAGGGAAGCCCGGATGCCTGCGGAAAACGCGCGCAAGGCCGCCAGCTCGGATTCGAGTCGGATGCTTGCCTCGTCGTGGCGCGGGGAGCGCACGCGCCAGCGGTTCTTCTCGGCGTCGACGATGAGCACCGAGTCAAAATCGTCGCTGTCATCCGGCAATGAGGCCACGCCCGTGGGGGCCAAGCCGGGGACCGCGGCGGTGGCGATGGCAGCGAGTTCCATGGGAGAGCGTTTCACATCCTCCACCGTAGACCGCCGGTGCCGCCCGCGTCCTGCCGCGAGGCGGCGAGTCGCGTGATTTAAGCCCAATATCCAGCCGGTTCCCAGCCACGGTGTGGCACCGGCAACGTTTCGGGCCCCGGGGAAGCGGCCTTGTGCCGGGGAGGCGCACCTGGGCCCTGAAACCGCAGGAGGGATACGCGGGAGTAGGTGTTGGGCGGCGAGGGTCAGTACCGTTAGGGGTATGAGTGAATCAGCGCAGCCAGCAGGCCAGACCCACCCGGCCCTCGGGGCCCTGCCGCTGGCGCGTGAATCCGTCGACAGGCGGTGCGAACGGCGAACGGAAAGCGACTGGCTTCAGCGGCTGGGCGACTCCCCGGAGACCGGATACCTCATCATGGTCGGCGGCCGGGTTCACGTACGCGACGGCGCCCTGGAACTCGTGGCCCGGGACCTGGTTCCCGACGGCGGCACGGAGGTCTACCTGGGCTTCGACGGCGAACGCGAAATCGTCCTGCACGCCTTCCACGACGACCCCGGCGTGCTGACCCGGGAACATGCGGGGGCCGACCCCGGCGAATGGCTGGGGCTGCGCGACGTCGCGGCGGGCCTGGCCCCCCGGGATGCAGGGCTGTTCGTGGAGGCCGTCGCCATCGCCAACTGGAACCACTCGATGCAGTACTGCCCGCGCTGCGGACACTGGCTGGAGCCGCGTGCCTCCGGATGGGTCAAGGCCTGCCCGAACGACGGGTCGGAGCACTTCCCGCGCACCGACCCCGCCGTCATCGTCGCCATCACCGACGCCGAGGACCGCCTGCTGCTGGGTGCCAACGCCCAATGGGGCGGGAAGCGCTTCTCCACCCTGGCCGGATTCGTGGAACCGGGGGAGTCGCTGGAGTCGGCGGTGGTCCGCGAGGTCGCCGAGGAATCGGGCGTCACGGTGGCCAACCCGCGCTACATGGGCTCGCAACCGTGGCCGTTCCCGTGCTCGCTGATGCTCGGCTTCACGGCCACCGCCGTGGGCACCGAGCTGCGCCCGGACGGGGTGGAGATCATCGATCTGCGCTGGTTCACCCGTGAGGAGCTTGCAGCCCAGATCCGCTCCGGGGAGATCGGCGTGCCGGCCGGGGTCTCCATCGCCAGCGCCCTGATCGAAAACTGGTACGGCGGCGCGCTGCCCGAACCCGAACACCTGGAGAACTAGAACGCCCATGGCATCCCTCGAAGACCGCATCCTCGCCGGACTGGACGCCGAGCAGCGCCAGGTCGCCACCACGCTGAACGGCCCGCTTTGCGTGCTCGCCGGTGCCGGTACCGGCAAAACCCGGGCCATCACCCACCGCATCGCCTACGGGGTGCACTCGGGCGTGTACAAGCCCAGCTCGCTGCTGGCCGTCACCTTCACCGCCCGCGCCGCCGCCGAAATGCGCTCCCGGCTGCGTGAGCTCGGTGCCGGGGCCGTACAGACGCGCACCTTCCACGCCGCGGCGCTGCGCCAGCTGCAGTACTTCTGGCCGCAGGCCATCGGCGGGTCGCTGCCCGGCATCGTCGACTACAAGGCCCCGTTGATCACCGAGGCCGCCCGGCGCCTGCGCACCAACGCGGACCGGGCCACGGTCCGCGACCTCGCAGCCGAGATCGAGTGGGCCAAGGTCTCGATGCTCACCCCGGAGAGCTACGTCGCGGCCGCCGCCGACCGCGGGACCCCGGGCGGGCTGGACACCACCACCGTCGCACGCATCTTCCAGTCCTACGAGGACGTGAAGACCGACCGCCAGTACATCGACTTCGAGGACGTGCTGCTGCTGACCGTCGCGATCCTGGAGGACGACGAGAGGGTCGCCGCCTCGGTGCGCGAACAGTACCGCCACTTCGTCGTCGACGAGTACCAGGACGTTTCCCCGCTCCAGCAACGCCTGCTTGACCTCTGGCTGGGTGGGCGCGACGAGCTCTGCGTGGTGGGCGACGCCTCGCAGACCATCTACTCCTTCACCGGTGCCACGCCGCGCCACCTGCTGGACTTCCCGGCGAAGTACGGCCACGCCCCCGTCGTGAAGCTGGTGCGGGACTACCGCTCCACCCCACAGGTGGTGCACCTGGCCAACCGGGTGCTCGCCGCGCGCAGCCCCGAACCAGGGGTGCCGGACCGGGACATCGCCTGGCCGACACCGCTGGAACTGGTCGCCCAGCGCGACCCCGGACCGGAGCCGGACTTCCTCGAGGCCAAGGACGACGAGGCGGAGGCCGCCGAGGTCGCCGCGCGCATCAAGAAGCTGCTCGCCGCCGGCACCCCGGCCGCCGAGATCGCGATCCTCTACCGCACCAACGGGCAGTCCGAGGCCTACGAGCAGGCCCTTACGGCGCAGGGCATCGGCTACCTGCTGCGCGGCGGGGAACGGTTCTTCAACCGACGCGAGGTGCGCGACGCGATGCTGCAGCTGCGCTCCGCGGCGCGCTCGGCGAGCGACGAATCCGTCCCGCAACTCACCCGCGACATCCTCGTGTCGCTGGGCTACAGCGCCACCGCCCCGAGCGGAGGGGGAGCGGTGCGCGAGAAGTGGGAGTCGCTCTCCGCACTCGTCGGACTTGCCGACGAGATGGCGGCAGCCCGCATGGACGACGAAACCCCCTTCACCCTGCACGCCTTCGTCACCGAGCTGGAGGAACGCGCCGCCAGCCAGCACGCCCCGACCATCCAGGGAGTCACCCTCGCCTCGCTGCACGCGGCCAAGGGCCTGGAATGGGACGCGGTCTTCCTCGTGGGCCTCTCCGAGGGCCTCATGCCGATCTCCTTCGCCGAGGACCAGGCCGGGTACGACGAGGAACGCCGGCTGCTCTACGTCGGCATCACCCGTGCCCGCGTCCACCTGTCGCTGTCCTGGTCGCTGGCCAGGACCCCGGGCGGACGCGCGCACCGGCGGCCCTCGCGCTTCCTGGACGGGCTGCGCCCCGCCGGCAGCTCCCGCATCCAGGGACCGCCCCGGGCGACCCGGCGCAAGGCGCTCGCCGGGCCCCCGACGTGCCGCACCTGCGGCACGCTGCTCGCCGGCGCCACCGAACGCAAGCTCGGGCGCTGCGGCAACTGCCCTGCCGGGTACGACGAGGCGGTCTTCGAGAACCTCCGCTCCTGGCGGCTGCAGGTCGCCCAGGCCAATTCGCTGCCGGCGTTCGTGATCTTCACCGATGCGACGCTGATGGCCATCGCCGAAGCGAACCCCGGCGACCTGGCGGGGCTGGGGCTTGTCTCCGGGGTGGGTCCCGGCAAGCTCGAGCGCTACGGGGAAGCGATCCTGCAGATCCTCGGCTCCGCCTAGGCCGCCTGCCCGTCCAGGCAGGTGCAGCCGGGCCGGGGCCGCGCCGGAACCTGCCGTGTGGCACCGGTCGCCAAGTCGACGAGAATCATGGCCTCGGCCGCGACCGGCACGTTCACCTCGTCCAGCGCCATGAGGATCTGCGTGGCGGCGGTGCCGGCTGCGGTGGCGGCAAGACTTGCCTCGGGCAGCAGCGGGTGCCGGTTCCCGGGGTGCCCGCCAGCGGGAACGATGCGCAGCGTGGGATCGCACTGCTCCCAGGCGCACGCTTCACAGATGGTCAGCCCGGGGATCACCATCGGCCCGATGCGCACCCCGGCGTCGGTGAAGAGCACCGGCAGCAGCCGGTCATCCTGCGGCAGGGACCCGAGGTCCGGCAACAGCCCGCCGGCTATCACCACGGCAAGGTCCACCGGTGCCGCGTCGGGCGGACGCAGCGGGGCTTCGGCGAGCGTGAGCCGAGGGTAGGTCTGCGCCAGCGCCCGTGCCGCCGCCCTGGTGCGCCATTGCCCCACGCTGTTGATACCGGTGGTTGCCGCGCCGAGGTCCTCGGGCTGCATCCGCCCGTCGTCGCACAGCAGCAGCGAGCCGATGCCCGACGCGGCAAGGATCCCCGCCAGCATCTGCCCGGTCCTGCCCAGGTGGTGGATGGCAACGCGCGCCTCGGCACGCCTGCGCAACACCGGGGCGGCATCGAGTTCATAGGCGGCGGACCACTGCAGGATGTCCGGGGTGAGCCGGGAATCCCCGGGCCCCCCGGAGGTGTCAACGGCCCGGGGGCCGCCGGCGGGCAGCGGCCCCTCGGGTGCGGCAGCGTTCCCCGGCGCCACCGACCCGACGGTGCCCGCCGGCTGCGGGCCGGGGTCGATGAGCACCGGACGCAGCACGGACAGGATCGCCTGCTGCCGCGCGGGTGCCAGCGGCGGTGCCCCAGGGGGCCCGGGCACTGGTTCCCGCCCGCCCAGTGAGAGCACGAATTGCTGCTCCGCGGTGTCCAGACCAGTTATCCACCGAGCATGTTGCCCGGTGCCGATCTGGATGGTCCCCTCCACTATGCTGAGTACCTGTAGACCCGGGTTGATCCTCATCCCGCTGCCCCTTTCATCGTGAACCGAACGGTTTCCTCCAGCCCATGGTGGCACTGCCCCGACGCCGTGCCGGAGCTATCCACAAGCCGGCGCGGGCAAGTGCAACAGCGCGGGGATGCGGTGCCCGAGGAGGCTCCCGCCGCGCCCCGGCCCAGGAAAGGAACACGTCATGCCAGTGCACCCGTCGAGCATCGAGTTCGTGAACGACTCCGGCACGCCCATCCGGGTGGTGCGCTCCACCAAGCGCCGCAAGACGATCTCCGCCGTCTGGAAGGAAGAGACAATGGTGGTCTCGGTCCCCGCGGCATTGACGCACGACGCCGAGCGGATCCTGGTGCTTGACATGGTCAAGAAGCTCGAGCGCAAGGTGGCCCGGGCGGCGGTGCCCGATGCCGACGTGCTGCTGCTTGAGCGCGCGCGCTCCCTGGATGCGCAGTTGTTCGGCGGGCGGGCGGCGCCGGCCTCGGCGCGCTGGGTGGGCAACCAGAACCGCCGCTGGGGCTCGGCCAGCCTGGTCAGCCGGAGGATCCGCCTGTCCGAACGGCTACGTGCCATGCCGCAGTGGGTGCAGGACTATGTTCTCGCCCACGAGCTGGCCCACCTGGTGGAGCCGCGCGACGGCCACGGTCCGCGTTTCAAGGCGGCCTTGTCCCGTTACCCGCGCGTCCACGACGCCAACATCTTCCTTGCGGGGGTGAGCCACGGGTACGCCGCCCGCTTGCACGCCGGCGCCGAGGGCGTGCCGGAGTCGGGCATCCCGCTCGGGGAAGATTTCGACGATTTCGACGATTTCGACGATTTCGACGCGGAGCCGGCAGTCCCGGCCGACCCTCGCGGCGCCGCGCGCGCAGGGCAGTCCGGCAGGCCGGCGGACCACCGGCCGTTCTGAGTCCCCGTGTGCCGGCGTGGACACCGCGCTCGATGCACCACCGGGACCCCGGGAATCCAGCGCAGCACCGTTGTAACGACGATGGCCGACGCCCGCGGACCCACCAAGTGGAGTCTGCGGCCGCCGGCCATTGTTCGTTCCGGGGCCCGGGTGGTGCGGCCCGGGGCGTGGCTACTTGCCCTGCGGTTCCCCGTCGTCGGAGGGCTCGTCGCCGGAGGCCTCGCCGGGGGGTTCTTCGCCCTCGGCCACGGCGTCTCCGGCCCCGGCAGCGTCCTCCGGCTCGTCGAAGCCGCCGGCCAGCAGCTTGCTCAGCGCCGCGTCGATGTCGTCCATGCTCGCCTCGGCGAGCTGGCGGCGCGGGGTGAAGCCCTCCGGGTCGCGCAGGTCCTCGCCGGTCGGCATGAGGTCCGGGTGGTCCCACACGGCGTCGCGGCCCTCGATGCCGCGTTCCTCCAGCAGGTGCGCCCACAGGGCAGCGGCCTCGCGCAGGCGGCGCGGGCGAAGCTCGAGTCCCACCAGGGACGCGAAGGCATTCTCCGCGGGGCCGCCGGAGGCCCGGCGCCGGCGGATGGTCTCGCGCAGCGGCACGGCGCTGGGCAGGTTGACGGCCGCAGCCGCAACCACCTCGTCGACCCAGCCCTCCACGAGCGCCAGCACCAGCTCCAGCTTCTCCAGCGCGGCGTCCTGCGCCGGGGTGCGCTGGGGCATGAACAAACCCTCGCCCATGAGCGACTGCATCGACTCGGGATTCATCGGGTCGATGTCACGCACCGCTTCCTCGATGCGCGACATGTCGATGTGGATGCCGCGGGCGTAGGCCTCGATGGCGCCGATCAGCGTCGAGCGCAACCACGGCACCCGGTTGAACAGGCGCACGTGGGCGCTTTCGCGCAACGCGGCGAAGAGCAGCACCTCCTGCTCCGGGACCTCGAGCCCCTCGCCGAATGCTGCCAGGTTGCTCGGCACCAGCGCCGGGGCGGAGCCGGCCAGCGGCAGGCCGATGTCGGTGGCGCCCAGCACGTCCTTGGCCAGGCCGCCCACGGCGGTGCCCAGCTGCATGCCGAACATGGTGCCGCCCAGGGATTGCAGCATGCCCTGTGCGCCGCCGATCATCGGGCGCATCTGCTCGGGGATCTGTTCGGTCAGCGCCGCGGTGATGGCCTTGCCGACGGATTCGGCCACCGGCTCGGTCAGCGACTTCCACACGGGCATGGTCTTCTCGACCCATTCGGCGCGGGAGAACGCGCGGCAGGTGCTGCCGTCCCCCTCCAACGCGGTGGCGGCATCGAGCCACAGGTCGGCCAGCTGTGCGGCGTTGGCGATCGCGGAGGCGCGGGCCGGGGTGATCGAGGGGTCGTCGCCGGCAATCGACTGGCGGGCCGTGTCCGTCGCCATCTTCCAGTTGACCGGGCCGGAGCCGCCCTGGGCCATCGCGGCCATCATCGCCTGGGCCTGCTTCATCATCTGCGCCATGGCCTCGGGGTTGTTGCCCATGCCCATGGCCTCGCCCAGTCCCTCGGGGAGGTTCTTCGGGTCGAATCCACCGGCGCCGCCGAACAACGATCCGAACATCTCGGAGAAGGGGTCCTTCGGGTTGCCGTCGTTGTTTTCGGAATCATCGGGACGGTTTGATGGGGGATTCTCAGCCATGGTTCAACGGTACCCCGGCCCCGCCTCCGCGTCCCACGGGCGTTGAAGCCAGTTCGCTGTGGGCACATCGGAAAATGCTGTGAACACCGGAGCGCGGACCAGCTGCGCGGATGCTCCGGCGTGCGTGCTTGTAGGCTGGAACGCAGCCGCATGGTCGGGCGCGCGCCGCGGGCAGCGTCCGCCACCCCGCGGGAACGCCCCGTAAACGTGAAAGAGGAACAGTGCCAGCAGTGCCAGGAACGCCGGAGTCCCCGGGACCCGAGTCGACGACGAACGACGCTGCAGCCCCGGACCCGCGCGGTGCGGGCACCATCGGGGGAGCCCGGGGAATCGGGGGCGTCGGGGGAATCGAAGGCCCGGACGGCGCCGACCACAGGCCGCTGCTGCACGGACGCAACCCCTTCGCCGCAGCAACCCCCCGGTCTGCCGCCGCGCAGCGCGGCATGTCGATCGCCGGGTGGATCACCGTGGGAACGATAGCCCTGGCCGCGGTGCTGCCCACGCACTTCGTTGTCGAATCCGCAGGGCCGGCGATGAACACCATCGGATCCGTCGACGGAACCCCCATGCTGGAGGTCACCGGGAAGCCGACCCACCCGACCAGCGGTGCGCTGGACATGACCACCGTCTACGTTCAGGGCGGGGGGCAGCGGCGCCTGGGCTTCTTCAACGTGCTCGGCGGGTGGATCGACCCGAAGAAGGACGTGCTGCCGGAGGAAATGGTGCTGCCGCGCGGCACCACCACCGAGCAGCAAAGCGAGCAGAACACCGTGATGATGGACGACTCCCAGCAGCTCTCCACTGCCGCGGCGCTGCACGAGCTGGACATTCCCTTCACCCAGCATCTCTCCATCGCCGGGTTCGCCACCGAGCAGAACTCCGCCGAACTCAAGACCGGGGACCGGCTGGTGTCCATCAACGGCACGGCCATCACCGGCTTGGAACTGCTGAAGTCCGAGCTGCAGAAGGCGGGGGGCAAACCCAGTGAGCTGGAGATCCTGCGCGACGGCAAGCCGCTGACGGCCACTGTCACCACCACCGAGGGCCAGGGCGGCCAGCGCCAGCTGGGGATCATGCTCTCCAGCGGCTTCGACTTCCCCGTGGACGTGAAGTTCGGGTTGGAGAATGTGGGCGGCCCGAGCGCCGGGATGATGTTCGCCCTGGCCATCGTCGACGAGCTGACCCCCGGGGAAATGACCGGCGGCAAGCACTTCGCCGGCACCGGTGCGATCACCGCCGACGGCCAGGTCCAGCCCATCGGCGGCATCGCGCAGAAGATGGTCGGTGCCAAGGCCAACGGCGCGCAGGTGTTCCTGGCCCCGGCGGAGAACTGCGCCGACGTCGTCGGTCGGGTGCCGGCGGGGCTGGACGTGGTGAAGGTGGAGACGCTGGAGCAGGCACGGGCAGCGGTGGAGGGGATCGGCGGCGGGCAGGACCCCGCCTCGTTCCCCACATGCCGGTAGTTTTTGCCAGTAAACACTCAGGTTCGGGCGGGATTTGCCGGGTTTTGTCCGGCAACTGTCACGATTTACGCACTTTTGCCGACGAATGGCTGTGCCCATTGAGCCGCCGGGCCGGATGCAGGGCAGAATGGAGAACAAAGTCCATGTTCGAGGTGCGCCTCCGCGGCGTGCCGAATCGGTCCAACGGTGAGGTAAAAATTGAGTTTTGGCAACGGCAATCCCTTCGGAGGGCCCCCGCGCGGCCCGCAGGAGCGCCCTGACCCGCAGCAGCATCCGGAGCGGCGCTCCTCGCCGCTGATGCCCACAATCGTCATCATCGGCATCCTGGTCGCCGTGTTCGTCTTCTTCGCGAGCGTGTACGCCGACGTGCTCTGGTACAACCAGCTCGGCTTCCAGTCGGTGTTCTGGACCGAGAACCTCGCCAAGATCGGAATCTTCGCCGTGGCGTTCCTGGTCATGGGCTTCGCCATCTGGATCTCGATGCGCCTGGCCTACCGTGCCCGCCCGGTGTATGCGCCGGACGGCCGCCAGCAGGACGCCATGTCCAAGTACCAGTCGCAGCTCGAACCGATGCGCCGGCTGCTGATGATCGGCGTGCCGGTGGTCATCGGCGTCTTCGCCGCCACCGCAGTGACTTCCCAGTGGAAGGAAGTGCTGCTCTTCTTCAACCAGGTCCCGTTCGGGGAAACCGACCCGCAGTTCAACATGGATCTCGGCTTCTACATCTTCACCCTGCCGTTCCTGGGCCTGCTGCTGGGCTACATGGTCTCCGTGGTGCTGATCGCCGGCATCGCCGGGCTGCTCACCCACTACCTCTACGGCGGAATCCGCGTTGAGGAACGCGGCGGCATCGTCGTTGGCAAGGCGGCCCGCATCCACATCGCCGTCTTCGCCGTGGCCTTCCTGCTCCTGCAGGCCGGCAACTTCTGGCTCGACCGCTACTCGACGCTGCTCTCGCAAAACGGCCGCGTGGCAGGTGCGCTCTACACCGATGTGCACGCCGTCATCCCCACCAAGACGATCCTGGCGATCGCCGCGGTGCTCGTGGCCATCACGTTCATCATCACCGCGATCATCGGGCGCTGGCGCCTGCCGGTCATCGGCACCGCGATGCTGCTCGTCACCGTCGTCGTCGCCGGCGGCATCTACCCGTTCATCGTGCAGCAGTACCAGGTCGTCCCGTCGGAGAAGACGCTCGAGCGCGCGTACATCGAGAAGAACATCGACATGACCCGCAAGGCCTACGGCCTGGACGGCGTCGAGGAGACCGCCTACAACGCCGAGGTGAACCCGAAGAAGGACGCGCTGGCCAAGGACAGCGCGACCACCACGAACATCCGCCTGCTGGACCCGAACCTCGTCTCCTCGGCGTTCGCCCAGCTGCAGCAGTTCCGCACCTACTACAAGTTTGCCCCGACGCTGAACGTCGACCGCTACGACATCGACGGCAAGACCGAGGACACCGTGATCGCCGTGCGCGAGCTGAGTGTCGATCCCACCGAGTCTTGGGTCAACCAGCACATCACCTACACCCACGGCTACGGCGTCGTGGCCGCGTACGGCAACCGCGTGACCTCCGGCGGGCGCCCCGACTTCATGCTCAGTGGCATCCCGACCGGCGGCGTGCTCGCCAGCGACAAGACCTACGAGCCGCGCATCTACTTCGGCGAGCTGTCCCCGGAATACTCGATCGTCGGCGGCCCCGAAGGCTGGGCCCCGCGGGAACTTGACCGTCCGGCCTCCGGGTCCGGCAGCCAGGACACCCGAAACACCTTCTCCGGCGACGGCGGCCCGTCGGTCGGCAACTTCTTCAACCGCCTTGTCTACTCGCTGAAGTTCGCCTCCACCGACCTGCTGCTGTCGGACGCCATCAACTCGGAGTCGCAGATCCTCTACGACCGCAACCCGAAGGACCGCGTCCAGAAGGTCGCGCCGTACCTCACTGTCGACTCCAACGCCTACCCGGCAATCGTCGACGGCCGCGTGAAGTGGATCGTGGACGCGTACACCACCTCCAAGAACTACCCGTACTCCAAGCAGCAGCAGCTCGATTCGGCTGTCGCAGACTCGCTGAGCGGCGGCACCCGGGCCGCGGCGTTGACCGGCCAGGTCAACTACATCCGCAACTCGGTCAAGGCGACCGTCGACGCCTACGACGGCTCGGTCACCCTGTACGCCTGGGAAGAAGACGAGCCGCTCCTGCAGGCGTGGCAGAAGGTCTTCCCGACGAACATCAAGCCGATGAGCGAGATGTCAGGCGAGCTGATGAGCCACGTCCGCTACCCGGAGGATTTGTTCAAGGTCCAGCGCGAACTGCTGGCCACCTACCACGTGACGGATCCCGACGGCTTCTACGACTCCAACGACGCCTGGGCCGTTCCCTCGGACCCGACGCAGGGCAACGCCAACGTGAAGCAGCCGCCGTACTACATGTCGCTGAAGATGCCGACGCAGGACGCCGAGACCTTCTCGCTGACCTCCACCTTCATTCCGCAGACAGCGGCGGGCGGGCAGCAGCGAAACGTGCTCTTCGGCTTCCTGTCGGCCGAGGCCGATGCGGGCAACGAGGCAGGCAAGAAGGCGGAGGGCTACGGCAAGCTCCGGCTGCTGGCACTGCCTCGCGAAACCAGCGTCCCCGGCCCGGGCCAGGCGCAGCAGAACTTCGACTCCAACACCACGGTGTCGCAGACGCTTAACCTGTTGCGCCAGGGTGCGTCGCAGGTCAAGAACGGAAACCTGCTCTCACTGCCGGTCGGCGGCGGCATCCTCTACGTCCAGCCCGTCTACGTGCAGTCCTCGGGCCCGACGTCCTACCCGACCCTGCGCAAGGTGTTGGTGGCGTTCGGTGACAACGTCGGCTTCGCCGACACCCTCTCCGAGGCGCTTGACCAGGTCTTCGAGGGCTCCTCGGGCGCCGTGACAAGTGAGAACGGCGGGACCTCCGGCGAGGGCGAACCCGGCGCGGAGCCCGTGAAGCAGACGGCCCAGGAGAAGCTCGCCAAGGCCCTGGACGATGCCAACGCGGCCATCAAGGCGGGCCAGGAGGCGCTGGCGAAGAACGACTTCGCGAAGTACGGCGCCGAGCAGGCAAAGCTGGAGAAGGCCATCGAGGCGGCGCTCGAGGCGGAAGCCGAGGTGACCGGAAAGCCGGTGGTGCCGGAGGCTCCGGCCCCGAGTGACGGCACGGGTGCCCCGGCGTCCGAAACGCCGGCACAGGAAACCCCCGCACCTTAATCCGGTGCCGACCTCCGGGTGTGAGCAGGGCGACACCGCCTGAATTTGCGCTGGTCGTGCCCCGTCGGCGATGATTGATTCATCGCCGCGGGGTGGAGCAGTTCGGTAGCTCGCCGGGCTCATAACCCGGAGGTCACAGGTTCAAATCCTGTCCCCGCCACGAAACAACGACCCTGACCGGGGAAACCCGGTCGGGGTCGTTTTTGTTTTCGCAGCTTTCCGCCGGCCCCGCTGGTTTCCGTACTCTTGCCCGGGGCGGCGCGCTGGATCAGACCGGTCAGGCTGCCTCCGTGGCCGGCTGTTGACCTGCGGTTCACCCCGATTAGGTGTCGCGGCATTGCGCTGGTAGTGTTGAACCTACCGACGCGGGGTGGAGCAGTTCGGTAGCTCGCCGGGCTCATAACCCGGAGGTCACAGGTTCAAATCCTGTCCCCGCCACAGAAAAGAAAACCCATGATCCCATAGGATCATGGGTTTTCTTGCGCCTGCGCCCGGCTCTGTTTAGAAGAGCATGGGGTCGGTGAGTGTCTGCTGTTGCCAGTGGGCGTTCCGCCGGGGTTTCTGCGAGGGATCCAGGTACCGGGGGAGTATGACCGCGGGCAGCCCCTGTTCGTTGAGCACGAGCTTGTATTGCCCCGTGTGGAACCCGTGGTGGTGGTTGGTGCAGCCGGGTCCCGTGTTGGCGATGCTGGTGGTTCCGCCGTCGGCCCATGCCTTGACGTGGCACATTTCGAGGTGCTCGGGCGGCACTGTGCAGCCCGGGACCAGGCAGCCGCCATCCCTGGCAAGGACCGCTTGGCGCATGTGGTCGGGGACGAATCGTTGCTCCCGGCCCACATCGAGGATCTGGCTCTCGCCGTTGAGGACGAGGGGGATGACTCCGGCGTTGCACAGTTCCCGGCGAAGATCCCCGGGGGACACCTCGAGCCCGTGCTGGGTGATGCCCGCCTTCTCGGAGAGCCCGAGCAAGGTGGCGAGGTGGCAATAGACGATGAGGCGGGCCTGTGGAAGGCCCGTTGTTCGTTTGCCCCCGCTGCCGCCCGGGCCTCCGGCGGCTCTCATGATATTGAGCAAGGTCTGCAACCTGCGTCTGGCCGGGGAGAGGCCGTCGGGCGCCTCCGTGGCGTCGTCGGCCTCGCCGAAAGACGTTTGCCGGGATGCCGGTGCCGCCGGCTCCGGGTGACCGTTCGTTGGCGACGGTGTGCCCGTCCCACTGCCCTGGTGTGCCTGCGCCGCGAGGCCGAGATCCGTCCATTCTGCTCGGGGTCGTTCATCGGGTGGGGTATTGGGGGCCACCGCCCATTCTGGGATGCTCGGTGCCGGGTTTCCGCTGGTCAGGTGTTCGTGGGGTGTTCTCTCGCCGTCGCAGATGTGGAGGCTTTCGGCCCGGGGCGGGGTCCCGACGGCTGCGGCGTCGCTGGCGAGGCCTTCCCTGTTTCCGGCACTGGTTCGTGGATTGTCGGAGAGCGCGAAGTGGGACAGGACCAGCTCGGCGTCCAGGTTTGTCATGGTCAGTGTGAAGTACGTGAGGTGTTCGGTGCGGCGGGTGAGCCTGAACCCGGTCTTTGCGGCAAGTTGCTCGGCGGTGGGGGTCGGCGCCGGGGCGTCCTCGAGCTCCGTTTCCACGGTCTTGAGGAGCTTGGCGGTGGCAGCAGGGCCTTGGGTGAGCAGGGAATCCAGTACCTTTTCCTCGATGGAGGCGGCGAGTTCGGATGCGTTGGTCCGTCCGGAGATCTCCGGACGCAACTTCTCGAGCCTGGAAGCGGCCCGGGTCGCCTCGACCGGACGGAGGTTTCCGGCCCTGAGTTGTGCCGCCAGCAGCGGGAATCGTGGTGGCGCGGCGGACGTCGGATCGGCCGCACCGGGAAGCATGAGGCGCACGGCCTCGAGGCGGTCGCGTGCCTCGAAATAGCCGATGGAGCAGATGTTCTGGAGAAGTTCTGCCGTGTCCTTGTGGGGAAGCCTGCCGCTCGGGACGCCGCAGGGATCCTCCGGCAGGGCGGCGTCGCCCGCCGCGAAGTCCGCCGGGTGCTCGCTGATGTCCCGCAGCTCGTTGAGCGTCTCGACGGGAAGCTCATGGGCGAGCGAGTATTGGGCCGCGCGGGCGGCAAGCAGACGGTGGTATCCGGCGCGACGGCGCGACTTTTCCAGCCCCATGTTGAGCAGGACAGCCGTCGCGGGGGAGCCGATGGCCAGTGCCGCGAGGGCCTCGGTGAGTGTATCGAGACGGTCCTGGAGTTCGAAGAAGTCTCGCAGCAGCTCTTCCCGTGACACGGCCTGTCCGGGGGTTTGAGTGGACCCGTGCCCGAGGGCGGTCCGCGAGGGGGTGGTTGCTGCGCTGCTCATGTGATCGAGCATGGGGCCGCTTGCCATATTCGGAACCATGGCAGTGCCGGTGTTGTGGAGAACCTTTGGCGGTGAGGTTCCTGGCCCGCGGCGGGGATGGTGCTGTGCGGGTAGGTGGCGTCGGAAGCGCGGGCGTGGAGCCTGCCAGGGGTATGACAATGGGCGGACACCCCGGGAACCGTGGAATGCTGCTCCGGTCCCGGGCTGTCCGCCCATTGGATTGTATGGCCTGGGTATCCCGGCCTAGAGGCCCGAACCCGGGGTGATCGACGGCGCCGCCTTGGCGCCCTTGAGTGCGGCAAGGCGAGCCTCGATCTCGGTCTGCTCGCCGAGGTCCTCGAGTGAGTTGAACTGGGCGTCGAGCGAGGAGGAGGCGAGTTCCGCGGCGCCGCGGACCCGTGCCTCTTCGCGGCGGATCTTCTCTTCGAAGCGGCTGACCTCGCTGGTGGGGTCCATGATGTCGATGCTCTTGACGGCTTCCTGGACCTGGTTCTGCGCGTGGGCCGACTTGGCGCGGGCGATCAGCTCGTCTCGCTTCGAGACCAGCTCCTGGCGCTTGGACTTCATGGCGTCCAGGCCGGTCTTGAGCTTCTCGACGATTTCACGCTGTGAGTTGATGGTCGGCTCCGCGGTCTTGGCCTCGGACTCGGACTGCATCTGTCGCTGGATGGCGACCTTTGCGAGCGAATCGAACTTGTCGGCGTTGGCGCTGTCACCGGCGGTGCGGAATTCGTCGGCCTTCGAGGATGCCGCAAGTGCCTTGTTGCCCCAGTCGGCGGCCGCGTTCACGTCCTCGCGGTAGTCGTCCTCGATCATGCGCAGGTTGCCGATGGTCTGGGCAACGGCTGTTTCCGCTTCGGCGATGTTATCCGTGTAGTCACGGACCATCTGGTCGAGCATCTTCTGCGGGTCCTCCGCCGAATCCAGCATGGCATTGATGTTTGCCTTGGCCAGCTGCGAGATACGACCAAAAATAGACTGCTTTGCCACGATGAGACCTTTCGTTGGTGGTTACTTGAGGTGTTTCGTTTGATTCCTGCGGCCCCGTTGCCGGGGCCGGTCCTGCAATCCGTGGGGATCCTGGTGGATCCGTGGCCGCCGGCTAGAAGCTACCGCCTCCGCCGTCGAAGCCGCCGCTTCCGCCGAATCCGCCTCCGTCTCCGCCACCGAAGCCGCCGAAGCCGCCTCCGCCGAAGATGCCGCCCCCGCCGCCGTCACCGTGGCCGTGGCTGCCGCCGCGCAGGATCGAGTCGATGAGGATGCCGCCGAGGATGGCCCCGCCGAGTCCGTTGCCGCCACCGCCGCCGAAACCTCCGCCGCCGCCACCGAAGCCATTGACATCGGATTCAGCCTGGCGTGCCGCCTGGTCCGCCAGCGCCGAGGCCTGTTCCGCATAGGCAAGCGCCGAGGCGGGGTCGGAGGCAGCGGTGCGCAGTGCCTCGTCAAGGTTCCGCTGGGCCTCGGCCAGGCGGGTGCGGGCGGTCGCCCCCACTCCACCGCGGCGGGCGCGGATGAACTCGTCGGTGCCCTTGATCTTCATCTGAGCGGTTCGCACCGCGGCCTGGAGCTGCTCCGCTGCGCGGCGAGCCCGCTCCTGCTGGTCCCGGATCTGGTTGAGCTGCTCGTTGAGCGGTGCGCTGCCTTCGGTGACGGCGGTGATCAGGGCGACGGGGTCGATCCGGCCTGTGGAAACCTGGGCCTGGACCGAAGAGAGGGCCGACTCGAGGGCGGCTACCGAACCGGCGAGTTCCGGGTTGTTGCCGTTGGCCAGCAAGGCCCGGGCCTGGGCAAGGTCCTGTGCGGAGGACGAGACGAGCGACTCCAGGTCCTTGCGGGCGTTCTCGAGGTCCGCATCGGTGTGCTCGATGGCATCGAGCAGCACGGTGGCCTGGTGCACGGCGTCCTCGCCGGCGCGGATGGCGACGGCAGCCTCCGGCAGGGTGCCCTCGGCGATCTTCGCCTCCGCCGTCAGGACCGCGGTATGGGCAAAGTCGAGCCTGTCGTTGGCCTCGGAGATGTTCGTGTTGACCTGGTGGAGGGCGCTGTCCGCGTAGCGTGCGGAAAGGTCGGCAAGCTCCGCCTTGGCCGTGCCGACACGTTCGCGCAGCGGGTCGAGGCCTGCCTTCAGCGACGCCACGGCGGCTGGGGCGTTGGCCTCGAGCTCGCGCAGCGAGGCGAATTCGGCGCTGTGCTGTTCGAGGGTTTCGTTGACTGCCTCGCAGCGGCGGATGATTTCGCCCAGCCAGGAGCGTTGTTCGGCCTCGGTGTCGGGAATCTCGTCGTCAAGCTGCTGCTGTAGCTTGAAGGACGCGGACATGTGTTCCTTCGCGGCCTCGATGTCCGCGGCGAAGGGCTTGATGGCGTCGTCGCCGAACTGCGCCTGGGCGAAGCCCAGTTCCTGCTCGCTGGAGCGGATGGCGTCGTCGGCGGCGATGAGCAGGCCGCCGGCCTTGGTGCGCAACTCCGGGACGCTCATCGAGGCGAGCGGGTCGATCGGTTGGCCGTCGGGGCCGGTGGCCACCTGCGGGGCCCCTCCGGTGAGTTTTTTGCGGCGGGTCAGCGCCCAGGCCGTGGCGCCTCCGGCGACGACCACGCCACCCACGACCCACCAGCCGGCGCCGGATCCGCTGGAGGTGGGTGACTTGCCCTTGGCGACGTTCTCGATGCCGGTGGCCGCGCCAATCGCGGCACCTGCCCAGTCGTCCTTCGAAAGCGCCGGCGACACCAGCTTTGTATAGATTTCCTGGGCGTTTTCCGCTCCGATGGCGCCGTTGTTGGCGGCCGATAGCTGCCCCTGGCGCGACTCGACGGCCACTGCCAGGACCGAGTCGTTGGTTCCCATGCCCTTGGCTTCGGCCACCTTGGTGATCCAGTCCACGGGTTTTGTGGGGTTCGTGAAGGTGTCGACGTAGATCACGAACAGGTTCTGCCCGGTCTCGGTGCGCAGCTGGGTCACGGCGTCGGTGACTTCCGACTTGGAGGAACCCAGGACGCCGGCATCGTCGATGACGAACTGCCCCGGCGGGATCGTCACCGGATCGGTGGCGGATGCGGCGGGCGCAAAGATGAATACGGACAAGATTCCTGCAGCGGCGGCCTGAGCCAACCGCCGGGTCAACAACTTCATGGTTTTCCTTCACCCTTGCTTGAGTCGCCGCAGAATACTTGGCAAAGCACGTAGTGAAACCACCATATGCCCTGATTTCTGCTAACGATGTTGATTCTATGGCCGGGACCGGTGCGAGTCCACGAAAACCGCCGTGCACCGGTGAATTGTGCAGCCAAGCACGGCAAGCTCACAGGATCTACTCAGGTGCCACTTTTCGCTGCCACAGTTCCGGAGGGCATAGTTGTAACCAAGAAGAGCAGTCAGGCACCACCAGCATCGGAAGGTTAACGATGAGCGAGAACGAGTTTGAGCAGCCGAAGGCACCGGAGACCCCGGACCAGGCAGGCACCCCGGACCAGGCAGGCACCCCGGCGCCGCAGCGCCCCGTGACGCCGCCCGCGGCCCCCGGCCAGGAAGCCCCCGTGTCCAAGATCGACGGTGCCGTCGACCAGACGCAGGCCATTCCGCGGCACAGCGCCGACGCCCCGGCCTCCGCCACGTCGGCAGCGCCGGCAGCACCGGGCGCCGGAAGCGCACCCGAAACCTCCGCCTACGCCGGTGTTTCGGGAGCCCACGCAGCGGCAGCGGCCCACGGGGCGACCCAGGGCGCGGCACAGCCCCCCTACGGCACGCCAGCTTCCCCGTACGGCACGCCGACCCACGCAGAGCAGAACTCGGCGTTCGGCGTCCCCTCGCCGGTTCCGCCGGCCCAGCGGAGCGCGCCGAAGAAGTTCACCTCCGGCGTGTTGGTCCTGGGCATGGTCGCCGCCGCCCTTGTGGGTGCCGGCAGTGCCGTGGGAGCAAACGCCCTGATGAACCCGGCTTCGTCGATCTCGAGCACCGGAAGCCAGACACCGCAGAGCGGCGTCGTCATCAACAACCCGGAAAACGTCACGGCCGTCACCGCGGCCGCCGCCAAGGCCAGCCCGAGCGTCGTGACCATCGACGTGACGGGCAGCAGTGCCTCGGGCTCCGGCTCGGGCATCATCCTGGACGCCGAGGGACACATCCTGACCAACACCCACGTGGTGACCCTCGGTGGAACCACGGCGAGCCCGAAGATCGCCGTGCGGATGTCCGATGGCAAGGTCTACAACGCCACGCTGGTGGGCACCGACCCGCTCTCCGACCTCGCCGTGATCAAGGTCGACGCGCAGGGCCTGACCCCGGCGACGCTCGGCTCGTCCGCGGATTTGAACGTCGGGGACACCGCGGTGGCCATCGGCGCCCCGCTGGGCCTGAGCGGAACCGTCACCGACGGCATCATCTCCACATTGAACCGCACGATCTCCGTCGCCTCCTCGGCGGTGCCGGAACAGAGCGAGGGCACCGACCAGAACGACAACAACCAGTTCAACTTCCAGTTCCCGGGTGCCCCGCAGCAACAGCAGCAGAGCTCCCAGGGCTCGATCTACATCAACGTGATCCAGACCGACGCGGCCATCAACCACGGCAACTCCGGCGGCGCGCTGGTCGACGCCAACGGCGACATCATCGGCGTGAACGTGGCCATCGCCTCCTCCGGGTCGGGCACCAGCGACTCGGGCGACAGCGGGTCCATCGGCGTCGGCTTCGCCATCCCGATCGACTACGCCAAGCGCATCGCCGACGACCTGATCGCCAACGGCAAGGCCACCCACGGCATGCTCGGCGTGACGGTGCAGGCCAAGCCGGCGGACGTGAAGGACGGCAACTCCTCCTTCAGCGTCGGTGCGCAGGTCAAGGACGTCGTGTCGGGCAGCGCCGGTGCCAAGGCCGGGCTGAAGGCCGGGGACATCATCACCGGGGTCGGCGACCGGGTGATCTCCGACAGCAGCTCGCTGACCGCGGCGATCCGCGAGGTCCCGGCCGGCGGCCAGGTGACGATTCATTACACCCGCAACGGTCAGCAGGCGTCGACCGACGCGACCGTGGGGGCCTCGACGGCTTCATAATCCCCGCAGGGGGCAACAAATAGTCACACCGCGGGCAGCGGGTCCGGAACATTTCGGGCCCGCTGTTCGTGCGCCACGCCCTCCCGCGGTGCACGGCTAACATGTAAGGGGTGCCTTTTCCCGCAGCGCGGGCAAGCACGGGCACCGCATCCGGACACTTCTAGGAAAGGCAGCAATGAGCCAGCTGACAGGCGCTCCATTGAGGATCCTCGTACTCGTCAAACACGTCCCGGACGTGCAATTCGAACGCCACCTGGGCGGCGCGGACCTGCGCCTGGACCGCAAGGACTCGGTGCTCTCCGAACTTGACGAATACGCGATCGAGGCGGCGCTGCAGCTTGCCGAGTCGCGCGGCGGGGCCGCCGCCGGCAGCACCGTCACGGCCCTGTCCATGGGACCCGAGGCCGCGGCGAACGCCGTGAAGAAGGCGCTGCAGATGGGCGCCACCGACGGCGTGCACCTGTGCGACGACGCGTTGGCGGGTTCCGACGCCGGGGCCACCTCGCTGGCCCTCGCGGCGGCGGTGCGCCACCTGGGCGACTTCGACCTGGTCGTCACCGGCATGGCCGCGACCGACGCGGAGACCTCGTTGGTGCCGGCGCAGCTGGCCGAGCGGCTGGGCCTGGCCCAGCTGACCCAGGTGGCCCGCGTCGAGCTCGACGCGGACTCCACCACGGTGCGTGCCGTGCGCGAGACAGACAAGGCCGCGCTGGGCCTCGAGGCCGAGCTGCCGGTGCTGCTCTCGGTCACCGACCAGGCCAACGAGCCGCGCTACCCGAACTTCAAGGGCATCATGGCGGCGAAGAAGAAGACCATCACGGTGCTCACCCTCGCGGACATCGGGCTCGAGGCCGAGCAGGTAGGGGCCGCCGGCTCGGCGACCGCGGTGCTCGAGGTGCAGGCGCGCCCGGCGCGCACCGCCGGAACCGTCATCACCGATTCGGGCAACGCCGGCGTCGAGCTCGTCGACTTCCTGGCCGCGGCGAAGCTGATCTAGCAATTCTCGAGGGGAACAACATGTCACACATTCTTGTCTACATCCCGGCGCCCGCCGCCGTCCCGACCAAGTCGCAGCGCGAGCTGCTGACCCTCGCCGGAACGCTCGGCGAGGTCCGCGCGGTGCTCGGCGCCGAGGCCGACGACGCGGCACGCGCCGGGCTGGCCGCCTGGGGCGCCACCGGGTTCTACGCGGCAGCGGCAAGCGATGCGCTGGTGGCCCCGCAGGCCGCCCTGCTGGCCGCCGCCGCCCGGGACTTTGCCGCCACCGCGGTGCTGCTGCCCAACGACAGCCACGGCCGCGAGGTCGCGGCCCGCGCCGGAGTGAAGCTCGACGCCGGGGTCGTCACCGACGCCATCGACGTCGACGCGGACCTGGTGGTCGGCAAGTCGGTGCTGGCCGGCAGCTACACCGTGCGGGTGAAGGCCACGCGCGGCCCGGTGCTCGTGACGCTGAAGCCCAACAGCGTGCACCTGCCCGCCGCGGAGCCGGCCGCAGCGACCCCCGCGGACATCCGGTTCCTGGAGACCGGCGAGCCGGGCCCGGCCGCCCGGATCACCGGCACCGTTGAACGCACGGCCTCGGGCCGCCCGGAGTTGTCCGAGGCCCGCTTCGTGGTGGCCGGCGGGCGCGGCGTCGACGGGGATTTCGGCCCCGTCGAGGACCTTGCCGACGCCCTGGGGGCCGCCATCGGAGCGTCCCGTGCCGCCACCGACGCCGGGTGGATCGACCACTCGGCGCAGATCGGGCAGACGGGCAAGACCGTGTCCCCGCAGCTGTACGTCTCCGCGGGCATCTCCGGGGCGATCCAGCAGAAGGCCGGCATGCAGTCCTCCACCTACATCGTCGCGGTGAACAAGGACCCGGACGCCCCGGTGTTCGAGATCGCGGACCTGGGCATCGTCGGGGACCTGGCCCAGGTGCTGCCGCAGGCCGCCGCCGAGATCCGCCGGCGCAAGGGCTAGGGGCATGGTCTTCGACCCGGCCCTGCACCCCGTGAAGCGGGTGCTCTGCTTCGGCGCGCATCCCGACGACCTCGACTTCGGCGCCTCGGGCACCGTGGCGGCCTGGACCGCCGCGGGCGTGCACGTCGAATACTGCATCATGACCGACGGCGATGCCGGCGGGTTCGACGAGCGCACCGCGGCGGAGATCACCGCCACCCGGCACGTCGAACAGCGGGCCGCCGCCGCCCTCGTGGGAGTCGACACCGTGCACTTCCTGGGCGAGCGCGACGGCTACCTGGAACCCACCCACGCGGTGCAGAAGCGCATCGTCGAGCTGATCCGCACGGTGCGCCCGGAGGTGGTGCTGGCCATGCACCCGGAGCGGAACTGGGAGCGCATCCAGCGCTCGCACCCCGACCACCTGGCCTGCGGCGAGGCGGTGACCCGCGCGATCTACCCGGCCGTGGAGAACCCGTTCGCCTACCCGGAACTTGAGGAAGCCGGGCTGCACGCCTACAAGCTGCCCTGGCTGTGGCTCTACGGGGCGCCGACGGAGCGCGAAAACCACGCGGTGGACATCAGCGGGGTCTTTGAACTCAAGCTGGAGGCGCTGCGCCAGCACCTGAGCCAGCACCCGGACGTCCCGGCGATGGAGCGCTACGTGCGCTCCCAGTGCCTGGCCAAGGCCCGGGAGTACGGATTGGCCGAAGGGGCGCTGGCCGAGGCCTTCCACGTGGTGGCGGTCAACGCGGCGGACACCATCGCCGGGTTCTGAGCCCAGCGCCGGCATGCTGCGGCAGGCACGGCCGGGACGGGAAAAGCACGGGGCCAAGCGTGGAAATCCACGCTTGGCCCCGTGCTTTGTGCTGCCGGCCCTGCTACTAACCCGGCTGCTGCCGGGCGGTTTCCCGCCTGCGCGCTACGCCTCGAAGCGTTCCGGGGAGGCCTCGGCGTAGTGGGCGATGGCGGCCGCCAGCAGGCGCGCGACGCCCGGGCGCGGGGTGCCGTGCTTCGGCGCGTCGTAGGAGGCGGTGAAGCGGGCATCGGCCACGTACATTTCCCCGAGGCCCGCATAGGCCTCGGGGCCGGGGGTCCAGCTGTGGCAGACCCAGGCGTGGTGGCGGGCGACCGTCTCCTGCACCTCCGGGTCGCCCGGTCCCAGCCCGGCGCCGAGGGCCTCGTACAGGGCGTCGGCGATGGCCTCGTGCTCGGCCAGCAGGGCCTCGCGGCCCCCGGGGCCCAGCGCGCGCAGCCGCGCGTTGCCGTCGTCCACTGCCCGGTTGCCCCAGCGCTCCCGCGCCTCGGCCTCGTAGGGGTTCGGCCCGAAGCCGTCGAATGCCTGTGCGGGGTCCATGTCTTCTCCTGACTGAAGGTGTGCGATGGTGGCACGCACGCTCGCCGCCATGGCGTCGAGCCGCTCGCGCTCGGCATCCAGCCACCCGGCGTGGGCGGCGAGGGCCTTGAGCTCGTCCTGCTGCCCGTCGAGCACCGAGGAAATGGTCTCGAGGGACAGCCCCAGCTCCTTCAGCAGCAGGATGCGCTGCAGGCGCAGCACTTCGGGCGGGCCGTAGAAACGGTAGCCGTTGGCGGCGGTGAAGGACGGGGCGAGCAGGCCGATGGCGTCGTAGTGGCGCAGGGTCCGGGTGGTGATTCCCGAATCCCTGGCCAGCTGCGAGATGCCGTACCCGGCGGGGTGGTGGTGCCTCATGCGATCCAGCGTAGGAGTTGACGTAGCGTCAAGGTCAAGACGCGGTGCGCGGGCCGGTTCCCGCTACTTGGAGGCGGGGGTTTCCAGCACGGCCAGCGGCTCGGTGGAAGGGGTGCTGCTGCCCTCGGCCGGTTCGATGGTGACCATCACGGAGCCGACGTTCGCCGCCCCGTTGAATCCCTCGGTGGCGCTCTGGGCGCCGGACTCGACGGTCGACAGGAGCGTGGCGCGGTCGGACGCGGCGTCGATGAGCCACACCGTGTAGCGTTCCGAGCCGTCGATGGCCGGAAGCCCGGTCAGGGCGATGGACCCGGCGTCGGCCTTGGCGGAGGTGCCAAGCACAGCGTGCCCGCCGCCCTCCAGGTCCGCCTGCACCACGACCTTGTCCTTGGCGCCCTCGACCTGCGAGACGTAGTTCTTGGGTATCAGGTTGGCCAGCAGGATGACGACGCCGATGAGGATGACGGCGAGGCCGGCCACGACAAACACCCACTTCTGCAACGGCCTGCGGGTGGTTTCGGAGTCGGTGGACACTTGGTCCACGAGATCCATGCCGAGGTCGTCGTTGTCGTCGTCACGATGCCCCGGGTACATGGGATCGGTGCCGCTCATGGTGTGCCATCCTTCGGGTGGTTTTCGGTAAGCCGGATCCGGCCACCAGTAAGCATAGGGGAAAAGGCTATGCGTTGAGTGTGTGCCGGCCGCGAGCCGGCTTGGTGCGGTGCGCCGCCCCGGTGCGCTACTTGGTGCTCGCCGCGGCGAAACCGTGCTGGCGCCAGGCCTCGTAGAGGGCGATCGAGGCGGAGTTTGCGAGGTTCAGCGAGCGGCGGGCCTCCAGCATGGGCAGGCGTACCGTGGAGGTCACGTGCGGGTCCGCCTTGACCCCTGCCGGCAGCCCGACGGACTCGGGTCCGAACATCAGCACGTCGCCGGGCCGGTAGGCGACGTCGGTGTACAGGGTCTCGCCCTCGGAGGTGAAGGCGAAGACGCGCTCGGGGGCCAGTGCCGCCCAGGCCGACTCGAGGTCCTTGTGCACTGTGACGACGGCGAGGTCGTGGTAGTCCAGGCCCGCGCGGCGCAGCTTGGAGTCCTCGAAGTCGAAGCCCAGCGGCTCCACCAGGTGCAGCTCGGCGCCTGTCACGGCGGCCAGTCGGATGGCGTTGCCGGTGTTGCCGGGGATTTCGGGGGTGTAGAACAGGATGCGAAACACGGGGGTCCAGCCTTCGGGTGGTGAGTGAACGGTGTAGTGGTGAACGGTGTGTGGGGGTGGGAAGGGAACCCGGAGTGGACCCGGGGAGGCGGCGCTAGTACATGCCGCCGAGCAGCCGGGCGAGCACCGAGCGGTCCACGAGGTTCGGGGCCGGTCCGGTGCCCAGGAACATCTTCATCTCGCGCACCAGGTTCACGGCGTTGACGACGTTGGAGGTGCTGGTGGGGCCGGGTTCCCCGCCGCGGGCGTAGTCGATGACGGGCTCGTGCAGGTTGCCGTCGGGGGAGTGGATCACCGTCCACCCCGTGACGTTGAGCTCGGGGAACAGCGCTTGCATCCGGTGCACCGTCGGGGCGATGCGCGGCGGGTCGATGTGCTTGCCGTCGCGGAAGAGCGAGGCCCCGTCCCAGCGGTACACGCCGCGGGGCAGCAGCATCGAATGCACGATGGCCAGCCGGTAGCCGCCGAGCAGCGCATGGTCGATGTATCCGCCGCCCGGGGCATGCAGCCCGTTGACAAGCCGGGTGGAGGGCAGCGCCGGGAGCAGTTGGCGCGAGAGCAGTTGGACCGTCCGCGCCTCGCGGGCCAGCCGGGCGTGCGCGCCGAAGATGCCGCGCTTGCGGGGTGCCCCGTGGATCTGCTGGAGGGACTTGGCCTTTTCCAGCGGCGAGTCGGGGGATTCGAGCAGCGGGGGAACGAACACCGTGGGGTCCGAGGCGGAGGAACGCGGGGCGTTCGACTCGAAGCGCATCGAGGCACCGGCGTCGTCGGCCGGCCCGTAGGTGCCCGCGGAAGGGGCCTTGCCGCGCAGGTAGCTGGACTCGGTGCCGTAGCTGCGGTCGTAGCGCGCGCGGGCCGCCGGGTCGCTGAGCGTCTCGTAGGCCAGGGTCACGGCACCGAAGTCCTCGGCGTTCCCGCCGTGGTCCGGGTGCGTCGCCCGGGCGGCCTTGCGGTAGGCGGTCTTGATCTCCGTGGCGCTTGCGGTGCGCGCGATGCCCAGGACCTCGTAGTGGGTTCGACGCTGGGCCACGGGTGGAAGACCTTTCGCTGGTGACAGGGGGCTTGGCCCCGACCGCGTCCCGGGGTGCGGGGGACAGGGCGGGGACGGAACCGGTGCTCCTGAAATCCTACCGGTTGGGCCTTGTGGCGCTAAACTTTCCCGGCCGCGCAAGGCCCGCGTGTTGGCGGGCCGGCGCAAGTCCGCGCAGTCCGGCGCCACCCGAAGGGCACCCCGCGCGGCATCTCACGAAGGCTGCACGTCACGAAGGTTGCGCAGCGGGCGGGCCGGCACGTATTTTCGGCGGATGCCCCCGGAACAAAACCAACGTGTCATCGTCGCCGCCAACCGCAGCGCAGGAACCGGCCGCGGCCATCGCGCCGTGGATCGCACCATGGCCGCGCTGGCCGCCCGCGGCATCGACGCCGAGCTCCTCGAGGCGCCAAGCTATGCGCACCTGCAGCAGGAGGCGGGCCGCAGGGTTGCCGAAGGCATCGGGGCGCTGGTCGTCGTCGGCGGGGACGGCATGGTGCACCTGGGCTTCAACGCCGTCGCCACCACCGGGACGCCGCTGGGGGTGGTTCCGGCGGGCACCGGCAACGACTTTGCCCGGATGCTGGGACTCGGCCCGAAGGTGCCCGAGATCGCCGTCGAGCGCATCGCCCGTGCCCTGGAGGCCGGCCCCCGCCCCGTCGACGCGGCACGGGTGAGCGGGGCGTTCGGCAGCAGGTACGTCGCCGGGGTGTTCAGTGCGGGCTTCGACGCGGTGGTCAACGAGCGCGCCAACGCGATGCGCTGGCCGCGCGGCGCCCAGCGCTACAACCTGGCGCTGCTGCGCGAGCTCGTCGCCTTCAGGCCGCGCAGCTACACGCTGGAGATCGACGGGAAGGGCGAACGGCTGCGGGCCATGATGGTGTCCGTTGCTAACGCGCAGTACATCGGCGGGGGCATGCGGATCGTGCCGCAGGCCAGCATCACCGACGGGATGCTGGACCTGGTGGTCATCGCCCCGCTGGGCAGGCTGCGGTTCCTGGGGATCTTCCCGTCGGTGTTCTCCGGCAGGCACATCGCCCACCCGGCGGTGCGCATCGAACAGGTCCGCCGCCTGCGCCTGCTGGCGGCGGACACGCGCGGGTTCGGTGACGGCGAGGAGGTCGGGGCGCTGCCCGTGGAGATCGAGGTGGCCCCGGGGGCCGTGCAGCTGCTGTTCTAGGTTCCACATGCGTGGATCCGGTGCCCCGGCTCCGGCGTCGGAATCAACAAGGTCAGGCGAGGGGCCCGCGGCGGTATTCGGCCAGCAGGTTGCCGTCCTCCTCCAGCAGTCCGTGCAGCGCCAGCCGGTGCAGCGGGCTGTCCGGGTTCCCGGCACTGATGCGCCCCGAGTCGCCGCCGGCCACCAGCGGCGCGGTGGTGAGGCAAAGGCTGTCGATGGCGTTGGCGTGCTGGAAGGAGCCGAGCAGATGCGGCCCGCCCTCGGCGTGGATGACGCGGTGCCCGCGGGCGCCCAGCATCTCGCGCAGCCACAGCGGGTCGACGGCGGAGCCGGGAAGCGGGCTGCGCACCACCTCGGCCACGGAGGACAGCGCCGCCGCCCGGGAAGTGTCTGCCGAGGCGGAGGTCAGGATCAGGATCTCGCCGGGGTTCCGCGCGAAGAGTTCGCCGGTTTCATCAAGGTCGAGGCGCCCGGAGACGACGGCCAGCACGGGGCGTTCGGGCATGCCGCGGGCCAGGCGCCAGGCGCGCGACGCGTCGTCAACCAGTTCGCCCTCGTAGCCCTCGGCCCGCACGGTTCCGGCGCCCACCAGGATCACATCGGCGAACCGGCGCAACAGGGAGAAGACGCGCTTGTCCGCTGGCGAACCCAGGGGCGCGGAGAGCCCGCGGTGGGTGGCCGCACCGTCGATGCTGGCCACGAAGTTGAACCGGACGAACGGTGCGGTGCCGGGCGGGGGAGCGTAGAAACCCAGCAGCTGGGCGTCGTCGGGATCCGCCACGTGCCCCGGATAGAGCCGCTGCATCAGGCGTCGGCCTCCGCGGAAATGCTCTCCGACTCGGCAGCCGTGCGCCCGGGGTGGGCGGGTGCGTTGACATCACCCATGTTGTGCTTCAGGTAGGCGGGCTCGCGCCAGCCCATGGCGGCCTCCAGCAGGCGGACCGCGGAGGCGGACTCCGGGATGTTGTGCATCCTGATGATCCGGGCCCCGTTCATGATGCACATGGCCGCGGCGGCCAGGGAGCCGGCGGTGCGCTCGGCCTTGGGCAGGTCCAGCGTCTCGCCGATGAAGTCCTTGTTCGACACCGCGGCAAGCGCCGGGTAGCCCAGCGCGGCAATCGACTCGAACCCGGAGGTCAGTGCCAGGGTGTGCAGGGTGTTCTTGTTCAGGTCGTGGCCGGGGTCGATGACCAGCTTGTCCTCGGCGATGCCCAGCGAGCGGGCCAGTTCCACCTTGGTGCGCAGGTAGTGCGCGACCTCGGCGACGACGTCGTCGTAGTGCGGGCGGGGGTAGATGGTCCGCGGGGCCGCCAGCGAGTGGGTGAGCACCAGGTGCACTCCGGCATCCGCCACCACCCGCCCGAGCTCCGGGTTGCTCAGCCCCGTGGTGTCGTTGATGACGTCGGCCCCGGCCTCGATGGCCGCCGCGGCGACCTCCGGCAGGAAGGTGTCCGCGGAGATGACGACGTCGGAGACGGCGCGCACGGCCGCGATCACCGGGACCACGCGCTGTGCCTCCTCCTGCCAGCCGAGCGCCGGGCCGGGGGAGAAGGGCACCCCGCCGATGTCGATCCAGTCCGCCCCCGCGTCAACGGCGGCAAGGGCCGCATCCACCGCGGCCTGCAGGGCGAAGGTCGCCCCGCCGTCGTAGAAGCTGTCCGGGGTGCGGTTGATGATCGCCATCAGGGCGATGCTCGAGGAGAAGTCGATGCTCCGGTGGCCGAAGTGGTGCACCGGGTGTCGCAGCGGCGGTAGGTACATGCCCATGTTGTGTTGCTCCCTTGACGCAGTTGATCCATTCATACCAGCTGGCAGGCGGGTTCGGGGTGTTTTGCGTCGCACCCGCCCCACCCGCGGCGGGAATCCTCGGTAACCTGTTGGCATGACTTTGAACTTTGCGGGACCCGCGGCAGGTGGCTGGATTCTCGATGCGCTCACGGCGCAGGCGGCCGAGCCCGGGGCTGCGGACCTCGTGGCGGGGCAGGTGCCCTCCGGCTACGAGGCCTACGCGCGCATCTTCCACCCGGCGTTGGGCCTGGACGGCGAGGCCGTGCGCTGGGGCAGGATCGCCGCGGGGCGCGGCACCACCATGCACGGCGGGGCGCAGTTCACGCCGGTCTCCGGCATCGGGGAGGACGGCATCGCCCTGGTGGAGGACGCCTGGGAGGGCGAGGCTCCCTCCGGCGACGGGCTGTCCGCCGCGGACCTCGCGGCACTGGCACCGATCCTTGCCGCGCACACGCCGGGGGCCGGGAAACTCTACCTGGCGCTGTGGAACGGGCTGGCGTTCATCCACGGCGGGGACCGGATCGAGGTGTTGCACGACGACGACCCGGAGCTCGGCGCCGAGGAAAACGCCGCGCGCCGGGAGGCCGCCAACGCCGAGGCCAAGCGACCCGCCTTCTCCGAGGAGGTCCGCAACGGACCGACCCTGCAGATGGGCTCGGGCTACCGCGCCTACTATGTTTTCGAAGGTACGTTCGAAGACCTGGCCAGTCCGCTGTGGGCACGCACCTCCGAAGGCGAGCAGCGCCAGGCCCCCAACCTGGCCTGGCCGGAGGACAGGTCCTGGCTGCTGTCCACCGAGCTCTACGAGGATTCCAGCATCGTCGCCGGTTCCCGGGCGCTCGTCGACGCGCTGCTCGCCAGCGCGGAACTCGAGGCCCACGAGGTCTTCATCGACACCCGCCTGGACCTGGAGGGGGACGCGGTGAATCCGATGCCCGTCGCTCCAGAGGTAGATGACGACGACGACGATGACGACGATGCCCGCCGCGGGACCCTCGAGGACGGTTTCACCGCCTAGCCGCTCCGTTGCCGGGCACTGCTCCCGGCCACCGAACGGGTCGGGAGCAGCGCTTGTGAGCAAGGCCTCTGCCGGGCCCGTGCGCCGTGGCGGTAGAATTGACCGGTGCGCACCACCCCCGTTTACCTCGACCACGCCGCCACCACGCCCATGTCGCCCGGCGCCCTGGCGGCCATGACCCGCGAGCTGGCGCAGACCGGCAACCCCTCCTCGCTGCACGGGGCGGGGCGCCGCGCCCACCGCGTCATGGAGGAGTCGCGCGAACAGCTCGCCGCGGCCGCCGGCGCGCACCCCTCCGAGGTCATCTTCACCTCCGGCGGCACCGAATCGGACAACCTCGCGCTCAAGGGCCTGTACTGGAACCGCCGCGACTCGGACCCGGTACGCACCCGCATCCTCTGCTCCGTCGTCGAACACCACGCGGTGCTCGACACCGTCGAATGGCTCGAGGCGCACGAGGGCGCCGAGGTCACCTGGCTGCCCGTGGACGCCGACGGCGTGGTTGACCTCGCCGTCCTCGAGGCGGAAATCGCCAGGGCCCCGGAGACCATCGCACTGCTCACGGTCATGTGGGCGAACAACGAGGTAGGCAGCATCCAACCGATCGAGCAGGTCGTGGCGCTCGCCGAGCCCCACGGCATCCCCGTGCACTCCGACGCGGTGCAGGCCTTCACCGCCGTCCCGATCTCCTTCGCGGCCTCCGGGCTGGCCACCATGGCGGTCTCCGGGCACAAGATCGGCGGGCCGGTGGGAATCGGTGCGCTCTTCGTGCGCCGCAACGTGGTCCTGACTCCTGTCCAGCACGGCGGCGGGCACGAGCGAGCGCTGCGTTCGGGTACGCTGAACGCCGCCTCCGCCGCGGGCTTTGCGGCGGCCGCCGCCGAGGCCGTGGAAAACCTCGGGCAGGAAAACGAACGCCTGGCCGTGCTGCGCGACGCGCTGGTGGCCGGGGTGCGCGAGCTGGTCCCGGAGGCCGTGTTCAACGGCACCGAGGACGCGGCCCACGCCGGCACCCGGCTGCCAGGCAACGCGCACTTCACGTTCCCGGGCTGCGAGGGAGACTCGCTGCTCTTCGTGCTGGACATGCTTGGGGTGCATTCCTCCACCGGGTCCGCCTGCACCGCAGGGGTGCCGCGCCCCTCACACGTCCTGCTGGCCATGGGCCGGGACGAGGAAACAGCCCGTGGCGCCCAGCGTTTCACGCTCGGGCACACCACCACCGCCGCCGACGTGGAGACCTTGGTGGCCGCGCTGCCCGAGGCCTACGCCCGCGCGCAAAAGGCCGGAATGGCCGCACAAGTCAGCAGCATCCAAACGGCAGGGACAGGGTTTACACGATGAAGGTTTTGGCAGCAATGAGCGGCGGGGTCGACTCGGCCGTTGCGGCGGCACGCGCCGTCGAGGCGGGCCACGAGGTCGTCGGCGTCCACCTGGCGCTCTCCCGCATGCCCGGCACCCTGCGCACCGGCAGCCGCGGCTGCTGCACCGTCGAGGACTCCAACGACGCGTGGCGCGCCTGCGACAAGCTCGGCATCCCCTACTACGTGTGGGATTTCTCCGAGCGCTTCAAGGAGGACGTCGTCGACGACTTCGTCGCCGAGTACGAGGCCGGCCGCACCCCGAACCCGTGCATGCGCTGCAACGAGCGCATCAAGTTCGCCGCGCTGCTGGAGAAGGCCATCGCGCTGGGCTTCGACGCGGTGTGCACCGGCCACTACGCCAAGGTGATCCGCGACGCCGAAGGCAACCCCGAGCTGCACCGCGCCGCCGACTGGGCCAAGGACCAGTCCTACGTGCTCGGCGTGCTGACCCACGAACAGCTGGAACACTGCATCTTCCCGCTGGCCGACACCCCCTCCAAGGCAGAGGTCCGCGCCGAGGCCGAGGCCCGCGGCCTTTCGGTGGCCAACAAGCCCGACAGCCACGACATCTGCTTCATCCCGGACGGGGACACCCGCGGCTGGCTCGCCGAACGCATCGACATGACCCAGGGCGAGATCGTCGACTCCGAGGGCAAGTCCCTGGGCACCCACGAGGGCGCGCACGCCTTCACCGTCGGCCAGCGCAAGGGCCTGAAGCTCGGCGTCCCGGCCGCCGACGGCAAGCCGCGCTTCGTGCTGGAGATCCGCCCGAAGGAGAACAAGGTCATCGTCGGCCCCGAGAAGCTGCTGGCGGTCGACGAGCTGCGCGGGATCCGCATCTCCTGGGCCGGTCTGCCGATTCCCGATGCCGAGACCGGCACGGAGTTCGACTGCATGGTCCAGGTCCGCGCGCACGGCGACCCCGTCGACGCCCGCGCGCGCGTCGAGCCGCAGGCCGACGGCGGCAACGTCCTTGTCGCGACGCTCATCGAGCCGATGCGCGGGGTGGCCCCGGGCCAGACGATGGTCGTCTACCAGGGCACCCGCGTGCTGGGCCAGGCGACCATCGACTCGGCGCGTTCCGCTGCCTGGGACCCGAGCCTGATCGCCTAGTTCCGCACGCAGACACCCCGAAGGCCCCGCCGCCTGGATCATCCAGCCGGCGGGGCCTTCGGCGTTCCGGGGTCTGTGCGGAATCTCCGTTGTACCCGCCTGCCGGTGGTGGGACCATGGTGCCGGGGGAGGAATTGCACCAAGGGAGTTGGCCATGTCTGATGGAACGGGATTGATCAAGCGTTTCTACGAGGAGGTGCTGGCCGGCGGGAACACCGACCTCATCGACGAGCTGGTGGCGGAGGGATTCGTCGACCACGAGAGCCTGCCGGGCCAGCCGCCGGGCAAGGACGGGGTGAGGTTCTTCGTCGAGATGATGCGCAGCGCCCTGCCGGACCTGAACGTCCAGTCCTTCGAGCCCTCCCTTGCGGAGGGGAACCTCGAAGCCGTCCACACGGTGCTTGCCGGCACGCACCGGGGTGAATTGATGGGTGTCGCGGCGACCGGCCAGAGCATCGAGTTCGAGTCGATCGACATCATCCGAACCGAAGGCGGCAAGGTAGTCGAGCACTGGGGGATCACCGATACGACGTCACTCATGCAGCAGATCGGCGCATCGCCGGAATAGGCGTAGGCGGTGTGCCGGGACTGACCTGCCCACGAGGCCAGGCCGGGCTCCCCGGCCTGGCCTCGTGCGCTCTTCAGTGTTTCCCGCTGGGCTTTGTCGGGGGAGGAGATGCGGCCAGGGAACGGATGTATGAGGCGTTGCCGCGGATCGCGGGCTTGTAGCGTTCCAGGTCGGGGGAATCCACGCTCCCGGCAACCAGCTCAAGCAGGGACGCGACAGCCTCGTCGAGGTGGCCGGAGGCATGAAGCGTGATGGCTCGGAACGCTGCCAGCGACGGGGAATCGGGAAAATCGCTTCGGGCCCTGTCAAAGACGTCCGCGGATCGCTCGAGTTCGCCGAGGTTCCGCAAGGTGGAGCCGTACTGGAGGTAGCAGCGGCGCAACAGGTCACCCGACAGTCCGGCGTCGAGGGCCCGCTCGTAGAAGGCCGCCGCAGCCGGCTCCTGGCCCGCGGTGTCGTAGGCCCCGCCCACCTCGTAGAGCACCCGGGCATTCAACGGGTTCGCATCCAGGAGCGGCAGCAGCGCGTCGATGGTTGGCTGCATGTTGTCCCGGTCCCGTGCGGCAAAGATCCGGTCCAGTTCCTCGTTCGGCGTCATGCAGTTCATTATGCCTTCGGGACCCGTCCGTCGACGGCCACTCGAGCCGGCGGGCCGGGGCTCCGACGGTGTCGCAAACCGTTGTCGTTGCCCTCGAACGCCGGCCATCCATCCGCGACGCACTGTGACCGTTAGCGCCTCGTAGCGAATTCCATCCGGACGTGCCCAAGCTCGGCGCGCGGAATTACCGCCGTCACGACGCCTCCGGCGCCCAATTCCGAGCCGATGCCGTACACGAAGGGATCCGTGTCGATCTCCGCTGCAGGCATCTCGATTCCGTTGACCAGGACCGTGACCCGGCGATTCACCGCTCGGACGGTCACATCCGGTGCGGGCCGGTCCCACGGGTATCCGCTGAGCCCGCGTTCCTGCCGAAATTGGTTCATGAGGATGTAGTTGACGTGGTCGACCAGCAGTTCACCCACCGTTGTACGCTCGGATGGGTCTCGGTGCCAGGCTGTTCTCACGGCTTCCCAGAGCAATGGGTAGCGCAAACGTCCAACATGCTCCGCCAGCCACGCGGGCCGCGGCCAGGGGGGAACCTGTTCGATGGCGGTTCTCACCTCGGCGTCGAGATCGGCGAGGTTAACGGGGTCCGAATGGTCGTTCGGGTTTCGCCAGAGTGTGTAACTGAGACCCACCGTCATGTCGCTGTATCCATGAATTCCTTCGCTGGATTGAAAGCCGATGGTATCCGCCTCCTCCAGCGAGGCCTGGTCCACGAGGCCCATCACGGGGATCGGCATGAGATTGAGGAGCCGGGCCTGTTCGATGCGTGGGTCGGGTGCGTCTTCGGGAACGATGCCGCCAAATATCATGTCTCGATTGTGCACCGAAACTTGCGATCCGAGGCTCTGGACCCGGACAGGAGTTGCCGGTGGCCGCCTGCCGGGCCGGGGCATCTATGTGCGATGCCGGGAGTGCTGCGTCTAGGTGGGCGCGCCCTAAGTACGGGCCTGGACAAGGTTTGCGAACGGCAGCCTGCCGTAGTCCCCGAGGAACCGCTCGTGGTAGTTCGCGAGGGCGGCGTTGAGCTCTTCGGCGGGCAGCTCCTTCCACGCAACGACCAGGTTCCCCGCATCAGCCAGCTGCCAGATCAGTCGGCCGTCCCAGTGCCCCGGCGGCTTTCCTTGTCCGAAGTCCACGAATTCCTGGATCTGGCGTCGCAGCCCGCGATTGCCCTTGCTGCCGGGCCCGGCTTTGCCGATGTACAACACGACCGCGTCGGCGACCCATTCTGCGCTGAGCTCGGCCTGCGCCAGGGAGGGGTTCTTCTTCTTGAAGACGCCCGCTGTGCTCTTGGGAATGTAGTGAGGTTCGAAGCCTGCGGGTCGCAAAATGGCGAAAATGCCCTGATGTTGTGGGATCCGGTTGATCTCAAGGGAACTGATGGGCCGGAACCCGGCGAATCCGTCGGCTTTGAGTGCCTTCTTGTTCAAGTGCATTGGAATCCTAGTTTCTGGGCGGAGGTTTTGCCTCACGTCCCATGGTGATACGCAAAGGTCCCGTTTCCCTGCCGCACTTGGCGGACGTGAAACGGGACCGTTGCGGTTCCGGGCGGCGCGCTCAGACCTTGGCTTCGTCCACGATGCCGTACATGTGGGTGGAGATGTCCGGATACTCCAGGCGGGTCTTGCCTGCCTCCAGGGAGGGCAGCTGCGCGGGCCCGTGGTGGGCGCAGTGCACAAAATCGAATTCCGGCCACCACTTCTTGGGCCGTTCGGCCTCGCTGAACCCGCACACCGCGCAGGTCAGGTGCACCCACACGGGGCGCTTGCCCTGCTTGTTGGCGCGCGACTGCACGAGCCAAGCCGGGGGATTGGTGTTGATCTCGGTGAATTCGGCCTCGCTCAAGCGGGCGGGAATGTTGTGTCGCTTCGCCATCTCCATCGGAATGTCCAGGGCGATCGCGGCGTCTCTACGTGTCATCATCGCCTTCAAGCGTAGGCCACAACACGCGGCCGAGGGGTGCTTGGTGAGCACCGTCATGTTCCGGATTGACCTCCGGCGATGCCCTTGAAGATAACGTTTCAGATTCATTGCGTGGCGTGCCCCGATTTATTGACATCTTGTGACGGCAATCACTTAGGCTGTACGAGTTGTGGTTTACCCCACAATCCATGCACTCGCAGAAAGAGAAGGATTGCTCATGACCCGCAAGAAAAACGGTTTGCGCGTAGCCGCCGCCGTCGTTGGCATCTCCGCACTGGCCCTCACGGCCTGCACGGGTCCGGCCGCGACCCCGGACGCCTCCGGCGGATCGACGGGCGCCGCCAGCGCCCCGATCACCCTGGGAACCACCGACAAGGTAACCTCGCTGGATCCCGCAGGCTCCTACGACAACGGTTCGTTCATGGTCATGAACCAGATCTACCCGTTCCTGCTCAACTCCATGCCGGGCTCCGCCGAGCCGGCGAACGACATTGCCGAATCGGCTGAGTTCACCAGCCCCACCGAGTACACGGTCAAGCTGAAGGCAGACCTGAAGTGGGCCAACGGGCACACCCTTGACTCCAAGGACGTCAAGAACTCCTTCGACCGCCAGGTGAAGATCGCCGACCCGAACGGCCCGTCCTCGCTGTTGGGCAACCTCGAAAGCGTTGAGGCACCGGACGCCACCACCGTGGTCTTCAAGCTCAGGAGCGGCAACGACCAGACGTGGCCGCAGATCCTGACCAGCCCCGTCGCGCCGATCGTCGACGACGAGGTCTTCCCGGCCGACAAGGTCGTCAGCGACGAGGACATCGTCGCCGGCAAGGCCTTCGCCGGCCAGTACACCATCGAAAGCTACGCCAAGAACTCGCTGGTCTCCTTCAAGGCCTACGACGGGTACAAGGGCATGCTCGGAGCGCCGGCCAACAGCGCCTCGAACATCAAGTACTACGCCGATTCGAACAACCTGAAGCTCGATGTGCAGCAGGGCAACATCGACGTTGCCTGGCGCTCGCTCTCGCCGACCGACGTGGAGTCGCTGAGCAGCGATTCCAAGGTCAAGGTCCACAAGGGCCCGGGCGGCGAATTGCGCTACATCGTCTTCAACTTCGACATCATGCCGCACGGCGCCAAGACCTCCGACGCGGACCCGGCGAAGTCCCTGGCCGTCCGCCAGGCAGCCGCAAACCTCGTCGACCGCGAAGCGATCGCCAACGACGTCTACAAGGGCACCTACCTGCCGGTCTACTCCTACGTCCCGCAGGGCTTCACCGGAGCCATCGAGCCGCTGAAGGAAATGTACGGCGAAAACGGCGGTCCGTCGCTGGACAAGGCCAAGGCCGTGCTCGAGGCTGCCGGTGTGAGCACGCCGGTGGACCTGAAGCTGCAGTACAACCCGGACCACTACGGCCCGAGCTCGGGCGACGAGTATGCAAAGGTCAAGGCGCAGCTGGAAACCGGCGGCCTGTTCAAGGTCGACCTGCAGTCCACCGAGTGGGTCACCTACCAGAAGTCGCGCGTCACCGACTACCCGGCCTACCAGCTGGGCTGGTTCCCGGACTACTCGGATGCCGACAACTTCCTGAGCCCGTTCTTCGCCAAGGACAACTTCCTGGGCAACGGCTACGACAACCCGGAAGTTGACAAGCTGATCAGCGAGCAGCGCGTGGAAACCGATGCGGCGAAGCGCACGGAGAAGATCGAGGAGATCCAGACCAAGGTCGCCGGCGACCTCTCCACCCTGCCGCTGCTCCAGGGCGCGCAGGTTGCCGTTGCAGGCGCCGGGGTCACGGGCGTCGAGAAGACCTTGGACGCCTCGTTCAAGTTCCGCTTGGGCGTACTCGGCAAGTAGCCGTCCACCCGCACGCAGCATCGCGGGCCACCACCACCTGGGCTCCTTCCCCGACGCGGGGGAGGAGCCCAGGTTGCCCCGGGACTGCGCCCCGGACAGATAACCCCTTCCAAGCTAGGACGCATTGTCAATGGCAATCATGAACGACCTCGCCGATGCACCGGCGGCACCCCCGTCGGCGAGCCCGGCGGCAAAGAAAGCAGGAGGCAGCTTTGCGCGCTACCTCGTCACCCGCTTCCTGTTGATATTCCCCACCATCTTCATCCTCGTGACCCTCGTGTTCTTCCTGATGCGCGTCACAGGCGACCCGATCACCGCGGCCCTGGGCGGGCGGCTCACCCCGGACCAGCTGGCCGAACGCATCCACGCGGCCGGCTACGACCGCCCGGTGATTGTTCAGTATTTCGAGTACCTCGGCCAGGTCTTCACCGGCAACTTCGGGCGCACCATCTCCGACAACCGCGCGGTCACCGAGGTGCTGGCCACCTACGGTGCCGCCACCCTGGAGCTGGCATTCAACTCGCTGGTCATCGCCCTGCTGATCGGCATCCCCTTCGGCCTGGTTGCCGCACGGATGCGTGACCGCTGGCCCGATGCCGTGCTGCGCGTCTTCGCGATCCTCTGCTACGCCACCCCGGTGTTCTTCGCCGGCCTGCTGCTCAAACTCGTCTTCGGTGTCTGGCTGGGCTGGCTGCCCATCGCCGGACGTGCCGGGGTCAACGCCGAGCTGCAACTGACCAGCCTGCAGAACCCGAGCGGCATCTTCCTGCTCGACGCCCTGCGCTCGGGCAACATGGCCGCGGCCTCCGACGTCATCCAGCACGCCATCCTGCCGGCCGTCGCACTGGGCCTGCTCACCGCCGGCGTGTTCCTGCGCCTGGTGCGCACCAACGTGATCGGCACCCTGGGACGCGACTACGTGGAGGCCGGCCGCTCGCGCGGTGTCTCCGAGTACCGACTGCTCACCAAGCACGCCTACCGCCCGGCACTGATCCCCATCATCACCGTGATGGGCCTGCAGATCGCGCTGCTGCTCGGCGGCGCGGTGCTCACCGAAACCACCTTCGAGTGGAAGGGCCTGGGCTTCCAGCTGGCCCAGTACCTCACCGCGCGCGACTTCGTGGCGGTGCAGGGCATCGTGGTGCTGCTGGCCGTCATCGTGGCCGTCACCAACTTCATCGTGGACATCATCGCCGCGCTCATCGACCCGCGAGTGAGGTTCTAGCCCATGAGCACCACCACTGCACCATTGCGTCCGCGCAAGCGCCCGCTCTCCTCCAGACTGCCGATCGTCTCCCACCTGCAGATGAGTGCCGGCCTGCAGCGCGGCATGCTCGTGGCCGGATTGGTCCTGACCGTGGCCTTCCTGCTTACCGCGCTGCTGGCGCCGCTGATAGCGCCCTACGGCTACGCCCAGATCGCCGACGACCAGGGCAGCTTCCCCACGCAGGAGCCGCCGGGCGGCCGCTTCCTCTGGGGCACCACCGTCGGCGGCTTCGACGTGTTCTCCCGCACCCTCTGGGGTGCCCAGACCGCGGCCCTGGTCATCGTCGTCGCCGTGGTCTTCTCCATCTTCGCCGGCGTGTTCCTTGGCCTTGTCTCCGGCTACATCGGCGGCTGGCTTGACCGCGTGCTTGTCGTGCTGGCCGACGCCATCTACGCCTTCCCGTCGCTGCTGTTGGCCATCGTCATGTCGATCGTCATCTCGCACGGGCAGTCCGGCCTCTGGACCGGCATCCTCGCCGCGGCGATCTCCATCACCGTGGTGTTCATCCCGCAGTACTTCCGGGTGATCCGCGCGGAGACGGTGCGCCTGAAGGCGGAGCCGTTCGTCGAGTCCGCCAAGGTCGTCGGCGCCTCCAGCTGGCGCATCATGTTCAAGCACGTCTTCCGCAACGCGACCCGCACGCTGCCGCTGATCTTCACGCTCAACGCCTCGGAGGCGCTGCTGACCCTGGCGGGCCTGGGCTTCCTGGGCTTCGGCATCGAGCCGACCAAGGCCGCGGAATGGGGCTTCGACCTGAACCGCGCGCTCTCCGACGCCACGAGCGGCATTTGGTGGACGGGCGTCTTCCCCGGCGCGGCCATCGTGCTGACGGTGCTGGGCCTGACCCTGGTGGGCGAGTCCATGAACGACCTGGCGGATCCGCGACTGCGCAAACGCCGCAAGACCAAGACGAAGAACACGACCCTGCCCACCGGCGGAAAGGTCCAGGCATGAGCGAGAACCGCACCCCCACCGGGGCCCGGGCCGACGGCACGGTGCTGAGCATCGAGGAACTCGAGGTCGATTTCGCCACCGACGCCGGCGATGTCGCCGCGGTCCAGGGAGTCAGCTTCCAGGTCGCCGCCGGCGAGGTCGTGGCCGTCGTGGGCGAATCCGGCTCCGGCAAGTCCGTGACGGCACGCACCGTGCTGGGCCTGCTGGCCGAGACGGCCACGGCCCGCGGGGCCGTGGTGCTGCGCGGCAACAACATGCTGACGCTGCGCGGCAGCGAGCTGCGCGCGGTGCGCGGCAACGACGTGTCCATGGTCTTCCAGGAGCCCTCCACGGCCCTGAACCCCGTGTACACCGTGGGCTGGCAGATCGCCGAGGGCCTCCGCGCCCACGGCAAGGTCTCCAAGAAGGAGGCCAAGGCCCGCGCCATCGAGGTGCTGCGCAAGGTCGGCATCCCGGAACCGGAAAAACGCGTCAACTACTACCCGCACCAGTTCTCCGGCGGCCAGAAGCAGCGCGTGGTCATCGCCGCGGCGCTCGCGCTGAACCCGGCGCTGATCGTCGCCGACGAGCCGACGACCGCGCTGGATGTGACGGTGCAGGCGGAGATCCTCGAGCTGCTGCGCGAGGTGCGCGACGAGTTCAACACCGGGATCGTGCTGATCACCCACAACATGGGCGTTGTCGCGGACCTGGCCGACCGCGTGGTGGTGATGTACCAGGGCAAGGTCGTGGAGACCGCCCCGTCCCTCGAGCTCTTCGCCAACCCGCGCGAGGACTACACCAAGGCGCTGCTGGCCGCGGTGCCGCACCTGGGCCGGCACTCGGCCTCGGAGGGCATGACCGAACGCGCCGGGCAGGACAAGGACGTGTTGGTCGAGGCGACAAACCTGAACATCACCTACCCGGGACGCATGGGCACCCCCGCCTTCACCGCAGTCGACAACGTGTCGCTGCGGATCTGCGCGGGCGAGGTCTATGGGCTGGTGGGCGAGTCGGGTTCCGGCAAGACCACCATCGGCCGGGCCATCGCCGGCCTGAACCGGGTCAGCGGGGGATCGCTGAAGGTGCTGGGGCACGAGATGCTCGGCTTCAAGGAGCGGAACTTCAAGAAGCTTCGCCAGGACATCGGTTTCGTCTTCCAGGATCCCGCGGCCAGCTTCAACCCGCAGCTGAGCATCGGTGCGTGTGTCGCCGAGCCGCTGCTGGTGCACCGGAAGGTCTCGGCGCTCGAGGCCCGCCGGCGCGTCGACGAACTCCTGGAGGCCGTCCAGCTGCCCCGGTCCTTCGCCGACCGCTTCCCGCACGAGCTTTCCGGCGGGCAGCGCCAGCGCGCCTCGCTGGCCCGGGCGTTGGCCCTTGACCCGAAGCTGCTGATCGCCGACGAGCCGACCAGCGCGCTGGACGTCTCGGTCCAGGCCAAGGTGCTCGAGCTGTTCAAGGAGCTGCAGCAGGAGCTGGGCTTCGCGGCCCTGTTCATCTCCCACGACCTGGCCGTGGTGGACATGCTCTCCACCTGGGTGGGCGTGCTGTACCGCGGCAAACTGGTGGAGGAAGGCATCGGCTCCCGCGTCATGGGCAGCCCGGAGCACCCCTACACCAAGCGGCTGATCGCCTCGCTGCCGGTGCCCGACCCCGTCGAGCAGGAAGCGCGCCGGATCGCGTTCCTGAAGGCAAGCTAGGCGGGCCCGCACGGCAACGGGATGCGTTGGTTGACACCGGCGCATCCCGTTGCCGTATCCGGCCGGCGATCCCGTCCCGACGTGCGACTCCGGGCGCGTCACGGTTGCGTAGGCATGCTGCGCGAACCATAGACTGGAAGGCATGAGCCCACAGACCACCCCGCAGGCCGCGGACAACGACCGACAGGTCGACTACGACCCGACGACCAGTTCCCTCTCCGGGACGGTCCGCGACGAGGTCATGGAGGAACTGCTCTCCATCCGCGGCAGCATCGACAACTTCGACGCCCAGCTGGTGTACCTGCTGGCCGAGCGCTTCAAGGCCACCCAGCGCGTGGGCCACCTCAAGGCCGTGCACCAGCTTCCGGCCAGCGATCCGGGCCGCGAGAAGGCGCAGATCGAGCGTCTGCGCCGGCTCGCCCAGGAGGCGCACCTGGACCCCGAGTTCGCCGAGAAGTTCATGAACTTCATCATTTCCGAGGTCATCCGGCACCACCAGACGATCTCCGCCTCCCACGCAGAGCACGAACACTAGACGGCTCGTGCAGATGAACACCCCCAGCACGCAGGCCGGCGACGCCGCTGCCGAATCCCGGCAGGTCCAGGCCAGCGGGCACGGCCCGATGCCCGGTACCGACCCGCTCGAAAGCCAGCGCATCATCCGCGGCGAACTCGGCGAACCCAACCTTCCCCACCTGCACCAGCTGCCGGAGCGGGGTGTCGGCTCGGACTCCATCGGCCGCGGCGCGATGTTCCTGGAGGAGCTCGGCGTCGACCTGCAGCCGCACGGCTGGCGGCTCGCCTCGGCCCCTGGCATCGACGCGCGGCGCGCGGCCTCCGCACTGCGCACCGACCTGAACGTGCTCGGCGACGTGATTGGGGCCGAGGAGTCCGGTGGCCGGGAACTGAAGATCCAGCTGCCGGGTCCTGCCACGCTTGCCGCAAACCTCTACCTGCACCAAGGTGAACGCGCGCTCAGCGATGTCGGGGCGCGCCGCGACCTGGCCCAGTCCCTCGCGTTGGGCGCGGCCCGCCACCTGCGCGACGTCGCCCGCGGCACGGGCCGCGAACTTCTCACCGTCTACATCGAGGAGCCCGACGCCGGCGCGGTGCTCAACGGCACGCTGCCCACCGCCAGCGGCTACCGCACCCTGCGTTCGGTGCCCGTGGCCGAGGTCCGCTCCTGGTGGGCAGGGCTTGTCGAGTCGCTGAAGGACGCCGGCGCCCACCAGGTGGTGCTCGGCAGTGCCGGCGAACCCGCCACCTGGACGAAAATCGCCACGACGGCACTGGAAGCGGGCGTCGACGGGCTCGGCGTCAACGCCGAGGACCTGACGGTTCCCGGATGGGAGTTGCTGGCCGGCACCGTGGAAGCGGGGCACCGGCTCTGGCTGGGCTGCCTCGCCCCTGACACCGCGGCCCCCGGCGTCGTGGAGGCCGTGGCAAGTATCCGCCGTCCCTGGCGGCAGCTGGGCCTGCCCGACGCCCGGCTCGATGCCCTGGTGCTGACCCCCACCCGGGGCCTCGACGCTGTCTCCCCGGAGCAGGCCACCGCGGTGCTCTCGCGCCTCTCGGCCTACGCCGACGCGCTGAACCAGGTCCGCGTCGACGCCTGATCCGCTGCTTGACCCCCTGCCCGAACGGCGAAGGTCCCGGGCGCACCCGCCCGGGACCATCGCTGCATGCCGCGGCCCGGCCGCGCCGGCTACCGGCCGGCCGCCGAAAGGTCGGGCGCGTCGTGGCCCGGGACGGGGTGGGCCGCCGGGTCGTTGAGTTCGGCGAGCAGCGCCTGGTCCAGCCGCTCGTGCCGGATGCGCAGGTCGACCTGCAGCAGCGTCACCAGGACCTGCAGGATCACCGTGCCCATCGCCGTGACAAGCACGTTGACGATGGTGGAGAGCACCAGCAGGAGCCAGGCGCCGCCGGTGCCGCCGGGCACGGATTCGGCAAGGCCGAAGATCGAGGAAACGATGCCGCTGAGCACCCCGATCACCAGGCCGACGACCAGCACGATGCCGAAGATGCGCCACCACGATCCCCGGGTCAGGCGCCAGGACGCGGCGAGTGCCCCGCCGACCGTCAGCTGCCGGCTGGCCAGCAGCGCGGGGACCAGTGTCAGGCGCACTGCCACCCAGGTCATGGTGATGGCTGCGGCGAAGCCGAACAGCAGCAGCGGCGCCATGGCGGCGAGCCCCCAGTCGGATTCCATCATTCCCGCAAAATAGACCAGCAGGCCCATCGGAACCAGCAGCACCAGTGGCGCCAGCAACAGCAGGACCTGGTAGCCCACCAGCTTCGGGAGGGCCTTCCGGGAGAGTCCGTAGCCCTGGCGCCAGGACGTGGGGCGCCCCAGCGTTGCGCGCATCGCTGCCACGGTGGCCGGGCCGGCCACCAGTGCGTATGCGGCCAGCTGTCCCACCGCCGCCAGCAGCCCCGCCGCCACGTACAGGTACCACGGATAGGGGAAGGCGTTGCCCAGGGTGCTCTCCAGCACCCCGAGGTCGTCGGCCTCCACCGAAAGGCTCACCAGCGCATCCTCGAGTCCCATGGTCGGGGCAAACAGCCAGCCCATCAGGGCAACCCCCAGGATGCCCAGGACCAGCTGGACGACCGCCGCATTGACAAGGGTCGGCATCGGGGCGCGCCGCAGCGTCGCAAAGGTTCCCTCAAGCAGGTCGGAGAGGAAGAGCGGACGCAGCTCGACGGTTCCCGGCTTGGCCGGACGCGGGGGTGGCTGGAACTGCGGGTAGCCGTGGCCGGGCGGCGGGAACCCGGGGCCCGGGTAGGGGGACTGCCCGGCGTACGGCGGAGGGGTCGGTCCCCAGCCCGGGGGAGGAGGACCCCAGCCCGGAGGCGGCGGTCCCCAGCCCGGCTGCTGTCCCGCCGGATCCCCGGGTGGCGGCGGGGGTGGCGTGGGCGAGTCCGGCCCTTCGGGTGAAGCTGCTGGATCCTGCGACATCGATTCGACCTCTTGTCCTGTGGTGCGTGTTCTGTGGTGCATGTTCTGTGGTGCGTGATTTGTGGTGCGTGTCCTGTGGCGAGACATCCCCGTCCGAGGCGTCGGGCCGATGCCCGGTGCATCCTGACCGCGGCCCTCCGGGGAGCCCCCCTCCAGCCTAGGCGTTGGGGCCTGACCTGCGGGGCATTGGCGGAGGTCCGTTTCACGGCCCGTTTGTGCGCCGGGCTCATGTAGTCTTGTTCATATATGGGCACCGGTGTACACCCGGCCCCTGCAGGGCTACGGAAAGGCAGATTATGAAGGCACGCATCCTGGTTGTCGACGACGACGAGGCGCTGGCCGAAATGATCGGGATCGTGTTGCAGAACGACGGCTTCGAGGCCGTATTCTGCTACGACGGCGCCAAGGCGCTGGGCATCTTCCGCGAGGTCAAGCCGGACCTGGTGCTGCTTGACCTGATGCTTCCGGGACTCGACGGCATCGAGGTCTGCAAGCTCATCCGTGCCGAGGACGACGTCCCCATCGTCATGCTCACCGCCAAGTCGGATACCGCCGACGTGGTCCGCGGCCTGGAATCCGGTGCCGACGACTACGTCCCGAAGCCCTTCAAGCCGGCCGAGCTGGTGGCCCGCGTGCGCGCCCGCCTGCGCCCCACCGAGCAGCACGCCCCGGAGACGCTGAAGATCGGGGACCTGAGCATCGACGTTGCCGGACACCGCGTGACCCGCGAGGGCGTGCCGATCGGCCTGACCCCCCTGGAATTCGACCTGCTTGTCGCGCTGGCCCGCAAGCCGTGGCAGGTCTTCACCCGCGAGCAGCTGCTCGAGCAGGTCTGGGGCTACCGCCATGCCGCCGACACCCGCCTGGTCAACGTGCATGTCCAGCGGCTGCGCTCCAAGGTGGAGCTCGATCCCGAGCGCCCGGGCGTCGTGCTGACAGTGCGCGGCGTCGGCTACAAGGCCGGTCAGGCCTGAGCAAGCACACGGAGGGCGGCGTCCCGTCGGCGCAGCCCGGGAGCCCGGAGACGGAGCCAGCGACCGCTGGTGCCGCGACCGCTGGTGCCGGCTCGAAGGCCGGCTCCTTCATGCGCCGCACCCTCGAGGCGATCCGGCACGCGAAGGGGGCAGTGCTTTCCCGCTGGAGCCGCTCGCTGCTCTTCCGCACCGTCACCTCGGCGGTGCTGCTGAGCGCCCTCGCGCTGCTGGCCGCCGGCGGCTTCCTGTCCAACCAGATCGCCGCCGGGCTCTTCCAGGAACGCTTCCACCAGGTCGAGTCCGAGTCGGTGCGCGGCCTGAACCAGGTCAAGGCGATCTTCGATTCCGCCGCGACCACCGACCGCGCCAGTACCCACTCGCTGGTGACGAACACGCTGAAGATCCTGGAGGGCGACGGGGCGCTGGTGCCCCGCGACTTCGTGCTTGTCCCGCTCTCGCGCGAGAACCTGTACGTGGGCCCCACGGCCAGCGGCAACCTGACCTCCCGCATCGTCCCGGAGGCGCTGGCCGCGCAGATCCGAGAATCCAACGCCATCTACTGGCAGTCGATCGAGGTCAAGCAGGGCGCCGGCACCGGGCCCGGGCTGATCTTCGGCACCCGGGTGACCCTGCCACCGGGCGCCGACTACGGTCTCTACCTGGTCTACGACCTTTCCAGCGTGCAAAACACCCTGGACTTCATCAACCGGGCCATGGCACTGGTCGGCGGCCTGCTGCTGCTGGTCGTTGGCGGCATCACCTGGTACGTCACCCGCGGCGTGGTCCGCCCCGTCGCGGACGCCGCGCAGGTTTCGGAAAAGCTTGCCGCCGGCGAGCTGCAGGAACGCATGGAGGTCAAGGGCGACGACGAGATAGCGCGCCTGGGCACCTCCTTCAACCACATGGCCCAGTCCCTGCAGGACCAGATCAACCAGCTGGCCACGCTCTCGCAGATGCAGCAGCGCTTCGTCTCCGACGTCTCCCACGAGCTGCGCACCCCGCTGACCACCGTCCGCATGGCCGCCGAGGTCCTGCACGACGCCCGCGAGGACTTCGACCCGATCAACAAGCGCAGCGCCGAGCTGCTCTACAACCAGGTCGAGCGCTTCCAGATCCTGCTCAACGACCTGCTGGAGGTCTCCCGCTTCGATGCCGGAGTCGCGGTGCTCGACGCCGAACCCACCGACCTCGTCGCCGTGGCCCGCCGCGTCATCGACGCCGCAACCCCGCACGCCGACGCCATGGGTTCGCTGCTGCGCCTCTCCACGCCCGCCGGCGGCTGCGTCGCGGAGATGGATGCACGGCGCATCGAACGCGTGGTGCGCAACCTTGTCATGAACGCCATCGAACACGGCGAGGGAAACCCCATCGACATCTCCGTCGCCGGCAACGAGTCGGCAGTGGCGCTGACCGTGCGCGACCGCGGCATCGGCATGAGCCCGGAGGCCAGCACGCGCGTGTTCGACAGGTTCTGGCGCGCCGACCCGGCCCGCGCCCGCACCACCGGAGGCTCCGGCCTGGGCCTGTCGATCGCCACCGAGGACACCCGCCTGCACACCGGGCGGCTCGAGGCCTGGGGCGAGCGCGGCGTCGGGTCCTGCTTCCGGCTCACCCTGCCCCGGCAGCTGGGGCAGACGATCACCGGATCCCCGCTGCCGCTGGAGCCGATAGTGCTCGCCGACGCGGTTCTCGACAGGAACATGCTTGTCACCTTCCCGCTCACCGGAGAGATCCCGATCGTCGGGTTCAAGCCGCTGCAGCCAATGACCTCGTCGGACACCAAGGCCGGCCCCGAAGCCGCGCCGCCGGCCGGCGAGGAAAACCCCACCCGAAAGCAGGAACCAGATGCCTAGGCGACACCCCGGATTCCGCACGGCCCTGGCCCTGCTGCTCGGACTGGCGCTGGCACTCACGGGCTGCTCCGCGATCCCGCGCAGCGGCCCGGTCCAGGCACTGGAGGTCGAAACCGGAACCGAGGGCCAGGGCAGCACCTTCTCCCCGCCCGGCCCCAAGACCGACGCGACCCCGCGGGAGGTCATCGAGGGGTTCATCGAGGCCGGCATCGCCCCGCAGGACGACTACAAGGTCGCCCGCGAGTTCCTCAACCCCAAGCAGCGGGGCGTCTGGAAGGGTGCCGTGAAGACGCTGGTCTACGACGCCCGGCCCAGCGTGATCCCCGACACCGAACCCAACACGTTCACCGTGCAGCTGGAGGTGGTGGCCGAGGTCGACGCCAACGGCGAGCGGACCGAGCTGCCGCCGCACTCCACGCGCGCCGTGGACATGACACTGGAGAAGCTCGAGGGCCAATGGCGCATCTCGGAGCTGCCCGACGGAACCATGATCGACAGCGACTCCTTCGAGGGCCTGTTCACCGCCCAGCCGATCTACTTCTACGACGCGACCTACCACTACGCGGTGCCGGACATGCGCTGGTTCCCCAAGAGCACGGGCCTGCCCGCGGCGCTTGTCGAGGCACTGCTCAAGGGCCCAGCGGGCTACCTGGAGAACGCCGTGGTCTCGGCGTTCCCCAGTGGCAGCTCGCTGGCGCGCTCCGCGGTGCCCATTGAAAGCCAGCGGGCCACGGTGGACCTGACCCCCGCGACGTTCGTCGATGCCACGGAACTTGGCCGCCAGCAGATGCAGCAGCAGCTGGATTTGACCCTGAAGGGCATCGGCGGCATCCGCACGGTGGTGATGACCGACGAGCAGCGCGAGGTCAAGCTCGGTCCAAAGGACCCGCAGTTCCGCGAGGCGGAGGTCAACGCGTCGGTTCCCGATACCCAGATCGGCATCGTCGACGAGGCGCTGTACTACGTCAAGGGCAAGTCCATCTCGCGCGTTGCCATCGACGACATCTCCGCCTACCACCCCCGCGACCCCGCGATGAGCCCGCTGGGCAACCGCTACGCCTTCCTGGACGGAACGTTCAACAGGCTCTTCGCCGTCGATGACCAGGGGCACAGCCGGGTCGTGGCCAGGGGCACGGCACTGGTGCGCCCGAGCATCGACGCCAGCGGCTGGACCTGGACGGCCGACCACACCGGGAAGACCCGGATCCTCGCGGTGCCCGAGGACATCGCACTCAACGGCAAGGTGAGGCCCATCGCCGCGGACTGGCTCAACGACTCCAGGGTCTCCTCGATCCGCATCTCCCGCGACGGCGCCCGCGCACTGATCGTCTCCTCCAAGGGCGGGGAGTCGACGGTGAGCATCAGCGGCATCCTGCGCGACAGCGACGGCACGCCGCGCGGCTTCGCGACGCCGATGAACCTCTACCCCTCGGTCCCTGTCACCCGGGCCGTTTGGGACTCGGACTCGAGCATCATCGTTGCGGCCTCCGACCCGACCGAAAGCGTCGAGGCGGAGCGGATCAGCCTCGGCGGCAAGCCGGAGAAGTTCCAGCCGCTGCTGGGCATGGTCGGTCTGTCGGCCGGCCCGGGCGAACGCCGCCCGATCTACGCGGAGACGAGGGACAAGCTCTACACCCGCGTCGGAAACTCCTGGCACAAGATGGAAGAGTCCGCGCGCGACCTCTCCTATCCCGGATAGCGACGTCTCCGCCGGCCGTATCCACACTCCGACCGGCCCCTGCGCCGCGGCCCCGCCCCTGCCCCACACTGGGGGACATGGGAGAGAACGAAGGCCGCGGCGCACACAACGGTGGATGGGCGCGCGTCATGGACCGGCTGTGGTCGGCCAGGGAAGCCCGGATCCTGCGTGCCGCGTTCCGGGGGACGGCCGCCCTGCTCTTCCCGGTGCAGTGCGTCTGCTGCGGACGCCCCGATTTTGCCTTGTGCCGGGCCTGCGCCACCGGACTGCGCCGGGCGGGCATGCGCCCGGGCCGTGTCGAGCGCCATGCCGAGGCCCTGCCGCTGGACCAGCTCGGGCAGGTGCTGCCCGTCATTGCCGCCGGGACGTACGAGCATGAGCTCGCCGCGGTCCTGCTGGCCTACAAGAACCACCAGATGGTTTCGCTTGGCAAGGCCCTGGCCCCGGTCCTCGCCACGGCGCTGCGGGTGGGCATCCTGGAACTGGCCGACCCGAGCCGGCCCGTGCTCCTGGTGCCGCTGCCCACGCGCCGGCAGGCGCGTGCCGTGCGCGGCTACTGGCCAGTGGGGTTGTTGCTGCGCCGTGCGGCGGCCGGAGGGAAATTGCCCGGGAACGTGCAGGTCGCACCGCTGCTGCGCCATGCATTCGGAAGCTCCTGGGATGCAGCCCAGAAGGGTCGGGGCCGCCGTGGCCGGAGGTCGGTGCACAACACGATGAGGATGCGCGACACGCCCGGGGCGCGACGGGCTGTTTCCTCCGTCGCACAGGTGATCCTTGTCGACGACGTCTTGACAACCGGTGCAACATTGTCCGAGGCGCACCGTTGCCTGGAGGCCCGCGGTCCGAAGGTATGCGGTGCCGTCGTGCTGGCCAGCACCGCGGCACCTGCCGGAAGGGGGCAATTAAGCTCTCCGCGATGAAGTAATAATCGGAAGATTCTTGATTATCTCGGCATGTGTCATAGGGTGAAGTATGGGCACCCGCATAGGGGTAACGAACCCATCTTCAGCGACTGAAAGGAATGGTTTTCAGTCGCTGTTGTGTCACCTGAGCAACGATGGAGGACACCATGGAGATGACGATCAGCGGACGAAACGTAACGGTTTCCGATCGCTTCCGCGAGTACGTGGATGAAAAGATCGACAAGGTCGATCAGCTTGCGACGAAGATCCAGCGCTTGGACATCAAGGTCACCAAGGAACCGCACGCTGCCCGCAACGCCGACAGCGCCCTGACCGTCGAACTGACGGTTCTGGGCCGTGGACCGGCAATCCGCGCCGAAGCCAAGGCCGGAGACAAGTTCGCCGCCTTCGACACCGCATTCGCCAAGTTGCTCGAGCGTTTGCGCAAGGCACGGGACCGCCGCAAGGTCCACCACGGCAGCCGGACGCCGAAGGCCGTCCACCAGGCAACCAGCGGGTTGGAGCCCGCCGCCACATCCATCCCGCTGCACGAGGCCACCCTCATTGCGCAGCAGGAGGAGGAAGCACGACTTGCCGCCGAGGCGGCAGAGGCCAACGCCAGCCCGATCGAGATCCGGCGCAAGGTCTTCCCAGCCGAATCGATGAGCGTCGACGACGCCCTGGACCGCATGGAAATGGTGGGCCACCCGTTCTACCTCTTCATCGACGAAGCGACGGGTGCGCACTCGGTGGTCTACAACCGCCGCCAGTACGCCTACGGCATCATCACCCTCGACCCCGAGGCCACCGACGAGGCAACCCTGGAAACCCGCCGCTACCGCGACGCAGCCACGGTCAACGCCTAGGAACTAAGACAACTACGATGGGCCTATGACCACGATCCTCTCGACGTCCCAGGCCCGTCGGATAGCCCTCGCAGCCCAGGGGCTGCTCAGGGCCCGACCCACCGCACCGGTCACGATTGGTGCGGTGGGTCGCACCTTTAACCGCCTGGAGCTGCTCCAGATCGACTCGGTAAACGTCGTCACCCGCGCGCAGTACCTGCCGCTCTTCTCCCGCTTGGGCCCCTACGAGACGTCGATGCTCGATGACCTCTGTGTCGGGACGCCTCGCAAGGTCGTCGAATACTGGGCGCACGAGGCATCACTGGTCAGGGCGGAGCACTTCGCGGACCTCGTGCCGTGGCAGCGTCGGACCTGGCCAGGAAACCTCGGTGCCCTCGACGGCGCCGGACATTCGCTCTCGCAGGAAATTCAGGAACTGCTGCAGCGCTCCGCCCCGATGACGGCTCGCGAGGTCTCCGAGGAGCTCGGCCACGATCACCGGAAGGAAACCGTGGAGTGGGGGTGGAACTGGTCGGCCGTGAAGCGAGTGCTGGAGGCGCTCTTCGCCGAAGGCGTGATCACCGCCGCGGGACGCAACAAGCAATTCGAACGCCGGTACACGGCGCTGCACAAGGTGCTGCCGGACTACCGCGGACACCTCGAGCAGGTGGATCCGGGCCAGGCCATGGAACGCCTGCTGCTGGCCTCGGCGCGCGCCCACGGCATCGGGACGGCGCACTGCCTGGCCGACTACTTCAGGCTGCCGGTCAGGCAGAGCGCGGGGGCCTTGGAGGAGCTTGCCGACAGGTCCATGTTGGTCAGGGTCGACGTGAACGGGCACAAGGACACGTTCTACATGCTCCCGGGTACAGTGGTTCCGCGCCGGGCCGCGGGACGCGCACTGCTGAGTCCCTTCGACTCGCTGGTGTTCAACCGCAAGCGCATCGAAAAGCTCTTCAACTTCACCTACCGGCTGGAAATCTACACACCGAGCGAAAAGCGGACCTACGGATACTACGTACTCCCGTTCTTGCTGGGGGAGAACCTTGTGGGTCGGGTCGATGTGAAGGCCGACCGCGGCAGGAAGGCGCTGCTCGTCCGCGGGGCCTACGCCGAGGCGGGCGCCCCGCCCGAAACCGCCGATGAACTCGCGGCGGAGTTGGGCCTGATGGCGGACTGGCTGGGACTGGACGGAATCGAGGTTTCGCCGCGGGGAAATCTGGCAGCAGCCTTGGAGTTTTCGCTAAGCTCGCCCAAATTGGCTGATAACCACTAGTGACGGCAATCTCTCACGTAGACTGAACACGCCAGAATTCCTGTGCTTGAGATTTGGGAGCTGCCTCGTGGCATCAATGCTTGAACGTATCCTGCGTACCGGCGATAAGAAGACGCTGAAAAAGTTGCGTGGATACGCCGACGCTATCAACGTGCTTGATAGCGAATTCCGCGCCCTGAGCGATGCCGAGTTGCGCGGCGAGACGGACAAGTTCAGGGCCCGCATCGCCGACGGCGAATCGCTCGACCACATGCTCCCCGAGGCATTTGCGGCCGTCCGCGAGGCCGCAGACCGCACCCTCGGCATGCGTCACTTCGATGTCCAGCTCATGGGTGGCGCCGCATTGCACATGGGGAACATCGCCGAAATGCGCACCGGTGAAGGCAAGACGCTGGTGGCCACGGCCCCGGCCTACCTCAACGCACTCAGCGGCAAGGGCGTCCACGTCGTCACCGTCAACGACTTCCTCGCCGAATACCAGTCCGACATCATGGGACGCGTTTACCGCTTCCTCGGGCTGACCAGCGGTTGCATCCTTTCGAACCAGGATCCGGCGCAGCGCCGCCTGCAGTACGAATCCGACATCACCTACGGGACGAACAACGAGTTCGGCTTCGACTACCTGCGCGACAACATGGCCTGGAGCGCCGATGAACTCGTGCAGCGAGGCCACAACTTCGCCATCGTCGACGAAGTCGACTCGATCCTCATCGACGAGGCCCGCACCCCGCTGATCATCTCCGGCCAGGCCTCGGGCGACGTGAACCGCTGGTACACCGAGTTCGCGAAGCTCGTGAACCGCCTCGTGCGCGATGACGACTACGAGGTCGACGAGAAGAAGCGCACCATCGGCGTGCTCGAGTCGGGCATCGAGAAGGTCGAGGACTACCTCGGCATCCACAACCTCTACGAGGCCTCGAACACCCCGCTGATCGGCTTCCTGAACAACGCCATCAAGGCCAAGGAACTGTTCAAGAACGACAAGGACTACGTCGTGATCAACGGCGAGGTGATGATCGTCGACGAGCACACCGGCCGTTCGCTGGCGGGCCGCCGCTACTCCGAGGGCATGCACCAGGCCATCGAGGCGAAGGAAGGGGTGGAGATCAAGGCCGAGAACCAGACCATGGCGACGGTGACCTTGCAGAACTACTTCCGCCTCTACGGCAAGCTTGCCGGAATGACCGGCACGGCGCAGACCGAAGCCGCCGAATTCATGTCCACCTACAAGCTCGGCGTCGTCGAGATCCCGACGAACAAGCCGCTGGCCCGCAAGGACCAGCCGGACCTGATCTACAAGAACGAGATCGCCAAGTTCGACGCCGTCGTCGAGGACATCGCTACCCGCCACGCCACCGGCCAGCCGGTCCTGGTGGGCACCACCAGCGTCGAAAAGAGCGAGTACCTGGCCCGTCTGCTGGCCAAGCGCGGCATCCGCCACGAGGTGCTCAACGCGAAGCAGCACGCCCGCGAAGCGGCCATCGTTGCCCAGGCCGGCAAGAAGGGTGCCGTCACCGTGGCCACCAACATGGCTGGCCGCGGCACCGACATCATGCTCGGCGGCAACGCCGAGTTCCTGGCGGTCTCGGAGATGGAACGCCGCGGACTGGATCCGGAGGAGAACTCGGAGCAGTACGAGCTCGAGTGGGACGATGTCTTCGCCTCGGCGAAGAAGAAGGTCTCCCTCGAGGCCGATGAAGTCGCCGAATCGGGCGGCCTGTACGTGCTGGGCACCGAGCGCCACGAGTCCCGCCGCATCGACAACCAGCTGCGCGGTCGTTCGGGCCGCCAGGGCGACCCGGGCGAGTCCCGCTTCTACCTGTCCATGACCGACGAACTCATGCGCCGCTTCAACGCCGGCGCCGCGCAGCGCATCATGAACAACCCGTCGATGCCCGACGATGTGGCCCTGGAATCCAAGATCGTTTCCAAGGCCATCGAGACCGCCCAGGCGCAGGTTGAAGGCACCAACGCCGAGCAGCGCAAGAACGTGCTGAAGTACGACGACGTGATGAACCGCCAGCGCGAAGCCATCTACGGGGACCGCCGCCGGATCCTCGAGGGCGGGGACCTGCACGAGAAGGTCGCGCACTTCCTGGAGGACGTCGTCAAGGCCATGGTCACCGAGGCAACCGCCGAGGGACAGGCCGACGACTGGGACCTGAAGCAGCTGTGGACCAACCTGAAGCAGCTCTACCCGATCTCGATCACCCTTGACGAGGTCATCGCCGAGGCCGGCCACCGCAGCTCGCTGAGCGCCGACTTCCTCGAGCGCGAGATCCTCTCCGACGCCCGCCTGCAGTACCAGGCCCGTGAACAGGCCGTCGGCGAGGAAAACATGCGCGAACTGGAGCGCCGCGTGGTGCTCTCGGTCATCGGCCGCAAGTGGCAGGAACACCTCTACGAGATGGACTACCTCAAGGAGGGCATCGGCCTGCGCGCCATGGCCCAGCGCGATCCGCTGGTCGAGTACCAGCGCGAGGGCTTCGTCATGTTCCAGACCATGATGGAATCCATCCGCGAGGAGAGCATCGGCATGCTCTTCAACATCGAGGTCGAGACGCGCCAGGCCCCCGAGGTCTCGCTGCCCGGAGTCACCGACGGACGCGCCGCGACCATCGGGCCGGTGCTCAGCACCCCGGGCCTTGAGGCGCCCGAGCGCCCCGCCACGTTGCGTTACACCGCGCCCGAGGAGAGCGGCGAGGCTTCCACGCACATCGAGCGCACCCCGGGTGCCCCGGCCGCGAAGCCGGCGGGCAACAACAAGAAGAAGAAGGGCAAGCGCAGCTAGCCGATCTCCAGGGCAGTGACCTGCCACCGTCCGTGCCACCGCTCTATCCTCAGGGCGGTGGCACGGACTTTTTGCGCATCCAGCAGGACCACCGCGGCCTCGAAGACCAGTGGCAGGACCTCGGAAATGCGGATGCGCAGCACCCGCGGGTTGCTGTAGCAGCAGGTGCCTGGGTCCGGGCGGCGCTCCTGCCAAATCCGCCGGTGCTGCTCGAGCTTGCCCATGCACTCCGGGTTCAGGGCATTGACCAGTTGGTGCGCGGGACGGGCCCCGGCCAGCACCTCAAGCACCGCCGGGGCCACCGCATGCACGACGGTTGCCACGGATTCCTCGAGGTTCGCCATGGAGCCGGCCCGGGGGAAGATCTTCTCGATGAGCGGCCGCACTTCCTCCGGCACCTCGAGAGCATCATCCTCCGGAACCCTGGGGTTCCATGCTGTGGCAGGTTCCGGCCGCGGGCCGGCCGGGATGTCCGGGGCGGACGCTGGCCTCGGCTCCCGATCGGGCAGCGGGCCCGGTGCCGGAAGCACGGCAGGGGTGACGGTGCAGCGCTGCCTGCGGGGTGCGGCGGCGCCCCGCAGGCCTTGCGGGAAGCGTCGGCCGGCGGTGCGTGGCACCGGGGCCTCGCCGGTTTCGGTCCAGACGCCCTCGTGCAGCAAGACCGCGGGCGTGGTGCGGGTGGCGGGTTCGATCATGGTGATGCTCATGCTGTGCTCCTGGTGGTCGGCTTGCGGGTGGGTCCGTGTCCGGATGCCGGCGTGGATGGCTGGAATTCGGAAGGACGGACTAAGGACGGGAGTCGCCGGGGTCCGGAGGGGAGAGGACCAGCCCGACGCCAAGCCTGTCCGGATCCGGCCCGATGGTTTCGCGGTTTGCCGCGTACCACTGCGGCCATGCATCGGCAATGTCTCCGTCCGTGGCGTCGGGGCCCAGATGCCGTGCGGCAATGGACCAGAGGGTGTCGCCGGGGTGCACGACGACGTCCGGCAACGTGCGCGTGGCTGCCCCGAGCATGCGTTGCAGCGGCAGTGAGATCCTTTGCGGAAACCATCCCGGCGAGAGCAGCGCGGGTGGTGATTGTGCTTGCCCCAATGCGTCCCCGGGTCCCTCGGATTGGGCGGCCGGGCGGGCCACTGGAAGGACAGCACCCTGGCTGGCGGTTTGGCCCGGTGGTACTGCGGCCTGTGCCGGTGTCGCGAGCAGGATCGATCCCCCCACTGCCGCCACACCGAGCCTGGACAGGAAGCCGGGCAGCAGCCGGCGGATGCGCGCATCCAGCCGGTGGTGTCCCGTCCTGGCGCCCAGCGCCGCGACAAGGGACAAGAGGGTTGAGAGCAACAGCCAGAGCAGGGTTGCCGCGCCAAGGAAGCCCAACATCAGCCCCGTGAGCCGTTCCAGCAGCGCGGGCGTCAGTTCCATCGAGCGCAGCGCACCTGGATCCAGGCTTCGCGCCACGAGGTGCCCGCCACACAGCAACACCGACGACAGCAGGGCCATCGACAAGAAGGCGGCGAGATCCCGAACGGATGTTGTGTGCATTTTGACCTCGTTTGAGTTTATTTGATGCTATTTCATTCCATCTGATCAACATGATGGCACTTCGTGTGTATGGAGGCTAGGGGTTTCGGCGAAGGAAATCGGGACCTAGGGTGTGCCCATGAGGTGGGAATCGCTTTTCGAGGATCTTGAGGCTCAACTTGAAGCCGAGTCGGCGCGTGAAAAAACCAGCGAGGTGCAGGAGGCCGTGCGTGTCGAACGCGCCCGCGAGGGACTGGTGCAGCGGTTGTCGCCCCAGATCAACGCGCACGTCGAAGTGCAGTTGCTGGGCGGGGACAGGCTACAGGGAAGGCTGGCCGCGCTGGGCAAGGACTGGTTCATGTTGCGCAGCGGCGAGTTCGAGGAGCTGGTCCCCGTGCACGCGCTGGCCGGCTGGACGCAGCGCACGCCGGGGCAACGGCAGGACGCCCGGGAGCCGCGCATCGGCCTGGGCCAGGCCCTGCGCGTACTGGTGCGTGACCGGGCGAGGATCAGCATCGGCGGCATCGACGGTTCCCTGATCGCCGCAGGAACGCTCGACCAAGCGGGAAGGGATTTCCTTGAAGTCGCTCGCCACGAGCGCGACGAGTACCGCCGCACCCCGGCACTCCGAGGTTCGAGCCTGGTGCCGATCCCCGTGGTGGCATGGGTCCGCAGGGAAAACTGACTATCAACAATTTGCGCACCGGGGCTTTCCAGCGGTCCGGAAGCGGGCGTAGGGTGTCGGCTCAAGGGCCCCGAACGTTGCGTGGTCCGGGCGTGGCGTGCGGGACACGGCCGCAGGGGATCCCCAGCGGGAAATCCGTCGGCCAGGAATCAAGGGGGAGTGCACCATGGACCGAGTTCAGGACCGCGTCGCGGGAGAAGCGCGCCGACTGGTGCGACCCACATGGAAAGACCCGCGGTTGCTGGTCGGGATCCTGATCGTGATCGCTTCCTGCGTCGGCGTTCTGGCACTGACCAGCACCCTGGACAAGACCGTGCCCATGTATGTGGCCAAGGCCGATATCTCGCTGGGCGAGCAGCTTACCGAGGAGAAGTTGGCGGTGGCCAACGTCAAGCTCGACGCCCTCGGCGAGAGCTACCTGGCGGCGGATCCCAAGGCCCTGGCCGGAAGGCGCGCCAACGCGCTGATCCGTGCCGGTGAACTCATCCCCTCAAGCGCCATCGGCCTGCAGGACGGGACAAACCGCAGGCCGGTCTCGGTGAACCTCTCGGACGCCCTGCCCGCGGCGATCACCGCCGGTTCCCACGTGGATGTGTGGGTCGCGCCGAAGGACCGCGCCGCCAACGCCTTCGCGGCCCCGACGCTCCTGCTGCCCGCTGCCGAGGTCACCTACCGCGCGGAACGACCCACCGGGTTCGGCGGAACCGCGGGCACCGTGGTGGAGCTGCTGGTGGTCGACGATTCACTGGCAGACCTGCTCGAGGCGATGGCGAACGACGCCCGGATCACCGTGGTCTTCAACCCGGCGGCGAGTTCGTGATGAACATCTCGGTGGTCATCTGGTCGGACGACGGTGAACTGGTGGAATTGCTGGAGCGGCAGCGCGGCATCCTCACGGTGGCCCGCACCTGTCCGGAGATCGTCGAGGCCATTGCCCTCGCGGAGACGGGGCTTGCCGATGCCGTCATCCTCGCCGGGGTGCCGGACCTGGTGGAGACCGGGGATATCGACGCGATCACCGAACGCGGGGTGCCCGTGGTGGTGCTGTGCGACGACCCCGCGCAGGCCAGCCGGCTCGGCCGGGCGGGTGCCCACGTGGCGGCGCGCGGTATCGACGCCGTGGAACTCGGTGTGCTGGTCGAGCGGGCCTGCGGTGAGAGCCATCGCGCAGCCCGGACCGACGGCTCCCCGGCCGTCCTGGAAAAGGACGAGGAGCCGACCGGCCGGCGTGCGCGGATCGTGGTGTTCTGGGGGCCCGTCGGGTCGCCCGGGCGGTCGCTGGTCGCGCTGAACTACGCCGTGGAATGCGCCCTCGAGGAGCAGGAAGTGATATTGCTCGACGCCGATACCTACGGCGCCACCCAGGCCGTGCAACTGGGCCTGCTTGACGAGGCGGCGGGGCTCGCACAGATTTGCAGGACCGTTGACCAGGACCGATTCGATGCGCAGACCCTGGAGCGCATCTGCGCGCCGGTGGTGATCGCAGGGGCCAGGATGCGCGTTGCCACCGGCCTGCCGCGGGCCAACCGGTGGCCGGAGCTGCGCCCCACGGCCCTGCGCCGGGCGGTGCTGGCGCTGCGGGAGCGCTGCGACGTGATAGTGCTCGACATCGCCGGTCCGCTGGAACTCGACGAGGAGCTCAGCTTCGACACTGCGGCGCCCCAGCGCAACGGAGCGGCTGCCGCGATGCTGCGGATCGCGGACGAGATCTACGCGGTGGGCCAGGCCAACAGCATCGGGGTGCCGCGGCTGATCCGGGCGCTCGACGAGATGCAGGCCTCGGTAGGGGAAATGGACGTCAAGGTCGTGTTCAACAAGGTTTCGGCAGCCAGCGTCGGTTCGGCACCGAACCGGGCGTTGGAGGAGACCTGGGCGCGCTTCGGACCGGACCAGCCGGTGGTCGCCTACCTGCCGCACGACCCGGCCGCCGTCGAGTCCGCGCTGCTTGCCGGAAGCGCGCTGGCGGAGATCGCGCCGCACTCGGCGTTGCGGATCGGCATTGCGGCACTTGCGGGACGAAAGATTAAGGCCAGGACGCGCATTTTGCCGCGTTTAGCCCCCTCAAAGTGACGCCCGTAATTTGGCGGGATAGTGTTGTAACACTAGCGTTGCGCAACGGAGCGGAACGTACATCTATACACGGAGGCGTTCTTTTGAACTCGTCGGAGTCCAGCATGTCCGAAACATTCATCGCTGAGACACTTACTGCCGATTTAGTAGGTACCTACTACGGCCAGCTAGCAGCAGAAGATGCGGCGGCATACTCGCCGGAGCAGCTCGAATCAAGGGTCGCGGCACACCTGGCCGTCGGCTGGGAACGTGACCCGAAGTCAGCCAGGGTCTCGATCACCCGGCACGCCGGCACCACCATCGTGTATGTGGTGACCGACGACATGCCGTTCCTCGTCGATTCCGTGACCGCCGAGATCGTGCGCCAGAAGGCCGCCATCAACCTCGTGGTCCACCCGACCTTCGTGGTGAGCCGCGACTCCGAGCACGGGCGCATCACCTCGCTGGAAACCGTACCGGCCCACGAGCACCTGGCCAGCGGCGACACCGCCGCCCTCCCGAAGCTCTCCGCACGGGTCGCCGAGAACCGCGACACCGCCATCGAATCCTGGATCTCCGTGGAGCTCGGCGGCGACCCGACGGACGAGACCGTCGAATCCCTTGTCGCGGGCCTGGAACGCATCCTCGTGGATGTGCGCGCCGCGGTCGAGGACTGGTCCGCCATGCGCAACAAGGCCCACGAGATCGCCGATTCCCTGACGCTTGTCACCGGCGCCGAAGAGATCCCCGACCTCCAGGCGGCAGTGGACCTGCTGCACTGGCTCGACGACGGCAACTTCACCTTCCTGGGTTACCGCGACTACGACCTTGTCACCGAGAACAACGAGGACGTCCTGCGTATCCGCCCGGATTCCGGCCTGGGCCTCATGCGCAACACCGCCGCCGCCCGCAATTCCCAGCACCTGACCAAGCGCGGACGCGCCATGGCCCGCGATAAGCGCGCCCTGGTGATCACCAAGGCCAACTCGCGCTCCACCGTGCACCGCGGCGTCTACCTGGACTACGTGGGCATCAAGCGCTTCGACGCGCAGGGCAACGTCAACGGCGAACGCCGCTTCATCGGGCTGTTCGCCTCCAGCGTCTACACCTCCTCGGTGCTGAGCGTCCCCGTGGTGCGCGAAAAGGTCAAGGCCGTGCTGCAGCGCACCGGCTTCGCCCCCAACTCGCACTCCGGCAAGGACATCGTCACGATCCTTGAGACCTACCCGCGCGACGAGCTCTTCCAGATCTCCGTCGAGGAACTCACGGAAACCGTGCTGGGCATCCTGCGTCTGCAGGAACGCCGCCGCACCTCGCTCTTCCTGCGCCCCGACGCCTACGGCCGCTTCATGTCCGCGCTGGTCTACCTGCCGCGCGACCGCTTCACCACGGGCGTCCGCCTGCGCATCGAGAAGGAGCTCACCGAGGCGTTCAACGCCGAGTCGATGGACTTCGAGACCCGCATGAGCGAGTCCTCGCTGGTGCGCCTCTTCTACCGCATCCGCCTGCAGCGCCACGGCCTGACTCCGGTTGTGGACCGCGCCGCCCTGGAAACCCGCCTTGTCGCAGCCGTGCGTTCCTGGTCCGAAGGCATCTCCGAGGCCGCCACCGAGCGCTACGGCGCCGAGGCCGGAACCGCACTTGCCGCGAACTGGGCCGAGGCCTTCCCCGCCGCCTACCGCGTGGAGTTCGAGGTCGAGGAAGCCCTCGCCGACATCGAGCGCTTCGGCGTCTACGAGGAGCCGGACCACGTGGGTCCGGTCATCAAGCTCTACGTGCCCGAGGATGACGAGGACTCCGAGGTCAACGCCCGGATGAAGCTCTACCTGACGGCACCGCTCTCGCTCTCGAAGATCCTGCCGGTCTTGCAGAACCTGGGCCTTGAGGTCATCGACGAGCGCCCGTTCGCCGTGACCCCGATGCGTGCCGAGGAACGCTACCTCTACGACCTGGGCCTGCGCTTCCCGGAGGGCATCGACCCGCTGGCCGCGGAATCCCTGCTCGAGGCCGCCTACGGCGCCATCGTGACGGGCGTCGCCGAGTCCGACCACCTGAACCGCCTGGTGCTGCGCGAGTCCATGGGCTGGCGCGAGGTCGCGCTGCTGCGTGCCTACGCCAAGTACCTGCACCAGCTGGGCGTCTCGAACTCCTACTCGTTCGTTTCCGACACCCTCGTCTCGAACCCGGATGTCACCCGCGGCATCGTCGCGCTCTTCCAGGGCACCTTCGACCCGTCGCTGTCCGCCGGCGAGTCCGCGGCAGCCCGCGAGGAGGCCCACGCATCGCTGGCGGTGGCACTGGAAAAGGTCCCGACGCTGGATGCCGACAAGCTGCTGCGCCGCTTCGTGAACGTCATCGAGGCAACGCTGCGCACCAACTACTACACCGAGCCCGCGGCGCTGGCCTTCAAGCTGATGCCGGGCAAGATCGACGGGGCCCCGTTCCCGCGCCCGAAGTACGAGATCTGGGTTTGCTCCCCGCGCGTCGAGGGCGTGCACCTGCGCTTCGGCGAGGTCGCCCGTGGCGGCCTGCGCTGGTCGGACCGCCGCGATGACTTCCGCACCGAGGTCCTGGGCCTTGTCAAGGCACAGATGGTCAAGAACGCAGTGATCGTGCCGACCGGCGCCAAGGGCGGCTTCTTCGCCAAGCAGCTGCCGAACCCGGCCGTCGACCGCGGTGCCTGGATGGAAGAAGGCAAGAGCGCCTACCGCATCTTCATCCGCTCGCTGCTGGAGATCACCGACAACCTTGTCACCGACGAGAACGGCGAAACCGTGGTGCCGCCGGCCAACGTCGTGCGCCTGGACGGCGACGACACCTACCTGGTGGTCGCCGCGGACAAGGGCACCGCGTCCTTCTCCGACATCGCCAACTCGATCTCCGAGGAACGCGGCCACTGGCTGGGCGACGCCTTCGCCTCCGGCGGCTCGATCGGCTACGACCACAAGGCCATGGGCATCACCGCCCGCGGCGCCTGGGAGTCCGTCAAGCGCCACTTCGCCGAGTTCGGCGTCGACACGCAGACCGAGGAATTCACCGCCGCCGGCGTGGGCGACATGTCCGGCGACGTGTTCGGCAACGGCCTGCTGCGCACCCGCACCGTGAAGCTCGTCGCCGCGTTCGACCACCGCGACATCTTCCTCGACCCGAACCCGAACGCCGGAGCCTCCTTCGACGAACGTGCTCGCCTGTTCGAGCTGCCGCGCTCCTCGTGGGCCGACTACAACAAGGACCTGATCTCCGCTGGCGGCGGGGTCTTCTCCCGCTCGCTGAAGTCGATCCCGATCTCCCCGGAGGTCCGCGACGCACTCGGCCTGGGCGCCACGGTCTCCTCCATGGCCCCCACCGAGCTGCTCAAGGCCATCCTGGGCGCCCCGGTCGACCTGCTCTACAACGGCGGCATCGGCACCTACGTGAAGGCCTCCACGGAGACCCACGCCGAGGTCGGGGACCGCGCCAACGACGCGATCCGCGTGGACGGCAAGCAGATCCGCGCCAAGGTGATCGGCGAGGGCGGCAACCTGGGCATGACCCAGCTCGGCCGCATCGAGGCGGCGCTGCACGGCGTCCTGCTGAACACCGACGCCATCGACAACTCCGCGGGCGTCGACTGCTCGGACCACGAGGTCAACATCAAGATCTTCGTGGACCGCATGGTCCGCGCGGGGAAGATCGACCCGGAGGAGCGCGCGCCGTTCCTGCACTCGATGACCGACGAGGTCGCGCGCCTGGTGCTGAAGACCAACTTCGACCAAAACGTGATGCTGCTCAACGACAAGCAGGAGATGGCCAGCTGGTCGCCGGCCTTCGAACGCCAGATGGACTGGCTGGAGGAGCACGCGGACCTGAACCGCGAGCTCGAGTTCCTGCCGACCAACGAGCAGCTCGAGGAGCGCCTTGCCGCAGGCCAGACGCTGACCGTGCCGGAGCTTTCCGTGCTCGTCGCCTACGCGAAGATCCAGCTGGCCTCCGCGCTGGCTGCCTCCGACCTGCCGGACGACCCGTACTTCGCGGCCACGCTGCGCAACTACTTCCCGGTCCAGCTGGCGGAGCGCTTCGGGGAGGAACTCGATTCGCACCCGCTGCGCCGCGAGATCATCGCCACGGTCGTCGCCAACGACATGGTCAACGTCGGCGGCACCACGTACGCCTTCCGCGTCATGGAGGAAACCGGTGCCACCGAGGCCCAGGTTGCCAAGGCGTTCGTCGCACTGCGCGACATCTACGCCTTCGACTCCGAGTTCGATTCGATCAACGCGCTGGCCCCGTCCTTCGACACGCAGACCTGGTGCCGCCTGCACCTGGACATGCGCCGCCTGCTGGACCGCGCCACCCGCTGGTTCATCCACCACGTGGACCGCAGCCAGCCGGTGACCGAGTCCATGCAGGAGTTCGCCCCGGTGATCCAGGCACTGCGCCCGGTCGTCGGCACCCTGCTGCGCGGTTCGGACGATGCACGCGTGAGCGCGCTGAAGACCGAGGCGCTGGGCTGGGGGCTCGACAAGGGCCTGGCCACCCGCTGGGCCGAGCAGTTCGAGTCGTTCGTGCTGCTGGACATCGCCGCCATGGCGACGCGCACCGGGCTGGACGCGGGGGAGATCGCGAAGATCTACTACGTGCTCTACGACCGCTTCCAGATCGACAAGCTGCTCGAGCGCATCACCTCGCTGCCGCGTGCCGACCGCTGGCAGGCGCTTGCCCGTGCCGCCCTGCGCGACGACCTGTACTCGACGGTCATCGACTTCACCCGAGACGTCTTCGAGGCCTCGGACGACGCCGAATCGGACCCGGTCGTGCGCGTTGATGCATGGCAGGAAGCAAACGCGGCTAACCTTGAACGTGCAAAGAACATGTTCGACGAAGTGAACCGGCTCGAGCGCGATGACATGGCGTCGCTGTCGGTGGCTTTGCGACTGTTGCGTTCAATCGTACGGAGGTAACCCTTGGCCATCTTCACGGACCAACTTCGAGAGTCAGCTGATTTTGGGCCTGGAGATGAAGACTGGCTTCACCTCTTGGTGGGGGACTGGCAACTTGTCGCCGACCTGGCATTCGCCGACATGGTGTTGTGGTTTCCGGTCCCGGACGGGACGTACATGGCGCTTGCCCATGTACGTCCCTCCACCTCGCACACCGTCTTCCACACGGACTTCGTGGGGGAGCGGATCCGCAAGGACCTCAAGTCCCTCGTGGACGAGGCCTGGCGGACGCAGGAAATCGTCCGTTCGGACCGCGGGGCGGAGCACGAGGAGCACTCGCTGCTTATCGAGGCCGTCCCGATGGTCCGCAACGGGCGCACGCTGGCCGTGGTCAGCGTGCACGTGGACCTTTCCGGGTCACGCATGCCATCGCGCCTGGAACTGACGTACAAGCAGTGCGCCGAGGACCTGTTGAAGATGTGCACGCAGGGCCTGTGGCCCGACTTCGCCACGCCGACCGGTTCGCGCCGCGGCGCGCCACGCGTCGGGGACGGATTCATCCGCCTGGGCTCCGACGGTGTGGTTGAGTACGCGAGCCCCAACGCGGTCTCGGCATACCGGCGCCTGGGAGCGGCCGATACCCTCGAAGGCAGGTCCCTGTCCGAGGTCACGATGAACCTGGTGAAGGACCGCCGGCTCATCGACGAGTCGCTGCCGCTGGTGGTCTCCGGCAAGATGCCGTGGCGCACCGAGATCGAGTCCATGGGTGTGACGTTGTCGCTGCGCGCCATCCCGCTGCGCGACGGCAAGAAGCGCTACGGCGCACTGGTGCTTTGCCGCGACGTCAGCGAGCTTCGCCGGCGCGAGAAGGAATTGGTGTCCAAGGACGCCACGATCCGCGAGATACACCACCGCGTGAAGAACAACCTGCAGACTGTCGCCGCCTTGCTGCGTATGCAGTCGCGCCGCATGAAGTCCGAGGAGGGCCGCCAGGGCCTTGATCAGGCCATGCGCCGGGTGGCGACGATCGCAGCGGTCCACGAGACGCTCTCGCAGGGCCTGAGCGAGCACGTGGACTTCGACGAGCTGATCGACAGGCAGTTCAGGATGATCGTGGAGATCGCCTCGCCCGGCCAGAAGGTGAAGACCGAACGCACCGGAGCCTTCGGCGGCCTGCCCGCCGAACTGGCCACCCCGCTGTCCCTGGTGATCAACGAGCTTGTCACGAACGCCGTGGAGCACGGCCTGGCGGACCGGGACGGCACCGTGGTGCTGAACGCCGGACGCTACAGGGACGCCGCCGGCGAGGACTACCTGCGCGTCACGATCAGCGACGACGGGGTGGGCCTGCCGGCCGAACCGCGCCAGGAGGGATTGGGCCTGCAGATCGTGCGGACCCTCGTCACCAGCGAGCTCGGCGGAAACATCTACTGGGAGGACCGCAGCGGTCCGGGTACCCGCGTCGTGATCGAGCTTCCGGTGGCTGCGCGCCGCTGACCCCACCCGGAAAACGGTCACACGAACAAGGCCTGGCCCACCATTGGTGGGCCAGGCCTTGTTCGTGTGTTTCCGTTCGGGGTCCCCGTGCCGGGAGCGCTGCTAGAAGCGCTTCTGCAGGGCCAGGATGTTTGCCACGTAGCGCTTGGTGTCCGGGTACATGCCGTACTTCTTCACGCCGGCGGCTCCCTGGTAGTAGGAGGCAATGCCGATTTCCTTGGACGGGCTGTTGCGCTGGTGGTGGCGGATGATCGCCACGCCGGCCGTCACGTTGTCCTGCGGGTCAAGCAGGTTGAGCTTGCGCCCCACGAGGTCCTCCGCCCAGCGGCCGGCCGAAGGGATGACCTGCATGACTCCCACCGCGTTGGCGGGGGAGACCGAAGCCATGTTGAAGCTCGACTCCTGGAAGGCGTGCGCCAGGGCGAGGGACGGGTCGACGCCCATGGAACGGGCGGTCGAGGCGACCATGGCCTGCATTTGCGCTCGCGAGGGCAACTTTGCGGCCAGCAGTGCCCGCTTGTTCTCGTTCGCGGAGTTGACGGTGCCCGAGGAGTACGTGCGGCCGAGGAAGGTGTTTCCGACCAGGGGCTTGGACGTCGTCGGCGTGACAGTGGAGGTTCCCGATCCGTTGCCCGAGGTCTTCAGGCGCTGCCCAATGGAGAGCGTCGAGCTGTAGCTGAGGTTCTTGTTCAGCTTCAAGAGCGTATTGACCGGGGTGTTGCTCTTCTTGGCGATGCCGATCAGGGTGTCGCCGGAGACCACGGTGTAGCTTCCGTTGGCAACCCCGGTGGCTTTGGGTGCGGAGGCCGAGGACGAGGAACTGGACGACGACGAGCCGGTCGGGCCGCCGGAAACCTTCAGGACCTGGCCTGGACGGATGATGGTGGAGGAGCCGAGGCCGTTGAGGCCCATGAACGAGGAAACCGACATGTTGTGGCGCAGCGCGATGCCCGAAGGCGTGTCACCGGCGCGAACGACGTAGCTGCCGGTTCTGGCGGCGGATGAGCCCTGGGTGGCGGAGGGCTTGGTGGCGGCGGTGCCCGCGGAGGCGAAACGCAGCACCTGCCCGATGTGGATCAGGTCTCCGGCGGGGTTGCCCGCGGCACTGCGAACCTCGGCAAGCGACTTGCCCGTGCGCTTGGCAATGGCACCGAGTGTGTCTCCCGCAACGACCTTGTACTGCGAAGCAGTGGAGGACGTTTTTCCGGAAGCCTTCTGTGCCGTGGGGGACAGGGAACCCGAAGTCTTGAGCCGCAGGACCTGGCCAACGTAGATGTTGTCGGAGCGCAGGGAATTGGCCTTCTTGAGGTCGGCTACGGAGACCTTGGTGCGAAGGGAAATGTGCGAGAGTGTGTCGCCCTTCTTCACCGTGACGGTATCGCTTTTCTTCGCCAACGGGACGACCGAGGAGGGTATGTGTGAGGCCACCAGGTGCGCGCTGATACGGGCCTCGGCGGCCTTCACCATGGCGGGGGTGGCAATCTTGGGCTGAAGCGCATCACGCGTTGGAAGCGGTGCAGCGACGGCCGGGGTGGCCAGCGTTCCGAGGACCACGGCAGGAATTGCCGCGGTGGCTACTGCGCCGCCGAGTGCTCGGACATGGCGGTTCTGTGCGATGGACATGAAGCGATCCTTTGGGTTGGGGCAAGGGCGAATCGTTCGGTCGCAAGTGAATTCACAGGAAGAACCTTGTGAATCATGTGACTCAAGTTGCGAGTGTGACTCCTGTGAATTTACACCACTAGCGGAAACTTGTGAAAGATCCCATGCAAAAAACTTCAATATGGGTCCTGAAGCACGTCCGGATGTGGGACGCTGGATTGGTGAGCAATATTGAGAATCTAGTAGCCGAGTGGCTGCCCCTGCCCGACCTAGCCGAAGCGCTGGATGTTTCCATCAAGAAGATCCACAGCCTCATCGATGAGCGCGCCATCATCTCCGTCCGCGTGGGTGAACGCAACATCCGTTCGGTACCGGCCGACTTCGTCCAGGACGGACAGCTCGTGGACAGCCTGAAGGGAACCATCTCGGTCCTCAAGGATTCGGGCTACGAGGACGACGAGCTCCTGGTGTGGCTCTTCACCCCGGACGAATCGCTGCCTGGAACCCCGATGGAGGCTCTGCGCGCAGGTCGCAAGACCGAAATTCGTCGTCGCGCTCAGGCACTGAGCTGGTAGAAGTCTTTCCGCCCCGGAAACCGTGAAATCACGGACCTTGGGCACATTGCAGAAATGGGAGTGTTCCCGCCGTGAAAACGGCGGGAACACTCCCATTTCTCTTGGTCTTGCCGCGAGTCGGCGGGGCTCTTCCTAGGAGGTCCTGCGGATGGCTGCCAACCCCAGGGTGCGCAGCGCATGCCGCGCTGTGGGGGATACCTCGAGTTCCTCCAGCGCGGCAAAACCCTGTTCCGAAAGCTGTGCAATGGATTCCTCGGTTGCCGCCAGTGCCCCGCAGGATTCGAGCAGCTCGCGCATCCGGGAAACCTCCTGCTCGGAGAGGTCTTCGGCACCGAGCCGGCCTTGGATGAATGCCTGGTCTTCATCCGATGCCAGTGTCAGGGCATGTGCAATGATCTCCGTGCGCTTTCCCTCCCGCAGGTCGTCACCGGCGGGCTTGCCTGTCACGGCCGGATCGCCGAACACGCCCAGGACGTCGTCGCGCAGCTGGAATGCCTCGCCGAGCGGGAGTGCAAACCGGGAGTACTGCTCCAGAAGTTCATCGGCGGCACCGGCCAGGGCGCCGCCCAGCAGGGTCGGGTTCTCCGTCGAGTATTTGGCGGACTTGAACCGTACGATCGTGCGTGCCCGTTTGACCGCATCCCCGGGACCGTAGGCTGGGCCCGCCGATTCCTCGAGCACGTCCAGGTATTGGCCGGCCATGACCTGGGCCCGCATCCGGTCGAAGATTGCTCGGGCTCGTGGCGCCGACGGATCGATGGTCGCGAAAAGCTGCTCGCTTAAGGAAAGGCACAGATCTCCGGCGAGGATCGAGGCCGCTTCTCCGAAACGGGGCGCATCGCGGTGCCACCCGGAAGACCGGTGCAGGTACTCGAACCGGCGGTGCATGCTTGGCTGTCCGCGTCGGGTATCCGAGCGATCGATCAGGTCATCGTGGATGAGGGCCGCGGCCTGGAAGAGTTCCAGTGCCGCCCCGGCCCGAACGATGTTTTCCGCCTCGGGATTTCCGCCGGCCCCGATGAATCCCCAGAAGGCGAAGAGTGGGCGGAGCCGCTTGCCGCCGCGTGTCAGGTCACTGATAGCCGTCACGAGTTCACCCGCTGCCGGGGCGATCTCGGAGATCACTTGGTGCTGTTCGGAGAGGAATGCGTTGAGAAGTTCTTCGATGCGCTCCGAGAAGCCTGCGGAAATTTCCCGAGCTTGCTCGGGGTCGAAGGTGTCCGCAGCGAAAAGAGTCATGTTTCCCATCCCATAGATTGCGCAACGTGGTTTGGGGTTAACTCTAGTACGCGCTGGCGAAACGACCGTAGCGTCGGAGGCGCTCACTAGACTGGAGTGTATGGGACGGGAACGGCATCGGGCGATACTGCATGTGGACATGGACGCCTTCTTCGTGTCTGTCGAGTTGCTGTCCCGGCCGGAACTCGTGGGCAGCGAGGTTATCGTCGGCCACCCCGGGGAGCGTTCGGTGGTGCTCTCCGCGTCGTACGAATGCCGTGCCAAAGGTGTGAAGTCGGCGATGCCGATGAGCCAAGCGGTGCGGATGGCGCCGCGGGCCACCGTCATCGAACCAACCCATGGGCTGTACTACGAGTATTCGGCGCGCATCATGGAGATCTTTCACCAGGTGACCCCGCTGGTGGAGCAACTCAGCGTCGATGAGGCTTTTCTCGATGTCACGGGGAGCATGCGCCGGCTTGGGCCGCCGGAAGTCATCGGCGAGATGATCCGTTCCCGGCTGAGGGCGGAACTCGGGCTCCCGGCGAGTGTGGGAATCGCGACAAGCAAGTTCGTGGCGAAGGTGGCCTCGACGCGTGCGAAACCTGATGGAATGCTGGTGATCACGCCAGAGCGCACACTCGAGTACCTGCACACGTTGCCCGTGAAGGCGCTGTGGGGAGTCGGCGGCAAGACCGCCGAGGTCCTGCGGGAGATGGGCATCTCCACCGTCGCGCAACTTGCTCAGACTCCCGAAAACACGCTGAGAAAGCGGTTGGGCGCCACGGGAACGCACCTTTACCAACTGGCGTGGGGGCATGATGACCGCGAAATCCAAGTCGCGCGGGAAGAGAAGAGCATCGGAGCCGAGGAAACTTTTGCCGTGGACGTCCACGACGACGAGATCGTTAAACGCGAGATTCTGCGACTGGCGCACCGGGTCGCCATGCGACTGCGAGAATCTAACAAAGAAGCTTCAACGGTTGCCCTGAAACTGCGCTACGAGGACTTTTCCACTCTTTCACGCAGCCGGACCCTGCCAACGCCCAGCAACGCCGCAGGTGTTCTCGCCGCGGCGGCAGACGGCCTGCTCGACAAGCTCGGGACCAGGCCCATGGCCGTGAGGCTTGTGGGAATTCGGGCTGAAAAGTTGCGGGATGCAGGATTCGGAATGCAATTAAGCATCGATCCCCAGGAAGACAACTGGCGCCAGGCCGAGGTTGCCATGGACCGGATCCGTTCAAGGTTCCCCCGCGGAGCACTGCAGCCGGCTTCCCTGATGGAGCCTGGGCAGTCCGAAAAGCCCGGGGGAGCGGGAGGCGAAATGGATGCCGAGAGAGGACTGTGAGTTGAATCCTGACTACCTTATTAAGAAGTTTCAGGACTATTCTTGAGGTAGAACCAACTGACGGAAATGGTCGGGAACATTGTCAGGATGTAGTTCGTTCCATAAGGTAAGGGCGAGAGCCATGACCGTGAAGTGAAAGGAAAGAGACGATGCCACTTTCCGAGCATGAGCAACGTCTTCTGGAGCAGCTTGAAAAGCAGCTCCACGAGGATCATCGCTTCGCCTCGACGATGAAGACCGTGTCGAGCGCGGGGAACTATTCAACGCGCAATCTGGCGTTGGGGGCGTTGATCGGTATCGTCGGGATCGGCGTCTTGATCGCAGGCATCTCGAGTCAACTCATTCTCGTTGGCGTACTGGGGTTCATTGTGATGTTCGGCGGTGTCTATCTGGCGCTTTCGCGCAGGGGCGGTGCCAAGGCCTCGAAGTCGGCGGACAAAGCCGGAGCGGCGCCGAAGCCCGGCTTCATGAGTGATTTGGAAAGCAAGTGGGAACAGCGCAAGCGCGACGAGCAGGGCCCCTAGCCGCCCGGTCCCGGCACGCCGTACGGCGTCGACCCAAGTTAATAGAATTCGCTAAGGCTCCGCAGCTGCGGGGCCTTAGGTGTTTAACGCCGGAGTTTCCAGACTGCCTGCCGCAGGCGCTCACCGGCTTCGCGTCGTCCGGCATTGCTGACCATCGGGCCTGGCATCGATGGGCGCGGACAGTAATTCCGGAGATAGGTCCAGGCGCCTTAAAAGGAATCCGACGCGCCCGACGCGCCGAGTATGCCCAATCGAAGTAATTTTTATTTCGGGATGCGTCGGCGGCTCGTACCCGGGGGTGGCGAAGGCCTCCTTTTTCCCTCCACATCCATCCCCGCAACCTCTCCACTCGCCTCCCTGGCGGCAAGGCGTCCGTCGAAAACCCCGGATTCATCAGGATCTTGCGGCCTCTGGCTGTGTCTTGAGTCACCCGTCGTCCGTGACCTGTTCGCCCATGTGGCATTTCCCTCCACTTTGCACCCCGGCCGGAATGCCGCGGAAATTCAATGATTTTTCAGATCCGTCCAAGTCGGAACGGCCGGAGGGCCGTTGACAGTGGAGGGCTGTGGAGTAAAGTGGAGCGAAATAGAGGGAAATGGAGTTGAGACTCCTTCGATCCGAGAGGCGGTCTATGTGTTCCTAGGAACGTATACGCCGCGCCTCGATGAGAAGGGGAGATTGATTCTTCCTGCCAAATATCGTGATGAATTAGCAAATGGATTGGTTCTGACTCGAGGGCAGGAACGTTGCATCTATGTTTTTAGCCAGCGTGAATTTGAGAAGCAGCATGAGCAAATGAGTCAGGCGCCAATCTCCTCACGCCAAGCGCGAGACTATGCACGCGTATTCCTCTCCGGCGCTTCTGACGAACTGCCGGACAAGCAAGGCCGGGTGACGATCCCGGCCATGCTCCGCTCTTATGCGGGTTTGGACCGCGAGGTCACGGTGATTGGCGCAGGCAACCGCGTCGAGATCTGGGACACGGCTTCGTGGAATTCATACCTCGAGGAGCAGGAGAACGTGTTCTCCGAGACTGATGACGAAGCACTACCGGGCTTCTGACCACTTCGGTGGCCGGCGGCTCGAACATGGCTTGGATGAGATCTCCAGCCGCCCAGACGATGTCCATCCTGGCTTCACTTCCCCGAAGCCAGGCGGGGCATGCACGGGTCGGAGGGGGCTCTGGTTCAAGCCGGGACCAAGAATCAATGCCCACGTGAAAGGGGTAGCAGTGAATCCTGACGGAGCCGCAGAGCGACCCGCCTCGGAACGCCACGTTCCCGTCCTGCTGGAACGATGTGTTGGGTTGCTTGCCCCCGGCATCGAAGCGGGGATCGCGGCCCGTGGGAAAGCCGTCGTGGTCGACTGCACCCTGGGCATGGGAGGCCATTCGGAAGCCCTGCTCCAGCGTTTCCCGGAACTTCACCTGATCGGGCTGGACCGCGACGAACAGGCACTTGCCCTCGCCGGTGCCCGCCTTGCTCCATTCTCTGACAGAACCGACCTCGTGCACGCCGTCTACGACGAAATCGCAGACGTTGTCGATGACCTAGGATTCGACGGAATCGACGGCGTGCTCTTCGATCTCGGGGTTTCGTCCCTGCAGCTCGATGAACGCGATCGTGGATTCGCGTACTCCTACGACGCACCCCTGGACATGCGGATGGACACATCGCGCGGTCCGACGGCGGCAGACGTGGTTAACGAGTACAGCGAAGCCGAGCTGGTGCGGATCATTAGGGCTTGGGGTGAAGAGAAGTTTGCCGGCCGCATCGCTTCCTCGATCGTCGAGGGTCGGAAGGTCAAGCCGTTCGCCACCACCGAGGAACTCGTGGATGCCATCCGGTCGGTGGTTCCGGCCGCAGCCGCCCGCACCGGGGGACATCCCGCCAAGCGGACGTTCCAGGCACTGCGCATCGAGGTCAACGAGGAATTGGATGTCCTGGAGCGGGCCATCCCCGCGGCCATGGGCGCACTCAACCTCGGCGGCCGTGTCGTGGTGATGAGCTACCACTCGCTGGAAGACAAGATCACCAAGCGCCACTTCGCAGCTGGCTCAAAGTCTTCGGCACCTGCGGGTTTCCCCGTGGAGCTGGAGGAACACAAGGCGCAATTCAAGGTCCTTACACGGGGAACCGAGAAGCCGACCGACCAAGAAATCGCAGAAAACTCACGTGCAGCCTCAGCGAAGCTGCGAGCCGTGGAACGCATCCTGAAGAGGAACTGAGTATATGAGCAACCGGACACCCCACCGCGTACGATCCCGCACCCTTGACGTGCCCCAGACGCAGGGTGCCAACGCGCTCAGTTACGCCCCGGAGCCGATCCCGGCCTCGAGGCCAGAGTCCGCCTCGTCCAAGCGCCGCATCACACTGTCCGTGGTGCCGGCCCTTTCGACCAGGCGTCGCATTCCAATGCTTGTCACGTTGCTCTTGATGATCCTTGCCTCGGCCATGATCGTTCTGCTGCTCAACGTTTTCATCGCCAACGGCCAATATGCCATGGTGGGTCTCAAGGGACAGGAGCGCACGCTGACACAACAGAACGAAGCGCTTCGCCAGGAGGCCCAGTACCTGGAGGCCCCACAAGTCATTGCCGAGAAGGCCACCAAGCTTGGCATGGTCAAGCCGGGAACGCCCGCCGCGATCAACCTCGACACCGGCAAGGTTACGGGCAAGGCGACCGCCGCCGTGAAACCCGAGAAGGGCGAAAAGATCTCCGGGGTGCTCGCCACGCCTGTCACGCCGGAATCGGACGTTCCACCGGTCAAGGAAAGCAAGCCGCAGCCCGAAAAGCAGGCACCCGCCAGTGAAACAACCCAGGATTCCCAGCAGGTTCCCGAGCGCCAGGTTGCGGAAGCCAAGACCGAGCCTGCCAAGCAGCCGATCGAGGTCGGCGCCGACGGACGCCCTTCGTTCACGCCCCAGCAACTCAACGGCGGAACCATCCCTGCTCCGGCCATGAAGACGCCGGGCCAGTAGCCCACGACCCGTGGCGTGAGAGCCGCGCCAACGCACCGCACATCCTTTCGGTATGAGCTGAGGAAAGCATGTCAAGAAAATCCCCAACGAATACCGGAACGACGCACCACAGGGTGCGCATCGTGATGGTCCTCTCCATGGTTGCCTTGCTGGTGATCGGAGGACGTCTGTTCTTCGTGCAGTCGTTGAATGCTTCCGCAGTTGCGGCCGACGCTGTCAAGGAACGGACACGGCAGCAGGTGACAACCCCCAAACGGGGGCAGATCATAGATTCCAAGGGCCGCGTCCTGGCAACCAGCGTCGACCGATACGACTTGGTCATCGACCAGCGCAAGGTCGAGCCGGAGCGGATGATAGCCCGCAAAAAACTCGACGGAAGTGCCGGCGGCGAGAAGGTCACTGTCGAGCAAGCGGTCTCCGAACTCGCGGAAATCCTGGGACAGGACGTCGACGAGGTTCGCACCGCCGTTGTTGGCGCCCCGGGAGCCAAACCCAACGCGAACTCGGTGGTAGCCAAGGGTGTCACACCAGAGGTTCGCAACGCGGCCATGGAACTGAGGATCCGCACGCTAACCGGGCAGCTGCGCAGCGAACGGCTGTACCCCAACGGGGTGATCGCAGGCCCATTGCTCGGGTTCGTCAAGAACACCGAAGACCAGACCTCCCTCGAAGGTGCCGAAGGTCTGGAACTCAGCCAGGAAAACCGCCTGAAAGGAACCCCTGGCAGCAAGACCTACGAGATCGGTGCCGACGGCGTCCGGATCCCCATGGCCGACATGTCCGAGGTTCCGGCCGTGGACGGCCAGGACGTGGTACTGACTACCGACACCGATATCCAGTTCATCGCCCAGGAAGAAGCACGAAAGAAGCAGCAGCAGTACAACGCCGACTGGGTTGCCGTCACGGTCGAGGAATTGAAGACCGGCCGAATGATCGCCATCGGCGACTCGAACCAGCTGGACCCCAATGACCCGAGCGCCACCGAGGCCGAGTTCAGGACCTCCGCGGCCATTACGCAGGCCTTCGAACCCGGTTCCACGGGTAAGGTTGCCACCTTCGCCGCAGCATTCGAGGAGGGGGTCATCAAGGCGACCGACGCCTTCAAGGTCCCGAACGCCTACAGGGTCAACAACGAGGTCATCAACGACTCGCTGAAGCACGCGACGTACGACATGACGGCAGCCGGAATCTTCGCACGCTCCTACAACACCGGTACGGTGATGGTGGGCCAGAAGATGAGCAACGAAACCCGCTACAACTACATGAAGAAGCTCGGCATCGGCTCGCCGGTCGAACTCGGGGTCTCTGGAGCCAGCAAGGGAATCCTCGCCCCCTGGCAGGATTGGGAACGCCGCCAGCAGTACACCACGATGTTCGGACAGGGCTACACCCAGACCGCGCTCCACACCTCGCAGATTTTCCAGGCCGTTGCCAATGGCGGCGTCCTGATCGAGCCGAAACTCATCGATTCCTATGTGAATGCCGACGGCTCCGTCGAGAAGACCCCGGAGTCCAAGACCCGGCGAGTTTTCTCGGAAAAGACCAGCAAGGAGATGCTGCGGTTGATGGAGACGGTCGTCCTCGAAGGCACGGGCACTAAGATGGGTGTGTCCGGCTATCGTGTCGGCGGAAAGTCGGGAACGGGACAGGCCGCCGGGCCTTCCGGAAAGTACGACGGCCACACCAGCTCCTTCGCGGGCGTGGCACCGTTGGATGACCCGCAGTTCGTGGTGACGGTCACCATGCACCGTCCCAAGGGCGATTGGAAAACATGGTCCGTCGGTGACACCTTCAGCGAAGTCATGAGCAAGACATTGAACGCCTACAACGTTCCGCCGAGCAACTCGAAGCCCAACGGGTACGACGTGTTCATCGGATCCGAACAAAAGAAACCTTGGTAATGCCTGAAGTCCTCACCCCCCGCGCCGCAGAACAGCTTCTGCGGCCGCACCGCAAGTCCGCAACGGCACTGGGTGCCATGCTGGAGTACCTCCACGAAACCGGCAGGGGTGCGAACATCATCGGTGACGCACAGCGGCAGGTCACGGGCATCTGCCTGGATTCGCGCGCGGTGCTGACCGGGGACCTGTACGTGGCAGCACCGGGTGCCAAGTTCCACGGGGCCCAGTTCGCCGAGGCAGCGGCGCAGGCCGGCGCGGCCGCTATCCTCACCGACCTCGAGGGGGAGTCCATCGCCTCGGCGCTGGGGCTGCCCATGGTGCTGGTCGAGGACGTACGCGAAGTGGTCGGCGAGCTTTCGGCACTGATCTACGGGACCGACGTGAACTGCCCGGAGCTCTTTGCGCTGACGGGAACCAACGGCAAGACCACCACCACCTACATGATCCGCTCCGTGCTGCGTGCACTGGGCCGCGAAACCGGACTTGTGGGAACCATCGAGATCGCCGCGGGTGACACGCCGATCCCGAGCATCCTCACCACGCCGGAGGCCCCGCAACTGCACGGGCTGATGGCACGCATGGGCGAGATGGGCGTCAACGCCGCCGCCATGGAGGTGTCCTCACACTCGCTCTCCTACAAGCGCGTCGATGGACTGCGCTTCGCCGTCTCCGGATTCACCAACCTGACCCAGGACCACCTGGACCTGCACGGGTCCATGGAGGACTACTTCGACACCAAGGCCGCGCTCTTCGACCTGGAACGCAGCGACCGCGCCGTGATAACCATCGACGATCCCTGGGGCGTGGCCATGGCCGAGCAGGCCACCGCCGAGGTCTGGACGCTGGCATCGGATGCCGAGAACGCCGATGCCGACTGGATCATCGCCAACGTCGCCCCGCTGGGGCTGGGGCACGGCTTCGAGCTCCACGGCCCCAAGTCGCAGGTTCTGCGCCTGAAGACCGGCCTGCCTGGGGACTTCAACATCTCGAACGCGGCGCTGGCCGTGCTCATGGTCCTCGCTTCCGGCGTGCCGCTGGCCGTGCTGCAGGCGGCGCTCGATGCCGCCAACCCGCTCACCGTCGAGGTGCCCGGGCGCATGCAGGTCATCGCCGAGCGTCCCGCCGCGATTGTTGATTTTGCCCACAATCCCGATGCCCTGGCCCGGGCCCTGGGATCGGTCAGGTCCCCGGTTGCCGGATCCCGCGTGATTGTCGTCTTCGGCGCCACCGGTGAACGGGACGCCACCAAGCGCCCGATCATGGGTGCCGTGGCCGCGAACCACGCCGACGTAGTCATCGTCACCGACGACGATCCCCACGGCGAGGAGGCCGCGCCCATCCGCACGGCGATCCTGGCCGGTGCCCGCAGTGAAATCGCCGCCCGCGGACTCTCCACGCAGGCGCTCGAGGTGTACCCGCGCGCCGAGGCCATCGCCGCGGCGGTCGCCATGGCCACCGCGGAAGACACCATTCTGGTGGCCGGCCGCGGCCACGAGGTCTTCCAGGAGGTCATGGGCATCAACCTGGAACTCGACGACCGGGAAGAGCTACGCCGTGCCCTGCAGCTGAACGGATTCCGCACCCTGGACCAAGGCGCCGATTCCGTTGATTCCACGGACGAAGGGTAAAGTCCTACCTGTCATGATTCATCTTCTTTCCGCTGAAATCGCCGCCATTACCGGTGGGCGACTCACTTCCACTGCCCCCGTCGACCAGCAGGTCCTCGGGGTCGCCACCGACTCCCGAGAATGCCGCGAGGGCTGGCTCTTCGTGGCAAAGCCCGGTGAAGCCTCCGACGGCCACCACTTCGTGCAGGCCGCCATGGACCGCGGCGCGCGGCTGGCACTGGCCGAGCGCGAAACCACGGCGCCGGACGGGACGGTGCACCCCGCCGTCATCGTCCCGGACGCCGTCATCGCCATGGGCAAGCTCGCCGCGGCCGTCGTCGCCCGGCTCAAGGACCGCAACGGCCTGCGCGTCGTCGGGATCACCGGTTCCGCAGGCAAGACCACAACCAAGGACCTGCTGGCCGAGCTGCTCTCCACCGCGGGTCCCACGGTGGCCCCCGTTGGTTCGTACAACGGCGAGGTCGGCGTGCCGCTGACTGTCTTCCGCGCCACCGAGGACACGAAGTTCCTGGTAGTGGAGATGGGCGCCACCGGCGTGGGCCACATCAACTACCTCACCGAGATGGTCCACCCCGAGGTCGGGGTGGTGCTCGGGGTCGGTTCGGCGCACGCCGGCGAATTCGGGGGCGTGGAGAACATTGCCATCGCCAAGGGCGAGATGGTCGAGTCCCTCGCCGCCGACGGCCTGGCCGTGCTGAACCTCGACGACCCGCTGGTCTCCGCCATGGCCTCGCGCACCATCGCCCCGGTGCTCGGATTCGGCGTGCAGCGCACTGCCGAAGAAGCCCCGGAGCACCTGGCCGGCGGCGTGTGGGCACGGGACCTGCAGGTCGACGCCGACGGGCACCCGGTCTTCACCCTGGTGCTGCGCGACGGTTCGGAGCACCGCGTGCGCTCGGGCCTGATCGGCCGCCACCACACCACCAACGTCCTTGCCGCTGCCGCGGTCGCCGAGTACCTCGGCGTCGAGGGCGCGCGGATCGCCGCCACCCTGCAGGGCCTGGGCCCGGCCAGCCGCTGGCGCATGGAACGCACCGAGCGCGCCGACGGCGTGAGCATCATCAACGACGCCTACAACGCCAACCCGGACTCCATGCGCGCCGCCCTTGTCACGCTCGCCGAACTGGGCCTGCCCAACGAGGACGGCGTCGCCCGCCGGACCTGGGCCGTGCTGGGGGAGATGCTCGAACTCGGGGCCGACTCCATCCACGAACACGACCTGCTGGGCCGCGCCGCGGTCCGCATGAACATCAAGAAGCTGCTGGTGGTGGGGCGCGGCGCCAAGGCCGCCTACAACTCGGCGGTGCTCGAGGGCAGCTGGGGCGACGAGGCGTACTACGCCGAGGACGCCGAAGCCGCCGCCGGGATCCTGAATGACAACCTGCTCCCGGGCGACATCGTGCTCTTCAAGTCGTCGAACGGTTCCGGACTGCGCCACCTCGGCGACCGGATCGCAGAAACCAACAACGGTGCGCGCACCGCGAAGGAGGGCTCGGAGCAGTGATCGCCCTAATCATGGGAGCCGGCATTTCCCTGGTCTTTACCATGGCCACCATGCCGGTGTTCATCCGCCTGCTGACCAAGAAACAGTACGGCCAAGTGGTCCGCGACGACGGGCCCACCAGCCACTCCGTGAAGTCGGGCACCCCGACCATGGGCGGGGTGATCATCGTGCTGGCCGTGATCCTGAGCTACTTCCTCACCCACGGCATCCTCACCCTCATGGGCAGGACCACCTCCGGGGTCACCGCCAGCGGCCTGCTGGCACTGCTGCTCTTCGCGGGCATGGGCCTCGTCGGCTTCCTCGACGACTTCATCAAGATCGCCAAGAAGCGCTCGCTGGGCCTGCGCCCCTGGGAAAAGATCGTGCTGCAGGCGGCCGTCGGCATCGCCTTCGCGGTGCTCGCACTGAACTTCCCCAACGAGGAAGGGCTCACCCCGGCCTCGACGGCGATCTCCTTCCTGCGCGACACCAACATCGACCTGGCCTTCGCCGGACCGCTGGCGGGCCTGATCCTGTTCGTGCTCTGGTCCAACCTGATCGTCACCGGCACCACCAACGGCGTGAACCTCACCGACGGGCTCGACGGCCTGGCCGCCGGCACCTCCATCATGGTGTTCGGCGCCTACACGCTGATCGGCATCTGGCAGAACAACCAGGCCTGCGGCCTTCCGGGGGCGGGCAACGTCTGCTACACGGTGCGCGACCCCATGGACCTGGCGCTGCTGGGCGCGATCCTCTGCGGTGCGCTGATCGGCTTCCTCTGGTGGAACGCCAAGCCCGCGAAGATCTTCATGGGCGACACCGGCTCCCTGGCGATCGGCGGCGCCGTGGCCGCGTTCGCGATCCTCTCCCGCACGCAGCTGCTGCTGGTGGTGCTCGCGGGCCTGTTTGTGATGATCGCCTGCTCGGTCATCATCCAGGTCGGATTCTTCAAGCTGTCCGGCGGCAAGCGCGTCTTCAAGATGGCGCCGCTGCAGCACCACTTCGAGCTCTCCGGCTGGACCGAGGAGAACGTCGTGGTCCGTTTCTGGATCCTCGGCGGCCTCTTTGTCGCTGCGGGCATGGGCATCTTCTACTCCGAATGGGTCGTGGGACTGTGACAATGACGGATCTTGCAAAGCTGACCAGCTGGGACTCCGACTGGGCCGGGCTGCGCGTCGTCGTGGCGGGCCTGGGCCTCTCCGGATTCTCGGCAGCCGACACGCTCATCGAGCTCGGCGCCCGCGTGGTCGTCGTCGACGGCGCCGACACCGAGGTGAACCGCTCGCGTGCCGACACCCTGAGGATCGTCGGCGCGACAGACGTGCTGCTGGGCGCCGCACACACCGACGCCCTCCCGCAGATCGACGGTGCGGCGCCGCAGCTGGTCATCGCCTCGCCCGGGTGGAACCCGCGCCAGCCGATGCTTGCCGCCGCCGCGGAGGCCGGGATCGAGATCTGGGGCGACGTCGAACTGGCCTGGCGCGTGCGCACCAAGGAGGGCCGCACGCCCGCCGAGTGGGTCGTCATCACCGGGACCAACGGCAAGACCACCACGGTGGGCATGACCGAGTCGATCTTCCGGGCCGCCGGGCTGCGCGCCATCGCCGCAGGCAACGTCGGAACCCCGATCCTGGATGCGATCCGCGACCCGGAGGGCTTCGACGTGATCGCCCTGGAGCTCTCCAGCTTCCAGCTGCACTTCACCCACACCATTTCCCCGCTGGCCTCCGTGGTGCTGAACATCGCGGAGGACCACGTGGACTGGCACGGGGGGTTCGAGAACTACAAGGCCGACAAGGCCAAGATCTACGAGCGCACCCGCGTCGCGGCGATCTTCAACGCCGACGAGCGCGTGATCGAGGAAATGGTCGAGAACGCCGACGTCGTCGAGGGCTGCCGGGCCATCGGCTTCACCACCGGCGTCCCGCAACTGAGCATGGTCGGCGTGGTCGAGGACCTTCTGGTTGACCGAGCGTTCATCGAGGACCGCCGCAATTCCGCGGCCGAACTCGTGGCGCTTGACCAGATCGCCGAGGTCGTCCCGCGGCACACCGCCGCAAACGCGGCGGCCGCGGCGGCGCTGGCCCGCGCCTACGGCGTGGAACCCGAGGCCGTGGCCAAGGGCCTTTCCGGCTTCGACGCGGGGGACCACCGCATCCAGGCCGTGGCCCGCCGCGGCGACGTGCTGTGGATCAACGACTCGAAGGCGACGAATCCGCACGCGGCAAGCGCCTCGCTGGGCGCCTTCTCCTCCGTGGTGTGGATCGCCGGCGGCCTGTCCAAGGGCGTCGACTACAACGAGCTGGTCAAGGCGCACGCGGCACGTCTGAAGGCCGTGGTGCTGATCGGCACCGACACCGCGAACCTGGTGTCGGCGTTGGAGCGACACGCGCCGCAGGTGCCGGTGATCGCCGGTGCGGTGCGCGAAACTGGAGAAGAGTCAAACGGCTCGGCGCACGGCTGGGCCGTGATGGCCGAGGCAGTGAACCAGGCGGCGGCGGTTGCCGTTGCGGGGGACACGGTGCTGATGGCGCCGGCCGCGGCCTCGATGGACCAGTTCTCCTCCTATGCGCAGCGGGGCAACGCGTTCATCGACGCGGTCCGCGCCCTCATGGGAGAAGACACCAAGGAGTAAGGAGCAGTCGTGAGCGGCAAGACACAGGCCCCGCGCGGCAAGGGCGGCAGCGCCGGCAAGGCGGCAGCGCCCGGCGGGGCCCGTGAACCGCGCGGGCTTGCCAGGATGTTCTCGAAATTCGAGGACCCCTCGCTGCGCGGTGCCCAGATCAACTACTACGTAGTGCTCGGGTGCACGCTCGCCCTGACCCTGCTGGGGCTGATCATGGTGCTCTCCTCCTCGTCGGTGGAGGCCATCGCGCGAAACAAGTCGCCCTTCGAGGACTTCAGGAAGCAGGCCCTGTGGGCCGTCATGGGGCTGATCTGCATGGTGCTGATCCAGCTGCTGCCCACGGACAGGCTGCGGAAGCTCGCCTGGCCCTCCCTCTGGTTCGCCGTGTTCCTGCTGGTCATGGTGCTGCTCTTCGGCAAGGAGATCTACGGCAACAAGAACTGGCTGTACATCGGTTCCTTCTCCGTCCAGCCCTCCGAGTTCGCCAAGGCAGCCATGGCCCTGTGGGGTGCGGCCGTCGTCGAGCGCAAGGCGCACCTGATGAACCAGTGGAAGCACGCCGTGGTGCCGCTCGTGGTGCCGTTCGGCGGACTCATGCTCCTGCTGGTCATGCTCGGCAAGGACCTGGGCACCGTCATGGTGCTGACCCTGATCCTGGTGGTGGTCATGTTCGTCGGAGGCGCGCCCGCCAAGATCTTCGGCTACGGGGCTGCGGGCGCCGCCGTCTTCCTGGCCGTGGCCGTGGCCGTGGCACCGACCCGGCTCGGGCGCGTCACCGCCTGGCTCTTCGGATGCTCCGGGGAACAGGACTACTGCTACCAGGCGCAGCAGGGAATCTACGCACTGGCCTCCGGCGGCTGGCTGGGTGTGGGCCTGGGCCAGTCGCGGCAGAAATGGTCGCACATCCCCGAGGCGCAGAACGACTTCATCTTCGCCGTCCTCGGCGAGGAAATGGGACTGCTCGGCACGCTTTTCGTGGTGCTGCTCTACACGATGCTGGCCGTGGCGATGTACCGCATCGCGGTGCGCTCCGAGACGATCTTCGGGCGCGTGGCGGTCAGCGGCATCCTGGCGTGGATCGTCGGGCAGGCGTTCGTGAACATCGGCATGGTGATCGGCCTGCTCCCGGTCATCGGTGTCCCGCTGCCCTTCATTTCCTCCGGCGGCTCAGCACTGCTCGCGACGTTCCTGGGCATCGGCGTCGTGCTGGCCTTCGCCCGCGAGCAGCGGATGTCCAAGAAGGGGCGCGTGGCGCCGGGCCCGCTGGCGGGTCTCGCGGCCAGGCTCCGCGGCCCCAAGCCGTCCCGCTGACAGCCCTGCTTGGGCGTCCCGCCGTACGGCCCGCCAGTGCGTGCCACGGTGCTGCGGCACCCCAAGCCAGAGAACCGAAACCCGAGAACCGAAAGTAGTACTGGCACAACATGACTGAAGACTTGCGCGTGGTGGTTGCCGGCGGGGGAACCGCCGGACACATCTCCCCGATGATCGCCATCGCCGACGCCCTGCGCACCATGGCGCCCGGCACCCGGGTCACCGCGGTGGGAACCGAGAGCGGCCTGGAGACCCGGCTGGTCCCGGAGGCGGGCTACGAGCTGCGCACCATCGCCAAGGTGCCGATGCCCCGGCGCCCGTCGATGGACCTGCTCAAGCTGCCCTTCCGCTTCTCCGCGGCCATCAAGGCGGCGGGCCGGATCCTCGACGAGTCCGGGGCGCAGGCCGTGCTGGGTGTCGGCGGCTACGTCTGCACCCCCGTCTATCTCGCGGCCCGCAAGCGCAGGCTGCCGATCTTCGTCCACGAGGCCAACGCGCGCGCGGGCCTGGCCAACAAGGTCGGCGCACGCTACGCCCAGGGCGTCGGCGCCGCCTTCAGCGGCACCGGGCTGCCCGGTGCGCAGGTCGTGGGCATGCCGATGCGCGGCAACATCGCCACCATGGACCGAGCAGCGCTGCGGGAGGACGCCCGACGCGCGCTCGGGCTTGCACCGGATGCCCCGGCCCTGGTGGTCACGGGCGGTTCCTCCGGGGCAGCCTCGGTCAACGCCGCGATAGCCGGTGCGCTGCCCGGGCTCTCGGCCGCTGGGATCCAGGTACTGCACATCACCGGGCGCGGCAAGGTCGTGCCCGACGAGTCCGGCAACCCGCTTGCCGCCCCGGGGTACCGCCAGGTCGAGTACGTGGACTCCATGGAACAGGCCTACGCGGCCGCCGATTTGATGGTGGCCCGCTCGGGCGCCGGCACCGTGTGCGAGCTCGCCGTTGCGGGAACACCCGCGGTGCTCGTCCCGCTGCCGATCGGCAACGGCGAACAGCGCCTGAACGCGGCGGACCTGGTGGCCGCCGGGGGAGCGCTGATTGTCGCGGATGCGGACTTCACCCCCGACTACGTCACAGGCACGGTACTCCCGCTGCTCCGCGACACCGCCGCGCTCGAGCGCATGGCCGAGGCCGCTGCGGGCCAGGGGCGCAGCGATGCGGCAGAGGCCATGGCCGCAATGATTCTTGACGCGCTGGGTCGCCAAACCCCGCCACGCACCGCCGACATGGGAAGCTAGGGACATGCAGGAATTACACACTCTCGACCAACTCGGCAAAGTCCACCTGATGGGCATCGGCGGCGTGGGGGTCTCGGCCGTCGCCCGGCTCATGCTCGCCCGCGGGCTGACCGTCTCGGGGACCGATGCCAAGGACCTGCCGGTCCTCGACGACCTCCGTGCGGCGGGCGCCCGCATCCACGTGGGCTACGCCGCAGGGAACATCGGCGACGCAGACACCGTCGTGGTTTCCTCGATCATCAAGCCCGGCAACCCGGAATACGACGAGGCAGTCTCCCGCAGCCTGCGGATCCTGCACCGCTCCCAAGGCCTTGCCGCGACCATGGAGGGCCACCACGTCATCACCGTGGCAGGCACCCACGGCAAGACCACGACCACCTCGCTGATCGCCTACATGCTGCGCGAGGCAGGGATTTCCCCGACGTTCGCCATCGGGGCGAACATCGCCAGCCTGGGCTTCAACGCCGAGTACGGCCAGGGCAAGGTCTTCGTCGCAGAGGCCGACGAATCCGACGCCTCGTTCATGAACTACCAGCCCGATGTCGTGGTGATCACCAACATCGAGGCCGACCACCTCGACCACTACGGCTCCGTCGAAGCCGTGCATGAATCGTTCCACGCCTTCGCTTCGCTGCTGCCCGCCGGCGGCCTGCTCATCTGCTGCGCGGACGACGAGGGGTCGCGCGCCCTGGCCGCCCGCATGCGGCGCGAACGCCCCGACCTGCGCGTGCAGACCTACGGCTTCGCCGAGGACGCCGACCGCCGCCTGCTCGACGCGCACCCGCGCGGCAACCGCTTTGCCTGCACCCTGGAGTGGGGCAGCGGCCAGCAGGCCGACCTGGAACTTGCGCTTCCGGGCAACCACAACCTGCTCAACGCCGCGGCGGCCTTTGCGGTGGGACTCGACTGCGGGCTTGACCCGGAAACGGCTGCCGAGGGCCTGGGTGCCTTCACCGGCGCCGCGCGGCGCTTCGACATCCGCGGCGAGGCCGGCGGCGTCCGCGTTTACGACGACTACGCCCACCACCCCACAGAGGTCCTGGCGGCCCTGCGGGCGGCCCGCGCCGTGGCCGGGACCGGTGCCGTGCACGTGCTGTTCCAGCCGCACCTCTTCAGCCGCACCCACGAGTTCCACCGCGAGTTCGGGCAGGCACTGTCGCTGGCGGACACCGCCTACGTGCTTGAGATCTATCCCGCCCGCGAAACTCCCATCCCGGGGGTGACCAGCGAACTTGTCACCAAGGAACTGGACACGGCCGGCGGATTGGTGTCGATGGGCCAGGCGGCTGCCGTGGTTGCCGCCTGCGCCAAGCCGGGAGACGTCATCATGACGATCGGTGCCGGCGACGTCACCGAGCAGGGGAGCGCAATCCTGGCTGAACTGCGCGCACGTCTGGGGAGCTGATGGCCGCCAAGCCCGCACACGGCGGCGGTTCCAACGTCGTGGAGCTGCCGCCCGATCCGCGCCTGCGCACGCGCAAGCGCTGGATCATCGGCGGCTCGATCGTTGCGGCAGCGATTGTCGGCTTGATTCTGGTGTTGAGTTTCTCGCCGATCCTGGCCATCAAGAACATCCAGATCGAGGGAAACTCGCTGGTGAAGGACAAGGAACTCCAGCGCGCCCTGGAACCCCTGCACGGGGTGCCCCTGGCCCGCGTGGGCACCGGCAAGGTCATGGAGTTGCTCGAGGGCCAGCCCGCCGTGAAGGACGCCATCGTCCAGGTGGAGGTCCCCGAGACCCTGCGCGTGAAGATCATCGAACACCAGCCGGTGGCCGTCCTCACCGATGGCTCAAGACGATCGCTGGTGGGACCCGAAGGCCAGGTGCTGGCGGTACTGGGGGCGAAGGACAAACCCAAATTGCCCACCGTCAAGTCGAACTCCGTGGTCAAGAACCCCAAGGTATTCTCGATGCTGACGCAAGTACTTTCGGTTCTACCGGATACACTATTGGCGACCGTGGATCATGCAACGGCCACGAGCAAGGACTTCGTCGAGCTCAAACTCAAGGACGGTACCCTGGTTATCTGGGGCGACGACCAGGAATCAGCGCTGAAAATCGAGGTCCTTGAGGCGCTGCTGGGGGCGCCGAAGGACAAGAAATCACCGATCAAGGTGTACGACATTTCCAGCCCGCAACACCCGGTGGCCCGGTAACGGTCCACCAAACGTGGAAAACACAGAAAAATCAACGACTTTGGGGCGACACGCGGCCTCGGTTGTTGCATGTGTGAACCGCGAACCATAGCGTTTTAACAGCGGTTGCTTGACATAACTATAACCTTCCAGTTGAGGGTTAACGTTGGTCCGGTTGAGCTTCCTCGGTCAGCAGCACATCGAACAAGGGAATCAGGACGTGGCAGCTCCACAGAACTACCTCGCCGTCATCAAGGTCGTCGGCATCGGCGGTGGCGGCGTCAACGCCGTCAACCGCATGATCGAAGTTGGCCTGCGAGGCGTCGAATTTATTGCAATCAACACCGATGCGCAGGCTCTGCTCATGAGTGATGCAGACGTCAAGCTCGACGTTGGACGCGAACTCACGCGTGGGCTTGGCGCAGGCGCCAACCCCGATGTGGGACGCCAGGCGGCCGAAGACCACGGCGAGGAAATCGAGGAAGTGCTCCGCGGTGCGGACATGGTCTTCGTGACCGCAGGCGAAGGCGGTGGCACCGGCACCGGTGGCGCGCCGGTCATCGCCCGCATCGCCCGCGGCCTGGGCGCGCTGACCATCGGCGTTGTCACCCGCCCGTTCACCTTCGAGGGCCGCCGCCGTGCGAACTCCGCGGAGGCCGGCATCGAGGCACTGCGCGACGAGGTCGACACCCTGATCGTGATCCCGAACGACCGCTTGCTCTCGATTTCCGACCGCAACGTCTCGGTTCTCGATGCGTTCCGCCAGGCTGACCAGGTGCTCCTTTCCGGCGTCCAGGGCATCACCGACCTGATCACCACCCCGGGCTTGATCAACCTCGACTTCGCCGACGTGAAGTCGGTCATGCAGGGTGCCGGTTCGGCGCTTATGGGCATCGGTTCGGCCCGCGGCGAAGACCGCGCCGTCAAGGCCGCCGAACTCGCCATCGCCTCGCCGCTGCTCGAGGCCTCGATCGATGGCGCCCACGGCGTCCTGCTTTCCATCCAGGGCGGATCGGATCTCGGCCTCTTCGAGATCAACGAGGCTGCCCGCCTTGTGCAGGAAGTTGCCCACCCCGAGGCCAACATCATCTTCGGTGCCGTCATCGACGACGCCCTGGGTGACGAGGCCCGTGTCACGGTTATCGCCGCAGGCTTCGACCAGGTCGACGCAACCAGCGCACCGCAGGCCGCAATTCCGGCCCGCACGGTTCCTGCGGCACCTGCCGCGGCACCGCAGCAGGCACCCGTCGTCGCAGCACCGGTCCGCGAGGAAACCCGCGTGGCCGTGGCAACGGTGGAGCCTGCGTTCGAGGAACTTCCCGCCATCGTCGAGCCGGACCTTTCGGCAACCAACGATGACCTGGATGTCCCGGACTTCCTGAAGTAGAGAAGCAAGTCGCCTGACGGGGGAGTCGCCCGGTTCCATGTTGCGTTACCAATCAGCAGTCGCTCCAAGCCTGCACATTGCTTTCACTTCCATGGGGCAGGGCAACCTCGCCCTCCACGTTCCGGATGACCGTGACGCCGTGCTGCTGCGGCGTCACGGTCTGGAACAGGACCTGGGCTTGGGTGGATCGCGATTCACCTACATGGACCAGGTCCATTCGGCGGACGTCGTCTCCGTCGACGGCCCGGCGGACGTCTCGGACGTACCGACCTGCGACGCGCTGGTGTCGCCGAACGCCGGCCAGCCGCTGGCGGTCATGGTCGCGGACTGCGTTCCGGTGGTTTTCGCCGGCACCACCGCCTCCGGCACGATCAGTGCGGTGGCCCACGCAGGGCGCCGAGGACTGCTTGACGGAATCCTGGCCAATACCGTGGAACACATGAAGCTCCACGGAGCCACCGGTCTGGAAGCCTGGATCGGTCCCTCGATCTGTGGCTCCTGCTATGAAGTCCCGGCCTCGATGGCCGAAGAATCCGAAGCACTGCGGCCTGGAATCACCACGGCAACCCGTTGGGGCACCACGGGATTGGACCTGCCGGGAGAAGCGCGGCGCGAACTCGAACATCTTGGGGTCTCCGTTACGCCAAGTGGCATCTGCACCCTCGAGAATGAGGACTATTTCTCCTATCGAAGGGACCCTGGAACCGGCCGACTGGCCGGCTTGGTGTGGTCCGTCGAGTAGGGGCTTCCCCGCGATACGGCTCACGAGCCGATTGGCCGAAGCCAACCCCGGAATGCCGAAGCGGCCAAGGCCACACCGCGACACACCGAGGAGAAGTCCCGGATGTACTGGGACCCCGTCGAATGGTGCGGTAGCGTCGAAGCAGCGGAGAGACTTGCGGCCGGCAAAGCCGACCGCGCACGACTAAAAGGAGAAGACCATGGCTGGCGCACTGCGCAAGACAATGATCTACCTCGGGCTTGCCGAAGGCGACGAGAACTTCGAGACGGAGCAGCGCGACATCGAGGCGCGTGAAGAAGTGCGCGTGGTCGAGCCTCTTCACGAGGAGCCGGCTGCCGTCCAGCCTGCCCCTACGGCACCGGTCGCACCGCGGCCAGTCATTGAAAACGAATACCGGGCTCCGGTAACACCCATCAAGCGCGCGCCTTCAGCTCGGGACGAGGACGATTCATTGCGTCAGATCACCACGGTTCACCCACGTTCATACAATGACGCGAAGGTCATTGGCGAGAACTTCCGTGACGGCATCCCCGTCATCATGAATGTCACGGACATGGGTGAAGCCGATGCCAAGCGATTGGTCGACTTCTCCGCGGGTCTGGTCTTTGCCCTCCACGGAAGCATCGAACGGGTCACCAACAAGGTGTTCCTTCTCTCGCCTTCCACGGTCGAGGTCCTGGGCGAGGACAAGAAGCAGTCCGAAGACCAAGCCACCTTCTTCAACCAGAGCTAGCAGCGGGGTTCAAACACAACGTGGAGCTCATTTTCGCACTGCTCTATATGGTGCTTACCGTGTTGCAAGTCATGCTCTTGTTGCGCATCGTGCTTGATATCACCGAATCCTTTGCCCGGTCGTGGCGCCCCCGAGGGGTGGCTCTTGTTGCGGTGTCCATGATCGCCAGGACAACGGACCCTCCGATGCGCTGGCTGCGATCCCGCATCAAGCCGCTTGATATCGGGGGAATACGCCTTGATCTGGCGTTCATAATTTTGTTCCTTGTTGTCATTTTCCTGAAGCTGGCCGTCCGCTCGATGGGCGGAATGGTGGCTGCGGGTTAATGCTTCAGTGGAAGCCGAAGTGGGCCGCGACCAGTGGTAACTAATGAAAATTCCTTCCGGAAAGTTCGTTAAATTTAGTCAATAGTGGTTCAGTCGTTATAGTGTTGTCGCATTAGGCACAACGACTGCACCGGTTAGCGTGTCAATAAACGGGTAAGTGTACTCGGGTCGCACATCAGCGGTCCGGGGAGAGAACCAAGTATCGAGGTGACCAGATGGCTCTCACGCCAGAAGATGTAGTCAACAAACGATTCCAGCCAACTAAGTTCCGCGAAGGCTACGATCAGGATGAAGTTGACGATTTCCTAGACGAGATCGTTGTCGAACTACGTCGTCTGACGCAGGAGAACGATGAACTGCGTCGCCGCCTGAGCGAAGCGGGCGCTGCGGAAGGCGACCTGGCTGTGCCGGCTCCTGTTGCAGCAGCCCCAGCCGCCAAGGCAGCCGAGGCCGACAAGGCCAAGGCCAAGGAAGCCGAAGCCAAGAAGGAAGAAACCCGCGCTGCGGAGGCCCCGAAGGCAGCCGAACCTGCAAAGGTCGTTGCGGCAGCACCTGCCGCCCCGGCAACCACCGCCGAATCCGCCGCAGGCGTTCTCGCAATGGCCCAGCGCCTGCACGACGAGTACGTGTCCGCCGGCGTTGAACAGCGCGACAAGATCATTGCCGAGGCGCAGGTCGAGGCGAACAGCCTGGTTTCCGACGCCGAGGAAAAGAGCCGCAAGACGCTTTCCGCCCTGGAGCAGCAGAAGACTGTGCTCGAGCGCAAGGTTGAACAGCTCCGTGGCTTCGAGCGCGACTACCGCGCGCGCCTGAAGACTTACATCGAAGGCCAGCTACGCGACCTTGAGGCCAAGGGCTCCATGGATTCCCCGGAGTCCAAGGACAACGGCTAATCTGCCGATCCCTGCCTCACATGTTGATGGCTTAAGATTGTTGGCGGTCGGGATATCCCGGCCGCCAACAATGCGTTAAAGGACACAATGGAAAACAGTTCCGTACCACCAGCGCCCCAGGATCCACAGGGAACCGGAAGAGCGGGTGGTCCCAAGAGGCAGTTGATTCTGCTGACCACATCACTGGCTGTGATTGCCTTGGTATTGGATCAAGTCACCAAGCGTATTGTTGAAAACAACATGTACGAGGGCCAAGTCATCGACGTGTTCCCTCCGTTCCTGCGTTGGTACTTCATCCGCAATTCGGGAGCGGCCTTCTCCATGGGGGAGAGCGTGACCTGGATCTTCACCATCATCCAGGGCGCCGTCCTGGTCTACGTGGCAGTGTTCCTGGTGCGCAAGATCGGTTCCCTGCCGTGGGCCCTGGCGCTGGGTGGCTTGATGGGCGGCGTTGCCGGCAACCTGACGGACCGGCTTTTCCGACCGCCGTCCTTCGGCCACGGCCACGTCGTGGACTTCATCGCCCTTCCGAACTTTGCGATCTTCAACGTTGCCGACATGTTCATCGTTTGTTCGATGGTCGGCATCTGCCTTCTCCTATTCACGGGCAAGGAAGTCGACGGATCGCGTGCCGAGCACGACCGCAAGGCGAAGCACCCCAGGGGCGCGGAACCCGAGACGCAGGGCAACGAATGAGCGAGGGACGCGAGGAAACCTTCCTCGTCGAACCCGGGGAGGCAAAGGTACGGATCGACGCGTTCCTCTCCGACAGGCTCGGCCTTTCGCGTGCACAGGCGGCGCTCCTCTGCGCCGAAGGCAACGTCCGGGCCGGCGGCAAGGTAGTGGGGAAGTCACGCAAGACAGTCGCCGGCGAACGGATCGACGTATACCTCCCGGTTCGACCGGACCCATTAGAGATCAGGGTGGAACTCGTGGAAGACCTCAAGATCATTGCCGACGACGATGACTTCGTCGTCATCGACAAGCCGGTCGGGGTGGCCGCACACCCGTCCCCGGGATGGGTCGGCCCGACCGTCGTCGGCGCGCTCATGGCCGCGGGTTATCGCATATCCACCTCTGGTTCGGCCGAACGCCAGGGCATCGTGCACCGGCTGGATGTCGGGACCAGCGGCCTGATGGTTGTCGCGAAGACGGAGCGTGCCTACACAGCTCTGAAGCGCGCCTTCAAGGAGCGGACCCCGAAAAAGATCTACCATGCGGTGGTGCAGGGGTTGCCTGAACCACTGCAGGGAACGATCGATGCACCGCTGGGCCGCCACCCCGGCCACGACTGGAAGTTCGCGGTCCTTGAGGAAGGCCGGGATTCCGTCACGCACTACAAGGTCCTTGAGGCCTTCGGCCGTGCCTCGCTTGTCGAGGTGACGCTCGAAACGGGCCGTACCCACCAGATCCGCGTGCACTTCAGCGCGTTCCGCCACCCCTGCGTCGGCGACCAGACCTACGGGGCAGATCCGAAACTTGCCGCTGGCCTCGGGCTGACGCGTCAGTGGCTGCACGCGCAGACCCTGGGGTTCTTCCACCCGGTGTCGGGCGAGTGGGTGGAGTACTCCAGCAAGTACCCTGTGGATCTTGACAATGCGCTCGAAATGCTGCGCGACGGCGAATTCTAGGTCGCCGGTAGTGGCACCCGCCGAAGTCGGTGGGTGCCACTTTTCACATCGCCCGCAAGAGGCCACCACGGGGCTGCGGGAGCGCCTAGACTGGTTCGGTGGCTAGCTCTAATCGCGATGGATTCGTACACCTTCACACGCACACCGAATACTCAATGCTTGACGGTGCTGCACGTCTGACTGAACTCTTCGAAGAGACCAACAGGCTCGGGATGACCGCACTGGCCACCACCGACCACGGCTACCTCTTCGGCGCCTTCGACTTCTGGAACAAGGCCACCCAGGCCGGGATCAAGCCGATCATCGGCATCGAGGCCTACGTGACCCCCGGTACGGCACGCGACGACAAGACCCGCATCAAGTGGCGCACCGACGAAAGCCAAAAGGGCGACGACGTGTCCGGTGGTGGCCTCTACACCCACATGACGTTGCTGAGCTACAACAACACCGGCATGAAGAACCTGTTCAAGGCCTCCTCCATCGCCTCCCTGGATTCGGTGTTCGGCAAGTACCCGCGCCTGGACCGGGACCTGCTCAACACCTACCACGAGGGGATCATCGCCACGACCGGCTGCCCCTCCGGCGAGGTCCAGACCAAGCTGCGCCTGGGCCAGTACAACGAGGCGAAGACCGCCGCCGCAGAGTTCCAGGACCTCTTCGGCAAGGAGAACTACTTCTGCGAAATCATGGACCACGGCCTGGACATCGAGCGCCGCGTCACCCACGACCTGCTGCGCCTGGCCAAGGAGCTGCAGATTCCGTTGGTTGCCACCAACGACCTGCACTACACCCACGAACACGACGCCAAGGCCCACGAGGCGCTGCTCGCCATCAACTCGGGCTCCACCCTCGATGAGCCGACCTACGACCAGGGCGGATCGCGTTTCGCGTTCTCAGGTTCCGGCTACTATCTCAAGAGCCCGCAGGAGATGCGCCACCTCTTCAAGGAACTTCCCGAGGCCTGCGACAACACGCTGCTGATCGCCGAACGTGCGGAGGTCTCCTTCGACACCGGCGCCAACTACATGCCTCGGTTCCCCTGTCCTCCCGGCGAAGATGAAACCAGCTGGCTGATCAAGGAAGTCGACAAGGGGATGCACTACCGCTACCCCAACGGCGTCCCCGAGGCGTCTCGCAAGCAGGCCGACTTCGAACTCGACGTCATTATCAAGATGGGCTTCCCCGGCTACTTCCTGGTCGTTGCCGACTTCATCAACTGGTCGAAGGACAACGGCATCCGCGTCGGGCCCGGGCGTGGCTCGGGTGCGGGTTCCATGGTTGCCTACGCCATGCGCATCACCGACCTCGACCCGCTGGTCCACGGGCTGATCTTCGAACGCTTCCTGAACCCGGAACGTGTCTCCATGCCCGACTTCGACGTCGACTTCGATGATCGTCGCCGCTCGGAGGTGATCAGGTACGTGACAGAGAAGTACGGCGACGAACGCGTGTCGATGATCGTGACCTACGGATCCATCAAGACCAAGCAGGCGCTGAAGGACTCCTCGCGCGTGCTCGGCTACCCCTTCTCCATGGGCGAATCGTTGACCAAGGCGCTGCCGCCCGCCGTCATGGCCAAGGACATTCCGCTCAATGACATCGAGGATCCCAAGTCCAAGCGCTATTCCGAGGCGGGGGACTTCCGGCAGCTGGTTGCCACCGACCCCGAGGCCGCCCGCGTCTTTGAAACGGCCAAGGGAATCGAGGGGCTGAAGCGCCAATGGGGCGTGCACGCCGCCGGCGTCATCATGAGCTCGGACCCGATCATCGATGTCATCCCGATCATGCGCCGCATCCAGGACGGCCAGGTCATCACACAGTTCGACTACCCGACCTGTGAAGGCCTGGGGTTGATCAAGATGGACTTCCTGGGGTTGCGAAACCTCACCATCATTTCCGATGCTCTGGAAAACATGAAGGCCAACCAGGACGTCGACCTGGACCTCGAGCGCCTGGCGCTCGACGACGCCGGCGCTTACGAGCTCATGGCCCGCGGCGACACGCTGGGCGTGTTCCAGCTCGATGGCGGGCCCATGCGCTCGCTGCTCAAGCTCATGCGCCCCGACAACTTCGAAGACATCTCCGCAGTGCTCGCGCTGTACCGCCCGGGCCCGATGGGCGCGAACTCGCACAACAACTACGCGCTGCGCAAGAACAAGCTGCAGGAAGAAACGCCGATCCACCCGACCCTCGAGGAACCGCTGCGCGAGATCCTGGGCGGAACCTACGGCTTGATCGTGTACCAAGAGCAGGTCATGTCCATCGCGCAGAAACTGGCGGGCTTCTCGCTTGGCCAGGCCGACATCCTGCGCCGTGCCATGGGCAAGAAGAAGAAGTCGGAGCTGGACAAGCAGTTCGCCGGCTTCTCCCAGGGCATGGTCGACAACGGATTCACCATGGAGGCCGTCCAGGCCCTCTGGGACATCCTGCTTCCCTTCTCCGACTACGCCTTCAACAAGGCGCACTCGGCGGCCTACGGCGTGATTTCCTACTGGACCGCCTACCTGAAAGCCCACTACCCGTCCGAGTACATGGCGGCGTTGCTGACCTCCGTCGCCGACGACAAGGACAAGACGGCCATGTACCTGAACGAATGCCGCCACATGGGCATCACCGTTTTGGCACCGGACGTCAACGAATCGTCGCTGAACTTCACTCCGGTGGGCAAGGACATCCGCTTCGGCATGGGCGCCATCCGCAACGTCGGTGCCAACGTCATTAACGCCATGGTCGAGGCGCGCAAGGAAAAGGGGAGCTTCGAGAACTTCTCCGATTTCCTGCAGAAGGTCCCGGCGGTCGTCTGCAACAAACGGACCATCGAATCGCTGATCAAGGCCGGCGCCTTCGACTCCATGGGGCACGCCCGACGCGCCCTGGTGGCTGTCCACGAAGAGGCCGTCGACTCGGTCATCGCCGTCAAGCGCAACGAAGCGGCAAACCAGTTCGACCTCTTCAGCGCGTTCGACGACCCGTCGGTTGCCTCGGGCATGACGGTCTCGGTCCCGGACATGCCGGACTGGGAGAAGAAGGACAAGCTCGCCTTCGAGCGGGACATGCTCGGCCTGTACGTCTCGGACCACCCGCTCAAGGGGCTCGGCGGCCTGCTGGAACAGAACGCCGACATGTCCGTGACCCAGGTGCTCTCCGACGACGGCCCGCAGGACGGCCACACCGTCACCATCTGCGGCATGATCACCTCGCTGCAACGCAGGATCGCCAAGAAGTCCGGCAACCCCTACGCGCGCTGCGAGATCGAGGACCTCTCCGGCTCCATGGAGACCATGTTCTTCGGCAACGCCTACGCGCCGATCGCCAACGTGCTGGCCGAAGACCTCATCGTCGTGGTCAAGGGCCGGGTGCAGAAGCGCGACGACGGCTCGATCACGCTCAACGCCCAGGAACTCACGGTCCCCGAGATCCGCGAGGACGGCGAAAGCGGCCCCGTGGTGATCTCCATGGCCGCGCACAAGGCGACGGAGGAGGTGGTCATGGCACTCGGCGACGTGCTTCGCGTGCACCAGGGAACCACCGAGGTCCGCGTGAAACTGCATGGCAGCCGCGGCACCTCGCTCATGCGCTTGGGCATGGAGTACCGGGTGAACCCCAACTCCGCGCTCTTTGGCGACCTGAAGGTGCTGCTCGGCCCGACCTGCTTGGACGGCTAGGTCCCGCCGGACGGCATGCGCCATGCAAAGGCGCCCGGATGTTTCTCCCGTCGGGGGACCTATCCGGGCGCCTTGGCATATGCGGGGAAAGCGCCGGGAAGTAGTCCTCCCACCCGACGGAGTCGATGTCCCCGCCGTCCAGGTGCACCAGCAGCCGCTGCAGGAAATACTCCCAGTCCGGCCCGGCGATTTCCGGGTCGTCCCCGGGCCCTAGTTCGCGGGCGAAAACGATTCTCTTCGTTTCCCGGCGGCCCGAGAATTCCAGTCCAAGGGTTCGCGACCCCTGACCGGTATCGAAGGCCACATGGAAATAGTACGGCGGCCGGCACCGGAGGAGCTGCACGCTCCCGGCGGCCACTTGTGTCCCATGGGCCAGCAGGGCAAACTTCAGGTCGCCGTCGTCGGCGTTCCAGCCCAGGATCCCGAGCCAGGAACGAAGGCCCTCGGCCGTGGTCGTGGCATCCCAGAGTTCACGGATGCCGTGCGTTGCGTCGAGTTCGATGACGATGGCCGGTGTTCCCGTGCGGGCCCAGATCCCGACGCCGCCGCGTGCCTCTGCCATCCGGTGTCCTCCTGCCGGGACAAGGCCCTATTCGGGCGCCTTCGTGTAGGCGGGGGCCATGGCGGGGTAGTAGTCGTCCCAGACGACGGACTCGACGTCGCCGCCCCCGAGGGAAACGATGGCCCGCTGCACGTAGTACTCCCATCCGGGCCCGATGGTGCTCGGGTCATCGGTCATCCCGAGGTCGTGGATGAAGCGGATCGTGCTCACCGCGTCCCGCCGGGATAGCTCGAGGCCGAGGTTCCACGCGCCGTACTCGCTGTCGGTGGTCAGGGAGAGTTCGTGCGGCGCCCGGCAGCGGTGGATCACGAGGTTCGCGGGGGAGGCTTCCTGCCCGCCCTCGACCATGGAAAACTGCAGGTCGCCCGTCTCGCGGCTGCCGCGCAGGAGCCCGATCCAGGGCTCGAGGCCGGCCGGTGTGGTGAATGCGTCCCAGATCTCCTCCAGGCCGAATCCGACCTCGCGTTCGATCACGATGCGCAGTCCCGTCGGTGACGGCTCGAATCCGCCGTGTGGCTGTGGCATGGGGTTCCCTTCGGGTGGTTCCGGTCCTTGTTGCAGACTATGGCACCGGGCGGCGCCGGGGGAAGCGTGCCGGTGCCGCGGGGTGTCGCGCCCATTGTTAAGCGCCGGACTTCGCTTTTCGCAGTGCCTGCCCGGCAACCCTATAAACTGGTGCGGTGACTAGCAACGCCAGCCCCGAGACCTTTTCCGCGCTCCAAGACCTGGATCTGCGCGGTGCCGCACTGGACCATGCGAGCCTCAAGGCGGTGTTGCCGCGTCCCGAGTTGAACTTCGCCACCGCCGCGCAGGCGGTCGAGGGGATCATCGCCCGCGTGCGCACCGAGGGCTTCGCCGCCCTGCGCGACCTGGCCGAGCGTTTCGACGGCGTCACCCAGCTCCACACCCGGGTCCCGGCCGAGGCCATGGCCCGCGCGCTGGAGGAGTTGGACCCGGAGGTCCGCGCCGGGCTCGAGGAATCCATCTCCCGCGCCCGCACCTTCGCCGCCGAGCAGGTCCCGGGCACCAGCGAGGTACGCTACGCCGACGGGGCCACCGTCACCCAGCGCTGGGTCCCGGTGAGGCGCGTGGGTCTGTACGTCCCGGGCGGCCTGGCCGTGTACCCGAGCTCCGTGATCATGAACGCCGTTCCCGCGCTGGCCGCGGGGGTCGGTTCGCTGGCCATCGCCTCGCCCCCGCAGAAGGAGTTCGGCGGGCTGCCGCACCCCACCATCCTGGCCGCTGCGCAGCTGTTGGGTGTCACGGAGGTCCACGCCATGGGCGGCGCCCAGGCCATCGCCGCCTTCGCCTACGGTGTGCCGGTGGCCGAGGGTGAGGACGTTGCCCTGGCGATCGAGCCGGTCGATGTCGTCACGGGTCCCGGGAACCTGTTCGTCGCGACCGCCAAGCGACTGGTCAAGGGTGTCGTCGGGATCGACGCAGAGGCCGGCCCCACCGAAATCGCCATCCTGGCCGATGACACGGCGAACCCCGGCTACATCGCGGCCGACATGATCTCCCAGGCTGAGCACGACCCGAACGCTGCCGCCGTGCTGGTCACCGATTCCCCGGACCTGGCGCGCGCCGTGCGCGAGGCCCTGGAGGTCCAGTGCAACACCACCAAGCACTCCGAACGGGTGCGAGTTGCCCTGGGCGGAACGCAGTCGGCGGTGATCCTGGTCGACGACCTCGAGGCGGGCATCGCGGTGTGCAACGTGTACGCGGCCGAGCACCTGGAAATCCACACGCGGGATGCCGCCGGCGTTGCCGGGCGCATCACGGCCGCCGGCGCCGTCTTCGTCGGGTCGCACTCACCGGTGAGCCTGGGGGACTACTGCGCCGGGTCCAACCACGTGCTGCCGACCAGCGGGACAGCGGCCTTCGCCTCGGGCCTGAACGTCAACACGTTCCTCAAGGCCATCCAGGTCATCGACTACGACCGCGCCGCGCTGGGCGAGGTGGCGGGGCACGTGATCGCCCTGGCGAACGCCGAGGACCTGCCGGCGCACGGCGATGCCGTGGCGATTCGCTTCACGAACGGCCGCTAACCGCCGCCCGCCAGCGCGCTGAGGTGACGCAAACCACAACATGTGGTAGTGACAATGTTGTGATTAGGCTATATGTGGTTCTAAACTGAAGCTGAGCACCCACGTGCTTCGCCACAGGTTCCCACAGAAGGAGTGCCGTGTACTGCCCCTATTGCCGGCATACCGATTCGAAAGTAGTCGACAGCCGTCTCACCGATGACGGCACGGCAATCCGCCGCCGCCGCCAGTGCGCGGCCTGCGGGCGCAGGTTCACCACCGCCGAAACCACGAGCCTGAACGTGCTCAAGCGTTCGGGCGTCGCCGAGCCGTTCAGCCGGACCAAGGTCATCAACGGCGTGCGCAAGGCCTGCCAGGGCCGCCCCGTGACGGACGACGACCTGGCGGTGCTTGCCCAGGAGGTCGAGGAAACGGTGCGATCCAGCGGCGCCGCGGAAATCGACGCCCACCAGGTCGGCCTCGCCATCCTGGCCCCGTTGCAGCGACTGGACGAGGTGGCCTACCTCCGCTTCGCCAGCGTCTACCAGGGCTTCGAGTCGCTCGAGGACTTCGAACAGGCCATCGGCAAACTGCGCCGCGAACGCGAGGATCGGCCGACGGGCCACCAGCGTCCGCTGGGCGCGAAGTAGAAGCGCACGGCCCACCCAAACAACAGGTCCATCGAAAAACGGGTGGTGTTCCCGGGGCAACTTGCCCGGGAACACCACCCGTTTCGCGTAGCAGCGGGGCCCGGCTAGCCGGCGCGCTGCTCGGAAATCACCGACTGCAGGGCGGACCCGACGATCCCGGCGTTGTTCTTCGAGGACGCAACGACGATCGGCGCGTTGACGGAGATCTTCGGCAGGTAGTCGTCGGCCCGCTTGGAAATGCCGCCGCCGATCACGAAGAGGCTGGGGGAGAGCAGGAACTCCGTGTGAGTGAAGAAGCGCTGCAGGCGCTGCGCGTACTCGTCCCAGGACAGGTCGTCGCGTTCGCGGGCCGAGGCCGAGGCCTTGGATTCTGCCACGGCGCCGTCGATCTCCAGGTGGCCCAGCTCGACGTTGGGGACCAGTACGCCGTTGTGGATCAGGGCCGAGCCGATGCCGGTGCCCAGCGTGATGATCAGGACCGTTCCCTCGACCCCGCGCCCGGCACCGTAGCGCACCTCCGCCAGGCCGGCGGCGTCGGCGTCGTTCATGACGTGGACGGGGCGGCCCAGGCGCCCGGTGAGCAGCGAGTCGACGTCGGTGCCGATCCAGGACTTGTCGACGTTCGCGGCCGAGCGTGCCACACCGTGGTGGATGATGGCCGGGAAGGTGACGCCCACCGGGGTTGCCGCGTCCGGAGCGCCCTCGCGCGAGGAAAGCTCCTCGACGATCCGGGCCACGACCTCCGCGACCGCCTCTGGGGTTGCGGGCTTGGGGGTGTCGATCCGGAAGCGGTCGCCGATCAGCTTGCCTCGGGTCAGGTCGACGATGCCGCCCTTGATGCCGGTGCCGCCGATGTCGATGCCGATGGCAACGGTTGCTGGATCCTGCGCGTTTTTTGACATGCTGTTATTCGGGTTCTCTCTCGTGCGGGAGGGCCCTGCCGTTACGGCAGGGTGAGGATTTCGGCGCCGTCCTCATTGACGAGCAGAGTGTGTTCAAACTGTGCGGTGCGTTTGCGGTCCTTGGTGGTGGCCGTCCAACCGTCCTCCCACATGTCCCACTCGATGGTGCCCAGCGTCAGCATGGGCTCGATCGTGAAGGTCATGCCCGGTTCGATGAGCCTGTTGTAGGCCGGTGCAGCATCGTAGTGCGGGATGATCAGGCCGGTGTGGAAGGATTCGCCGACGCCGTGGCCCGTGAAGTCCCGAACCACACCATAGCCGAATCTCTTCGCGTATGCCGAAATAGTACGGCCGATGACGTTGATTTCGCGTCCGGGCATGACCGACTTGATGGCGCGGCGCAGGGATTCCTCGGTCCGTTCCACCAGCAGCCGCGATTCCTCGTCGACGTCCCCGGCCAGGAACATGGCGTTGGTGTCGCCGTGGACCCCGCCGATGAAAGCCGTGATGTCGATGTTGATGATGTCGCCGTCCTGGACGACGGTGCTGTCCGGGATGCCGTGGCAGATGACCTCGTTGATGGAGGCGCACAGCGACTTGGGGTAGCCGCGGTAGCCCAGCGTGGAGGGGTAGGCGTTGTGGTCGAGCAGGAACTCGTGCCCGATCCGGTCCAGCTCGTCGGTTGTCACCCCGGGAACCACTGCCTTGCCGACCTCCACGAGGGCCTGCGCGGCAATCTTCGAGGCGATGCGCATCGCGGCGATGACCTCGGGGCTGCGGACCTCGGAGGCGTCGGACTTGCGTGGCGCGGGGCGGCCCACGTACTCGGGGCGCGGGATCGAGGCCGGGACGGGTCGCTGGGGGGAGAGGACGCCGGGCTTCAGGGTACCGACGGGTGCTGTTGACGCAAGAGGCATAACGCCTATTCTAACCGTGCGCCCACGCGCCCGGGACATGGTTTTGCGGCGCGGCATTCAGGGGCCCGGCCCGGGGATGTAGGGTGGGCACTAGCCACGCAATTCAGGGTCGAGGGAAGGCGGAACAGCAGATGAGCAAGGAACTCCCGGGTGAGGGCGAATACTGGTTCAACATCGTCACGGGGCAGGTCGAATCCGGCCCGCAGGCGGACTGGTCGCAGCTGCTGGGGCCCTACAACTCGCGCGCCGAGGCCGAACAGGCCATGACCAAGGTGCGCGAGCGCAACGAGCAGTGGGACGCCGAGGACGCCGCCGAGGACGAGGACTAGCCGGTCCCGGGCGACCGGAAACCTGCTACTGGTCCCCGAACTCGTGCTCGGGTGCCGGAAAGGTCGATGAAACGACGTCCTGGTGGTACGCCGTGGCGGCCTGCGAAACGATCGAACGCAAGTCGGCGTACTTCTTCACGAAGCGTGCCGACTTGCCGCCGCCGAGCCCAAGCATGTCCTGCCACACCAGCACCTGGCCGGTGGTGACCGGCCCGGCCCCGATGCCGACGGTCGGCACGTGCAGTGCCTCGTCGACGCGTCGCGCGGCCTGCGTCGGGACCATTTCCATCAACACCGAGAACGCGCCGGCCGCCTCGAGGGCCAGGGCGTCGGCGACCAGCGCCTCCGCGGCGTCCCCGCGGCCCTGCACCCGGTAGCCGCCCAGGGCGTGCTCGGACTGCGGGGTGAAGCCGATGTGGGCCATGACCGGAACGCCCGCCGCCACCATGGCGCGCACGTGGGGGGCGAAGTAGGCGCCGCCCTCGATCTTCACCGCGTGCACCCCGCCCTCCTTCATCAGGCGCACGGCGGTGGCCACCGCCTGCTCGGGGGAAACCTCGTAGGAGCCGAAAGGCAGGTCGCAGACCACCAGGGCGCGCTTCACGCCGGAGGCCACTGCCTTGGCGAAGACGATCATTTCCTCGAGCGTGATCGGCAGGGTGGAGGAGTACCCCACGACGGTGTTGGCGGCGGAATCACCGACCAGCAGGACCTCGATGCCGGACTCGTCGAAGATGCCGGCCATCATCGTGTCGTACGCGGTGAGCATCGCAAACTTGCGCCCCTCGGCCTTGGCCTGCTGCAGGTGGTGGACGCGGATGCGGCCCGCCTGCACCTGTGCGGCGGTCGTCGGATTTGCGGGAACTGGAGGATGAGCACTCATGGGCACGAGGATAGTGCACATTCGCCGAACACGTAGCACCGTGTCATGTACGGAAAACCGTATAAAGTGATGGAGGCGGCACATTCCGCCCCCCTTGAAGCCGTTGTGGAAGGAACCCGCCGTGGACCGCCAGCAGGAATTCGTCCTCCGAACCATCGAAGAGCGCGACGTGCGCTTCGTCCGTCTCTGGTTCACCGATGTGGTGGGTTCGCTGAAGTCGGTGGCCCTGGCCCCGGCCGAGGTCGAGGGCGCCTTCGAGGAAGGGCTGGGCTTCGACGGGTCCTCGATCGAGGGGCTCTCGCGCATCTACGAATCCGACATGCTCCTGCAGCCGGACCCGGCCACCTTCCAGATCCTTCCGTGGCGCGGGGAAACCGAACCCACCTCCCGCATGTTCTGCGACATCCTCACCCCGGACGGGCTGCCGGCGGCCGCCGATCCCCGCCACGTGCTCAAGCGCCAGCTGGCCGTCGCCTCGGAGATGGGCTTCACCTGCTACACCCACCCGGAGATCGAGTTCTACCTGCTGAAGTCCTCGGAGATCGGGACCGACGGCAACCCGGTGCCGGTGGACCGCGGAGGCTACTTCGACCACGTCACCGGCGGCGTCGCCCAGGACTTCCGCCGCACCGCCGTGACCATGCTCGAGGCCGTGGGCATCTCGGTGGAATTCAGCCACCACGAGAACGGCCCGGGGCAGAACGAGATCGACCTGCGCTACGCCGACGCGCTGCAAACCGCCGACAACGTGATGACGTTCCGCACCGTCATCAAGGAGGTCGCGATCCAGCAGGGCATCTACGCCACCTTCATGCCCAAGCCGTTCTCCGACGAGCCGGGCTCCGGCATGCACACCCACTTTTCGCTCTTCGAGGGCGACTCCAACGCGTTCTTCGAGGCCGGGCGCGAGTTCCAGCTCTCGGACACCGCACGCCAGTTCATCGCCGGCATCCTGCGCCACGCACCGGAGTTCACGGCCGTGACCAACCAGTTCGTGAACTCCTACAAGCGCCTGTGGGGCGGCGGCGAAGCCCCGAGCCACCGCTCCTGGGGCCACAACAACCGTTCGGCGCTGGTCCGCGTCCCGCTGTACAAGCCGGGCAAGGGACAGAGCGCCCGCGTCGAGTACCGCGGCATCGACTCCGCAACCAACCCGTACCTGGCCTACGCCTGCCTGCTGGGCGCCGGCCTGAAGGGCATCCAGGAGGGCTACGAGCTCGAGCCGCAGGCGGAGGACGACGTCTGGGGCCTGAGCAGCGCCGAGCGCCGTGCCTCCGGGCACGACCCGCTGCCCGGTTCGCTGCACGACGCGATCCGTGCCATGGAGGAATCCGAGCTCGTGGCGGACATCCTCGGCGAGCAGGTTTTCAACTCGTTCCTGCGCAACAAGCGCGACGAGTGGGAGGCCTACCGCCAGAACGTGAGCCCGTTCGAGCTTCGCCGCTACCTCGGGATCCTCTAGGGGGCCCTGCGTGAATCCCACACGGCGGCTGATTTCCGCCGGTTTCGACGACCTCGAACGTGCCAAGCGGTTCCTCGCGGCGGAGGAACTTTCCGGGGTGGACCTCAAGGAACTCGTCGGGAACTTGGCCAGCGCCGCCGACCCGGACCTCGCGCTGCTGGCCCTGGTCCGGCTTGTCCCGCACGCCCCGGCCGCCGTGGCGCTGGTGCAGGACCCGCGAACGGCCCCCGGCCTGCTGCGTGTCCTCGGTGCCTCCGACGCCCTGGCCGGTTTCATGATCCGCGAACCCGGGGTGCTCTCCGTGTTCGAGCAGGTGCCCGAGGCCCGCATCCAGGGCCGCCCGGCGGCCGAGCTGCGCGAGCAGCTGCTGCTGGCCGTGGGGGCGGACCCCGGCTCGGCCGCCGCCCCGGTGGCGACGCTGGCCGGGCCCGCGGGCTACCGCGCCCTGCGCGTGGCCTACCGCCGCGCCCTGCTCTCGCTGGCCCACCGCGACCTTGGGGCCGCCGACGCACTTGAGGCCATGCCCGTGGTCGGGCGCGAGCTTGCGGACCTGGCCGCCGCGGCCATCGAGGCGGCACTGGCCGTCAGCCGGGCCGAGGCCGCCGAGCGCTACGAGGCCGGGGACGTTGCAGCGGTGCGGCTCGCCGTGATCGGTATGGGCAAGTGCGGGGCCCGCGAACTGAACTACGTCTCGGATGTCGACGTCATCTACGTGCACGCCAGCGACACCCTGGACGAACAGCTGGCATCAGGCATTGCCGCGGTGCTGGCCGCCGGCATCTCCCGGGCCATCGATTCCACGGGCCCGGAGCCGGGGTTGTGGGAGGTCGACGCGAACCTGCGCCCCGAGGGCAAGGACGGCGCACTCTCGCGCACCCTCGACTCCCACGCCGCCTACTACAAGCGCTGGGCGGCCTCCTGGGAGTTCCAGGCGCTGCTCAAGGCCCGCGCGATCGCCGGGGACGCGGACCTGGGTGCCGAGTACGAGGCGATGGTTGCGCCGCTGATCTGGTCCTCCTCCGAACGGGAGGGCTTCGTCGAATCCGTGCAGGGCATGCGCCGCAGGGTGACGGCGAACATCAAGCCGGAGGAACTTCCGCGCCAGCTCAAGCTGGGCCCCGGGGGCCTGCGCGACGTGGAGTTCACCGTCCAGCTGCTGCAGCTGGTGCACGGCCGGGTCGACGAGTCCCTGCGCGTGCGCACCACCACCACGGCCATCGGCGCGCTGAGCCGGGCCGGCTACATCGGCCGCGACGACGCCGAGAGCTTCGACGGATCCTACCGTTTCCTGCGCGTGCTCGAGCACCGCATCCAACTCGTGAACCTGCGCCGCACGCACCTGATGCCGCAAAAGGAGGCGGGACAGCGGGTGCTGGCCCGCGGCGTGCGCTCGATGCTCGGCGTGGAGCTGGCCACCGCGGCGAAGCTGCTGGAACGCTGGGGGGAGACCAAGCGCGAGGTCCGCAAGCTGCACGAGCGGATCTTCTACCGCCCGCTGCTGAGCACCTCCGCCAACCTTTCCCGCGACGAGGTGCGGCTGAGTCCGGAGGCCGCGCAGGCCCGCCTGCGCGCGCTGGGCTACATCGATCCCAAGGCCGCCATGCGGCACATCGACGCGCTCACCGGCGGGGTGCGCCGCCGGGCCGCGCTGCAGCGCCAGCTGCTGCCGGTGCTGCTGGGCTGGATCGCCGAGGGCGTGGACCCCGACGCCGGGCTGCTGGGCTTCCGGCGGCTGAGCGAGTCGCTGGGGGAGTCGCACTGGTACCTGGGCATGCTGCGCGACTCGAACGCCGCGGCCGAACGGCTGTGCAAGATCCTCTCCAACTCCCGGTTCATCACCGACCTGCTGGAGGTCTCCCCGGAATCGACTGCCTGGCTCGGCTCGGACAAGGACCTGCAGCCGCTCACCTTCGAGGCCTTGTGGGCGGAGATCTCCTCCAAGCTCAAGCGCAACCTCGGCACCGACCCGGCCATCCGCCTCATCCGGGTGATCCGCCGGCGGGAGATGCTGCGCATTGCCCTGGCCGACGGCGCAGAGGTCATCGACCAGGACGGGGTCGGCCGTGCGCTGGCGGACAACGACCGCGCCGCGGTGCTCGGCACGCTGCGCGTGGCGCAGAACCTCGAGTACGAGTCCAACGAACAGCTGTGCGACCTGCTTGTCGTTGCGATGGGCCGCCAGGGCGGCCGCGAGATCGGCTACTGCTCGGACGCCGACGTCATGTTCGTGCAGCGGCCGCTACCCGGCGCCGACCCGCAGGGGGCCCAGGAACAGGCCCTGCGCATCGTCACCTCGCTCGGGTCCTTCCTGGCCAAGCCCATGACCCCGGCCATCCAGGCCGAGCCGCGGCTCGAGGTCGACGCCAAGCTGCGCCCCGAGGGACAGAGCGGCCCGCTGGTGCGCTCCTTCGAGGCCTACCAGGAGTACTACAGGCGCTGGGTCCATGTTTGGGAGCGCCAGGCCCTGCTGCGGGCCGCGCCCATGGCCGGGTCCGACGAGCTCGCCGCGGACTTCATGGCCATGGCCGACGAGCTGCGCTACGGGGCACCGATCGGGGAAGACCAAGTCCGGGAGATCCGCCGGATCAAGGCGCGCGTGGAGGCCGAGCGGCTGCCGCGCGGTGCCGATCCCGCCCGCCACCTCAAATTGGGCCGCGGTTCGCTCAGCGACGTCGAGTGGCTGGTGCAGCTGGTCCAGCTGCAGCATGCGGCAGCCGTTCCCGAGCTGCGGACCACCTCCACCCGGCCCGCGCTGCAGGCAATCGCCGAGGCCGGCATCATCCCCGAGGAAGACGTCCTGATCCTGGACCACGCGTGGGAGCTGGCCACCAGGATCCGCAGCGCGGGAGTGATCTGCACGGGCCGGGTGACCGATGTGTTGCCCCATGCCTGGCGGGACATGGAAGCCGTCGCACGCTGGTGCGGTTATTCGCCGGGGGAGGCCGCGGTCATGGAGGACGACTACCTCAAGGCGACCCGGCGCGCCCGGCAGGTCTTCGAACGATATTTTTACGCCTTCGAGGACTAAAACGCCGCAACTCGGGGCATAGTAAGTAGCAGCACCCGCTGCCGCTACGTTGAAAGGGAGGCGCCCCGCCATGCACATCACCCGAGCCGAGATGGATGACCTGGTCGAACGCGAAGCGGCGAAGGCCGCATCCGCGGCCAACGGGCGCAGTGCCGTGGCGGTGCTCAAGGACGGGCGGCTGCGCCACACCCTGATCACGCTGACGGCGGGCTCCCGCCTGAGCGAACACCCCAAGCCCGAGTCCGCGACGCTGCTGGTGCTGCGCGGGCGCATCGTCGTGAGCTGGGAGGGAAACTCCGCCTCGATTGCCCACGGCGGGTTGTTCGTGCTGCCCGACGCGCTCCATGACGTGGCGGCGGAAGAGGACAGCTCGTTCCTGCTGACCACGATCGCGGGCTAGGCCCGGGGGAGGGGAGGCCGCCATGTCGGTGGTTGTTGCTCTTGCCACGGGCGGGATGTACCGGAAGAACGACGAAGAGGGCTTCCAAGTTGCCTACAAGATCCTCGGCAACGGGGTGCTCGCCGTGCTGGTGAAGCCGGCGGGCGGCGAGCTGGCGATCCTGCGCGAGTTCTCTCCAGCGGGGTATGCCTGGGTGGAAGGAAAACGCTTCCTGGGTGAAGTCGACAGGCTCGGCGGCACCGGCGGCATCGTCGTGTTCGGCTGAAACCGGCAGGGAGCGAATACCTGCCGGTGCGGAAACGCCCGGATAAACGAAAGGGAGCCAACGACGGTTGTCGTTGGCTCCCTTTCGGTGGGGCCACGGCCTGGGTGACCCTGTCGGCAGACTAGCAGCCGTAGTACAGCTCGAACTCGTACGGGTTCGGGCGCAAGGACAGCGGCTTGATCTCGTGCTCGCGCTTGTACTCGATCCAGGTGCGGATGAGGTCCTCGGTGAAGACGTCACCCTCGAGCAGGAAGTCGAAGTCGTTCTCGAGGGCCAGCAGGGCCTCTTCCAGCGAGCTCGGTGCAACCTGGATGCCCTTGGCTTCTTCGGCCGGGAGCTCGTAGAGGTCCTTGTCGATCGGGTCTGCCGGTTCGATGCGGTTCTTGATGCCGTCGAGGCCCGCCATCAGCTGTGCGGCGAAGGCCAGGTACGGGTTCGATGCCGCATCCGGTGCGCGGAACTCGATGCGCTTTGCCTTCGGGTTCGAACCGGTGATCGGGATACGGATGCCGGCGGAGCGGTTGCCCTGCGAGTACACCATGTTGACCGGTGCTTCGAAGCCCTTGACCAGGCGGCGGTACGAGTTCACCGTCGGGTTGGTGAAGGCGAGCACGGCCGAGGCGTGCTTGAGCAGGCCGCCGATGTACCAGCGGGCTACGTCCGAGAGGCCTGCGTAGCCCTTCTCGTCGTAGAACAGCGGAACGCCGTTGGACCACAGCGACTGGTGGCAGTGCATGCCCGAGCCGTTGTCGCCGAAGATCGGCTTCGGCATGAAGGTTGCGGACTTGCCCCAGGCGTCGGCCACGTTCTTGACGATGTATTTGAACTTCAGGATGTCATCGGCCGAGTGGGTCAGCGTGTTGAACTTGTAGTTGATCTCGGCCTGGCCGGCGGCGCCCACCTCGTGGTGGCTGCGCTCAACCTCGAGGCCAGCGGCCTCGAGCTCGAGGCAGATGGCATCGCGCAGGTCGGCCTGCTTGTCGGTCGGGGAAACCGGGAAGTAGCCGCCCTTGAAGGGGGTCTTGTAGCCCTGGTTGCCGCCCTCTTCCTTCTTGCCGGTGTTCCACGGTGCCTCGACGGAATCGACCTTGTAGAAGGATCCCTGCGGCTTGGATTCGTACTGCACGTTGTCGAAGATGAAGAACTCTGCTTCGGGTGCGAAGAATGCGGTGTCGGCGATGCCGGTGGAGGTCAGGTAGGCCTCTGCGCGCTCGGCAACGCCGCGCGGGTCGCGGTGGTAGGGCTCGCCGGTGCGCGGGTTCACGATCGAGAAGTTGAACGCCAGGGTCTTTTCCAGGCGGAACGGATCAACGAAGCCGGAAGTCACATCCGGGATCAGCTGCATGTCCGAATCGGCGATGCCGGCGAAGCCGCGGATCGAGGAGCCGTCGAAGAGCTGGCCGTTGAGGAAGAAGTCAGCGTCGACCGTGCGGGCCGGGACGTTGAAGTGCTGCTGGACGCCGGGGAGGTCGGTGAAACGGATGTCAACGAACTTGACGTCTTCTTCGGCAATGTATGCCATGACTTCATCTGGACTCTTGAACATAGTCAGGGGCTCCTGTGTTGTTTCAACTGGGTGCGGCTGAGGCTGCCGTGGAAGGGAAGACGCCTGGTCTTGCCTTCCTTCGTTATCAACCATAGACCGTTGCCGTTACTCTACTGTGTCTCGATTGTTTCGAGTACGTTACACAGGCCCGGAATTCGACAGTTGGGCGGTGAGGTGTGTCACGCCGGCTGCAGGTGGGGTCCGGTGTGAGTAACGGAATTGCCTTGAACCGCGGGAATCCGGAGCGCGCGCCGGTGCGCCCCCGGTAGTCTGGATGATGTGGAAAGAAAAGACTTTGGCTCGTGGCTCGAGGGCCCGCCGCAACTGAGTAACCAGGAATGGCCCGGCAAACGTCTCGGCCGCCCCGAGAGCGGACCGGGTTCGGTGGCAAGGATTGGCCGGCGTGTCGGTGCCCTGCTTGTTGACTGGGGAATCGCAATGTTGATTTCGCTGGTCTTCTTCAAGGCCGACACGACCGCGAACCTTGTCATCTTTGCGGCGATGCAGATGCTCTTTGTGGGCGTCACCGGACACTCCATCGGCCACCGCATCTTCGGCATGCAGGTCCAGGGCATGGACGGTACCGCGGTGAAGCCGCTGACCGGCATCCTCCGGACGGTGCTGATCTGCCTGGTGGTCCCGCCATTGCTGAGCGATTCGGACCAACGTGGCTACCACGACCGGATCGGCAAGACCATTCTTGTGCGCATCTAGTGGGTGTTGCTGGGGCTTAACGAGTGAGGGGCTGGAACCACAATGGTTCCAGCCCCTCACTCGTTGAGCAACGCGCCTTAGCGGGCGCGGCGATCCGGGCGGGCCCGGTTCGGGTCGATACCCTTCGGGATCGGCAGGCGTGCGCTGCCCAGGGTGCTCAGGCGCTTGTCGACTGCGCTGATCTCCAGCTTGGTGATCGCCTTGGGAAGCTTCTTCATCGCCTTGCCAACCTCGGCCAAGGGGACCTGTCCCTCGTCGCTGCCTGCGTTGATCACGTGGATCGGAACGTTCGGAAGGACACGGTTCATGCGCTTGCGCTCAGCGTCAATCAGGGTGCGAACGCGCGAGGTGGGCCCTTCGGTCACAAGAACCACGCCGGCGCGGCCGATGCCCAGGAACACCAGGTCTTTGGTGCGCGGGTTCACTGCAACCGGCTCGTCCTTCAGGATCCAACCACGGCGAAGCACGCTCATGGCGGCGCCGGCTGCACCGGGACGCCCCTCGAGCTGCTTGAACGCAGCCTTCTCGGCGCGGCGGGAAAGAATCATCGTTGCAGCCAACAATGCCAACGGGATCGAGATGAGAAGTGCCGTGATCCAGTTGTTGATCAGCAGGCCCACAATGAGGCCCACCACCATCACGCCGAGGGCTGCCAGAAGCATCACCCAAACGACCATCGGGTCGTTCTTGCGAGTCATCTGGAAGACCTGGCCCAGCTGTTTCAGCCGGCCTGGTTCCTTGGTGGCCTTCTCGGCCTTTGGCTTGCGCGAAAATAGTCCGCGCTTTGGGCTTGCGTCCTCGATCGAGGCATTATCGGTGTTTTTGGCCATAGTGATTCAATTCTACGCGATTCGAGCCTGACTATGCGCCGACCAGCGATGAAGCCTCCTGCCGAGTGTCTCCGGAGTTTTCGATGTGCGCCAGGGCCTCGGGAATCGGCAGGCCCTTCTTGCGCATGGCGGAGGCCCACAGGCGTCCGGCGCGGTACGAAGAGCGCACCAACGGTCCGCTCATGACACCCAGGATGCCCATCTCCTCAGCCTCCTGCTGGAGCTCCACGAATTCCTGGGGCTTGACCCAGCGTTCCACGGGGTGGTGGCGTTCGGTGGGGCGCAGGTACTGGGTGATGGTCAAGAGGTCGCACCCGGCATCCACGAGGTCCTTGATGGCCTCGGTGATTTCCTCGCGGCTCTCACCCATTCCCAGGATCAGGTTGGACTTGGTGATCATTCCGTTGGCACGGCCCTGGGAAATGACATCCAGCGAGCGTTCGTAGCGGAAGGCGGGACGGATCGACTTGAACAGGCGGGGGACCGTCTCGAGGTTGTGAGCGTAGACCTCCGGGGCCGAGGCGCAGATTTCGTCGAGGAATTCCGGCTTGCCGGAGAAGTCTGGGATCAGCAACTCGACGCCGGTACCCGGGTTCAGCTGGTGGATGCGGCGGACCGTTTCGGCATAGAGCCAGGTGCCCTCATCCTCCAGGTCATCGCGTGCGACGCCGGTGACGGTCGCGTAGCGCAGCCCCATCTTCTTCACGCTCATGGCGACCTTGAAAGGTTCGGCCCGGTCGATGGCCTGCGGCTTGCCGGTGTCGATCTGGCAGAAGTCGCAGCGGCGGGTGCATTCGGAGCCGCCGATCAGGAAGGTTGCTTCCTTGTCTTCCCAGCATTCGAAGATATTCGGGCAGCCCGCCTCTTCGCAGACAGTGTTCAGACCCTCGGATTTTACGAGGTTCTTCAGCCCAACGTATTCAGGGCCGATGTTGACCTTGGCCTTGATCCAGGCAGGCTTGCGTTCCACGGGCGTTGCGGAGTTGCGCTGCTCGATGCGTAGCAGACGGCGGCCCTCGGGTGCGGCGTTCATCGGGTGGCTCCTTCAGGGGTTGTCGACGTCAACGACACGATGGGGCTCAGCAGGAGATCGAGTTCCTTCTCGAGGCGGTCAATAACGTCGGCTGGAGTGATGGTGGTTCCAGTTTCTGCGCTGAGGTTCGTGACCCCGGCATCGGTGATTCCACAAGGGATGATTTGTGAGTAGGGGGAGAGGTCGTTGGAGCAGTTGAAAGCGATCCCGTGCATTGTCACGCCATGGTCGACGCGGATGCCGATGGCGCCGAGCTTGCGGTCCTGGGCGCCGTCGGTGCCCAGCACCCACACGCCGCTGCGTCCCTTGACTCGCGTGGCGGGAACTCCGTACCCGAGGGCAATGCGGATCATCGCTTCCTCAAGTACCGAAACGTACTCGCGGATGCCCTTCAAATCCAGCAAGCGGACGATCGCGTATCCGACGAGCTGGCCGGGGCCGTGCCACGTCAGTTTGCCGCCCCGGTCCACGTCGATCACGGGGGTTCCGTCCACCGGGAGGTCCTCGGGTTCCGTGAGCCGTCCCGCGGTGTAGACCGCTTCGTGTTCCAGAAGGAAGACCACGGGGCCGGAATCGCCGCGCGTGACTTCGTCATGGACGGTTCGTTGCAGTTCCCATGCTTCGCGATAATCGACCAGCTTCGGTGCTAGGCCAATTCGTTCGAATTTGATGCTCATGGCCAATACGCTACGCCTATCGATGACTCCCTTCGAATTTGGCAAATGCATGTCCCTTGTGGATAAGTAAAACGAAATTCTTCTATGAAGCGTAGAACTATTGCATGGAAACGCGTGATGCACCGCGGCAACTACCGCAAATCGCCGGTTATGACACCAATCGCTATCTGGGTGCAGGCGGAAACGGAACAGTATGGGCTATTCAGGATGGTGATTCCGGTGAAGAGTTCGCCGTAAAGATCGTTGGATGTGACGAATCATTGCGTCCGATTGGTGCGTGGGACTCAAATGTGCGTCATGAGTTTTTGGTGCTTGAGCACGGAATCGTGGATACTTCCGAGGGCCCGGGAATCTTGATGGAGTATTGCCCTGCCGGAAGCGCCGCTTCCGTTGTCGCTTCTCGTGGTCCCTTGAGGGTGGGCGAAGTCCTGACGGTGATTGCACCGATCGCTGAAGTCCTCCAGTTCCTGCACGAGAAGGGCCTGACCCACGGCGACGTCAGCCCGACGAACATCTTGTTTACTGCCGAGGGCAAACCGAAGTTGAGCGACTTCGGAACCGCCCAGGCACGCGGCGGAACGCCCGGGGAATACGGAACAAGCGGCTTCGTCGCCCCGGAAATGCTGGTGGGTGCCGAACCCGGTCAACTTGAGCCGGCCCGGGATATCTACGCGTTGGCTGCGTGTGCGTGGTACCTCCTGACTGGACGAGCACCGGCAATGGAATCCAACCGGATACCGATCGGGGCAATGGTTCCCGACGTGAACGACACGCTGGCGAATCTCCTTGAATCCGGGCTGTCCGTTGACCCGTTGCGGCGCCCAAGTGCGGCGCAGTTCGCGCAGCGGATATTTTTCGGGGGAAATCCCACGGCCGTCGAATTCGGGTCGGCTGTGGATCCGGAGGCACTCAGGCACATGGTCACTACCCGGCAGGCGGCGCACGGAAACAGCCGAATCCCACGCAGGAAACGGAAGGCCGCTGGCAACGAGACGAGGAACCGCAAACAGGGACCACGACGACATGATGGCAAACGACCGAAGCGTCAACCTCGTTTGAGATTCCTGCCGGTGCGAAGCCCACGAACACGGAGTGGTCCCGTGCGACGGGCAGCCCGGACAGGGCATCTCGAGCAGGAGTTTCGGACCGGCTCGCCGGCGCCGGGACATCGAAGAATGCTCCTCGCGGGGCTTCTTGGCATAGCGGTGGTCGCAGCGGGTACCGTGCTCGCCCAATCGCTGGACAGCCCGGTTTCAGCCACGGATGCGGGCGCGGCCAAGACACCCGTTGTCGTGACGGAGGATTCCGGGACGCAGTCCTCCGTCGGGAAACCGTCGGTCTTCGGCAACGAACGTGATGACATACTTCTTGCGGTGGCTGACCTGTCCCTGCAGAGGGACCGCATGCTCTCGAAGGGCGACGCGACGGCGCTCAGCGCCATCCACGCACCGGGCTCGCCATCCATGCAGCGGGACAACGAAATCCTCAGTCTCATGAAGCGCAACGGCTTGAGGCTCGAGTCCCTGCAGACGTCGATGGAAGGTGCCTCGGTCGTGGCAGTCGGCCAGAACGAGAGCGCATTCGTGGAGGCGACCAGCCGGCAAGGCGGATACAGGTACGTGGACACGTCCGGAAAGGTGGTTGTCAGCGCGCGGGACCCGGAACTGCAACCGATGCGGATGGAGCTGCGGCGCGACAAGGGAAAGTGGAAAATTTGGGACGTGAACGCCGCTTCAAGCAGGGGGCAGTGAGTTGAAGTGCAAGGCGGGCGCCGATGGTTTGCACGCCGGTGGCGTCGGATTCCCATGGCGCCTGCCGTTGCTCAGGCCAAACGGGCTTCCAGCGTGATTGACGGTACCGAGGCCAGGGCGGCAGACACCGGGCATCCCTCCTTGGCGGCGTGGGCCAGTTTCTGGAACTGCTCGTCGTCGAGGCCGGGAACCTCTGCCACCAGGGTCAACCTGATCTCGCTGATCCGGGCCCCGCTGCTGGTGTCGAAATCAACCTCTGCGGTTGTCACGAGCCTTTCTGCAATGTGGCCCGAGTCTTTCAACATCCCGCTGAGTGCCATGCTGTAACAGGACGCGTGTGCTGCGGCGATGAGTTCCTCGGGGCTGGTTTTGCCCTCGGCCGCTTCGGCGCGTGCCCGCCAGGTCACGGGGAAAGTGCCGATGCCCGAGGTGTCGAAGGTGGTTTCCCCGGCGCCCGAGACAAGGTCCCCGGTCCAGACGGTGTGTGCGCTGCGTGTTACTGCCATGGTGACAACTCCTTGGGTCTGCAGTGGAATCGAAGCTTGCGCTCCGGTGCCATCCTATGGCGGCGAGGGGGCAACTGAAAGGGTCGTAATCCCGCCACCGGCATTCGCGGGACACCGGATCCCCTGAAGTACAGGGTGCCTCGGTTTTCCCCGTTAAACGGAATTGCGGTGTGCGCCCGAGGGTGCACACCGCAACAGTTCATCAGTCCGCTCCGTGGATTAGACCCAGAGCACGGCGACGGCGATCGCGATCAATGCAGTGCCGCCGGTCCCATGGGCAAGCCCGGTCGGGACTTCCTGGCCGTTCTTGATCTTCTTGCGGCCCAGCAGGGCCGCAACGAACACGCCGAGTGCAAGCAGGAGCTTGACGGCAATCTTGAAGTGGTTCAGTTCGACATCCTGCATCTCAGCCAACCCGACGAGCAGCAGGCCGGTCACGAGCTGGGAAATGGCTCCGTACCACTGCCATACGTTGACGGTCGGGGTCTTGAAGTTGGCAAGCCAGCCGCCGAAGATCGCCGCTGCACCCAGAATGTGCAGGAATACGAGGAATGCATGCAAAAAGGTCATGACCATAGCCTAGTGGAAATTCGACGCCGCGTAGAACTTGGAGGCCGTGAAAGTGTCTGATGACATGCAGGTACGACTCAGGGCGGCACTCCGTGGTGGAGTACCGCCCTGAGTCTTGAAGCGCTAGACCTTAGAGGCCGAGGTCGGCCGCGAAGGCGCCCTCTTCGAGGCGTGCCTTCAGCGTCTGCAGGAAGCGTCCTGCATCGGCGCCGTCGACCAGACGGTGATCGTAGGTCAGCGACAGGTACATCATGTGGCGGATGGCGATGGTGTCGTCGCCGTCGGCGTTTGCGACAACCACTGCGCGCTTGACGATCGCACCGGTGCCCAGGATGGCTACCTGGGGCTGGTTGATGATCGGGGTGTCGAACAGCGCGCCGACCGAACCGATGTTGGTGATCGAGAAGGTGCCGCCCGAGAGCTCGTCCGGACCGATCTTGTTGGTGCGGGTGCGGTTTGCTACATCGGCGATCTTGCCGGCCAGGCCGGCAAGGTTCAGGTCGCCGGCGTTGGAAATGACCGGAACCAGCAGGCCCTTGTCCGTGTCCACCGCAATCGCCAGGTGTTCGGCGTTGTGGTAGGTGATTTCCTGGGTCTCTTCGTTGTACTCGGCGTTCAGCTTCGGGTGCTGCTTCAGCGCTTCGGCAACGGCCTTGGCGATGAACGGCAGGAAGGTGAGTTTGGTGCCGTTGGTTGCCGCGAAGGCGTCCTTGGCCGAGTTGCGCAGCTTGAAGATGCGGGTCATGTCGACCTCGTGCACCTGGGTCAGCTGGGTCGAGATGTCCAGGGACTCGCGCATGCGGCGGGCGATGACCTGGCGGATGCGCGGGGCCTTGGCAACGGTGCCGCGCAGCGACGAGGCCACGACGGGTGCTGCCGGTGTGGCCGGTGCTGCTGCTGCCGGTGCTGCTGCAGCCGGAGCGGCAACGGTCTTGGCTGCTGCTGCGTCGATGACATCCTGCTTGCGGATGCGGCCGCCAACGCCGGTGCCGGTCACGGTGGCAAGGTCTACACCGTTCTGGTTCGCCAAGCGGCGAACCAGCGGGGTGACGTAGCCGTCGTTGCCTGCGGCAGCGGCGGCGGGCGCGGCCGGTGCTGCAGCGGGAGCCGGGGCGGCTGCCGGTGCGGGCGCCGCGACAGGGGCCGGGGCTGCTGCCGGGGCGGGTGCAGCTGCCGGAGCCGGTGCTGCAACCGGGGCCGGTGCTTCAACGGGGGCTGCCGGGGCTGCTGCGCCGGCAGCGCCGATGATGGCCAGGATCGAGCCGACCTCGGCCGTCTCGTCTTCGGCAACGCGGATTTCCAGCAGGGTGCCGGCAACCGGGGAAGGAACCTCGGTATCGACCTTGTCGGTGGAAACCTCGAGCAGGGGCTCGTCGACGGCGACGTCGTCGCCCACGGCCTTCAGCCAGCGGGTGACGGTGCCTTCGGTGACGGATTCGCCCAGGGCCGGAAGGGTGATCTCGACGCCTGCGGCAGGCGCGGCAGGCGCGGCAGGCGCGGCAGGCGCGGCCGGGGCAGCCGGTGCGGCTTCTGCGACAGGTGCCGGTGCGGCAGCCGGGGCCGGTGCCTCAGCGGCTGCAGGTGCATCGGCGGCCGGTGCGGCTGCGGAACCCGAGCCGTCGCCGATACGAACCAGCGCGGCTCCGACTTCTGCGGTTTCGTCTTCCGCGACGAGGATCTCCTCGATGACGCCGGCGACCGGCGAAGGGATCTCGGTGTCGACCTTGTCGGTCGAGACTTCGAGCAGCGGCTCGTCGATTTCAACGCGGTCGCCGACCTGCTTGAGCCAGCGCGTAACGGTGCCTTCGGTGACACTTTCACCCAAAGCGGGCAAGTTCACGGTTTCAGACATCTTGTTCCCGTTCTCCTAAAAACTAAATCTTGTGTGCGAGAGATCCGCGGTTTTCCCGCACATCTCGTGGGAGGCGTTGCCTCCGAGTCTAGTGCACCGGGTACGCGTACCTTTCGGCCGCGTACCCGGTGAACCATTTGTGACTAACCGTGCAGCGGCTTGCCGGCCAAGGCCATGGCGGCCTCGCCGAGCGACTCGTTCTGCGTCGGGTGGGCGTGGATGAGCTGGGCGACATCCTCCGGGTAGGCTTCCCAGTTCACGATGAGCTGTGCTTCACCGATCTGTTCGCCGATGCGGCCGCCGATGCCGTGGACGCCGACGATCGGGCCGTTCTTGACGCGGACCATCTTGATCAAGCCGGAGGTGCCCAGGATCGAGGACTTGCCGTTGCCGGCCAGGTTGTATTCGGTGGTTTCGATCTGGTCGTCGCCGAACTTGGCCTTGGCTGCGGGCTCGGAGTATCCGACCGAGGCGATTTCCGGCTCGCAGAAGGTGACCTTCGGGATGTTGATGTCCTCGACCACGACCGGGTTCAGGCCGGCGATTTCCTCGGCGACGAAGATACCGTGCTGGTAGCCGCGGTGCGCGAGCTGTACGCCCGGAACGATGTCGCCGATGGCGTAGATGTTGCCGACGCCGGTGTGGCAGCGCTCGTTGATGAGCACGAAGCCGCGGTCCATCGGGATGCCCTGCTCTTCATAGCCAAGGCCTGCGGTGACCGGGCCGCGGCCGACAGCGACCAGGACGATCTCGGCTTCGAGGACCTTGCCGTCTGCCAGGGAGACCTTGACGCCGTTGGCGTCCTGCTCGACCTTTTCGAAGAAGACGCCGGTGTTGAACTTGATGCCGCGCTTCTTGAACGCGCGCTCCAGGTTCTTGATGATCGAGGGATCCTCGTTCGGGACCAGGGAAGGCAGGCCTTCAACGATGGTCACGTCGACGCCGAAGGACTTCCACACGGAGGCGAACTCAACGCCGATGACGCCGCCGCCGAGCACGATGGCGCTCTTCGGGAGGGTCTCCATGTTCAGGGCTTCGGTGCTGGTGAGGATGCGTCCGCCGATTTCCAGGCCGAAGGTCTTCGACTCGGAACCGGTGGCGAGGATGATGTTCTTGCCCTTGTACGCAACACCGTCAACGTCGATGGTGTCCTGGGACACCAGTCGGCCGTTGCCTTCGATAACGGTGACCTTCTTCATCTTCAGCAGACCCGACAGGCCCTTGTGCTTGCCGGCGACGATGCCGTCCTTGTAGCTGCGCACGGCGCCGAGGTCGATGGACTCAAGCGTGGTGTTGATGCCGTACTTGGCACCTTCGCGAGCATTCTCGGCCAGTTCGGCCGAGTGCAGGTACGCCTTGGTCGGGATGCAACCGGTGTGCAGGCAGGTGCCACCGAGCTTGGCCTTCTCAATCAAGCCAACGGTGAAACCCAGCTGGACGGCGCGCAATGCTGCCGAGTAGCCGGCGGAACCGCCGCCGAGAATGAGGATGTCGAATTCTTGCGTTGCTGCCGATTCGGCCACGTGAACGCTCCCTCGTTATGAGTTGTGGCCAACGGGGTGGTCGGCCGTGGTGTGTGGGGGTTGGTTCCTCGCGCCCGTGATACCGGCGCGACGAAACTGTAATGCAAGTGATCTATCAGAATTACCTTAGCCCCATGAAAGGGACTCGGCCACCTGCCGTGATGCACATTGCCGCCAAGTGTGACGGGTTACACAATGCCGGGGTAAAAACGGAAAAGTACCGGAAAAACCCCGGCATTGTGCGGGTCTAGCCTCGGGGGAGGGCGGGACTAGTTGGCGGCGGCCATTTCTTCGGCCAGGGTCACCAGGGTGCGCACCGAGGAACCGGTGGCGTTCTTGTGGGTGTAGCCGTAGGCGGCGGCCTCGTTGAAGGCCGGGCCGGCGATGTCCATGTGGGCCCACGGGATCTTGGCGCCGTCGACCTCGCCGACGAATTCGTTGAGGAAGGCGGCGGCGGTCATCATGCCGCCCATGCGCTCACCGATGTTCGCAAGGTCGGCGACCTGCGAGTCGATGCTTGCGCGAAGCTCCTCGGGGATCGGCATGGCCCAGGTGGCCTCACCCGCGCGGTCCGCCGCCGAAACCACGGCGTTGCGCAGCTCGGTGTCGCCCATGATGCCGGCGGTCCGGTTGCCCAGGGCCACCATCTGTGCGCCGGTGAGCGTGGCGACGTCGATGATCGCATCGGGCTTCTCGGCGCTGGCGGCAACCAGGCCGTCGGCCATGACCAGGCGGCCCTCGGCATCGGTGTTGAGCACCTCGACGGTCTTGCCGCCGAACATGGTGATGACGTCGCCCGGGCGGGTGGAGCCGCCGCCCGGCATGTTCTCGGCCAGGCACAGCCATGCGGTGACCTTGACCGGAAGGCCCAGCTCGGCGATGGCAACGATGGCCTGGTGGATCGTTGCGGCACCTGCCATGTCGCTCTTCATGATGTGCATGCTGGCGGCCGGCTTGATGGAGATTCCGCCGGTGTCGAACGTGATGCCTTTGCCGACGAGGGCAAGGTGCTTGGCGGCCTTGGCGGGGGAGTACTCGACCTTGACCAGGCGCGGCCCGCGGTCCGATCCGCGGCCCACGCCCATCAGGCCGCCGTAGCCGTCCTTTTCAAGCTTCTTGTCGTCAATGACGGTGACCTTCAGGGGCTGGCCCTTGGCGCCGTCCTTGACAACCTGTGCGAAGGATTCCGGGTACAGGTCGTTCGGGGCGGTGTTCACCAGGTCGCGGGTTGCCCGCACCGCACGGCCGATCACTGCGGCGCGCTTCAGTGCGGCGGGCAGCTTCTTGTCGGCCGAGGCGGCGGTCGCGATGACGGCTTCGCCCAACGGCTGCTTCTTCGCAGGGGTGGAGCGGTGGCTGGAGAAATCGTAGGCACCCATGGCGATGCCCTCGGCGATGGCTCCGGCCTGGGCGACGGTTGCTGCGGGCAGGGCAAAGAGCACGGTGGGGGTGCCGGCCAGCTGGCGGGCTGCCGAGCCTGCGGCACGGCGCAATGCCTCTTCGGTGAGCGTTGCTTCCTCGAAGTCGCCAAGGCCGATGAAGGCGATGACCTCGGCCTTGGTGTCGGCGTTGGCCGGCAGGAGGGTCAGCTCGTCGGCGGCTCCGCCGGCCTTGAGCAGCTTCAGGGAGGCCTCCAGCGACTCCGTCACCTTCGGGCTGAACGGGGAGGCGACCAGTGTCGGGCCGTCGGTGCCCTTGACGACACCAAGGACCAGGGCGCCGGCGCCGATGCGCTTGATATCGGTGGAAACAGCGGTCAGCTTGAGATCGCTTGAGTTGATCACGAAACGATTCCTGTTCGGTAGATTCTGTGGGTGCAGTGAAAGTACGTGTACCTCGGGAGCTCGTCATCGGTCCCGGACCCCAAGGTCTTTGGTGGTCCCGGTGTCGATTGGGCTTTATCGATCGTATCCCTGAGACGGAGCACACACCGCATTTGATCCCGAGTCGGCCTAGAATTGGGAGGTGGTCACGGGAAGAAAACACGCACTCCCTTGGTTGACCCCTCTGTAGCGGGAACCGATCCGATCCGGTCGAATCCCGATGTCACCTCCTGTTGGGTCCGGGTACTTGCCTGTGCGCATTTCCGGCGCAGGGCCCGCGACGGCGGAGAACGACAAGACAGCAACCTGAAAGGAGCAGCGGCAATGCTTGACTACCAATCCCTGGTCCGCTTCGAAGACGTCGACCTGGATGCCCCGGAACTCCAAGGCCTCGACCTGCTGATCGGCATGCGTGGCCACACCGATGCCGGCCATGTGGCCTCGCAGGTGCGAACCGAGCTGCTCGAGTCGCTCAACCCCCGGTTGATCGCCTCCTTCGACACCGACCAGCTGATCAACTACCGCGAGCGCCGGCCCCAGATCTCCTTCCTCGGCGACCACTTCGCCGCCTACCAGCCGCCGCGCCTTGAGCTGTACCTGCTGACCGACGGGCTGGAGCAGGACTTCCTCTTCCTCACAGGTCCCGAGCCGGACCTCGCCTGGGAACGGGTTTCGCGGGCCGTGGTTGCTTTGGTCGAGGCGCTGAACGTCCGGTTGACGGTTTCCTTCGGCGCCGTGCCGATGCCCGTCCCGCACACCCGCCAGATGGGCGTCACCGCGCACGGGAACCGCAAGGACATCATCGAGGGCATTTCCACGTGGTCGCCCACCGCAGAGCTCCCGGCCAGCCTTGTCAACCTCATCGAGGTGCGGCTGACCGAGGCTTCCCGCGACGCCGTCGGCTACTCGATGCACACCCCGCACTACCTGGCCGAGGCCGAATACCCGCAGGTCGCCGTCGGGGCGTTGGAGTATGTCGGCGCCGCCATGGGCCTGGGCCTGCCCACCGACCGGCTGCGCGAAGAGGGCCGTCGGCTCGAGGGCCAGATCGCCGAGCAGGTAGCCGGCAGCCCCGAGGTCCAGAAGATGGTTGCAGGCTTCGAGGAGCGCTTCGACCAGCATGTCCCCGAAACCGAGCGGCGTTCGCTGCTGGTGAGCGTCGATGCGGAGGTTCCCGACGGGGACGAACTGGCGATGGCCGTCGAGGCGTTCCTCTCCGGGGTGGACGACCAGGGCGGCCCGGCCGCCACGGAATCCTAGTGGGCAAGCCGGTTCACCACGACTCGGCGCGGGCCTGGCTGGTCTGGGGTGCGAGCGTCGGGGCATACCTGATCGCCGTCACCCAGCGCACCAGCTTCGGGGTCGCGGGCCTCGAGGCAACCGAGCGCTTCGACGCATCGGCCTCCATCCTCGCCACGTTCTCCGTGGTGCAGCTGGTCGTCTATGCGGGGTTGCAGATCCCGGTCGGCGTGCTGGTGGACCGCTGGGGACCCCGTGCGATGATCACCGGGGGCGCCGCGCTCATGGTGGTCGGCCAGCTGCTTCTGGCCCTGGCCGACTCCGTCGGGGCAGGACTCGTCGGGCGGTTCTTTGTGGGAGCCGGCGACGCCATGACCTTTGTCTCGGTGATCCGGCTGCTTCCCATCTGGTTCTCCGGCTACCGGATCCCGATGCTGACCCAGGTCACCGGCATGGTGGGCCAGCTGGGCCAGCTGTTGTCGCTGGTTCCCTTCGTTGCGCTGTTGCACCTGTGGGGCTGGACCCCGGCGTTCCTGTCGCTGGCCTCCCTGTCCGTCCTGGCGTTGCTGCTTGCGGTGTTCCTGGTCAGCGACGGTCCGCGTGCCGCAGGCCCGCGGCCTGTCCAGCCCCGGGTCCGCGCCCTGCTCTCGCACGCATGGAAGGAGCCGGGCACGCGCTTGGGCTTCTGGACGCACTTCACGACGCAGTTCTCGGCCAACGTCTTCCTGCTGACGTGGGGCTACCCCTTCCTCGTTTCGGGGCAGGGACTCTCGCCGGAGCTGGCCTCGGGGCTGCTGTCCATCTTCGTGCTCGTCGCGATGGTCTTCGGCCCGATCCTCGGTGCGGCCGTCGCCCGCTACCCGGCCCGCCGCTCGAACATCGCCTTCGGCGTGATCGGCGGCATCGCCTTGAGCTGGCTCGCGGTGCTCCTCTGGCCGGGCACCGCCCCGCTGTGGATGCTCGTCGTCCTGATCGTCTTCGTGGCCATCGGCGGCCCGGCCTCCATGATCGGGTTCGACTTCGCCAGGACCTTCAACCCGCAGCACGTCATCGGCACCGCAACGGGCATCGTCAACGTCGGCGGGTTTCTTGCCGCACTTGTGACAGTGTTCGTCATCGGCTGGCTGCTGGATTTCCAGCAGAAGGCCGGGGGAGCCGGTGCCGAGCTCTACACCCTTGATTCCTTCCGCTGGGCCATGTCTTTCCAATTCCTGGTGATCGCCATCGGCGTCGTCGGCATGCTTGTCACCCGCGGAAAGGCCCGCCGCAACCTCGCCCTGCGCGGGTAGCCGCGCGGAACGGCGACCCGCCGTCACCCGCTGTGCCGGTGCCCGGGACTGTCGATCCGCACTGCCCCACACAGGCAGCGGGCCGCGGCCTGGGACCGGCCGGTGCTCCACATGCGGGCGTTCGGTCCGTCCCTGCCCGGTGCGGGCGGGGCACCCTGTGGTGCATGACTACTTCAGCATCGGCATCGAACTTCTCGCTGGCCGGCCCCGACGAGGTGCTCGCCTACATTCCCCACGCGCTCGGATTCCACCCGCGCAATTCCGCGGTCCTGTTGATCATGCAAAAGGCGGGACTTGCGGCGACGCTGCGTGTGGACCTTCCTGCAGGGCACCACGAACAGGCCGACGACCGCATCTGGGTACGCCAGCTGGTGAACCTGGTGGGCAAGGTGCCGCAGGCGGATGCGGTGTTCATCGCGTTCTACACCGGGCAATCGCCGGAGGGTGCCGAGGATTGGCCGCCGCGCCAGCCATTGCTCCAGGGGCTCACTAGTGCCTTGATGCGTGGCGGCATCCTGGTGCGCGACGGCTGGCATGTTGGTCCCGAGCGCTGGCACAGCTACTTCTGCGGCAGCGAGGAATGCTGTCCCGCAGAGGGATTTGCGCTTCCGGACCTCGCCCTGACCGAGACCCACCTGCGCATGGTGGTGGCGGGATCCGCGCCGGAGAAAAACCTCTGGGATGGAAGCGGAGTCGCCGAATGGCCGAACAAGGAAGCCGTCCGCGCGCAGGTGAGGGAGGTGCTTGAGGGATCTTCGGGATCCGGCCCACGGGAGCGGCTCATTGCGGGCTGGGCGGCGCTCCTGGACACGGCCCCGGCCGCGGCCGAGCGGAAGATGCGCGGGACGGAATCCGTGGCCGGGTCGCTGCTGGCTTCGCTGCACGACAAGACCGTCCGGGACCTGCTTCCGTACCTCGCCGGCAGGGGGAAAGAACACGCGATGCTGGCCTTTCGCGAGGTCACAGGTGCCGTCGACTTCAGCGGCGCATCCCAGGATTTTTCCGATTTCCTGCTCGGCACCGGAGGTGTGCAACCGGACTGGGACAGGATGGACCGACTCTGGTACATCTGCCGCGACCTGCTGGGCGCGGCCTCCGGGCGGGACCAAACGGCACTCCTGTGCCTGCTCGCGTGGATCGAATGGGCCAAGGGCCGGGGAAGCTCGGCCCTGAACCTGCTCAAGGCGGCGCTGCGGACGGATCCGGGATACCGCCTGGCGCAGCTGCTCCTGCGGTTGCTCGAGGCCGGGGAGATGCCGTCGTGGGTAGCGGACCCGGACAGGGCCTGGCACCGGAAGCTCGACGGGCGGCTCAGTGCGTAGCCGGCTTGGTCGACTGTCGGGAACATCTCCCGGCAAAAATCCGGCACGGTGAATCCCCGGCAAGCCGAATCGTGAGAGACTATTAACCAGCAGACCCGGTTGGGTCCGTGATCCATTGCTCTTCAGCAGTTTCCGCCGGTTCTCCGGTGGGAACAAATGGCGGGAGTAGGGCGTTCTATTTCGTAGGCCCTCACTCCCGGCTCGCCGAATTCGGCGGGACGCGGACTTGACAGGGTCATAGTGGTGTTACCGGTAGGTGGCATCGCGGACGAACCGTGAGAAAGGTATTTCGTGTCATCTTCTGAGACGACCACCAATGGCCAGGCTGCCGAAGCCGAAGAGCCGACAGCAGCAGCCGGCAAGTCTGCTGCACCCGCTAAGAAGGCAGCCGTGAAGCGGGCTCCGGCGAAGTCCCGTGCCAAGGCGGCAAAGAACGACGAAGACACCGACTCCGAAGACGTCGAGGTCGATGTCGACGATGCCGATGACTCGGCCGAACCCAAGGCAGAGGAAAACTCCAAGGGCTTCGTGCTCTCTGCCGACGAGGACGATGCCCCGCAGCAGCAGGTCATGGTCGCCGGCGCCACCGCCGACCCGGTCAAGGACTACCTGAAGCAGATCGGCAAGGTGGCCCTGCTGAACGCCGAGCAGGAAGTCGACCTGGCCCTGCGCATCGAGGCGGGCCTGTTCGCACAGGAAAAGCTGCTTGCCGACGACGGCTCGATGGACAAGCGCCTGCGCTGGGACTACGAGCAGATCATCCACGACGGCAAGATCGCCAAGAACCACCTGCTCGAGGCCAACCTGCGCCTCGTGGTCTCGCTGGCCAAGCGCTACACCGGCCGCGGCATGCTCTTCCTGGACCTGATCCAGGAAGGCAACCTGGGCCTGATCCGTGCCGTCGAGAAGTTCGACTACACCAAGGGCTTCAAGTTCTCCACGTACGCCACCTGGTGGATCCGCCAGGCCATCACCCGCGCCATGGCAGACCAGGCACGCACCATCCGCATCCCCGTCCACATGGTCGAGGTCATCAACAAGCTTGCACGCGTGCAGCGCCAGATGCTCCAGGACCTCGGTCGCGAACCAACCCCCGAGGAACTGGCCAAGGAACTGGACATGACCCCGGAAAAAGTCGTCGAGGTCCAGAAGTACGGCCGCGAACCGATCTCGCTCCACACCCCGCTGGGTGAGGACGGCGACTCGGAATTCGGCGACCTGATCGAAGACTCCGAAGCGGTTGTCCCGGCCGACGCAGTTTCCTTCACCCTGCTGCAGGAACAACTTCACTCGGTGCTCGACACGCTCTCCGAGCGTGAAGCCGGTGTTGTCGCAATGCGCTTCGGCCTGACCGACGGTCAGCCGAAGACCTTGGACGAAATCGGCAAGGTCTACGGCGTGACGCGTGAGCGCATCCGCCAGATCGAGTCCAAGACGATGTCCAAGCTGCGCCACCCCTCGCGTTCGCAGGTCCTGCGCGACTACCTGGACTAAAGATCCACCCCGGAGCGCCGGCGGTTGTTGGGTACTCACCCGGCAACCACCGGCGCTCCGTCGTTAACGAGGGCAGCAGGCCCATCACGCAACTTGCCTTTCAACGCACGGATGGGCCCGGCGGTTCACCGCCGGGCCCATCCACAAGTCACTCGCTGTCTACCCGCGCCGGCACCTCGTGCCAACCGGGAAAACGCGGACTAGTCCTCGTCGTCGTATACGGGCTTCTCGTAGAGGCGCGCCGTTTCGTCTTGCCATTCAATGGTCAAGGGGCGGAGCTTCGCCTCAACTGCGCGAGCGTGGTGTCCGCAGAAGTAGAGCTCGCCGCCGGAGGTCTCCAGCACCGCACGTACAAAGGCCTGTGCCCCGCAGCGGTCGCAACGATCGAGTGCGTTCAGCTCCCGGGTTACCGTTGTCGTTGTCATGATGACCTCCTTCATTCGTTGTCATACCAATACAACCAGTAAATCCCCGGTTTTCTTCTCGATTCCCCGGGCTTTCGCTCACCGCGTAGCAGTACCGGGGTGAGCTGCGGCTCAATGAAGTAGCGCGATCAGCGAATTGGCGGGGCGGGGCACTATTGTGGATAGCGTCGTTCCGACGTTTTTGAGGAGTTCTAAAACCGTGGCCATCAGCAGTGACTACAACGCCCGACACCTATCTGTCCTTGAAGGCCTGGAGGCCGTACGCAAGCGCCCGGGCATGTACATCGGTTCCACCGATTCGCGCGGCCTGATGCACTGCCTCTGGGAAATCATCGACAACTCCGTCGACGAGGCCCTGGCTGGCCACGGCCAGTCCATCAACGTCATCCTGCACCCGGATGGGTCCGTGGAGATCCACGACGACGGGCGCGGCATCCCCGTGGACATCGAACCGAAAACCGGCCTCTCGGGCGTCGAGGTCGTCTTCACCAAGCTGCACGCCGGCGGCAAGTTCGGCGGCGGTTCATACACCGCCTCCGGCGGCCTGCACGGTGTTGGCGCCTCGGTGGTCAATGCACTCTCGGCGCGCCTGGAAGTTCAGGTCGACCGTGGCGGCAAGACCTACGGTATGCAGTTCCGCCGCGGCGAGCCCGGACGTTTCAAGGACTCGGGCAAGCCAAAGCCGGATGCGGCATTCGAGCCGTTCTCCGACGCATCGGTGCTGGATGTCGTGGGGAAGGCCAAGCGCGGAGTCACCGGCACCCGCGTGCGCTACTGGGCCGACCGCCAGATCTTCACCCCGGATGCCAAGTTCTCCTACACGGAGTTGCAGGCGCGCGCCCGACAGACCTCCTTCCTGGTCCCCGGCCTCAAGATCACCCTGCGCGACGAGCGACGGGTTCCTGGCACACCGGGCGAGGAGGGGACTTTCGAGGAGGTCTTCCACCACGACGGAGGCATCTCCGAGTTCGTCGACTACCTGGCCAACGACGCAGCCGTCACCGACATCTGGCGTTTCCACGGTTCGGGCACCTTCAAGGAATCGGTTCCCGTCATCGACGAATCGGGCCACAGCCGCATCACCGAGGTGGAGCGGGTCTGCGACGTTGACGTGGCCCTGCGCTGGGGAATCGGCTACGAGACCACGGTACGCTCGTTCGTGAACATCATTTCGACCCCCAAGGGCGGGACGCACCAGAACGGTTTCGAGCAGGCGCTGCTGAAGACCTTCCGCAAGGTCATCGAGGCCAACTCCCGCAAACTGAAGGTCGGTAACGACAAGATCGAGAAGGACGACGTGGGTGCCGGCCTGACCGCGGTGCTGACGGTGCGTCTGGCCGAGCCGCAGTTCGAGGGCCAGACCAAGGAGATCCTGGGCACCTCGGCCGTGCGCCAGATCGTTTCCAAGGTGGTCGAGAAATCACTGTCTGCGCAACTGAACTCGACTGCACGGGGTGACAAGACCCAGGCCTCGATGCTGCTGGAAAAGGTTGTCAGCGAAATGAAGTCGCGTGTCTCGGCGCGCGTCCACAAGGAAACCCAGCGGCGCAAGAACGCCCTGGAGACCTCCTCGCTGCCCACCAAGCTCGCGGACTGCCGCAGCACCGACGTGCAGCGATCCGAGCTGTTCATCGTCGAAGGCGACAGCGCACTGGGAACCGCAAAACTTGCCCGTTCCTCGGACTTCCAGGCGCTGCTGCCGATCCGCGGCAAGATCCTGAACGTGCAAAAGGCCTCCGTCGCCGACATGCTGTCGAACGCCGAGTGCGCCGCCATGATCCAGGTGATCGGTGCCGGTTCGGGCCGCAGCTTCGACATTTCCGCGGCCCGCTACGGCAAGGTCGTGTTGATGACGGATGCCGACGTCGACGGTGCCCACATCCGCACATTGCTGCTCACGCTCTTCTTCCGCTACATGCGGCCGATGATCGAGCACGGTCGGGTGTATGCGGCAGTTCCCCCGCTGCACCGCATCGAGGTGATCAATGCCGGGTCGAAGGCCAACGAGATGATTTACACCTATTCCGAGGCCGAGATGCACCAGGTGCTTGATGCGCTGGCCGCAGAGGGCAAGCGGTACAAGGAACCCCTCCAGCGCTACAAGGGCCTGGGCGAAATGGATGCCGACCAGCTGGCCGAAACCACCATGGATCCTCGCCACCGCACCTTGCGCCGCGTCGGGCTGGCCCAGGCCGAGAGCGCCGAGCGGGTATTCGACCTGTTGATGGGCTCGGATGTCGCGCCGCGCAAGGAATTCATCATCGGCGGGGCCGAGCGGCTGGAACGCGACCGCATCGACGCCTAGCATTACCCATCGACAACAGTGGCGGGCCCTTCGGGGCCCGCCACTGTTGCTTAAGGGGGTTGGGTGCCGGTGTTTCGGGGATTGGCAACGGCCGGCGCCGTGGCCTATTCGAAGAAGCCGGGAACGATCAGCAACGTCGTTGGCAGCGCAAAGAGGAAGATCGCCGTGGCAATAATCAGGTTGCGCAGGGCGCCGCTGAGAGGTGGCTCGGGTGTCAGCAGGCGTCGCAGGCGTCGCGAGGAGAGCTCCTCGGTCGGGCCGCCCGGTGTGCCGGCGGACGGGATCGCGGAGTGCTTGCCGCCGTGGTCGACCAAGGCGCCGGTGGCCACCGTCAGCAGGGCGCGGAGCAGCGTGGGGGATTCGACCTCGCGAAGGGCTGCGTCGTCGGCCAGCATTTCCACGAGCTCGTGGACGGCGGCCAGGGAGAGCCTCGAGGTAGGGAGCCATGGCAGCGCATCGTTCCAGGAGGTGAATGCGAGCAGCAGCAAGTCGTGGCGTTGGTCCAGGTGGGCCCGTTCGTGGGCCATTACTGCACGGAGTTCGTCGGGGCTCAGTTTCTGCACCAAGCCCCGCGAAAGCACCGTGACCGAACCGGAAAAGCTCGGAAGGCAGTATGCGACAGGTGTTTCATGGTCAAGGACGAGCGTTGCGGGATCAGTCGGGGACTTTTCCGAGAGCAGCGACAGGACGTGCCTGTGCCGGGCGCGTTGGCGGGTGATGCGCCAGGCGGCGCGAATGAGGGTCAGCACGAGGTGGAAGCCCAACAGCGCGGCGGTGCTCAGGGCAAAGATGTGCACCGGGCCGGGGGAGTTGGCGTCGGGATCGCCCATGAGGAGCCGGATGCCTCCGACCGAGGCGGAAATCAGGGTGTCGCCGAGGGGGTTGAGGCCCCAAAAGAGCATGGCACCGATCATGGACAGGCCGCCGGCAAGGGCTATGGCCTGCCACACCACCATGGCGGCGAAGGGGGACCGTGCCGTCCAGCGGGCGCGCGAAAGCGCGACGGGTATCGGCCATGCCAAGAGGATGGCCAGGGCCGCCAGCAGGTACGAGGTCAGCAGCACGGCGCCCGGAGTTCGGGACCGGGGCTAGGCGCTGTGCGGGGTGTCGAGCAGCATGCGCAACGACTGTGCTTCCTCCGCGGAGATGCCGCCGATGAAGCGGGCCAGTACGGCCTCGCGGTCCATGACGGTGCCGAGGGCCTCGTTCATCAGCGCCACGGTGTGGTCCTCGCGGCTGGTGACCGAGGTGTAGCGGTGGGGGCGGATGTCGCGTTCGCGTGCCACAAGCCCCTTCTTTTCCAGGCGTGCCAGAACCGTCAGGACGGTGGTGACGGCAAGTTCCTTGCCCTCTACATCGCCGGGCGCGGCAAGCTGGTCGCGAAGTTCGTTGGCCGTGAGCGGTGAGGCGGAATCCCACAGGAGATCCATTACTGCCCGTTCAAGGTCGCCAAGAGTGGCCAATCTAAGTTCCTAACGCATTCGAAACAGGGTTCCAGCGAAAAGCGCAAGAGCCCGTGAGCGTCACGAAAGGGCGCTCACCACACCAAGTTTACAGTGTGGCGGCCAAATGTTCTACAGTGAGTAGAAAGAACTTCTACGCAACGTAGAAACCAGTGTGTAGGCTCGGAGTGTCCGAGTGGAAATGTGTTGAGAGGTTGGCCGTGGATCCCCTTGAAATCGCCAGATGGCAATTTGGCATCACCACCGTTTATCACTTCCTGATGGTGCCGCTGACCATCGGCCTCGGCTTGGTCGTGGCCGTCATGCAGACGGCATGGCACCGCACGGGGAAGGAAGAGTACCTGCGCATGACGAAGTTCTGGGGAAAGCTCTTCCTCATCAACTTCATCATGGGCGTGGCCACCGGCATCGTGCAGGAATTCCAGTTCGGCATGGCCTGGAGCGAATACAGCCGCTTCGTCGGCGACGTCTTCGGTGCCCCGCTGGCCATGGAGGCCCTGCTGGCGTTCTTCGTTGAATCAACGTTCCTGGGCTTGTGGATCTTCGGTTGGGGCCGCCTGCCCAAGCGGATCCACCTCGCGACCATCTGGTGCGCCTCTCTTGCGACGATCCTCTCCGCATACTTCATCCTCGTTGCGAACTCCTGGATGCAGCACCCGGTCGGGACCGAGATCGTGGACGGGCGCGCAACCATGACCGACGCGTGGGCGGTCTTCACCAACAACACGGCACTTGTGACGTTCCCGCACACCATCTTCGGCGCCTTCGCCGTGGCCGGCGGGTTCCTGCTCGGCATCTCCTGGTACCACCTCTACAAACGCCGCTCGGCAGGAATTGACACCGTGGACGCGGCAGGAAAGGTCGTCATCGGCGAGGATGCGAAGCTGGGCAAGAACCGCGACAAGGTCGACTACCAGGTCTGGATCAAGTCCCTGCGCATCGGTTCCGCCGTCGCCCTCGTCTCCTTCCTGGGCGTCGCGTTCTCGGGCCATGCCCAGGCGCAGCTCATGTTCGAACAGCAGCCGATGAAGATGGCCGCGGCCGAGGCCGCATGCCACGACGGCACGGGGTTCTCCGTCCTGTCCATCGGCGACCTCAGCCAGCCCGGAGCCACGACCTGCGATGACATGGTCGCCGTCTGGGAGCTCCCGGGCCTGCTGTCCTTCCTGGCCAACGACAACTTCACCACGGAGATCAAGGGCGTCAACACGCTTCTGCCCGAGTACCAGGAGAAGTACGGAACCCACCTTCCGGACGACCCGATGTACGGCGACCGCGCCGGCAGCGAAATCAACTACCTGCCGGTCATGGAGGTGACCTACTGGGGCTTCCGCCTGATGATCACCCTTGGCGGGCTCTCCGCCGTCGCCGCGGGCGTGGCCCTGTGGCTCACGCGAAAGGGAACCGTCCCGGGCAGCAAGTGGCTTTCCCGCCTGGCGCTCTTCGGCATGCTGGCTCCCTTCGGCGCCAACTCCGCGGGCTGGATCTTCACGGAGATGGGCCGCCAGCCCTTCGTCGTGGCCCCGAACCCGAGCTTCGAGGGGATCGACCAGGTCTTCATGTTCACCGCAGCGGCGGTCTCCCCGGGGGTCAGCGCCGGCGAGATGCTCTTCTCGCTCATTGCCCTCACGCTGGTCTACGCGGTGCTGCTGGTCGTCGAGGTCGTCCTGCTGACGAGGTTCGTCCGCGGCGGCGTCGGCGCGGCAATGCCGGAACTGAACCACGACCCCGACGACGGGCACAAGGACACCGACGTGCTCTCCTTCGCCTACTAACCGCACTGATTCACGAGAGGACAAAAACGTGGATTTCCTTCCCACCCTGTGGTTCATCCTGATTGCCGTGCTGTGGATCGGCTACCTGTTCCTTGAGGGCTTCGACCTGGGCGTCGGCATGCTCATGAAGACCTTCGCCCGGAGCGATACCCAGCGGCGCGTGCTGCTGAACACCGTCGGGCCCGTCTGGGACGGCAACGAGGTGTGGCTGCTGACGGCAGGCGGGGCGACCTTCGCGGCCTTCCCCTACTGGTACGCCTCGCTCTTCTCCGCGCTCTACATCCCGCTGGTCCTGGTGCTGATCGCGCTGATCTTCCGCGCCGTCTCCTTCGAGTACCGCGGCAAGGCCCACACCCTTGCGGCACGGAACTTCTGGGACTGGGCCATCTGCCTGGGCTCGTTCGTTGCCGCCTTCGGCATCGGCGCCATGCTGGCCTTGAGCACCACCGGCCTGCCGCTTGATGCGAACGGCGACCGCGTCGGCGGCCCCTTCGCTTGGTTCAACATGTACGCGGTGCTCGGCGGCGTCGGCGTGGTGGCCTTCTGCCTGATCCATGCACTGGCCTTCCTGACCCTGAAGACCGACGGGGAGATCCGCGTCCGCGCCCGCAAGCTGTTGGGCCGCTGGCTGCCGGTCGCCCTGCTGCCGCTGGCGGGCTGGGCCGTGGCGGTCGTGGCGCTGAACGGCAGCGCGACAGCACTGGTGCCGCTGGCGCTGGCCGTGGTGGCGCTGGTGTTCGCCTGGGTCTGCGCCCTCAAGCACCGCGAGGGCCGCGCGTTCATCGGGCTGGGGCTCTTCCTGGTCATGGGCGTTGCGACCATCTTCCTGGCCGCGTACCCGAACGTGCTGCCGTCGACGATCGACGCCGCCTACAACCTGACGGTGTCCAACGCCTCCTCGACCCCGTACACGCTGCGGCTCATGAGCATCGTTGCGGCGTTCGGCGTGCCGCTGGTGCTGGCCTACCAGGGCTGGACCTACTGGGTGTTCCGCAAGCGCATCACCGAGTCGCACATCCCCGAAGCGCACGTCGTCACCTCCATCGTCTAGCCGGACCCCCGGCCTGCCGCACAGAAAGCTGCACACCACCCCATGAAACCAGGATTGCCCGCAGGAACCGGATCACGCGTGGTGCTGGCGCTGCTGGCCGGGCTGGCGGCGCTCAAGGGCGTCGGGCTGATCCTTGTCGCCGACGCCCTGGCCACCGCGATCGCCCAGCTGGCGGCCACCGGAAGCGCAGACGTGGAAAGGCTGCTGGCCACGGGCCTGGCCGGCGCGCTGCTGCGCGCCGGGGCGGTGTGGGGCGCCCAGTTCGCCGCCCGCCGGGCCGGGCTGGGGGCCAAGGAGAAGCTGCGCGGACGCCTGATGGCCGCCGGGCTCTCCGGAACCGGCGTGGGGTCCGCCCCCGAGCACGGGGCGCTGGCCGCCCTGGCCAGCCGCGGCCTGGACGGGCTGGACAACTACTACACGAAATACCTGCCGGCGCTTGTCGCGGCCACCGTCATCCCGCTCATGGTGGTGGTGCGCGTGCTGGTGGCCGACTGGGTCTCGGCACTGGTGATCGTGCTGACGCTGCCGCTGGTGCCGGTCTTCATGATCCTGATCGGGCTGCACACCCAGGACCGGGTCAAGGCGGCGGCCGCGGGCCTCGACAGGCTTTCGAACCAGCTGCTGGAACTCGCCCAGGGGCTGCCGGCGCTGATCGGCCTGCGCCGGGCCGGGGGCAAGGGCCGCGCGCTGGCGAAGGTGTCCGACGGGTACCGCGAGAGCAGCATGAAGACGCTGCGCACCGCGTTCCTCTCCGGCCTGGCGCTTGAGCTTGTCGCAACGATTTCGGTGGCCGTCGTCGCGGTGTTCATCGGCGTCCGCCTGGTCTACGGGCACATGGGGCTCGAGGCCGGCCTGCTGGCCCTGATCCTTGCCCCCGAGGCCTACCTGCCGCTGCGCGAGCTCGGCGCCGCCTACCATTCCTCCGAGGACGGGGTCGAGGCCCTGGAGCGCAGTGGGCAATTCATCGACGGCGGCACCGCGGGGCCGGGCGGGGACGGGTCCCGGACCCCGCCACGTCGGCGCCCCGCCCCCGGAAGCGTGCTGGAGATCCGCAACCTCACGGTGCGCCACGCCGGCCGGACCGAACCGGTGCTGGACAACGTGGACCTCGAGCTGCGGGCCGGGCAGGCCCACGTGCTGGACGGCGCCAGCGGCACCGGCAAGAGCACGCTGCTGCACGCGGTGCTCGGTGAGACCGGCGGCGCCGAGGTCCTTGGCACGATCGCCGTGCGGGCCGAACGCACCGCCTGGATCTCCCAGCACCCCCGCTTCACCGAGGACACGGTCCGCGAAGAGGTCATGTTGCACGCCGGCAACGCGCTGGACGCCGCGGGCCTTGAGGCCGTGTGCAGGGACGCAAACATCGGGCACCTGGCCGATCGCCGGCTGGTGGACTGCAGCCCCGGGGAGCTGCGCCGCGTGGCAGTGGCGCGCGTGCTGGCCCGCGTTGCCGCGGACCCGGATGTCGACCTGGTGCTTGCCGACGAGCCGACCGCCCACCTCGACGAGGTGTCCGCGGCGCGCATCCGCGCTGCCCTGGTGCGCCTGACCGCACGTTGCGCGCTGCTGGTGGCAAGCCACGACCGGGTGCTCGCCGCCGCGCTGCGCGGACAGGCAGCGCCCCGCACGGGCGCCGCCCCGGACGCCGAACCGACGTTGAACGCACCCGTGCCGGATGTCGGCCCGGCCCGGGCAACGGAAACCCAGTCAACCGCAGCCCCGGCCGGGAAACGGACGCTGGCGCACTGGAAGCTGCTGCGCTCGCTGCCGTGGTTCCGCGGCGGCATGGGTCTGGGCCTGCTGCTGGCAACGCTTGCCGCGCTCTTCGGCGTGGGGCTGACCGGGATTTCCGGCTGGTTGATCGTCACCGCCAGCCACCGCCCGCCCATGCTGCACCTGATGGTAGCGATCGTCGGGGTTCGGACCTTCGGCATCGGCAGGTCCGTGCTGCACTATGCCGAACAGCTCAGGATCCACGACGCGGTGCTGCGCTTCTCCGGAAACCTGCGCGAACGGCTCTGGGACGCGCTGGTGGCCCAGCCAAGGATGTGGGGCAGGCTCACCCGCTCGGGAGCGGCGCTGGGACACCTGGTGGCCGAGGTCGACGAGGTCCGCGACGCGGTTCCCCGCGTGCTGGTCCCGCCGGTTGCCGGCATCGCGACCTGGGCCGTCATCGCCGTAGGCATCGGTTTCTGGGCCCCGCAGGCGCTGTGGCTGGCCCTGCTGCTCGGCCTGCTCGCCTTCCTGGTGCTGCCGCTCGCGGTGCTTGCCGTGGAGAAGCGCACGACCATTGCCGTGAGCGAGCACCGCATCTGGCTCGCCTTCAGGGTTCCCACGCTGCTGCGCGCGGCCGCGGACCTGCGCGCGAACAACGCCACCGGAACGGCGCTTGCGGAGTTCGCCCGGGAGGACGCCAAGGCGACGGCCATCCTGCGGGCGTCGGCCCGCGGCGCGGGACTGGCCCAGGGCGGGGCCGCGCTGCTCTCGGCGGTCGCCGCGGTCCTGGCGGTCGCCGTGACAACCGGCGGTGGGGAGGCGGCAGCGATTGCCGGCCTGCTGCTCCTTGCGTTGGGCGAACCGATCGCCAACACCGCAACCTCGGTGCAGCAACTGCCGCAGCTCGACGACGTGCTCAAGCGAGTCTGGGCCAACCTCGAAGAAGCGCCCGCCGCGAATGCCGCGGCCGTGGAACCCGGCGCGAAACCCCGCACGGAGGCCAACCCGGCCGCGGTGACGGCCGCGGCGTTGACCGGGCTGCGCCTGCGGGACGCAAGCGCCGGCTGGGACGAACGTGGCGCGGTGTTCGAGCACGCCGACGTCGAACTCGGCGTTGGCCGCTGGGTGGGACTGACGGGCCCCTCGGGATCCGGGAAGTCCACGATGCTTGCCACGTTCCTGGGTGCGCTGCCACTGCTGGCCGGCAGCCTCCAGGCCCGCGGCGCCGACGGCCTGTGGGCGCCGGCCACGGCCGCCGACCTTGCCGCAGTGTCCTGGTGCCCGCAGGAGGCGCACCTCTTCGACTCCTCGGTGCGTTCCAACCTGGGGCTGGGCCGCGAACTGGCGGACCAGCCGGCCGACGGCGAGCTGTTGGCCGTGTTGGAACGGGTCGGGCTGGGGGAGTGGTTCAGCGCCCTGCCCGGCGGGCTCGAGGAACGCATCGGTTCCGGCGGCCACCACCTTTCCGGCGGCCAGAGGCAGCGCCTCGCGGTGGCCCGCGCCCTGGTGGCCCGTTCCCGGGTGCTGCTGCTCGACGAGCCCACCGCCCACCTGGGGGCCGACGAGGCCCTCGAGCTGGTCGCGGACCTGCGTGCCGCGTTGCGCGGCTGCGCGGTGCTGCTTGTCACCCACGACGCCGCGGTCGCCCGGCTCGCCGACGAGGTCATCGACCTTTCGGAGCTGAAGCGGCCCGTCACCGTCCGCGGCTGACACGGTCCCGCCCGGCCCCTGCCGCCAACGACGAAAGCGCCGTCCCGAACCCCCTTTGCCGGGGGGAGCGGAACGGCGCTTTCGTCTTGTGGCGATGCCGGCGCCGAGGCTGCCGGCGCCGAGGCTGCCGGCGCCCTTGGGGCTAGTCCTCCAGCAGGGAGTCCTGCACGGCGACGCGCCGTGCTGCCTCGACCTCGACCACGCCGGAATCGGCGAACGGCAGGCTGTCGACCTCGGGGGCCGCCAGCGGCGCGCGCGTCGCAGGTGTCTGGGGAAGGCCCGCCGCGTGCCCGCCAGCCCCCGGCCCGGGGGTCCCGGCCCCGGCCGCGCCGATGGATCCGCCCAGGACGTCGATGCCCTGGGCCAACGGCACGCCGGACCCGTCGCGCTTGGCGTATTCGGTGGGAAGCGCACGGACCACGCCCGCGGCGGAGGCCGCACGCGCCGGTCCCTCGCCGGCGTACGCCAGCTCCAGCTGGTCCTCGCCCTTCAGGAAGCGGTGCGCCCGCACGCCGGCCGTCGCGCGCCCCTTGGAGGGGTACTCGGCGAAGTCGGTGACCTTGACCGAATGCGACGCGGTGCCCGGCAGCGCGTCCGACCCGGTGGCGATCGAGACGAAGACCGGGTGTGCGGCGTGCTCCGGCACCACGCCGAAGAAGATCGCCGTGTCCCCGGCGGAGAGCTTGATGCCGGCCATGCCGCCGGCGGTGCGACCCTGCGGGCGCACGGCGGACGCGGCGAAACGCAGCAGCTGCGCGCCGCGGGTCACGAAGACCAGGTCCGCGTCGTCGGCGCCGAGGGCGGCACCGATGACGGTGTCCTTGTCCTTGAGCGTGATCGCCTCCCACTCGTCGCGGTTCAGCGGGTAGTCCGGGGTCAGCCGCTTGACAACGCCGTTGGCGGTGCCCAGCGCGACGACCTGGTTCAGCGGGACCAGGGCCACCATCTTCTCGCCCTTGGCCAGCTGCGCGAACTCGGCGATCTTCACACCGCCGGCCAGCTGCGGGAAGCCGTTGGCCGGGGGCAGCAGCGGCAGGTCGACGACCTGCAGGCGCAGCATGCGCCCGGTGGAGGTGATGCCGCCGATTTCCCCGCGCGCGGTGGTGGCCACCAGCGAGCCGAGCACGTCGTGCTTGGTGCGGGCGCCCGAGTCGTCGATCGGGTCGCGGTGCGAGGTGCGGGCCACCTGCCCGGTGGAGGAGAGCAGCACCCAGCACGGGTCGTCGGCGATCTCCAGGCTCAGCGGCGCCGCCTTGCCGGTGCCGACGGGGGCGGGCATGGTGGTGCCCTTCAGCGGCGTGCCGGACTCCGATTCCAGCAGCACGGTGCGGCGCGGGGTCGCGAACTTCTCCGCCATCTCGGCCAGCTCGGAGGAGACAAGCCCGCGCAGCAGCTCCTCGGAATCCAGGATGGCACGCAGGCCCTCGATCGCCGCGCGCAGTTCCTCGGCCTCCTTCTCCAGCTCGATCCGGGAGAAGCGGGTGAGCTGGCGCAGGCGCAGTTCCAGGATGTGGTTGGCCTGCAGCTCGGAAAGGTCGTAGATGGTGATCAGGCGTTCGCGCGCCTGCGCCGTCTCGTCGGAGGAGCGGATGATCGCGATGACCTCGTCGATGTCGACGATCGCGATGAGCAGGCCCTCGACAAGGTGCAGCCGGTCCAGCTTCTTCTGCAGGCGGTGGCCGGTGCGCCGGCGGACCACCGTCAGGCGGTGCTCCACGTAGACCGTGAGCATCTCCAGCAGGCCCAGCGTGCGCGGCTGGCCCTCGACAAGGGCCACGTTGTTGATGCCGAAGGAATCCTCCATCGGGGTGAACTTGTACAGCTGGGCCAGCACCGCGTTGGGGTTGAAGCCGTTCTTCAGCTCGATGACCAGGCGCAGCCCGTGGTTGCGGTCGGTCAGGTCCATGACGTCGGCGATGCCCGCGAGTTTCTTCGCGGTGACGGCGTCCTTGATCTTCTCGATGACCTTTTCCGGGCCGACCATGTAGGGCAGCTCGGTGACGACAAGTCCTGCACGGCGGGCCGTGATCTGCTCCAGCTCCACCTTGGCACGTGTCTTGAACGTGCCGCGGCCGGTGCGGTAGGCGTCGCGGATGCCGTCCAGGCCCACGATCTTGCCGCCGGTGGGCAGGTCCGGGCCCGGCACGAACTTCATGATGGCGGCCAGGTCGGCCTCCGGGTTGGCGATCAGGTGCCGGGCTGCGGCGACGACCTCGCCGAGGTTGTGCGGGGCCATGTTGGTGGCCATGCCCACCGCGATGCCGGTGGTGCCGTTGACCAGGAGGTTCGGGAACGCTGCGGGGAGCACCTCGGGCTGCATGAACTGGTTGTCGTAGTTCGGGACGAAGTCCACCACGTCCTCGTCGAGGTTCGCGGTCATCGCCACGGCCGAGGAATCCAGGCGCGCCTCGGTGTAACGCGGGGCGGCGGGGCCGTCGTCGAGCGAGCCGAAGTTGCCGTGGCCGTCGATCAGCGGCAGGCGCAGCGCGAAGCCCTGGCTCATGCGCACCATCGCGTCGTAGATGGCGGTGTCGCCGTGCGGGTGCAGCTTGCCCATGACCTCGCCGACCACGCGGGCGCTCTTGACGTGGCCCTTGTCGGGACGCAGGCCCATCTCGCTCATCATGTACAGGATGCGGCGCTGCACCGGCTTGAGGCCGTCGCGGGCATCGGGCAGGGCGCGGGAGTAGATCACCGAGTAGGCGTACTCCAGGAAGGAGCCTTCCATCTCGTTCGTCACATCGATGTCGACGATGTGCTCCACGAAGTCGGCGGGAAGTTGTTCAGGCTTTTTGCGCGCCATATTAAGTGTGAATCCTCGGTTCGGTACTGATGCCGGCCCCTGTCGGGAACCTGCGGGTGCGGGGCGGTGCGGCTGTGGCGCGTCGCTCATGCACCAACAGCCGCCGTGCCCGCTAGGCTAAGCCTATGGTGGATGGTCGTAAACCCGGTGAATACCCGTCCCATTGGGAAGCGGATGTCGTCTTGCGCAATGGCTCAACGGCACACCTGCGCCCGATTCAACCAAACGACTCCGACGGTTTGCAAAAAATGCACCAGGGCCAATCGGAATCCTCGGTCTACATGCGCTATTTTACGTACAAATCGGTGCTCACCGCCAAAGAGCTCAAGCGCTTCACCGAAGTCGACCACGTGGACCGCGTCGCATTCGTCGTCACCCGGGGCGGGGACATCATCGGGGTGGGGCGCTACGACAGGCTCGATGACCCGGCCGAGGCCGAAGTCGCCTTCAACATCTCCGACGCCTACCAGGGCATGGGGGTCGGCTCGATCCTGCTCGAACACCTCGCCGCCGCGGCGCGCGAAAACGACATCGAGCGGTTCTCCGCCGAGGTGCTGCCGGAAAACCGCAAGATGCTCACGGTGTTTGCCGAGGCCGGGTACGCGGTCAGGCGCCACTTCGACGAGGGCGTCGTCATGCTCGAATTCAGCATCGACCCCACCGAGAAGTCCCGCGCCGTGATGGAGGCCCGCGAGCACCGCGCCGAGGCCAAGTCCCTCGGCGGGCTGCTGGCCCCGCGCTCGGTGGCCGTGATCGGGGCGAGCCGCGAGTGGGGATCGATCGGCCACACCCTGCTGAACAACCTCATCGAGGGGGAGTTCGCCGGCCCCGTCTACGGCGTGAACCCGGAGGCCTTCGAACTCGGGGGCATGGCCAGCTACGCCACGGTGCGCGAAATCCCCGGGCCGGTGGACCTGGCGGTCATCGCCGTGCCCCAGGACGAGGTGCGCGGGGTCATCGAGGACTGCGCGGCGGCCGGGGTCAAGGGCCTGCTGGTTGTCACGGGCGGCTTCGAGCAGGACGGCGAGCGGGGGCTTGCCCGCCAGCGGGACCTGGTCCACCTGGCCCGGGCCAACGGCATGCGCGTGATCGGCCCGGCCTCGCTGGGCCTTGTGAACACGGATCCCGGGATCCGGCTCAACGCCTCCGTGGCCCCGGGCATGCCCAAGCGCGGTTCGCTGGGGCTTTTCAGCCAGTCGGCAGCGATCGGGGTGCTGCTGTACGCCGCGGCCTCGCGCCGTTCCATGGGCATCTCCTCCTTCGTCTCCGCCGGCCACCGCGCGGACGTCTCGGGCAACGACGCCATGCAGTTCTGGGAGGACGATCCCGGGACCCGGGCGGTGGGCCTGTACCTGGAGTCCTTCGGCAACCCGCGCAAGTTTTCCCGCATCGCCCGCCGGCTCTCGCGCTCCAAGCCGGTGATCGTGGCGAAGTCCGACGTGATGGGCCTGCGCCTGCCGCCCGGGCACGCGGTGCGCACCACGCAGGCGCCGACGGCGGCTGTGGATGCGATGCTCCGCCAGTCCGGCGTGATCCGGGTGCGCACCAACGAGGAACTCATGGAGATCGCCCAGATCGTCGCGTCGCAGCCGATGCCCGGCGGCAACGGCCTGGCCGTGGTCTCCAACTCCGTGGCGCTGGCCTCCGTGGTGGCCGACTCCGCCGGGCAGAACGGCCTGCAGGTCATCGTCCAGGACACCGGGACCAACCTGGAGGACGGGCAGTCGCGCGCGTTGCCCCGGCTGGCCCAACTGGTCCGCACGGTGCTGGAACGCGAGGACATCGACTGCTGCATCGTCACCCTGCTGCCCACCGTGGGCGTGATGACCGACGCCCTGGCCGAGTGCATCCGCGCTGCCGCTGCCGCCGCGGGCAAGCCGGTGGTCGCCGTCTTCACCGGCATCATCGACGCCTCGATCCCCGCCGAGGGGCTGCTGGCCACGGGGACCGCCGAGGACGGCACGGCCCTGGGCCTGCCGTGCTACTCGAGCCCCGGCGCCGCGGTGAACGCGCTGGCCGCGATAGTGCGCTACGCGGCCTGGGTCGCCCGCGACCAGGGTGAGGTCCTGGCGCCCGAGGGCATCGACGCGGGCGCGGCAGCCGACTTCATCGAGCGTTCACTCACCTCGGTCTCCGGGCTGGACCTGCTGCACCTGCCGCGCGCGGCGGCCGCCGAGTTCCTGGGGCACTACGGCATCTCGGTCCTGGAGTCGGCGGGCTTCGGCACCGAGGACGAGGCCGTCGAGGCGGCGAACCGGCTGGGCTGGCCCGTCGCGCTCAAGGCCCGCGACGAGCACCTGCGCCACCGCCTGGACCTGGGTGGGGTGCGCCTGAACATCATGGACGAGGTCTCGCTGCGCGGGAACATCGGCCACATGCGCGAGGTCCTTGCCCCCTACGCGGCGCACGAGCTCGAGGTCCAGTCGATGGCCCCCGCCGGACAGGGTTGCGTCATCCGCGCCGTCGAGGACCCGCTGCTGGGTCCGGTGGTGTCCTTCGGGCTCTCCGGCGACGCGGTGAACCTGCTCGACGACTGGGCGCACGGGATCCCGCCGCTGACCAACACGGACCTCGCGGACCTGGTGCGCACCCCGCGCGCCTCGGCCCGGCTGCGCGGCTACCAGGGGCTGCCCGCGGTGGACGTCGCCGCGCTGGAGGACCTGCTGAACCGGGTCGCCACGCTGAAGGACAACCACCCGGAGGTCTCCCTGCTGGAGATCAACCCGGTGATGGTCACCGGCAGCGAGGCCATCGTGCTGGCCGTCGACGTGTGGATCGGGAACCCGGAACAGCGCACGGATTCGGCGCGCCGGGCCATGAGCCACTGATCGGGCCCGCACCCGCCCGCCGCCGGTCCGCGGGCCGTGGCGGGGCTTGGGTAGACTTGAGGGCATGACCCCCCTTTCTTCGGCCTCGGGCCGCGACCTGCAAGCTGACCTCAATCGCGCCGGGTTCTACCCGAAAATGGTTTCGGACATCATCGAGGAGGTGCTCGATGGCCGGGTCCCGGGCGAGCACCTGGTGCACCTGGAAACCCACTTCGACCACAACGAGGTCCACCGCCACATCACGGTGCTCGTGCTGGCCCAGGACGTGCTCCTGGTGGCGCATGTCGACGACCAGCAGCTGGACGAGAACGGCAAGGAGGTCATGGCGCAGATCTCCACCGAGCTGGTTCAGCTGTCCAAGGTCACCACGGTGGCCACCAGCTACGTCTACCACCAGCCGCAGAACTACCGCACGGGCGACATGGTCAAGGAACTGACCCTGGGCATCGCCTGGGCCGGCGCCCAGCGCATCGACCTGGCCCCCGCCGGCTGCAACGACCCGGCCTGCGACGCCGACCACGGCTACACCGGCACCAGCCAGCAGGAGGACCTGGTGCTGCGCGTCAGTGCCGAGGCGGACGGCGCCGCCGCAGTCACGGCCGCCCGCACCTTCGCCAAGGCCATCCGCCGGGCCTCGGCCCCGCGCGGCAACGCGCTCGAGGCAAAGATCCAGCCCGCCGCCGCCACCGAGGTGCGCGGCCGCGTGGGATCCCGCTTCGGCCGCAACACCCACCAGGGCTAGGGGCGGGCACAAGCACGTGGCTACCGGCACCAGGCTGACTCCCGCGTCCGAACTCCCGGCACCGCCGCCCTACGGCACCAGGACCATGGCCGAGCTGCTGCCCAGCGCGGCCGCCGCGCTGGGGGTCGAGGGGTATGCGAACACCTTGGGGCTCCCGGCCGCCTCCCGCGTGTGTGTGGTGATGGTCGACGGACTGGGCAAGGCACTGCTCAAGGCCCGCGGCGGGCACGCACCGTTCCTGCGCCGGCTCACCGAGAACTCGCAGACCCTTCACGCGCCCTTCCCCACCACCACCGCCACCTCGCTCACCTCGCTGGGCACCGGCCTGGCGCCCGGGCTCCACGGGATCGTCGGCTACGACGCTGTGGACCCGGTGCGCCGGCGCGTGGTCAACCAGCTCAGCGGCTGGCCGGCGGACCTCGACCCGGTCTCCTGGCAGCCGCACGAGACGGTCTTCGAGCGCGCCGCGGCCCAGGGCGTGCACACCGCCACGGTTAGCATGTCGCAGTTCCAGGACTCGGCGCTGACCCGGGCCGCGCTGCGCGGCACCGAGTTCACCGCGGCGAACGGCCCGCACGCGCGCGTGCGCGCAGCCACGGAGATCCTCGCCGCCAACCCCCGCACGCTGCTCTACTGCTACTGGAACGAGCTGGACAAGGCCGGGCACCGCTACGGCAAGGACTCCCTGGAGTGGGGGCACGCGCTGGAAGAGGTCGACTCGCTGATGCGCACCCTCGCGGCGCGGGTCCCGGCAGGGACCCTGCTGTTGCTCACCGGGGACCACGGCATGGTCGACGTGCCCGAAAAGTGGCGGATCGACTACTCGCAGGAGCCGGAACTCGTGGACGGCGTCGAGCTGACGGCGGGGGAGCCGCGCGCGGTGCAGCTGCACTTTGCCGCCAACACCTCCGACACCCGGCGGGCGGCGGTCGCGGATGCCTGGCGGGCCGCCTACGGCTCCAAGGCCTGGGTGCTCACGCGCGACCAGGCGATCGGGCACGGGCTTTTCGGCAGCGTCGAGGAATCGGTGCGTGAACGCATCGGGGACCTTCTGGTGCTCGCGGCGGAGGATGTTGCCTTCCTCGACGGGCGCCGGGTGAACCCCGCGGCCTTCACCATGGTGGGCCAGCACGGCTCGATGACCCGTGCCGAACGCGAGGTCCCGCTGCTGACCCTTGCCGCGCCGACGGCCAAGAAGAAGTAGCACCGGCAACGACAAAGCCCGGGATCCCTGCAATTGCATGGGTGCCCGGGCTTTCGTTCGCGGTGCGGCTAGTCGTTGTTGTTGCGCCGCCCGAAGACGATCTCGTCCCAGCTGGGAACGGAGGAACGCTTGGCCTTCTTCTTGCCGGCGGCGTCCTCGTCGCCGTTGCCTTCGGCCTCGGCGTCCTCCACGGGGTCGGCGGCCGGGCGCAGGGAGGGAACCACGGAAATCTGCGTGGTGCGGGTGCTGACTCCGTCGTAGAGTCGGGGCAGTCCACCGGTCTCCGGGTGTGCCGGGCCGGCGAGGCGTGGGTCCTCGTCGGGGTGGGGGGTCCCGGGACGCTGCGTGGAGGGGATGCGGGTGAGCATCGCCGCCAGGTTGTCGTCCCCCGCCTCGTCGAGTCCCAGGCGCTGACCGCGGCGAGCGCTGAGCACATCCAGGAGTTCCTCGGAATCGGCGACGGCCGTCTCGAAGTCGACGCCCTCGCTTCCGTCGGCGTTGGCCTCGACGTCGAAGGGGTGGTCTACGACGGCTGCCAGTCGGCGGGTGCCGACCTGCTGCGCCTCGACAGGCTCGAGTTCGCTGAGCACCTGGGCCCAGCGGTTGGCGTTCTGCAGGGACTTGCGTCCCGGGTTGAAGATCCAGCGCGCCAGCGAGTCCTCGCCGGTCGATTCGATGTCCACCGAACCCGCACCCGGAACGTCGAACGTGGCAACGATGTCCCACGAACCGTCGGTGGAGCGCCATGCATCCCAGTCCAGGGAGGCGCCGTCGATGCCCAGCGAGTGGGCGCGGTAGGCGACCATCTCACCGAGGTTCGCCGGCTCCTCGCCGAAGATGCTGCGGTAGCCGTCGTGGGTTTGCGGGGCCGAGACCTCGACGTTGCGGGCCTGGGTGGCGATGTACTCGCGTTCGGCCAGGACCGGGCCCTCGTAGCGCATGATGTGCTCGATCGACATGCCGGAGGCCGCCGCGACGTCCTCGGCCGTGGCCCCGGCACGGATCCGGGTCTGGATTTCGCGTGGCGAGAGCGGGGCTGCGGGAGCCTCGGTGCGGTCGGCCTTGGCGGCACGGGTCAACGCGCTGCGCAGTGCCTCGTCGATGGGCAGCGCAAAGCTGTTGCCATCCTCGCTGCTCAGGTGCAGGCTTTCACCGTTCTCGTGGATGCCCACCAGTCGGAGTTGACGCATGACTATCCTCCACAAGCCGTCGTGTATTGGGTAAAACTCTGCCACCTGCGCGCGCAATTACCTAAGATCTGCCTTGGTGTGGCGCGGATCGGCTTTATGATTCTTCCCATGCGATGGCCCGCGGGCACGCCGGGAGCGGCCCGGAACCTGGCGGATACCCTTGTTTTTGGTCACGGAATCACTGATCACGGGCCGAAAAGTGGGATGATGAACAGTCTCGAAGCCCACCGGGCACAAAAACGGGGGTGCCGGTGTTGAACCATAGGCGCACCCATACGCGTGGGTGCCGCGGGGCGGAATCGATCCGGCACCGCGGTGCCCGACCAGAACTACAGCTTTAACCAAGCGGAGTGTGAAGCAGCAATTATGGCAACCGACTACGATGCACCTCGAAAGAATGCCGAAGAGGACGAGAAGCCCGAGGCCCTGCCGGAGCTGAAGGCCCAGCGCAGCACCAACACCTCGAACCTGATCGACGAGGACGAGGCCGCCCTGGCCGACAGCTACGAGCTGCCCGGCGCCGACCTCTCCGGCGAGGAGCTGCAGGTCATGGTGCTTCCGGCACAGGCCGACGAGTTCACCTGCGCCTCGTGCTTCCTCGTGCGGCACCGTTCGCAGATCGCCCTGGAAAAGGGCGGCCTGCTTTACTGCACCGACTGCGAAGGCTAGGCCCTAGCAATCCACAACGAGCGCGGTTTCCCCTCCCGGGAAGCCGCGCTCGCGGCGTTTCTGGGGCAACTCATGGGCCTCCAGTCTCCTAACTAAAAATTTAGTCAGGTATGCTGTGGGAGACACGACGGCTTCCGCGACTGGCGGCCGCGATCCCCAAGGCCGCCACCGACGCGGCCACAACCAGAGGAGAAAACCACCATGCAGCGACGACACTTCCTGCAGTCAACACTGGTCGCCGCCGGTGGGCTGCTCGTAGCCGGATGCACCACCCCCACGCCGATCAGCGCCACCTCGGGCGGCTTGGTGACAAGCACCGCGGGCAACACCTCCGCGGGCTGGCGCATGCCCGAGGAAGGCGAACCCCACCTGCGCACCTGGATGGCGTTCGGCCCCACCGAGAGGATCTGGGGCCCGGAACTGCTGCCGGGGGTGCGGCGCAACCTGGCCACGATCGCCAAGACCATTGCGCGCTTCGAGCCCGTTTCCATGCTCGTGCGGCCGGCCGAGGTCGACCTGGCGCGCAAACTCCTGGGCCCCACCGTGGACATCGTCGAAGCGCCCCTGGATGACCTGTGGATGCGCGACACCGGACCCGTGTTCGTCCACGCCGGCGGCAAGCGCGCCGGCGTCGACTTCAACTTCAACGGCTGGGGCGGCAAGCAAACCCATGCCAAGGACGCCAAGGTCGCCGGGCTCGTCGCGGGGGAGGCCGGCGTCAAGGCGCTGCACACCGACCTGGTCCTGGAAGGCGGGGGCATCGAGGTCGACGGCGAGGGCACGGCCATCATCACCGAGAGCTGCGTGCTGAACAAGAACCGCAACCCCGGCTGGACCAAGAAGGACGTCGAGGAGGAGCTGGCCTGGCTGCTCGGGCTCGAGAAGATCATCTGGCTGCCGGGCATCAAGGGAAAGGACATCACCGACGGCCACACCGACTTCTACGCCAGGTTCGCCAAGCCGGGCGTCGTGGTCGCCGGCTACGACCCCGACTCCAAGTCCTTCGACCACGCCGTCACCATCCGCCACCTGGAGATCCTCGAGAAGGCCACCGACGCCCGCGGCCGTAAGCTGGAGGTTGCAGTCCTCGACGCACCCGGCAGCGTGCGGCCGAAATACGAGTCCGACGACTTTGCCGCCGGGTACATCAACTTCTACGTGTGCAACGGCGCAGTGATCGCCCCGGAATTCGGCGACCCGGTGACGGACGGGGCTGCCCGTAGCGAGCTGGAGCGGCTGTTCCCCGACCGCGAAGTCGTCCAGATCAACATCGACGCCATCGCCGCCGGCGGCGGCGGCATCCACTGCACCACGCAGCAGGAACCCAAGTAATCGCGGAAGGAACCAACCGAAGGAATGAGTGAAATCGTGGCAACCCGCCCAGCGCAAATCATGGAGGCAGCCATCCGGGTCATCGCCCAGGACGGCGTGCGCGGCCTGCGCATCGAGAAACTGGCCGCCGAGGCCGGGGTTTCCACGGCGCTGATCTACTACCACTTCAAGGATCGCTCGGGCGTCCTGCGCAGCACCCTGGAGCACGTCAACGACCGCGCCCAGCGGTACTCGGAACCCGCCGGGGACCCGGCAAACGCCAGGGAGGAACTCGAGCACATGCTGCTGCTCGAGATCCAGGACGTGGCGGAGGTGCGGGAGAACAGCATCGCCTGGGGGGAGCTGCGGGCCAGCTCCGTCTTCGACGGGGAACTGCGCGAGCTGCTGGGCAGCACCACGCGGGACTGGAACCACGATGCGGAAATCCTGATATCCCGGGCCCAGAAGGCCGGGTTGGCCCACGGCGGGGTGGTGCCCGCCGACGCGGCTGTGCGGCTCACGTCGCTGGTCGAGGGCCTGAGCGAACGCTGGCTCAGCGGTTCCATGAGTGCGGACCGGGCCCGGGAGCTGCTGGCCGGGGCCATCAACGTGGAACTCGGGCCGGCCTGAGCCCGACGCCCGTACACACCTGCCCCGGAGTGGCGGGCAACTGGCACACTGGGTACACCACCGGGACCGGCGGCACGCCGCCGGTCCCCGCCGGGACTTCGGAACCGGAACTTCAGAAAAGGACTAAGCATGGGCAAACGGGCACGAATCCCCGGGGGCAGGAAACTCTTCGGGCCGTTGGCGGCCCTCGCCGTGCTGCTGGCCATCGCGGCCGGCAGCTGGCTGCAGTACGGGGAGCGCACGGCGCTGGAGGCGGTGCACCAGGCAGGCGACCCGGAGGCGGCCGACAGGATCGACGTGACGGCGACCATCCAGCGGGTGGATGCCGCGGCCCGCGAACTCACCCTGCGCGTGCTCGTGGTTCCCCGCGGGGCCCTGAGCGATGACGGGGGGATCAGCCCCAACGCGGACCTGTCGCTGTTGACCTCGCCCGATGTCCGGCAAGACCTCTCGTTCCCCGCGCACACGCGGATCGCCTCGGTCGACGTGCCGGTGGCGCTCTCCGGCGGGTCGATCTCCGACTACCCGCTGGACGAGTACCTGGCCGACATCGACTTCGAGGCCCGGCAGGGCGGGGAACGGGTGCCGGTCAGCGTGGAGCTGTCCAACAAGGACACGCTCTTCCAGCCCGAGGTCGAGGTGGTGGACTCGGGCAGCGCCGCGGTCTTCGAGGTCGGCATGGCGCGTTCCAGCGGCGTGTTGATCTACTCGTTCTTCATGATGGCGGCTATGTGGGCGCTTGCCCTGTCCGTGGCCGCGGCGACCCGGTTCCTGCTGGCGCAACGCCGCGGACTGGTGTGGCCGGCGCTGGGCTGGATGGCCGCCACGCTCTTTGCCTTGGCCGCCTTCCGCAACACGGCGCCGGGGAGCCCGCCGATAGGGTCCCTGCTGGACTACGCAGCCTTCCTGTGGGCCGAGGCGGTGATAGCGCTCTGCGTGGTGCTCACCGTGGCGGCGGGCCTGCGGACCGAGGCCCCGGTGCCTCCGAGCTGACCGGCAGGAAGCGGATACGCAAAAAGGCAGGCCCGGCGGTTGCCGGGCCTGCCTTTTTGCGTCGTGCCGGGGCCTACTGCTCCTCGGGGTTCGGCAGTGCCGCTTCCCCGGTGCCGGGCTCGGCGCTTTCCGCGTCGGGAGCGTTCTCCTGCTCCGCCTGGCGGAACTGGGCCATCACGCCGCCGAGCGCCGCGGTGAGCTCCTCGGGGCGGCGGGTCGAGGTCAGCCAGTACGGGGTGGCGTCGCGCTCGTCGGTGATCTCGATGCGGACCACGGGGTCGATCCAGCCGCGGATGCACATGAACGCGATGCCGTTCAGGCCCGGGCCGCGCTGGTGGTAGGCGGCCGCACCGCGGTAGCCGGTGACCTCGCCGACGAATTCGCGCTCGATGGTTGCCCGGCCCACGCGCACCGTGTCGGCGGTGACCTCGATGGTCGGGGTGCTGGTGAGCAGTCCGAAGGCGATCAGGGCCAGGGCGACGGCGCCGGCGACGATGCCCCAGGTGATGCCGACTGGCATGAAGGCCACGGAGGCCGTCGCGCCAAGTCCCAGGGAGATCAACCAGATCCACCAGGCCGGCCAGAGCTTTTCCTGGAAGAGTACGGGGGCGTGGGACGGTGTTGGAGAATTCTCGGCCATACCTACAAGCATAGGCCGTGGCACCGCGGCCCCTTGCCACGCGCGGCCCGGCAAGGCACTAGAGTTGGAGTGCACGAGTGGGCCGCCGGGCGGCCCGAGAACCAGCACCCCTTGGAGTGAATTACATGTCCGAATCGAGAGTCGATATTGCCCTGCGAATGCTGGATCCGGAGCTTCCGGTGCCAAGCTACGCCCACGAGGGCGATGCCGGTGCGGATTTGTGCGCGCGCGAAGACGTGACGCTGGCGCCGGGGGAGCGCATCCTGGTGCCCACCGGGGTCTCCATCGCCCTTCCCTTGGGCTACGTCGGGTTGATCCACCCGCGCTCGGGACTTGCCACAAAACACGGCCTGACCGTGGTCAATGCGCCGGGAACCGTCGATGCGGGTTATCGTGGTGAGTTGAAGGTCACATTGTTGAACACTGATGTGCGGACCCCCATCGTGCTCAAGCGCGGGGACCGGATCGCCCAGCTTGTCATCCAGAGGGTTGAGCGGGCCACCTTCATCCAGGTCGAAGAACTCGATGAAACGGTGCGCGGCGCAGGCGGCTTCGGTTCCACCGGCGGCTTCGAGACCGCTTCCACCCCAAGCTAAAGCACGCACCGCAACCCGACGGTCGATACAGCAGAGAGCCACTTCCATGATTTTCAAGCGCAAGAACAAGGCGGCAGCCGCCGAGGCGCAGCCCGAGCAGACCATCGCGGAATTGAACGCCGCGGCGTCGAAGGACGGCGAAACGGATGCCGCCGGGCAGGCGCCCGCGCCGGAAGCCGCGGCGGAGACCGCCTCCGAGCAGGAAAGCGCGCCGACCGCCGCCAAGCGGAACCCGGAGGAGGGGCCCTTCGACGGGGACTCCATCGAGGACCACAGCGAGTACCTGGACATGGGCGCCCTGCTGATCAAGCCGGTTCCGGGACTCCAGCTTCGCCTCGAGGTCGAGGAATCGACCCAGCGCGTGATCGCGGTGGCGCTTGAACTCGGCGCCTCCCGGATGCAGCTGCAGGTCTTCGCGGCCCCGAAGAGCGACGAGCTGTGGCCCGGCATCTCCACGCAGATCGCCACCGGCATCGCCGACCAGGGCGGGGAAACCGAAATGGTTCCCGGTCGCTTCGGCAACGAACTGCTGGCACGCGTGCCGCAGACGGCACCGGACGGCCGCCAGGGCTACGTGGTGCTGCGTTTCCTGGGCATCGACGGCCCGCGCTGGTTCCTGCGCGCCGTGATCGGCGGCGCCGCGCTGACCGATCCCGAAGAGGCAAAGGCCGTGGAGGATGCGCTGGCTCAGATCGTGGTCGTGCGCGGCGACGTCCCCATGCCGCCGACCGAGCTGCTGCCGCTGACGGTGCCGCAGGGTGCCCTGACGCACCCCGACGCCGCCGGGGGAGCCCCGGGCATCGAGCGCCCCGAGCGCGGCCCGGAAACCACGCAGATCGGTTAGGCCCCCGTGCCGAAGGAACGCGCGGCCCGGCTCCGGAAGAACGCAGGGTCCCCGCCGGCGGCGCAGGAGCGTGAGCCCGTCGCCGGCCACGAGGGTGCCCGGCAGCTGGAATCCCTTGCCGAACTGCCCGAACGCGGGCACATCAGCCATCGCGGGTTCGTGGAATCCATAACGATCCTGCCGGCGCAGCAGGCACCGGCCTTTGCCGTCTCGGTGGTCGACCGCCCGGCACCGCCCGGCGGCCGCCGCACCGTGGTGCCGCACCTGCGCCTGATTTTCGTCGGCCAGCGCCGGGTGCCCGGAATCTGGGCCGGAACCCGGCTGCGCTACGAGGGAATGGTCGCGCCGATCGACGGCGTGCCCACGATCTACAACCCGCGCTACGAAATCCTGCCGGCCCGTGGTGCCGGACAGATGCCGAGGCCCCGGCCCGGAGCCTGAGCGCCCGCGAAGCACGACCCAGCCCCGCCCCCGTTCGGCCGCCGGCCGCACAGCACCCGAGGAACAGTCCACCCATGAGCGATCCCACCCCGAACACCCCCGAACCCGAGGAGCAGGCAGCACCCTCGGCCGAGGACATTGCCGCGCGCATCGGCGCCAACGCGGGAATCGAGCGCCGCGAGGACGGCCAGATCGACGTGCTCAAGACCATCGGCGGGGTGCGCGGACTCGTCGAGTCGCTGCTGCCGGGACTCGTGTTCCTCTCGATCTTCATCCTGGGCCAGCAGCTGAACATTGCGCTGATCGCCTCCGTGGCCGTTGCCGTGGTGTTCACCGTGGCGCGGCTGGTGCGCCGCGGCACGTTGACGCAGGCGCTGACGGGACTGGCCGGCGTCGTCATCTGCGCCGTGGTGTCCCGGGTGACAGGGGAGGCGAAGGACTACTACGTCCCGGGCTTCTACACGAACCTCGCCTACGGGGCCGCGCTGGTGGTCTCGATCCTGGTCCGCTGGCCGCTGATGGGTGTGATCTTCGGGTTCATCCGCTCGGAGAACACGGCATGGCGTGCCGAGAAGGTTCGCGCCCGGCAGTACGCCTGGGCGACCTGGGTCGTGGTGGGCGTCTTTGCCGCCCGCCTTGCGGTGCAGGTGCCGCTCTACTTCGCCGACAACATCGCCGCCCTTGGCGCCGCCCGCCTGGCCATGGGCGTGCCGCTGTATGCCGCGGGCCTGTGGGTGGCCTGGATGATTTCCCGTCCCGTGAAGGGCAACGCCGCGGCGCAGGAGACGACCGGTTCGGAGCCCCCGCAGGGTTCCTGACTCCGGGGTTCCCGGGCCTGACCGCGGCCGGGGCGGGGCAGGGCCCGTCGCCGGCGGGCTATTCGGTCCCGGTGCTGCGCAGCACCGCGCGCAACTGGTCCTCGGCCACGATGGTGGTGACGAAGAACAGCTCGTCCCCACCCTCGATCACGTCGTCCTGGCTGGGGGTCAGCGGCAGGTCGTCGCGCAGGATCGCCACAACCGTGGCGTTGGCCGGCCACGGCACCATGCCGATGGTCTGGCCGATCAGCGCCGAATCGTGCGGCACCGTGAACTCGACCATCGACACCACCCCGGACTGCAGGGTCATCAGGCGCACCAGGTCGCCGATCTCCACGGCCTCCTCCACCAGCGCCGTCATCAGGCGCGGGGTGCTCACCGCGACGTCGACGCCCCAGGCGTCGTCGAACATCCAGTCGTTCTTGGGGTTGTTGACCCGGCCCACGGTGCGCCCGACGCCGAACTCGCTCTTGGCCAGCAGGGAGACCACGAGGTTGACCTTGTCGTCGCCCGTCGCCGAGACGACGACGTCGACCTCCTCCAGCTTCGCCTCCTTGAGCACGCTCAGTTCGCAGGCGTCGCCGAAGAGCCAGCGCGCGCCCCGGATCCCGGCCCGCGAGACGACCTCGGGCTTCTCGTCGATGAGCAGCACTTCGTGCCCGTGGGAGATGAGCTCCTTGGCGATGGAACTTCCCACCGAGCCGGCTCCGGCAATCATGACCTTCATGGGGGTGTCTACTCCGTGACTGGTTTCGGCGCTGCGGACAGGGCCTTTTCGATTTCGCTTGTGGCATCCACGGGCATCATGGCGTGGACGATGTCTCCCTGCTGCAGGCGCGTGCCGGGCACCGGCAGCATACCCTCGCCGAAGCGCGAGAGGTAGGCGATGCGGATGGGGGCGGCGGCCTCCAGGTCCTCGAGCGCGTGGCCGAACCAGCCCTCGTGGACGTTGACCTCGCCGAGCATGAGCCGGCCCGAGGCCTCGCGGAAGTCCCCGCGCAGTGCGTGCTCGGGCAGGATGCGGCGCAGCACCTGGTCGCTGCTCCAGCGCACCGCGGCAACCGTGGGGATGCCCAGGCGCTGGTAGATCTCCGCCCGTCCCGGGTCGTAGATCCGGGCCACGACGTGCGGCACGTGGTAGGTCTCGCGGGCCACGCGGGTTGCCAGGATGTTGGAGTTGTCGCCGCTGGAGACCGCGGCGAAGGCGTAGGCCTTGGCGATGTCGGCGCGTTCCAGGGTGTCCCTGTCGAAGCCGACGCCCGAGACCTTGGTGCCGGAGAAGCTGCGCCGCAGCCTGCGGAACGCCGCGTCGTCCTGGTCGATGATCGCCACCGAATGCCCCGCATCGTCCAGGGTGTGGGCCAACGTGACCCCGACCCTGCCGCAACCCATAATGACAAAATGCGCCACGCGCCAGACCCTGCCTTTTCCCTTGTTGCGTTCCACCCGGTGGAACGCCGGCCAACCCGCGGGGCCGGCGCGGGGCCGGGCCCCGGGCGCTGCCGCAGGAGCCCAGTCTTTCATGGAAAAGCGGGTCGGCGCGGGATCCGGCGGCCCCGCCGCAGCGGTGCGCCGTATGACAGCCCGCCGCAAAGCGGCTAACTTTGGATCGTGCTTTCATTCCTCGACGCCGTCAAGCGGATTCTGGTGGGGCGCCCGTTCAGGACGGAGCGCCTGAAGCGTGCGCCGCTTCGCAAACGCATTGCGCTGCCCGTTTTCGCTGCCTCCGGGCTCTCGTCGATCGCCTACGCCCCGGACGAGGTGATGCTGACCCTCGCCCTGGCCGGGGCCACCGCCATGACGATTTCGCCGACCGTCGGGCTGGCCATCATGGTTGTCATGTTTGTGATCATCGCCTCCTACCGGCAGTCGGTGAAGGCCTACCCGTCGGGGCGCGGGGACTACGAGATCGCCTCGGTGAACCTGGGGCCGAAGGCCGGGACCACCGTGGCCGCGGCGCTGCTTGTCGACTTCGTGCTGACAGTGGCCGTCTCGCTCTCCTCCGCCGCGCACTACGTGATCGCCGCGTTCCCGGCGCTGGCCGGGAAGCAGGCCTGGATCGCCACGGCCGGGGTCGCCGTCCTCACGCTGCTGAACCTGCGCGGGCGCGGGCGTTCGCGCATCGCAAACGCCGCCCCGGTGTACCTGTTCATCGGGGCGCTGCTGCTGATGCTGGCCCTGGGCGGGATCTTCGCGGCGACGGGGAACCTGGGGACCGCGCCGAGCGCCGGGTTCGAGGTTGTCCCGGACCCCGCCTACCCGCATGGGCTCACCGGCGTGGCCGGGGTGCTGCTGGTGCTGCGCGCCTTCTCCACCGGCTCGGCGGCGCTGACCGGCGTGGAGGTCCCGATCTCCAACGTCCACACCCTGGCCGAACCCAAGGCCCGGAACGCCGCGGCCCTGCTGCTGCTGCTCGGGCTGATCGCCGCGGTGTTCACGCTCGGGACCATGTACCTGGCCCGTGCCGTGGAAGTGCACGTGGTGGAGAACCCCGCGACGGGGCTGAGCCTTGACGGCGGGCCGGTTCCCGCGGACTACATCCAGGACCCGGTGCTGGGGCAGCTGGCCCACGCGATCTTCGGCGGGGGATCCGTCGGCTTTTTCGCGATAGTGCTGCTGACTGTCGCGGTGCTGCTTGTCGCCTCGCAGACCGCCTTCAACTCCTTCCCGAACCTCGCCTCGCACCTTGCCACCGACGGCTACCTGCCCCGCCAGCTGCGCACCCGCGGCGACAGGCTCGGCTTCTCCAACGGCATCCTCGCGCTGGCCTTCGCCGCCATCGCGCTGATCTGGCTCTTCGACGCCCACGTGCAGACGCTCATCCAGCTCTACGTGGTGGGCGTGTTCGTCTCCTTCACGCTCAGCCAGCTGGGCATGATCAGGCACTGGGGGCGGGCGCTGGCCATGACCCCGGACAAGCGCCTGCGCGCCCGGATCCGCCGCTCGCGGCTGCTGAACCTGGTGGGCTTCGTGCTCACCGCCGCGGTGCTGGCGATAGTGCTCGGGACCAGGCTCATCCACGGGGCGTGGCTGGCGGTGCTGGGCATCGTGGTGCTCTACGCGCTGATGGACTCGCTGCACCGGCACTATGTGGAGGTCGACGCGGAACTGGCCATCGACACCGGGCAGTCGCCCACCGCGCTTCCGGCGCGCGTGCACGCCCTGGTGCTCGTCTCCACGGTGCGCAAGCCAGTGCTGCGTGCCGTGGCGTTCGCCCGCGCCTCGCGGCCCTCCAAGCTCGACGCGATAGTCGTGGATGCCGATTCCGAGCAGACGGAGGCGAGCATCGCCGAGTGGGAACGCCTGGGCATCCCGGTGCCGATCACCGTGCTGGCCTCCCCGTACCGCGAGATCTCCCCGCCGTTGATCGAGTACATCCGTTCCATCAAGCGCGATTCCCCGCGCGATTTGATCGTCGTCTACATCCCCGAGTACGTGGTGGGCCGCTGGTGGGAACAGCTGGTGCACAACCAGACGGCGGTACGCATCAAGAACCGCCTGCACTACGAGCCCGGCGTCGTGGTGGCCTCCGTGCCGTGGCGCCTGGCGTCCTCGGACGCCGCGGCCTTCGGCGGATCCACCGAACAGGCCTCCCCGGGCCACCAGACCACTCCGGCACCACCGCCGGTTTCCAACGCGAAAGATCCAACCCCATGAGCACCGAGAAGAACATCCTGCGAGTGCGCCTCGGCGCCGCAGCCCACGGCGGACACAGCGTCGCCCGCCACGAGGGCCGGGTGGTCTTTGTCCGCCACGGCATCCCCGGCGAAGAGGTCAGCATCGTGCTGCGCGACGCGGGGGAGAAGTCCCGCTTCTGGCGCGGCGATGTGGTCGAGGTCCACGAGGCCTCCGAGCACCGCGTGCCGCATTTCTGGGCCGCCGCGGACTCCCTGCGCGCCGCCGAGCGCGGTGTCCTGCCGGTGGGCGGGGCCGAGTTCGGCCACATCGACCTGGAACACCAGCGTGAGCTCAAGGGGCTGATCTTCGCCGAGCAGCTCGAGCGTCTGGGCAAGATCGACGCCGCCGAACACGGGTTCACCGGCGTACGGGCCCCCGAGGGCGAAAGCGCGGATGCCCTGGGCTGGCGCACCCGCGCCGCGTTCGCCGTGGATGTCAAGGGCCGCCTGGCCATGAGCCCGTACCGTTCCAACCAGCTGGTCCCCGTCAAGGAGATGCCGCTGGCACACCCCAAGGTCAACGAGCTCAAGCTCTGGGAATTGCCGCTGCTGGGCATCAGCCGCGTCGAGGTCGCGGTGGGCTCCGGGCCCGAGCCCGGAGTGCTGGTGCTCTTCGTCGAGGACGGCACCCATGCCGGCGCCGCGGGCCGTGCCGCGAAGCGCCTGCCGGAGTGGGCCTCCGCCGCCTCCGTCACCCAGGTCGGCGGTTCGGTGGCCGACGGCCGCGGTGCACTCGAGCGCCTGCGCGGGCGCACCTGGCTCTCCGAGTCGGTTGCCGGCCACGACTACAGGATCACCGGCGAGGGCTTCTGGCAGATCCACAGGCTTGCCCCCGCCACGCTTGTCGAGCGCGTCATGGCGCAGCTGGCCCCGGGCTACGGTGCCCGCGTCGCGGACCTCTACGCCGGTGCCGGGCTCTTCAGCGCGCCGCTGGCCAAGGCCGTGGGCGACGACGGCATGGTGCTTTCCATCGAGGGTGCCCCGGGCACCAGCAAGGACGCGGTGAAGAACCTGCGCTCCTTCCCGCAGGCCGTCGTGTCGCAGGGACGCGTCGAGCGGACGCTCTCGCGCGAGCTGAATGAGCGCAAGGCGCGACTGGACTCGATAGTGCTGGACCCGCCGCGCACCGGCGCCGGCAAGGACGCTGTTGCCGCGATGGTCCGATCGGGGGCCAAGCGGATTTCCTACGTGTCCTGCGACCCGGCCTCCTTCGCCCGCGACACCGCGGACCTGGCCGCGGCCGGTTTCCGGCTGAACGAGGTCGACGTGATCGACCTCTACCCGCACACGCACCACATGGAAACCGTGGGGCTGTTCGAGCGCCGCTAGGCGTGGATGTGACTCCGTTCGGCCCGAACGTGTCGGGTCGGCGGGGTCTGGGCGCGTGTGGGGGATAGACTGTCTATAGCTCTGCCGCGAACCAACGCACAACAATCTCAGTTAGGGCTTCCTAACTGGAATCGGGTGCACGCGTGCAACGAAGATGAGAATCTGGCGAGAGGAGTCCCAATGAGCAATGTGGACAGCTTTGGGGCCAAAGGCGTACTGGACGTCGATGGCAACGAATACGAAATTTTCCGGCTGAACGCAGTAGAAGGCGCGCAAAGCCTTCCGTACAGCCTCAAGGTTCTTTTGGAGAACCTGCTTCGCACCGAGGACGGTGCGAACATCACCGCGGACCACGTCAAGGCCCTGGGCCAGTGGGATGCTTCGGCGCAGCCGAACACCGAGATCCAGTTCACCCCGGCCCGCGTCATCATGCAGGACTTCACCGGTGTTCCGTGCATCGTTGACCTTGCCACGATGCGCGAAGCCGTGAAGGAACTCGGCGGCGACCCGACCCGCGTCAACCCGCTGGCACCGGCCGAAATGGTCATCGACCACTCCGTGCAGATCGACGTCGCCGGCAACGCCGGTGCGCTCGAGCGCAACATGGAGATCGAGTACCAGCGCAACGGGGAGCGTTACCAGTTCCTGCGCTGGGGCCAGACCGCGTTCGACGACTTCAAGGTCGTCCCCCCGGGAACCGGCATCGTGCACCAGGTGAACATCGAGTTCCTGGCCCGCACCGTGATGACCCGCGAGGTCAACGGCGTGCTCCGCGCCTACCCGGACACCTGCGTGGGCACCGACTCCCACACCACCATGGTCAACGGCATGGGCGTGCTGGGCTGGGGCGTTGGCGGCATCGAGGCCGAGGCAGCAATGCTCGGCCAGCCGGTGTCCATGCTGATCCCGCGCGTTGTCGGCTTCAAGCTCAACGGCTCGATCCCGGCCGGCGCCACCGCGACCGACGTCGTGCTGACCATCACCGACATGCTGCGCAAGCACGGTGTCGTCGGCAAGTTCGTCGAGTTCTACGGCCAGGGCGTTGCCCAGGTTCCGCTGGCCAACCGCGCCACCATCGGCAACATGTCCCCGGAATTCGGTTCCACCGCGGCCATGTTCCCGATCGACGACGTCACCCTGGACTACCTGCGCCTGACCGGCCGCTCGGCCGAGAACGTGGCCCTCGTGGAGGCCTACGCCAAGGAACAGGGCATGTGGCACGACGCCGACCGCGAAATCCGTTTCTCGGAGTTCCTGGAACTGGACCTGTCCACGGTTGTTCCCTCCATCGCCGGCCCGAAGCGTCCGCAGGACCGCATCGAGCTCTCCAGCGCCAAGGAACAGTTCCGCAAGGACATCCACAACTACGCCGCCGGCGCAGCCGACGAACTGAACATCGGCCGCCCGTCGACCTCCGTCGAGGTCACCAAGGCCGACGGCACCGCGTTCTCGATCGACCACGGCCTGGTCTCCATCGCCTCGATCACCTCGTGCACCAACACGTCCAACCCTTCGGTCATGCTTGCCGCTGCACTGCTGGCGCGCAAGGCCGTTGAAAAGGGCCTCACCGCCAAGCCATGGGTCAAGACCTCGGTCGCCCCGGGCTCGAAGGTCGTCACCGAGTACTACGAAAAGTCCGGCCTCATGCCGTACCTGGAGAAGCTCGGCTTCTTCGTCGTGGGCTACGGCTGCGCCACCTGCATCGGCAACTCCGGCCCGCTGGATGCCGAGATCTCCGAGGCCATCCAGGCCAACGACCTCGCCGCAACCGCAGTCCTCTCCGGCAACCGCAACTTCGAAGGCCGCATCAACCCGGACGTGAAGATGAACTACCTGGCTTCCCCGCCATTGGTCATCGCCTACGCACTGGCCGGCACCATGGACTTCGACTTCGAAACCGATTCCCTGGGCACCGACGAAGCAGGCAACGAGGTGTTCCTCAAGGACATCTGGCCGACCCCGACCGAGGTCCAGGCAACCATCGACTCGTCGATCGACGAGGGAATGTTCGCCAAGGGCTACGAAGGCGTCTTCGACGGCGACGATCGCTGGAAGGCGCTCGACACCCCGGCCGGCAACACCTTCGAGTGGGCCGAGGAGTCGACCTACGTTCGCAAGCCACCGTACTTCGAGGGCATGACGGCAACCCCGGCACCGGTTGAGGACATCTCCGGCGCACGCGTGCTGCTGAAGCTGGGCGATTCGGTCACCACCGACCACATCTCCCCGGCCGGCTCGTTCAAGTCGGACACCCCGGCCGGCCAGTACCTGCTGGCCAACGGCGTGGACCGCAAGGACTTCAACTCCTACGGCTCGCGCCGTGGCAACCACGAAGTCATGATCCGCGGCACCTTCGCGAACATCCGCATCCGCAACCAGATCCTGGACGGCGTCGAGGGTGGATTCACCCGCGACTTCACCCAGGAAGGCGCACCGCAGGCCTACGTCTACGATGCGGCGCAGAACTACAAGGAAGCCGGCACCCCGCTGGTCGTCCTGGGCGGCAAGGAATACGGTTCGGGCTCCTCGCGCGACTGGGCAGCCAAGGGCACCGCACTGCTGGGCGTCAAGGCCGTCATCACCGAGTCCTTCGAGCGCATCCACCGCTCGAACCTCATCGGCATGGGCGTTCTTCCGCTGCAGTTCCCGGCCGGCGAGAACGCCGACACCCTGGGCCTGACCGGCACCGAGACCTTCTCCGTCGAGGGAGTGACCGAACTCAACAACGGCACCACCCCCAAGACCCTGAAGGTCACCGCCGTGGCGGAAGACGGCAAGACCGTCTCCTTCGATGCCGTTCTGCGCATCGACACCCCGGGCGAGGCAGACTACTACCGCAACGGTGGCATCCTGCAGTACGTCCTGCGCCAGATCTCCGCCAACTAACCAGTTAGCGCAGTTCAACGCACGCAAGGGCCGGCCGGCCCCGGGAATTCCCGGGACCGGCCGGCCCTTGCCGTATCCCGCCCGCCTTCCACCTTCCCGCCCGGTGCCGCAGCTGCGCGGCCGTGGCGTGTTCGATGCCGGCGGTGCACAATGGTGGGAAACGACGGCGGTCCGGGCCGGCATCCAGGGAGGGAACCATGTACCCAGTCAGCCCCGCTAATCCACGGGTGTCCGGCCTGCTGGCCTGCGCGGTGCTCCTGCTCGGAGGGTGCGCCGCGGTGGGCGAAACGGAACCCGGCATAGGGACCTGGAAACTGCATGACCGCGATGCGCTCACCCCCCAATCCACGACGCTGCAGCTCGAGGTGACTCGGCTCGAGTGCTCGAGCGGGGTCACCGGAAAGGTCCTGGCCCCGCAGGCGCGGTTCCACGACGACAGGATCCTGCTCAGCACCCATGTCGAACCGCTGGCGGCGGGTGCCTACGGATGCCAGGGCAACAAGCCCGTTCCGCTGACGGTGGTGCTTCCGGAGCCGGTGGGAACGCGGATGATCATCGACGCGGCCTGCCTCGGCGGCCCGGCCGCCGGGACCGAGGCCTGCGCGGACGGCGGGATCCGCTGGCGCCCGTAGCCACATTAAGCGGAGCGGGGAGGTTCAGCTTCCGGAAGCGCCGAGTTCCCCGTTCAAGGTCGCGACGCGCGCCGCGAGGTCCTCGCGCAGGAACTCCAGCCGCTCGCGCTCGGTGGACAGGTTCCCCGGAGCAGCCTCCGGTACCCAGCGTTCCATCGAGACGCCCTCCAGCTCGGGGACCTTCGCCTCCCCGACGATGACCACGCGGTCCGCGGCCCGCAGGCGCTGCTCGGTCAGCTCCGAGGGAACTTCGGTGCGCATGTCGGCCCCGACCGCCGCTATGGCATCCGCAGCTGCCTCGTTGATGTGGTGCGCCGGAACCAGTCCTGCGGACTCCACGTGCACGGACCCTCCCGCGATCTGGCGCAGCAGGGCTGCGGCCATCTGCGACTTGCCGCCGTTGGTGTTGCAGACAAAGAGGACGCTCGGCGCCGGTGTGTTTTCGGGGGAGCTTTCGGGGGAGTTCATGCGGTTTGCCAGCCTCTGGATCGGATCGGGAATGCGGACTTCGGTGCCCCTCGATCTTACGCAGCCGGACCGCCGCGGTACCGCACGCCACTGTGGCGTGCGCCGCGAGGTGCCCCGCCGGCAAACCGGGGGCGGTAGGATTGAGTGGGTATTTGCCACATCGAAAGGACAGCCTCCGTGTCACTGCTTCAGGCCATCAACGAGCCGAGCGACCTGCAGGGTTTGAGCATGGCCGACATGCACCAGCTGGCCGGGGAGATCCGGACGTTCCTCATCGACAACGTGGCACGCACCGGCGGGCACCTGGGTCCCAACCTCGGGGTCGTCGAACTCACGCTGGGCATCCACAGGGTCTTCGATTCCCCCCGTGATTCCGTCATCTTCGACACCGGCCACCAGTCCTACGTGCACAAGCTCGTCACGGGCCGCCAGGACTTCTCCACGTTGCGCCAGCAGGGCGGCCTCTCCGGCTACCCCGAGCGTGCCGAATCGGTCCACGACGTCGTTGAATCCTCGCACGCCTCCTCCTCCCTGTCCTGGGCAGACGGGATCTCGCGCGCCCGCAAGCTCACCGGCGAATCCGACCGCTACGTCGTGGCCCTGGTCGGCGACGGCGCGCTGACCGGCGGCATGGCCTGGGAGGCAGTGAACAACATCGCCGCCGACAAGGACCGCCGGGTGGTCATCGTCGTCAACGACAACGGCCGCTCCTACGCCCCGACCATCGGCGGTCTTGCCGACCAGCTCGCGGGCCTGCGCCGCCAGCTCGACAAGTTCCGCACGCTGCCGGCCTACGAGCACACCATGGACAAGCTCAAGGACCGCCTGAAGGATTCCGGCGCCGTGGGCCAGTTCGCCTACAAGTCGCTGCACGCCACCAAGAAGGGCGTCAAGGACTGGTGGGCCCCGCAGGGCCTGTTCGAGGACCTCGGCATGAAGTACCTGGGCCCCATCGACGGGCACAACCAGGCCGCGGTCGAGGAGGCCTTGCAACAGGCCAAGCACTTCGCCGGCCCCGTCATCGTCCACGTGCTGACCGAAAAGGGCCGCGGCTACGCGCCGGCCCGCGCCGACGAGGCCGACCAGTTCCACGCCGTGGGCGTCATCGACCCGGAGACCGGCGAACCGGTCTCCAAGGCCTCGGCCAAGTCCTGGACCTCGGTCTTCGGCGAGGAAATCGCGGACATCGCTGACGAGCGCCGGGACATCGTGGCGATCACCGGCGCGATGCTGCAGCCGGTGGGCCTCAAGGCCATGTCCGAACGCCACCCGGACCGCGTGCTGGATGTCGGAATCGCCGAGCAGCACGCCATGACCTCCGCAGCGGGCCTGGCCTTCGGCGGCCTGCACCCGGTGGTGTGCATCTACGCGACGTTCCTGAACCGCGCCTTCGACCAGCTGCTCATGGACGTTGCACTGCACAAGGCCGGCGTCACGGTCGTCCTCGACCGCGCCGGGGTGACGGGCCCGGACGGGCCGAGCCACCACGGCATGTGGGACATGGCCCTGATGCAGATCATCCCGGGCATGCACCTTGCGGCCCCGCGCGACGCGGTGCGCCTGCGCGAGGAGCTGCGCGAGGCCGTGGCCATCAAGGACGCGCCGACCGTCGTCCGGTTCTCCAAGGGCGAGGTCGGACCGGAAATCGTTGCGCTGGAACGCCTGCACGACGGAGTCGACGTGCTGGCCAAGCTCGGTGCCGGCGAGGAACGCGACGTGCTGGTCGTCTCGGTCGGCGCCATGAGCGAACTCTGCCTGGATGTTGCGGGCCGGCTGAATGCCCAGGGCGTCAGCGTCACGGTCGTGGACCCGCGCTGGGTGCTGCCCGTGCCACGCTCCATCATCGGGCTGGCCGCCCGCCACCGGATCGTCGTCTGCGTCGAGGACGGCGTGCGTGCCGGCGGCGTGGGTTCGCGGATCCGCCAGGAGATGCGTGCCGCCGGTGTCGACACGGCGCTGAACGAGGTGGGCCTGCCCACCGAGTTCCTGGCCCACGGCACCCGCGGCGAGGTCATGGAACGCGTAGGCCTCACCGCCGCGCAGATCGCCAACGACACCCTGGCCCAGGTGCTGGGCACCAAGGTGCCCTTCGCCCGGCCGCTGCCGGGCCAGGAGCTGCCCACCGGGCAGATCCCGCAGGTATGAGGCCCGCAGCGGCGATCCCCGCAGACCTTCCCCGCGCCCCGGCGCATGCCGCCGCCGGCGACATCGTGGTGGCCCGCGCCTGGAAGTACGACGGGCAGCCCCACTGGGTGGTCCCCGGCTACTACCTGGGCAGCGACGCCCACGGCCACTGGATCTACCAGCCCGCCGGTTCGCTGGTCTCGCGCCCCGGCCACGGGCACTGGGCGGACACCGACGCCGTGTGCCTGGTGCCGCACACCGGCTACTGGGTCGGCACCTTCTACGACGCCCCGGAGGTGGAGGACCTGCGCACCTACCTCGACCTCTCCTGCAACATCGGCTGGCGCGAGCTGCCGCGCGGGGGCTGGGAAGTGAACTCCGTGGACATGGACCTCGACGTCGTGGATTCCCGGGAACGCGGGGTTTTCGTGGACGACCGGGACGAGTTCGCCGAGCACCGCGCACAGATGGGCTACCCGCGCGAGCTCGCCGAGGCCATCGAGCACGAAGCAGCATCACTACTGAACCTTGTCGGAACCGCCCACGCGCCCTTCGACGACACCACGAACGCATGGTTTGCCCGCGGCCGAGCCGCGCACTCCGGCGCCACCACCCGCTAAAGGAGCACCACCACATGGCAATTGTCCGCACGTACCGCCGCGACGAAGACGGCACCCTGACCTTCCGCGAAGCCTGGTACTCGCAGTACGAGGGCGAGGAACTGGGCCAGTTCGTCGTCAACCACGGCACCGTCGGCCACCAGTCCAAGACCGAGACCGCCAAGGACGTCACCGAGAAGGTCGCGGAGGGGCTGCTCGACGCCTTCACCGAACAGTGCGCCGAGGACGGCTACGCGCCGCTCACCGACGAGGAGCAGCACTGGGTCATCGTGCAGTACGCGCTGAAGTCGGTCGACGGTACGGACCGTGACAAGTACCTCGAATCCACGGCCAAGGAAGCCCTGACCGGCCACCTGGCCTGGCGCGGCCTGGGCACCGTGGAGTCCTCGGACTACGCGCCGCGCAAGCTGAACATCCGCATCCTGTCCCCGGAGCCCAAGCGCGCCGTCTCGGCCATCAAGACCTGCCTGCGCGAGGCGAAACTCGACTACACGAAGCTCTCCATCGCCACGGCGCCGTTCGACGGGCTGGAGAACCTGAAGCAGGCGCACCCGCTGCCGGCCAAGGGAACCTTCTCGCTGGCATAGCCCAGCGCGTACAGGCCCGGCGGCCGCAACGCCGCAATGCACAGTGCCCGGCAACGACGATTCGTTGCCGGGCACTGTGCTTCCCGGACGCCCCGGGATGCCCAGCCCCGGGGGAGCGGTGCCCCCGGGGCCGCGTCAGTTGCGCCCACCCGGGGACTCCGTGCCGGTTTCGGAGCCGGTGCCAGGGGGCGATTCGACAAGCAGGTCCCCGGAGCGGAAGACGCGCAGCGAGGATCCCGGCGTCCTGCCCACGAGCTCGCACATCACCGTCTCGGCCCAGCTTCTGGTGAGGTTCGTTGCCACGTGGATCGGCCCGTCGCCGGTTTTCACCATGACGGCATTGGTGGAAGGCATCAGGTCGCCACGACCGAGCGCCACGGCCCCGTCCATCACCACGGCCCCACGCCCCCGGATGTTGGCGACGAGCCTGGCGGTTTCCCGCACCGCCTTGGCCGCCGTGACAAGCCTTCGAGAGGGATCGGCTCCCTCCCCGACGGAATAGATGGCGAACTTTCCCCGGACGCGCCTGAGCCTGAGCCTGAGGAACTGCTTGCGCTCTTCGCTTTCGGCCGCAGTGACGTACTGGTCGGTGAACACGGCGAGCAGCTCGTCGTCGAGACGGCGCACGCCGCTGGTTTCCCCGGGGTAGTCCATAAGCCAGGCAACGTGCCCGGCCTCGACGTTGGCAAGTTCCGCATTCAGCTTGGCAACCGTCGATACGTTCAGGGCGTGGAGGTGGTCCAGGAGCTGGCTGATCGCGGCCGGGTCGCCCCGCTTCTGGTCGGGAAAGCGCCTGGTGATGAAGTCGCCGAGCATTTCGGCATCCAGGTGCCGCGGGGTCGGGTCCTCGGCGAAACCCTCCTCGGAGTCGTCGACCCGGCCGCCCGGCCCGGGACTCCCCAAGGCATCGGCTTCCACAGCGGTCAGCCGGTCCTCGATCAGGCCGAACAGCTCGTCCATGACCCGTCGCATGCCCCCGGCCTCGACGAACCACTGGTCGATCTGGGATTTTCCGTCCGCGGAGAGCTCCTGGTAGGCGCCGGACTTGTAGCGGATGTCGTGCTCGTACTCCGCCCACGCATGGCCGGCAACGCTCCGGATCTGGATTTCGAGCCCGGGGTACTTCGCGAAGTAGCGCCCGAGGGCGACGTGCCTGGCCAGTGCCTCGCTGTTCCTGAGGCTGGAAACGACGAGGTGCTCGCTGTCGTAGCCGTTGTGCTTGGTGTACCCGGGATTCTGGCGCTCGACAACGTTGGCGTGGGATTCGATGAGTTCCGCCAGGTCGTGCCGGGCACGTGTGGTGAAGACGATGACCCGCGCGGCGACGCAGTCGGTGATCTGGGACGCCGGGTCGGAGTATTTCGGGTCCCCGTTGGTACCCTTCTTGTTGGCTTTCTTCTGGTAGGAGGCAAGGCTCTTGGCACGCGACTCGATTGCGTAGATGGGGATGCTGCCGAGCTCGGCAAGCTCCTCCAGGTAGCGCCTGATATCACGGGCGGCGTCGGCCAGTTCGCCCTGGTCCTGGGCATAGTTCCAGACATGCGTGGGAATGGTCTGGACATCCGGCGCGATGCCGAGGCGCCGGTCCGCATCGCCGTGGCTGTTGCTCATGCAGGCCATCATGTCAGAACGGGGTGGGAAAAGCGCGGGCTCCCGGTGGATGTGCGTCGGCGGCGAGGCGCGTGAAACACGGGTCATGCGAAGGGGCGTTGTCCTTCACCCGGATCGGATCCGGGTGAAGGACAACGCCCCCTGGCGCCCCGGCGCAAGGCCAGGCGGACTAGTGGCTAGTCGGTGCCGGCATCGAAGGCCGCGCGCTCAAGCGAACGGTCCTGTGCCAACTCGTCGACCCCTGCGGCCTCGGCGTCGACGATGGCGGAAGCCCCGCCGGCCTCGAGCTTGCCGACGAGCTCGACGGTCTTGCTGCCCAGCAGGCCCTGGGTGCCGTACTGCTCCAGACGCGCACGGGAATCGGCGATGTCCAGGTTGCGCATGGTCAGCTGGCCGATGCGGTCCAGCGGTCCGAAGGCCGAGTCGCCGACGCGTTCCATGGACAGCTTGTCCGGGTGGTAGCTCAGGTTCGGGCCCACGGTGTCCAGCACCGTGTAGTCGTCGCCGCGGCGCAGGCGAACGATGACGGTGCCGGTGACGGCGGAGCCGACCCAGCGCTGCAGCGATTCGCGCAGCATCAGGGCCTGCGGGTCCAGCCAGCGGCCTTCGTACATCAGGCGGCCCAGGCGGCGGCCTTCGGCGTGGTAGTTGGCCACGGTGTCTTCGTTGTGGATCGCGTTGAGCAGGCGCTCGTAGGCGATGTGCAGCAGCGCCATGGCCGGTGCCTCGTAGATGCCGCGGGACTTGGCCTCGATGATGCGGTTCTCGATCTGGTCGCTCATGCCCAGGCCGTGGCGGCCGCCGATCTTGTTGGCTTCGTCGACAAGGGCCACGGAGTTCGGGAACTCGACGCCGTTGATCGCGACCGGGCGGCCGGCCTCGAAGGTGATCGACACGTCTTCGGTCTTGACCTCGACCGACTCGTCCCAGTAGCGCACGCCCATGATCGGTTCGACGGACTCCAGCGAGGTGTTCAGCAGCTCGAGGGTCTTTGCCTCGTGGGTTGCGCCCCAGATGTTGGCATCGGTGGAGTAGGCCTTCTCTGCCGAGTCGCGGTACGGGAAGTTGCGCTCGACGAGCCATTCGCTCATTTCCTGGCGGCCGCCGAGCTCGGCGACGAAGGCCGGGTCCAGCCACGGCTTGTAGATGCGGAGCTTGGGGTTCGAGAGCAGGCCGTAGCGGTAGAAGCGCTCGATGTCGTTGCCCTTGTAGGTGGAGCCGTCGCCCCATACATCGACACCGTCTTCGCGCATGGCGCGAACCAGCAGGGTGCCGGTGACGGCGCGGCCCAGCGGGGTGGTGTTGAAGTAGGACTTTCCGCCGGAACGGATGTGGAAGGCGCCACAGGCCAGGGCCACGAAGCCCTCTTCAACCAGTGCCGGCTTGCAGTCGACGAGGCGTGCGGCCTCGGCGCCGTACTCCAGGGCACGGCCCGGGACTGCATCAATATTCGGTTCATCGTACTGGCCAAGGTCGCCGGTGTACGTGTAGGGAATGGCACCCTTTTCACGCATCCAGGCAACGGCAACGGACGTATCGAGGCCGCCGGAGAACGCGATACCTACGCGTTCGCCAACGGGCAGGGAGGTGAGGACTTTAGACATGTTCCCCATCCTATAGGGTCTGTAGGCGTTTGATGGGAACCCGGGACGACGTTAGGGCGACACACTGTGCCGCGCGGTGCGGGCCGTGTTTGAATTTTCCGGGGGCCGCGTTCACCGAGGCTTCCCGGCGACGTCCGCGCAAGCGGCAGGTAATGCATAAATATTTGAGAGAGTGAATCCTTATGAGCACTGTGGAGTTTCGGCGTTTGGGCAATTCCGGCCTGGCGGTTTCGGCGGTCGGTTTGGGGTGCAACAACCTCGGGCGGGCCGGGACGCCGACGTCGACGCAGGCCGGAACCGACGCCGTCATCGGGGCCGCAATTGAGTCCGGAATCACATTCTTCGACGTCGCCGACATCTATGGAATGGAACCCGGGCTTTCCGAAACGATGCTCGGCAAGGCGCTGGGAAAGCGCCGGGACGAGGTCGTGGTCGGAACCAAATTCGGTATGGATATGCAGGGGGCCAACGGCAACGACTTCGGCGCCCGGGGTTCACGCTCCTACATCACCAAGGCCGTCGAGGCGTCGCTGCGCCGCCTGGGCACCGACTACATCGACCTCTACCAGTTCCACACACCGGACCCGCACACGCCCGTGGCCGAGACCCTCTCGGCCCTCGACGACCTCGTGCGTGCCGGCAAGGTGCGCTACATCGGTCACTCCAACCGCACCGGCTGGCAGATCGCCGAGGCCGAGTTCACCGCCCGGATCCAGGGCGGCGAGCGCTTCATCTCCGCTCAGAACCACTACAACCTGCTGGACCGGCGCGCCGAGCTCGAGGTCGCGCCAGCGGCCGAGGCGTACTCGCTGGGCCTGCTGCCCTACTTCCCGCTGGCCAACGGGCTGCTGACCGGCAAGTACTCCGACGGCACCGCCCCGGAAGGTTCCCGCCTGACCCACGCCCGACAGCACCTGATGCACACCGTGGACTTCGGGCAGCTGCGCAGCTTCTCCGACTTTGCCCGCGAACGCGGCCTCACCGAGCTCCAGGTCGCCTTCTCCTGGCTTGCCGCTCAGCCGGCCGTTGCCAGCGTCATCGCCGGGGCCACCACGCCCGAGCAGGTGCGGCAAAACGCTGCGGCGGCGAGCTGGATCCCCGACGCCGGGGACCTTGAGGAGCTCGACGCGATCTTCCCGCGGGTCCCGAAGGTGGCCCTCTTCTAGCCATGGACATGCCACGCACCAGGATCCTGCTGGACAACGACACGGGAATCGACGACGCCCTCGCACTGGCCTACCTGGCCGCCTGCCCGCACGTTGAGATCGTGGCCATCACCGCCACGCCGGGCAATGTCGACGCAGACCAGGTTGCAGCAAACAACAGGGCGCTGCTGGAGCTGTGCGGGCAGCCGCAGGTCCCCGTGCTCATCGGGGCGCGGGAGCCGCTGCGCGTCCCGCTTGTCACCACCCCGGAAACCCACGGTCCGCAGGGGGTAGGCTACGCCACGCTGCCGGCCCCGGCACAGTCCCCGGCGGGGGAGCTGGACGCCATCGACCACTGGATCGAGGCCGCCCGCGCCAACCCGGGCGAGCTGACGGCGCTGCTGACCGCACCACTGACGAACTTCGCGCTGGCGCTGCGCCGCGAACCGCGGCTGCCTTGGCTGCTGGGGAAGGTCGTCATCATGGGAGGGGCCTTCTACCACCAGGGCAACACCACCCCGACCGCCGAGTGGAACACCCACGTGGACCCGCACGCGGCCGCTGAGGTCTATGCCGCCTACACGGCAGCCGCCGAGGCGGGGCTCGAGGACTCCAAGCTGCCGATCGTCTGCTCCCTTGACACCACCGAGCGCTTCGAGATGCAGCCGGGGCTGCTCACCGACCTTGCCGCGGCGGCCGGCTGCGCCGAACCCGAGCACGTCCGGGCAGAGGACCCGGAAGGGCTGCGCAGCACGGCGTCGAACCCGCTGGTGCGCTACCTCTCCGACGCGTTGCGGTTCTACTTCGAGTTCCACCGCCAATACGACCAGGGCTACATCGCCCACGTGCACGACTTCTTCGCCGCAGGGATCGCCGCCGGAACCCTGGACCACCGCACCCGCCCGGCGACGATCGAGGTGGAAACCGAATCCCCGCTGCTCTTCGGAACCACCGTGGCGGACTTCCGCTCGCTCTGGGGCAAGCCCGCCAACGCGCACGTCGTTTCCCGGAACGACCCCGAGGCAGGGTTCAAGGAGCTCGTCGACCGCTTGGGCGCCCTGGCCCGGACCCTGGGCTAGAATCGTTGACCGGACCGAGGTGACATAGGTCCACACCCCCGGCCGAGGTGACATAGGCCCTGGAATACGCCTACCGGCGCCACCGGCCTTCTCGGCGGTGCCCCGCACCCGAGGATTCACTGACCATGTCACAGAACCTGACCCTGCCCGAGCGCGCCGCCGGAACCCCGCTGCACAACCGCCTGCTGGCCGCCTCCGGGGCGCTCCTGCTGGCCGGCACCTACGCCGCGCTGGTGCTGACGCAGCCCGCCGGCCTCACCGACGGGCTCGGCGCCACCGTGGCCCTGGCAACCTTCACGGCCTACCTGGCCGCCGCCGTGCTGCTGCTGGCCGCGGTGCTGCCGGAGCTGCCCGTCTCCACGCTCACCCTGATCCCGGTGGCGTTGGGCCTGAACATCGTGCTGGGCCAGTTCGTCGGCTCCGTGATGGTGCCGCTGTACCTGGACTCGCTGGGCACGGTGCTGGTCGGCTTCCTGGCCGGACGCCGTGCCGGGGCCGCCACCGGCGTGCTCGGCACGCTCATCTGGTCGCTGTTCAACCCGACGGTGCTGCCCTTCGCTGCCGGCGCCGCGCTGGTGGGCTTCCTGGCCGGCACGGCCGCCCGCTTCGGCGCGGTCCGCCGACCCTACCTGGCACCGGTGGCCGGCCTTGCCGCCGGCGTGCTGGTGGGTGTCGTCTCCGCACCGGTGGCCGCGTTCGTCTTCGGCGGCACCTCCGGGGTCGGGACCGGCGCGGTGGTCGCGGCGTTCCGCTCCATGGGCGACTCGCTGCTCTCCGCGGTGACCAAGCAGGCGCTGATCTCCGATCCCGGAGACAAGGCGATCGTCTTCCTGCTGGCGGCCCTGCTTGTCCACGCGCTGCCCGGGCGCCTGAGCGCAAGCTTCGCCTTCGTGCGCCGCCACCGCGTGCTCGGCAGCCGCGGCAACCGCTGACACCGGTGCGAGGTTCCCGCGCCGGGGCGCTGCACCCCTGCTCCACGTTGCACCCCTTCACCGTGCTGGCGCTCGCTGCGGCCGTCACGTCAACGACTGTCGCCGCGGGACGCTGGTGGCTCAGCTGCGGGGTGCTGCTCGGATGCCTCCTGCTGGCGGCCCGGGCCCGACGCGCCCGCCGGCTGGCCGGCCTGGCGGCGGCCATCCTGCTGCCCGCCTGGGGATCCCAGCTGCTGATCCACGCCATGGTCGACACCTCCGGCGCCCGGGTGCTCATGGAGGCAGGTCCGCTGCGGGTCACCGCCGGGGGCCTCGAGACAGCGGGAGCCCTGGGCCTGCGCACCGCGGTGCTGGTGGTCGCGGGGCTGCTGTGCACCGTGCTCATCGACCGCCACGACCTCGTCGCGGCAGTCGACCTTTCGCCCGCTCCGCCCCAACTGGGGTACCTGCTGGCCGCCACGCTGTCCCTGCTGCCCCGGATGGCGGCCCGGCAGCGGGTCATCGGCGAGGCGCAGGCCCTGCGCGGGGCGGCCGCCGGCACCGGGGTCCGCGGGTGGTGGCGGCGCGCCACACTGCGCGCCGTGCCGCTGGTGCTCTCTTCCCTGCAGGATTCCGTGGACCGCTCGGCACACCTGGCGGCGCGCGGCTTCCCCGCCGCCGGGCCGCACACCAGGCTGCGTTCGGTGCCGGACTCCACGCCCCAGCGGCGGCTGCGCCGGGCGGCCCTGGCCTGCGCCGTCCTGGGACCGCTGGCCGTGCTGGCTCCCTCCTGGGCGGGACTGGCATGAGCGCGCGGGGCACCGTGGTGCTCGAAGCGGGGATCTGCAGGTTCCGCTACCACGGGGCACCGCGCGACTCGCTCGCGGGGATCGACATCTCCCTGGCGCCGGGGTCGCTGACGGCCATCGTGGGCGACTCGGGCTCCGGGAAGTCGACGCTCGGCGCCGTGCTGGCAGGGATGCTGCCGCGCCACGAGGGAGACGAGCTGGAAGCGACACTGGGGCTGGCGGGGCGGGAGGTCCGCCACGAAGCCTGCAGCCACGTGCGCATCGACCCTGTGGGGTGGGCCCGCCAGGTGGGCATGCTGCCCCAGGACGCCCGCCACTACCTCTCCGGGGTGCGCGAGACCGTGGAGGAAGAGCTGGCCCTGGGCCTGGAGAACGCAGGGGTACCGCGGGAACGGATGCGCGGGCGGATCGCCGCCCTCGCGGACAGGCTTGGCCTGCACGCATTGCTGGACCGCGACCCGGGAAAACTCTCCGGCGGGCAGGAGCGCCTCGTGGCGCTGGCGGCCCTGGCCCTGGGCGAGGCACCCGTGCTGGTACTCGACGAACCGCTGGCCGGGCTGGATGACGCGGCAGCGGCCCGAGTCTGCGCCCTGGTGGGGCAACTGCGCGCCGACGGCACCGCGGTGGTGCTGCTGACCCGCTTCATGGACCGGTTTGCGGCCGACGCCGACGAGGTGGTGAGCCTGGGGCCGGGACCGGGTCATGCGTGGGGCGGGACCCCGGTGGCGGGGCCGGTGCCCGCTGCGATACCGCACCACCGGCAGCCGGCCCCGGATGCGCCACTCCTGCTCCGGTTCGACGGGGTGCGGATCGCCTACCCCGGCACCGCCACGCCCGTGCTCGACGGCCTGGACCTGGAAGTCAGGGCAGGGGAGTGCATCGCGCTCGCCGGGCCGAACGGTGCCGGCAAGACCACGGTGCTCAAGGCCGCCGCCGGATTGCTCCGGCCTTCCTCCGGGAGGGTCGCAGGACGTGCCGCCTCGGACGGTTCCGTGGGGCTGCTGCTGCAGAATCCCGCCGACCAGCTGTTCGAGCGCACGGTCCTCCGCGAGGTCGCCTTCGGTCTTCCCCGGCGCGGTCCCCGGGCCGCCCGGATCCCGGAGGTGCTTGCCGCCCTCGGCCTGGCAGACGAGGCGGAGACGCATCCCTACGAGTTGCCGGCCTCCGCCCGACGGCTGGTGGCCTTGGCCACGGTGCTAGCACGCGAGCCGTCGGTCCTGTTGCTCGACGAACCCACCGAGGCACTTGATGCCCGAGGGATGGCCCTGTTGCAGGCTGCCATCGGGTCCGTGCTGGCCCGCGGGGGTGCCGTGCTGCTGGCAAGCCACGACGAACGGTTCATGGCAGCCACCGCCCACCGCGTGCACCGGATGGGTCCCGACGCCCCGGGCCCGGACTGACGGCGGCTCTCACGCCGGCCCCGGGCCCCGTGAAGAGCGGATTCAGCCGGCGGCCGGGATCTTCTCCGCGGGCACCGCGGTGTTCCGGGTGCCCGGGCCGTTTCCGCGCCAGCGCTGTTCCGCGCGTGCGCCCCACCAGGTCGCGACCAGAAGCACCGCGGCTCCCACATAGCCGAGGGTCCCGATGCGGTCCCCGCCTAGAAGGACGCCCACCAGGAGGGCCCACCCGGGTTCCGTGCCAAGCAACATTCCCGCGCGCGAGGCCGAGGTGTGTTTCGTTGCCCAGAGCTGCCCGAGAAACGCGAAGATCGTGCAGCCGAGGCACAGGTAGGCAATGGCGAGCCAGTTTGCCATGGTGAAGCCGGGAATGTGCTCCAGCAGCGAACTTCCACCCCATGCGGCGAAGATGGCAGCGCCGAACAGGATCTCGACGGTTGTCAGTCCCAGCACGTCGGTGCTTCTGCCGACGGTAAACCGCGCCTCGGCGACACCGAGGAGGGCCCGTGTTGCCGCCGCGACAAGCATCAGTCCGTCGCCGAGGTTGAACCCGGCGAAATCCTGCCCGCCCACGAGCAGGGCGATGCCGGCGAGGGCAAGCAGGATGCTGGCGATCAAGGATGGGGGCATCCGCCGTTTAGTGAGCGCGGATTCGAGTATCGGTGTGAAAAGAATGGAGAGGGCAATGATCAGCCCCGCATTCGTGGCGCTCGTGAGCGTGACGCCGATCGTTTCCAGTGCGATTGTCGCCGCGCGGAGGGATCCAAGCAGGATTCCCGGAAACGCCGCATCGCGGAGCCTGACCCCGGGCCGAGCGAAATTGACGCACACCAGGATCAAGGCTGCGGGTACGAACCGGGCGCACATCACCGCGGCGGCGGATGATGCGGCCGCCAGGTCCTGCGTTGCCAGGTAACTGCCGCCCCAAAGGATGGCGATGATCATGAGCAGCAGATCGGGCAGGAACCGGCGAGCGGAAATCGAGGTGAAAGGCATGCTTTTACTGTAGGTAGCATTAATCATTCAGAACAACGGGCAGTGTCTTCAATATCTTGTAAGCTGTGCTTCATGGAAATTCACCACCTTCGGACCCTGCGCGAGCTGAGGGATCGTGGATCGGTCACCGCTGTGGCACAGGCCCTGCACCTGTCGCCCTCCGCAGTGTCCCAGCAACTTGCCGCTTTGCAGCGTGGACTGCCCATACCACTCACCGAACAGCGGGGCCGGGTGCTGGTGCTCACCCCGGCGGGGGAACGACTCGCCGATGCCGGTGGCGAAGTGCTGGAATCCCTTGCCCGCGCGGAGAACTCAGTCACGGAGTACCTTCAGGCGCGTCGGGAACCGGTTTCGGTCACCGCCTTCCACAGCGCCGGCCTTGCATGGTTCCCGACACTCATCGCGAGCAGCCTCGACGACCCCGACGGGCCGTCGGTGCGCTGCCGGGACGAGGACGTGTCGGTCAGTGGATTCGTCGACCTGGTCAGTGAGCACGACGTCGTGATTGCCCACCGACCGCTGGCTTCGGAGCGCTGGCCCGCGCGCAGGGTGCACGTTACTCCGGTGTTGCAGGAGCCGATCGACGTGGCAATCCATCGTGAACACCCCCTGGCACAACGGAAGCGGGTACGCCTGGCCGACCTGGCGGACGAAACCTGGGTGGCGGCACACGAGGGGTTCGCTCTCGAACCACTGATCGTCCAGGCGCTATTCGCAAGCGCCGGAACCCCGATCCAGATCACGCATCGAGTCAATGAGTTCAACATGGTGGCGGCCATCATTGCCGAGACCCGCAGCGTGGGGCTGTTGCCTCGCTACACCGGGCTGATTCCATACTTCCGCGACCAGGTCGTGCTGCGCCCCATCGAGGACCTCGTCCTCGGCCGCCATATCGACATCCTCACAAGGCCGGAGGCGAGAACCAGGGTAAGCACGCGCACCGTGATCGACCGCGTCATCAAGATCGCCGAGGAAACACGTCGGCTCGCCGAAAGCTAGCCGGGTCTCGGATCCAGGGCGTGGGCCGCCTGTGCTGTGAACCCGGCCCGTGCTGCAGTCTCCAACGCCACGGTTGCTCCCGCGTCAAACCCCTGCCGCCGCCCGCTGGTCGTCGCGGTGGCAGCCGGGAGCCCGGGCGGCTACGGTTGTGGCCATGTGGAATCACGTGCCGGTCCACGCGCCGGAGCCTGGCTGGGAGTTGTTGCCGGAAAACGGCTGGTTTGCCATGATGTGCTGGGTCGCGGGCGCGGCAAACCTGCGCCGCTTCCCCGGATCCGACGAAGGCAGGAGCGTGCGGGTAACGATGGTTGTGTCGAAGGCCGAGTGTTCCCGGCGGGAGCCATTCAGCGCGGATGACCGGGCCGATGTGGAAGAAGCGATCAACGGGTACCTCGCCGCAGCGGGAATTCCTCCCCGGCCACCCGGATTCGATTGGTTCCTGCGGGTTCCCGTTGGTTGGCCGCCGGAATCCCCGGTGGCGGAAACTCTGAGCTCGGGCATCCTGCGGCGGCAGGGACCAAACGAAACCCGCCCCGACCGGATCCTGGAAATCATGGAGTCGATCGTGGGCGGGTTTCTTGCCGGCGAAAGCCACTGATGGCCGCAAGCGCGCGGCCTCGGCAGCCAGCCTAAACGAAGATCAGTACGTCCTGGCCCTTGATCGACGCGGCGATGCGTTCCAGGGCGCCGCGCGCCGGGCCCGCAATTGCCTTGCCGTCAGAGGGCTGGAAGTAGGAACCATGGCAGGGGCAGTAGAAGTCCTCGCCCTTGGGGGCCTTGGTGGTCACCGCACACCCCTGGTGCGTGCAAATGGCGGTATACGCCAGTACGGTCTTCTCGTTGGGACGGAAGAGCAGGAAACCCGCGTCCTTGGTCTTCCCGTCGGGGCCGGTCCGCTGGGCCGTCACCGAGAGGCGCGTGCCGACGGACAGTTCGGCAAGCGTGGCCACGACGGTGCCCTCGCCGACGGGCTCGGGCGGGGCCGAGGGGACGTTGTTCGGCGCGGCCGAGGAACCGTCGCCGCAGGCCGCGAGGGCGACTGCGGCACCGGCGGCCACGGTGGATCCAACAAAGGCACGACGGGTCTGTGGAGAAAGGGAACTCATGCTTCCATCATTCCACGGGTCGAAGCCCAGCCCGGCTACAGGTAGATTTTGACCTTCTCGCCCTCGATGACCGCAGCGTACCTGGTCAGCGCCTTCGGCGCGGGCCCCTGGGTGACCGAGCCGTCAAGCTTCGAGTACTCCGAACCGTGGCAGGGGCAGATGAAGTTCTTGCTGTCGCCCGTCCCCACCTTGCACCCCTGGTGTGTGCAGACGGAGGTGTAGGCCAGCACGGTTTTCTCGTCGGGGCGGTAGAGCAGGTAGTTGTGCCCGTTGACCGTCACCGAGGTAGTGCCCTGGACGGGTAGCTGCGACAGGTCGGTTGCCTCGTATGCGGTGCCGCTGGGGGAGGGGACCGTATCGCCGGACTTGCCGCCCCCGCACGCCGCAAGCGTTGCCGCGGCTCCTGCCGCCAACGAGGTGCCGAGAACAACCCTGCGGGTGGGTGACAAAGCAATGTTCTGTTTCATAAGCACAGTGTTGCCTAGAAACCCCGCAAGGTCGATGGATGAAGCAGGGAGAATCCTGCGGTCCCACACACCGCAGGCGACAGGTGGCCCGGAAGCATGTGCTCCCGGGCCACCTGACAGACACTTTCGAAGACTTCCCGCGCGCCTACTTGCCGTGGAACTTCTTCCCGTTGACGCGTTCGGAGGCCCCGACCTGGTCGAGGTACGGCGTGATGCCGCCCAAGTGCATGGGCCAGCCCGCGCCCATGATCATGCACAGGTCGATGTCCTCGGGACCCGCGACGACGCCTTCGGCAAGCATCAAGCCGATCTCCTGCGCCAGCGCGTCCTGCGTGCGGACCAGCAGCTCCCCGGCAGTGCTCGGGCTCGACCCGAAGGACAGCAGCCCCAACGTCGATTCGGGGATCTCCTGCCCGCCCTCGGGGGTCGGGACCCACAGGGACTTGATGCCGTGCTCGATCAGCACCTGCAGGTTGCCCGAAACGCGGTAGCGCTCGCCGAATGCGGCATTCAGGGAGCCCGAGACGTGCTGGGCCACCGGGATGCCGACCATGGCCAGCAGCGTGAACGGTGTCATCGGCAGCCCCATGGGGCGCAGCGCGGTGTCGGCGACGGTTGCGTCTGTGCCGTCGTCGAAGGCGTTGGAGACCTCGCCCATCAGGCGCAGCAGGATGCGGTTGACGACGAAGGCCGCCTCGTCCTTGACCAGCACGCTGGTCTTGCGAAGCGCCTTGCCCAGCGCGAACGCGGTGGCCAGGGCGGTGTCGTTGGTGTGCTCGGTGCGCACGATCTCCAACAGCGGCATCTGGGCCACGGGGTTGAAGAAGTGGAACCCGACAAGCCGTTCGGGGTGCGCCAGGTCCCGGCCCATCTCGGTGACCGAGAGGGAGGAGGTGTTGGTGGCAAGGATGCACTCGGGGGAGACCACGGCCTCAACCTCGGCGAAGACCTGCTTCTTGACGGCGAGTTCCTCGAAGACCGCCTCGATCACGAAGTCCGCGTCGCCGAAGGCTTCCTTGCTGGCGGAACCGGTGACCAGGGCCTTGGTGCGGTTCGCGGCATCGGGGGAGATGCGCCCCTTGGCCAGCTGCTTGTCGACCTCGCCGTGGATGTAGGCAAGTCCCTTGGCCACGCGCTGTTCGTCGATGTCGGTGATGACCACCGGCACCTTGAGGTTCTTGGCGAAGAGCAGTGCCAGCTGGCCGGCCATGAGCCCGGCGCCGACGACGCCCACCTTGGACACGGGCCGCGCGAGCTTGGCATCCGGCGCGCCGGCCGGTCGCTTGGACCGCTTCTGCACCAGGTCCAGGAACGAGTAGACGGTGTTGTGGAAGGCGTTGGTCTGCATGAGCTCGGTGAGTGCCGCGATCTCCAACCGGGCGGACTCCGCCTGGCTGATGGTGGCGCCGGCCTCGAAGACCTCGATCACCTTCGCCGGCGCGGGGGCGGCGTTGGCGGTCTTCGCCTCGACGAAGGCGCGGGCCTTGGCCGCGGCGGCCGCCCAGCGGGCCGCGACCGCCGGATCCGTTGCGGGATCCACGGCGTTCGGGCGCTCGACCTCCAGGGTGCCCTCCAGCACTCCCTCGGCCCAGAGCAGGGACTGCTCCAGGAAGTCGGCGGGCCCGAAGAGCGCGTCGGCGATGCCGAGCTTGGCCGCGGCCGTGCCGTTGAGCGAGCGGTTGTTGTTCAGCGGGTTTTCGATCATCACCGTCATCGCGGCCTCCGGGCCGGTGAGCCGCGGCAGCCGGTAGACCCCGCCCCAGCCCGGGACAAGGCCGATGAATGCCTCAGGCAGGCCGATGCCGTTGGCGCCTGAGGACACCGTCCGGTAGGTGCAGGCCAGCGCGATCTCCAGGCCGCCGCCCAGCGCGACGCCGTTGATGAACGCGAAGGTCGGCACGCCGAAGTCCGCGAGCAGGTCGTAGGCGGCGTGGCCCAGCGTTGCCATGGCGGCGCCGTGCTCCGGGGAGGAGAGGTGCTTGACCCCGGAGAGGTCGGCGCCGGCAACCAGGAAGTACGGCTTGCCCGTCACTGCCAGGGCGTCGATCTCCCCGGCGGCGGCGCGCGCCTTCTGGGCGGTGAGCACGCCGTGCAGCTCGATCAGCGTGTTGGGGCCCAACGTCGTCGGCTTGGTGTGGTCGAGGCCGTTGTCCAGGGTCAGCAGCGCCAGGCGCTTGCCGCCGGGCAGGACCACGTCGGTGACGAGCGAGTGCGTGGTGATCTCGTGCGGGACCGCCGCGGCGAGGTCGGTGAAGTTCTCGATGGTTCCCTGGCTCATGGCTAGGCGTCCTTTCCAAAGTCGGCGTGGTTCGGGTTTTCCCAGACGACGGTGCCGCCCATGCCCAGCCCGATGCACATGGTGGTCAGCCCGTAGCGGACGGAGGGGTCTTCGGCGAACTGGCGGGCCAGCTGCGTCATCAGCCGCACCCCGGAGGAGGCCAGCGGGTGCCCCACGGCGATGGCGCCGCCGTAGCGGTTCACGCGCGGGTCGTCCTGGTCGATACCGAAGTGGTCAAGGAAGGAGAGCACCTGGACGGCGAAGGCCTCGTTGATCTCGAAGAGCCCGATGTCCTCGATGCCCAGGCCCGCCTGGGCCAGCGCCTTCTCGGTGGACGGGACCGGGCCGATGCCCATGACCTGGGGTTCGACGCCGGCGAAGGCGTAGGAGACAAGGCGCATCTTCACGGGCAGGCCGAGTTCCTCGGCGGCCTCGGCGCTGGCCAGGATCGCCGCCGTGGCGCCGTCGTTCAGGCCCGCGGCGTTGCCGGCGGTGACGCGGCCGTGCGCGCGGAAGGGGGTGCGCAGCCCGGCCAGCGAGTCCAGCGTGGTGCCCGGGCGCGGGGGCTCGTCGGCGGTGTGCAGCGCCCAGCCCTCCTCGGGGCGGCGGGCCGCGACGGGCACCAGGTCCGGCTGGATCTGCCCGGCGCGGTATGCCGCGGCGAGCTTCTCCTGGGAGGCGACGGCGTAGGCGTCGGCGCGCTCCTTGGTGATGGCCGGGAAGCGGTCGTGCAGGTTCTCCGCGGTGTTGCCCATGTTCAGTGCGGCGGGGTCCACGATGCGTTCGGAAAGGAAACGCGGGTTGGGGTCGGCTCCGGCGCCCATGGGGTGGTTGCCCATGTGCTCGACGCCGCCGGCGATGACGACGTCGTAGGCGCCGAAGGCGATGGACCCGGCGGTGGAGGTCACGGCGGTCATGGCGCCGGCGCACATGCGGTCGATGGCGAAGCCCGGGACGGACTGCGGCAGGCCGGCCAGCAGCGCGGCGGTGCGGCCGATGGTCAGGCCCTGGTCCCCGGTCTGGGTGGTGGCGGCGATGGCCACCTCGTCGATGCGTTCGGCCGGCAGCGAGGGGTTGCGGCGCATGAGGTCCCTGATGCACTTGACGATCAGGTCGTCGGCGCGGGTGCCGTGGTAGATGCCCTTGTCCCCGGCCTTGCCGAAGGGGGTGCGGACGCCGTCGACGAAGACGACGTCGCGGACCTGGCGTGTGGCCTGGCGCGTGTTCACTGACTGTGGGCTCACCGGTGCTCCTTGCGATTGCTGGGTGGAATGTGATCCACCCCATACGCTACTGGTCGGTAACTTAGAGTGCAAGTGGCACGAAAAACCGGTGCGCCGCACTCCGCCTCCCGCGGCGGGGAGGGGGGGTGCGGCACACCGGCGTGGCTTTTAGCGCGCTGCCAGTTTGTCCGGGTCCAGCAGTGCCACGGTGATCACCGGGGCCAGCAGGTCGATCTGCCACTGGCGGGCGCCGAGCTCGCGCAGTGCGTCGGTCACCGAGTCGAGGTCGATCTCCGCCGGCGGGGTCCAGCACAGCCGGCGCAGGTAGTCCGGGGTCAGCAGGTTCTCCAGCGGGATGTTCAGGGCCTCGGAGGTGCGGGTGATCCGGGACTTGGCGGTCTGCAGGCGCGCGGCGGCCACCGGGTCCTTGTCCGCCCAGACGCGCGGCGGAGGCGGCGCGTTGGAGGGGACCTGGTTCGGCGGCAGCTCGCGGGTGTTGCGGGCATCCTGCAGGGCGCGCAGCCAGCGCGGGGCGTCCTTGGCGGCGGAGCGGCCGTGGAAGCCCGGGGTCTTCAGCAGCGCCGGGACGCTGGTGGGCATGGCCTTGGCCGCGGCGACAAGCGCGGAGTCCGGGATCAGGCGCCCGGGGGCGACGTCGCGGGTGCGCGCCAGCGCCTCGCGGGCTTCCCAGAGGGATTTCACCGCGGCCAGCGTCCGGCGTTCGCGGATCTGGTGCAGCCCCGAGGTGCGGCGCCATGGGTCGGTGCGCGGGGCCGCCGGCGGTGCGGTGCGCACCGCCTCGAACTCCTGCTCCGCGTATTCGAGCTTGCCGTCGGTCTCCAGGATCTTGACGAGCTCCTCGCGCAATTGGTCAAGCACCTCGACGTCGAGCGCGGCGTAGCGCAGCCAGGGTTCGGGCAGCGGGCGGGTGGACCAGTCGGCGGCCGAGTGCTCCTTGGCCAGGCGCAATCCGAGCAACGCCTCCACGGCCGGGCCAAGCCCCACGCGCGGCAGCCCCGCGATGCGTGCGGCGAGTTCGGTGTCGAAGAGACGGGCCGGGGCCAGGCCGAGCTCGGCCAGGCAGGGGAGGTCCTGGGAGGCGGCGTGCAGGATCCAGGTCTCGTCGCCGATGGCCTGCTGGATCTCGTCGAGGTCCTCGAACGGCTCGGGGTCGATGAGCCAGGAACCGGATCCCTCGCGGCGCAGCTGGACCAGGAAGGCGCGCTGGCCGTAGCGGAAGCCGGAGGCGCGCTCGGCGTCGACGGAGACGGGCCCGGTGCCCGCGGCGATGGCGCGCGCTGCGCGCTTGAGCCCGGGAAGTGTGGTGATGACCTCGGGGACCCCGTCGCGCGGGGTGTCCAGCGGAATCGGTTCGGCAACCACCTCCCCGGCCTGGGTTTCTGTCGACTCCCGGGGTGCGGCGTCGCGGCTGGGTGCATCTGTAGCGCGGTGGCGCTGGGCTTGTTCGGTACGGGTCATGGTGCAACCAATTCTAGTACCGAATGCCGGCCCCGGGGGATGAAGGGCCTCGGCGGGGCGGCGGTTGGCGGCCGATGCTCAGGAAAAGCGGCGGTGCGGCAGCGCCGTGACGCCGCTGGGCAGCGGTGGCAGCCCGGCGAAGGTGCAGACCATCTCCGCCCAGGCCTCAAGGTGCGCCGAGATGTCTCCGTCGCCGGGGGTCCAGGAGGCGCGCAGCTCGATGTCGATGGTGTCGTTGCGCTCCGCGAGGGTGCCGTAGCTCTCCGAGAGCACGCGGGTCGCGGTTCCGCCGGCCTGGCGGTACTCGGCCCCGGATTCGGTGAGCGCGTCGACAAGCCAGGTCCAGGCCACCGAGCCGAGCATGGCGTCGTTGCCCATCTCCGACTCCATGCGGGCCCTGATGTAGGTGACGATTCGGAAGCTGCCGTCCCATGCGGCAGAGCCTTCGGGGTCGTGCAGCAGGATGAAGCGTCCGGTGGCGAGCTCCTCGCCGTGCACCGCCTGCTGCGGGTCGCCTCCGGCCTTGCCGGCGGAGTGCGGGCCGCGCGGGACACGCTCGTGGACATCGGCGGCCAGGGCCAGGGCGTAGGGGGCAAGCCGTGCCGGGGCGGGAATCTCTTCCAGGCGCAATTCGCTGCGGCAGCTGGTGCGGCGCACCGCGGCCAGCGCTTCGAGGAACGCAGGCGGCACTACTGATATCGGTCCATGGGAGCTCACATGGCGAGTCTAAAGTGCCGTGGCGCATTGTTGCGTCACGGCACGCCGGGAGGCCGCGGCAGCGTGTCGCGGCCTCCCGGCACCGGGGCGCGGGGCGCCCTGGGGATCAGGCCTTGAGTGCGGCCATTTCCTCGGCGAGGGCCGCGGTGAACGCGTCGACGTCGGCCTCGGTGGTGTCGAAGGAGCACATCCAGCGGACCTGGCCGGCGGCGCGGTCCCAGTCGTAGAAGCGGAAGCGCTCGCGCAGGGCGTCGGCCGCGGCGTTGGGCAGCGTGGCGAAGACGCCGTTGGACTGCGTCGGGTAGACGAGTTCCACGCCCTCGACCTGCGCGACGGCGGCGCTGAGCTTGGCGGCCATGGCGTTGGCGTGGGAGGCCGAGGCCAGCCACAGGTCCGTGCCGTAGAGGGCCAGCAGCTGGGCGGAGATGAAGCGCATCTTGGAGGCCAGCTGCATGTTCATCTTGCGCAGGTACTTCAGCGAGTCGGCCGGGCCGGGGGAGAGGACCACGATGCCCTCGCCGAACATGATGCCGTTCTTGGTGCCGCCCAGGGACAGGATGTCGATGCCGGTGCCGGTGGTCATCTCGCCCAGGCCGACGCCGAGTGCGGCGGCGGCGTTGGAGAGGCGGGCGCCGTCCATGTGCACGCGCATGCCCAGCGAGTGGGCGTGGGAGGTGATGGCGCGCAGTTCCTCGAGGGTGTACAGCGTGCCGAGCTCGGTGGACTGGGTCAGCGAGACGGCCAGCGGCTGGGCGCGGTGCTCGTCGCCCCAGCCCCAGGCCTCGCGGTCGATCAGCTCGGGGGTCAGCTTGCCGTCGGTGGTCGGCACCGAGAGCAGCTTCATGCCGCCGATGCGCTCCGGGGCGCCGTTCTCGTCGACGTTGATGTGTGCGGACTCGGCGCAAACCACGGCACCCCAGCGCGGCAGCAGCGACTGAAGGGCCGTGACGTTGGCGCCGGTGCCGTTGAAGACCGGGAAGATCGTTGCCTCGTCGCCGAAGTGGCCGCGCATGACCTCGCCGAGGCGCTCGGTGTACTGGTCCTCGCCGTAGGCGACCTGGTGGCCGCCGTTGGCCTCGGCCAGGGCCGTGAGGACCTCCGGGTGGATGCCGGAGTAGTTGTCGGAGGCGAAGCCGCGCACCGAGGTGTCGTGCAGGGCCGAAGTCAGGGAAGAAGTCACGGGGAAAGGGGTCCTAACCGTTCTGGGGTGTGGGGCGCACGGGCCGGAGGGCCCGCGCGTCGGTAAGAAGTCTAGCGCCGGGTTCAGAGAACCGGCAGCGGGATGCGCGCCCCGTTGAGCGTGGCGGCGTCCGTGGTGAACAGGGAGACGGCGGCGGCGCCGAGCGCCTCGACGTCGGTGAAGCCGGCGGTGCTGCGGTCGGGGTTCGCCGCCCGGGTGGCCTCGTCGCTGAAGGCCTTGATGACCCAGCGGACCGCTGCGGTGCGCTGCGGCTCCGGGTTGGTCTTGCTGCCGGACTGTGCGGTGTTCATGGCCGCGGCGACGGAGCGCATCCAGGCCTCGGCGCCGGCCTTGGCGGTGGTGTAGTTGGCGTTGGAGCCGGTGGGGGCGTCGACTGCGGTGGCGGTCACCATGGCAACACGGCCGCGCGGGGAAGCCAGCAGGTCCTCGTGGAAGACGCGGGTGGTGTTGCGCAGCGTGGTGACGACCTGGGTGTGCAGGAACTCGGCGTCCTCGTCGCTCTGGCCGGCCAGGCCCTTGCCGCCGCGCCAGCCGCCGACAAGGTGCAGCAGCCCGTCGATGCGCCCGCGCTCGGTGTCGATGAGCTGGTGCAGCTCGGTGACGGCCGCGTGGTTCGCCAGGTCCACCTCGTAGCGCCCGTGGACGAAGGGCAGGCGTTCGGCGAGCCGCTCGGCGTTGGAGCCCGCGGCCAGGACGGTGGCCCCGGCGTCGCACAGGGCGCGGGCCGCGGCAACCCCGGAGGGGGAGGTGGCGCCGGCAATGAGTATTGTCAGATCCGTAAGCGTTGCCATGATCCTGAGTGTAGACCTCACATGTAGAAGGGTTGCAAGCGCACCTTGCGGTGCACTTGCAACCCCGGGGAATTTAGAGTGCGCTGGAGCCGGTCATGCCGATGGTCGACTCGATGACGGGCGTCATCTTCTTGTGGAGCGCCTCGTAGAACATCGAGAGCGGGAACTCGTCGTCGAGGACCTGGTCGGTCATCTCGCGCAGCGGCGCGGTCAGCGGCAGTGCGTCCGGGCCCTTGGCCCAGGTCGATGCCGGGTGCGGGGTCAGCGTGGCCGCGACCAGCTCGTAGGCCGCCAGCCAGTGCGAGATCTTCGGGCGGTCGATCGACTTCCAGTACAGCTCGTCGATGGCGTCGCCGAGTGCGGAGACCACTGCGGGGACCTCGTCCCAGTCGATGGCCAGCTTGGTGTCGGTCCAGTGCAGCACGTGGTTCTGGTGCATCCAGGCGAAGAGCAGCTGTCCGCCGACGGCGTCGTAGTTGCGGTGGCGGGTGCCGGTGATCGCGAAGCGGAAGATGCGGTCGAAGATCACCGCGTACTGGACCAGCTTGGCGTGGTGGCGGGTCGCCTCGTCCTGCGACTCGTCGTTCTGGATCTTCACGCATTCGCGGAACGCGGTCAGGTCGCAACGCAGTTCCTCGAGTGAGTACAGGAAGAACGGCATGCGCTGCTTGATCATGAACGGGTCGAAGGGCAGGTCCCCGCGCATGTGGGTGCGGTCGTGGATCAGGTCCCACATCACGAAGGTTTCCTCGGTCAGTGCCTGGTCGCCGAGCATGGCGGCGGCGTCCTCGGGCAGTTCGAGGTTGGTGATCTCCGCGGCGGCCTTGAGCACGCGGCGGAAGCGGGCGGCCTCGCGGTCCTGGAAGATGGCGCCCCAGGTGAAGGACGGGGTTTCGCGGATCGCGACGGATTCCGGGAAGAGCACCGCGGAGTTGGTGTCGTAGCCGGGGGTGAAGTCGATGAAGCGCAGCGGGACGAAGAGCTTGTTGCTGTATTCCCCGGCTTCGAGGGCGCCGATGAACTCGGGCCAGATGACCTCGACGAGCACGACCTCGAGCAGGCGGTTGGTGGAGCCGTTCTGCGTGTACATCGGGAAGAGCACCAGGTGGCGCAGGCCGTCGACGCGCTGGGTCTGCGGCTGGAACTCGAGCAGGGAGTCAAGGAAGTCCGGCACGCCGAAGCCCGCCGCGCTCCAGGCCTGCAGGTCCTTGACCGCAGCCTCGAGGTAGGTGGCGTCGTGCGGGAACTGCGGTGCCAGGGTGTTGACCGATTCGACGATCGACGCGACCAGCTCGGCTGCGCGGGCGTGGTCGGAGGCCTCGGGGACCGAACCGTCCTGGACCTGGAAGGCCTGGAATTCGGTGGCCGCCAACTTGAGGGTGGTCCAGGCTGCGGAGGAAACGAGCTCGGCGTTGGAGAGCGGCTTGGGAAGCGTCGCGTGGGTCATGATCTGACACCCCTTTCGGTGCGGATGGGCGTGCCGCGGAGCTGCCCGCGGCCTTCTGGGTCCAGCCTACTGAGATACGTCGGTTGCTGGTTGAAAATATGCCTCAGCATTAGTAGCTCTTATGCTCCGGCGCGTTGTGGCCCTCCAAGGTGCGACTCGGGGGAATGCTCGGGCGCGAATGTGGCGAAATAGACATTCACGCCCGGCAAAACCGTGCGCTACGTGGTGGTTTTCAGCCGCAGCGAGACCGAGTTCATGCAGTACCGCTGGTCCGTGGGCGTATTGAACCCCTCTCCCTCGAACACGTGGCCCAGGTGCGAGTCGCACGCGGAGCAACGCACCTCGACGCGGACCATGCCGAGGGTGGCGTCGCGGATGTAGCGCACGCGGTCCTCGGCCAGCGGCGCGAAGAAGGAGGGCCAGCCGCAGCCGGCGTCGAACTTCTCCTTGCTGGTGAACAGCTCCTGGCCGCAGGCGCGGCAGGCGTAGACGCCCTGGGTCGTGGTGTCCCAGTACTCCCCGGTGAAGGGGCGCTCGGTGCCTGCCTTCCGAAGCACCCGGAACTCGTCGGAGCTCAGTTCGCTGCGCCACTGCTCCTCGGTCTTGTGTGCGGCTGTCTTCTGCACCGTGTCTTCCCCCGGTGCCGGGGTTTCTCCTGCTTGCTGGCGATCGTCCATGCTGGTTTCAACGCCGCGCGGCCCCACGTCATTCCCGGAACCGGTCGGGGAAAACGCCGCCCGGGCGTGTGGCTGCGCCGCCGGAATTTGCGATGATGGAGGCATGAAGGCACAACACGCCGCGCGTTCCCCGCGCGCCACGTCCACGGGCAAGGGCCTGAGCATCGCACTTGTGGCAGCCGGCGCGGGAGCAGCCGCCGGTTCGCTGTTCGCCGGAAGCGTCTCTGCCCTGGCCGGGTACTTCGCCCGCCGGGTGGTGACCCCCAACGCCGTGCCCGAGGAAAGCCTCGCGATCCTGGCCGTGGTCCCGACGGACGAGGGGCAGGATGTCATCCTTCCCGCGAACCAGGACTCCACGGCCCCGGGCCGCTACTCGCTCTTCTTCGCGGCCGACCGCGGCCACGCACGGCTCGGCGAACCCCGCGGCTACCGCACGGGGGACCGGACCGTCACCCGCCCGGTGGAGCAGGTGTATTCCGGGGACCTGTCCGCCGCGGCGCGCGGCAGGCTTTCCGGCGTCGTCTTCAACGCCCCTTCCGACATCGGGGCCCACTACTCCGAGGTCGAGATCCCGACGCAGGTCGGGGGCGCCCCGGCGTGGTTCGTCGAGGGCACCGACCGCGCCGACACCTGGGCCATCTGCGTGCACGGCCGCGGCGCCAACCGCAAGGAGGGGATCCGGGCGCTGCCCACGCTGCGCGCCCTGGGGCTCAGCGCGCTGCTGGTGTCCTACCGCAACGACGGGGTGGCGCCGGCGGCCGTGGACGGGCGCTACGGGCTGGGTGCCACGGAATGGCCGGACGTCGATGCGGCGATCGACTACGCACTCGCGCACGGGGCCCGGGAGGTCATGCTCTTCGGCTGGTCCATGGGCGGGGCCGTCAGCCTCCAGGTCGCCGACAGGTCCGCGAACGCCCGCAGCATTTCGGCGATGGTGCTGGACGGGCCGGTGATCAACTGGATCGATGTGCTCTCCCACCAGGCTAGGCTCAACCGGATCCCTGAGGCCGTGGGGAAATTCGGCCAGTGGCTGTTGGGCAACAAGGCCGGGCGGTGGATGACGGGGCTGGCGGCGCCGCTGGACCTCAAGGAACTGAACTGGGTCGAACGCCACGATCAGCTGCGCATCCCGACGCTCATCCTGCACAGCGAGGCCGACGACTTTGTGCCGATCGGCCCCTCGGAACAGCTGGCCGGGCTCAACCCGGACACCGTGGAGCTGAAACGCTTCACGCGTGCCGGGCACACCCGCGAATGGAACGTCGACCCGGGGCGCTGGGACCGCGAGGTCGGGGAATTCGTGGAGGGCGTGCTCAACGCGTCCCGGCCCGGGGAGAACGCCGGGGCCGCCGGCTAGGCGTGGGCGATGGGGGCCAGGCGGGCGTCGGTCAGGCGCTGCAGGTCCGCCGGCGCCAGCTCGATGTCCAGGCCGCGGTGCCCGCCCGAGACGTAGATGGTCTCGTGGGCCATGGCGCTTGAGTCGAGGATGGTGCGCGAACGCTGTCGCTGGCCCAGCGGCGAAATGCCGCCTACCACGTAGCCGGTCCGGCGTTCGGCCGCCGCGGGGTCCGCCATTTCCACCTTCTTGATGCCCAGGGCCGCGGCGATGGCCTTCAGGTCCAGCGACCTGTCCACCGGGACGATGCCCACCACCAGGGCAGCCGCCCCGGGTTCGCCGGTGGCCACCAGCAGCGTCTTGAACACGCGCTCCGGTGCCACGCCCAGTGCGGCGGCGGCCTCCAACCCGTAGGAGGCGGCGCCCGGGTCGTGGGTGTAGGGATGCAGCGTGTAGTTGACCTTTTCGGCATCCAGCAGGGTGGTGGCCGGGGTTCCTGCCGTCGCGTGGGCCTTCTTCTTCGTCATCGCGTGCTCCTTGGTGGAAGGGTGGTGGGGTGCGGTGCGGGGAGGCGGGTGCCGCCTCCCCGCACGCGCTACTGGCCGCTCGCCGCGAGGCGCTCGTTGACCTGGCGCTTGATGCGCGCCAGCATGGCCGTCATGCCGCGCAGGCGCAACGGCGTCAGCGCGCGGGTGAGTCCCAGCTCGTGGGGCATGTCGTCGGGAACCGAGAGCACCGCGGCAGCGGGGAGCCCGTCGAGACCTTGGTGCAGGATCGAGGCGAAGCCGCGCGTGGTCGGGGCCTCGGGCGGGGCCGAGAAGAACAGGGAAACGTTCCGCTCCCCGGCCGGCTCGATCTCGAGGGTCAGGAACAGTGGGGACTGGCACTCGACGACCTGTTCAAGCAGGTCCGGGTGGTCGGCCAGGCGCTGCGGAAGCGCGGGGAGTTCCTCGGAGAACTCCAGCAGGAGTTCCAGTCGCTCGCGTTCGGTGACGGCCTGGAAATCGTCGACGATTTCGGCAAGTTCCTTGGGAAGGTCGCTCATGGGACTACGCCCCGATTCCGGCGGGCACGGCACCGGGCTCGGCGCCCTTGACGATGGGCACGCGCACCGCATTGCCCCACTCGGTCCAGGAACCGTCGTAGTTGCGCACGTCCTCGAAGCCGAGCAGGAACTGCAGGGCGAACCAGGTGTGGCTCGAACGCTCGCCGATGCGGCAGTAGGTGATGACCTTGTCGCCCGGGGCCAGGCCGGCCTTGCCCAGGTAGACCTCCTCGAGCTCCGCGCGCGAACGGAAGGTCCCGTCCTCGGCCGCGGCCAGTGCCCACGGAACGGATGCTGCAGAGGGGATGTGTCCGCCGCGCAGCGCGCCCTCTTCGGGGTAGGCCGGCATGTGGGTGCGTTCGCCGGTGTATTCCTCGGCGGAGCGGACGTCGATCAGCGGGTTGCCGAAGTGCTCGAGCACCTGGGGCAGGAAGGCTCGGACCGTGCTGTCGTCGCGCTCCACCACCGGGTAGTCGGCGGGGACTGCCACGGGCTTCTCGCGGGTGGTTTCCCGGCCTTCGGCGATCCACTTGTCGCGGCCGCCGTCGAGCAGGCGGACGTCCTCGTGGCCGAAGAGCGTGAAGACCCACAGCGCGTAGGCGGCCCACCAGTTCGACTTGTCGCCGTAGATGACAACGGTGCTGTCGCGGCCGATGCCCTTGGCGGACATCAGTGCGGCGAAGGCCTTGCCGTCGACGTAGTCGCGGGTGTCCTCGTCGTTCAGGTCGGTGTGCCAGTCGATCTTCCGGGCGGTGGGAATGTGCCCGGTGTCGTAGAGCAGGAAGTCCTCGTTGGATTCGATGACGACCAGGCCCGGGGTGGAGAGGTGTGCCTCCAGCCAGTCCGTGGAGACCAGCCGCTCCGGGTGGGCGTAGCTGGCGAACCGGGGGTCGGCGTCGATGGGCAGGCTCATGGTGAATTGACCTCGCAACAGGAATCGGGGAAAAGTACTGCACCACCAGCCTAGCGATCCGCGGCGGGCCGTGGTGGGGGAGCGGGCCATCTTGCGCCATATTTCGCTGCGGGCGTCCGGGGAGGCGGCGATCGCCGGGGCCGGTGTGTGATGGGTCTCATGTGATGCGGGTTCTTCGGGAGCGAGTAAAATGGCGGGGGCGTGCTCCGCGCGCCCACCCATCACTCCACCCCGACGCTAAGGACCGTTCCGCCGTATGGCCACGATTGCGCATCTTTCCCAACGGACCCCGACGGTCTCGATTGAAGAGCTGCTTGCCGGCTTCCACCCGTCCTACCGCTTCGGAGAGGTGTCCTTCGATACCTACCGCCCGGATCCGTCGGCGCCGTCCCAGGCCGAGGCGGTCACCAAGCTCAAGCACTTCGCCAGCCACATCGGGGCCGCCAAGGGCGGCTTCATGGGCAAGCTCTTCGGCAAGAAGAAGTCCCACAAGCCGGGCATCTACCTCGACGGCGGGTTCGGTGTCGGCAAGACCCACCTGCTGGCTTCGCTGTGGCACCTGGCCCCGGGCCGCAAGGCCTTCGGCACGTTCGTCGAATACACCAACCTGGTGGGTGCGCTGTCCTTCCGCCAGACGGTCGAGGTGCTCAGCCAGTATTCGCTGGTCTGCATCGACGAGTTCGAACTGGACGACCCGGGGGACACCGTGCTGATGTCGCGCCTCATGCGCGAGCTTTCCGACGCCGGCGTGAAGATCGCCGCGACCTCCAACACGCTTCCCGGCGCCCTGGGCGAGGGCCGCTTCGCCGCGGTGGACTTCCAGCGCGAGATCAAGGTCCTGGCCGAGCAGTTCGACGTGCACCGCGTCGATGGCGTTGACTTCCGCCACCGCGGCCTGCCGGACGCGCCCGATCCGCTGGAGGATGCGGCCATCGAGACGTTCGCCAAGGAACGCTACGCCGACAAGAACCTCGCGATCGACGAGTTCTCCGAGTTGGCCGAGCACCTCTCCAAGGTCCACCCCAGCCGCTACCGCGCCCTGATCGGCGACACCGACGCGCTGGTGCTGCACAACGTCGAAACGATCACCGAACAGTCGGTTGCCCTGCGTTTCGTGGTGCTGGCCGACCGCCTCTACGACAAGGATGTGCCGATCATTGCCTCGGGCAAGCCGTTCAGCGAGCTCTTCACCCCGGAAATGATGGCCGGCGGCTACCAGAAGAAGTACTTCCGCGCCGTCTCCCGTCTGACGGCTCTGGCCCGTGAAGGCCAGTCGGGGGAACCCGCCCTCTAGGCGCGACCCGCGCCGGAACCGCACGAAGGCCGCGTTCCCCCTGCCCGCGAGGCAGGGGGAACGCGGCCTTTTCGTGCCACGGCGTGAATGAGGCTCAGGCGCGTTTTCGCTCGATGAGCAGGCGCAGCGCCAGGCCGGCGAGCAGGGCCCAGAAGGCGCCTCCGATCCCTGCGAAGCTCAGGCCCGACGCGGCCACGAGGAAGGCGACCAGGGAACTCATCCGGCTGGAGGGTTCGGCCAACGCGGAGGACGCCGCCATGCCCAGGGTCCCGAGCAGTGCGAGCCCCGCCGCGGCTTCGAGAAGCCCGGCCGGACTGGCGGCCGCCAGCGCCGTGATCGCTGCCGAGGCGAGCCCCAGCAGAATGTAGAAGCCGCCGGAGGAAACCGCGGCGATCCAGCGCCGCGAACGGTCCTCGCCGGCTTCCTCTCCTGCAGCAAGCGCCGCGGAAATCGCCGCGAGGTTGATGGCGTGGCCACCGAACATCCCCGCGATCGAGGTTCCGATGCCGGTGCTGAGCATCGAGGCGCGCCACGGGGTTTCGTAGTCGAAGCTCGCCAGGACCGCCACGCCGGGGACGTTCTGCGAGGCCATTGTCACAACGAACAGGGGCAGGGTGATGCCCGTGAACGCCTCGAGGCTGAAGGCCGGGGCCGTAAACACCAAGGAGGGCACCAACTCGCCCATGGCACCGGATCCGGTGGCCTGTCCCATCGTGAAACCGGCGATGGCCAGCGCCGTGGCCATCGCGGCCGGGATCGCCCACCGCGGGCTGAACCGCAGGAAAGCGAGCCATACCAGGATCACCGGGGCGACGTACAGCGGGATCTCGGAAAGCGCCACGAACGGGGCGAGACAGAGCTTCAGGAGCACCCCGGCCAGCATGGCCTGGGCCAGGGGGACAGGGATGGAGGCCAACAACCGTCCCAGCCACGGTATGGCGCCGGTCGCGGCAATCAGCACGCCGGTCATGATGAACGCACCCACCGCCTCGTTCCACCCCAGGTTGAGTCCGGCGGCCCCGGCCAGGAGGGCGGCGCCAGGGGTCGACCAGGCCGTGGTGATGGGCCGCTTGGTGAACCAGGCCAGGCCGATCGCGCACAGCGCGAACGTGACGGTGAGCGCAAACAAGCCGGACGCGGCCTGGGCATCCGTGGCGCCCACCGCCTTGAGGCCCGTCAGGACGACGGCGAACGACGAGGTGTATCCAACGAGGGCCGTGACGAGCCCCGCCATGACCGGCTGAAGGGTGCTCGAACGCCGTGGAGGTGCTTGCTGGGCGGAATGACTCAAGATGCAACTTTCTTCAAAAAACGACAAATGCCGGTGCTGCCTCTCGGCAGTACCGGCACCCGTTTGTCGTGCCTGGGGCACAGGACCTACGTGGAATGGAGGAGGTCAGGCCTTCGGTGCCTCGTCGTCGCCATCGACCTTGTCGAGGAGACCCTTGGCGCCGCCCTGGGCCTTGTCGATGTGTTCGGCGAACTTTCCGCCGGTCTTTTCATCGATAAAATCGCCAGCCTGGTCGATTGCACCGCTGATCTTCTCAGAGTGCTCGCCGATCAGTCCGGTGGCCTTGTCCTTCAATTCCGCGGCCTTGCCCTTCAGCTCGTCAAATGCAGACAACAGGCACCTCCTCTCAATTTCGGGGGTCTGGCATGCCCCCGGCTGAAACCCATCCTATGTGCATACTGGAACAAATCAACAGGCCACTCGCCGCAGAAGGCATCCTGCACGGTGTGGCGTATGAGGTGAAACGCCATATCTGGCACATCGGCCGCGGTCCTCGATGCCGGAGGGCGCGCCAGGGCTTAACGAGAAAGGCCGTTCGATTCCGGGGAATCGAACGGCCTTCAACTGGAGTGGACAACGAGGTTCGAACTCGCGACCTCAACCTTGGCAAGGTTGCGCTCTACCAGCTGAGCTATGTCCACATGAACATCAATACACACAGTATAGATCTTCGTGGGCGATACTGGGTTCGAACCAGTGACCTCTTCCGTGTCAGGGAAGCGCGCTACCGCTGCGCCAATCGCCCATAGTTGCTGCACCAGAACTCTACAGTGATTTTCCGATCAATCAAGTCGGAACGAAACACCCGGATGAATCCCGCGCTGCATGGCTTCCTGGGGAAAGCCAAAGAATAAGGACCCCTCTTCTAGTGAATGGAGGTCCATGTTTCTTGGAGTGGACAACGAGGTTCGAACTCGCGACCTCGACCTTGGCAAGGTCGCGCTCTACCAGCTGAGCTATGTCCACGTGAATGATCCACACACAGGGTGTTGATCTTTCGTGGGCGATACTGGGTTCGAACCAGTGACCTCTTCCGTGTCAGGGAAGCGCGCTACCGCTGCGCCAATCGCCCATACTTCTTGCAATTTCCTACGAGGTGGGGACGGGATTCGAACCCGCGTAAACGGCTTTGCAGGCCGGTGCCTCGCCTCTCGGCCACCCCACCATAACCATTGAACAGCGAACTGCCCGACGGTTGGATCGGCAAGCCGATCCGGTGATTCTTATGCGAGTGGACAACGAGGTTCGAACTCGCGACCTCGACCTTGGCAAGGTCGCGCTCTACCAGCTGAGCTATGTCCACGTGTGAATCGCTGTCCGCCCGGTTCGTTTCCGTTCCGTTTGGCTGCGTTCCAACGAGTAAAAACTCTATACGACGTTTACCTAAAGTTCCAAATCGGAGGTTCCTTGCGGCCCGATCGGCAAATATTCCGCGTGATCTCGGGGTTTGCAACTCCCGGAAGCTGCCCCGAAATCGGCAAATCGTCGCAAATGCATGAAAAAATCTTTTCATGACTTCTCCAGCGCTGGCACAACAGACCGATTTCGGACGCATGTACGCCCGGAAGATCGGGGATCTTCCGGAGGTGCCCTCCATCACCACCGTCATAGGACAGGAAAAGACGGACATGGACGGATGGATCGGGCACATGGCCGCCACCGCGGTGATCCAGGACGAACGCCTCGGCGGCGCCGTGGGGAACAGCGCAAAGCTCAAGGCACTGGCGCGGCAGGCCTCCGGGGCTGCCGCGCAGTACCGGGACGCGGCAGCTGCGCGGGGGGACCGGGTCCACCAATATTGCGAACAGATCGCCCTGAGGGCGATGGGTCTCCCGCACCAGGCGGCGCAAGCACGAGAGGCATTGGCGGAAAACGGCGAGGAAGCCTTCGCCGGGCGCTTCGACGAATGGTGGGAGCAGTACCAGGTCCAGCCGTTGGCTGCGGAGGTGACCGTATGGAACAGCACCGTCGGCTACGCCGGGACCCTGGACCTCGTGGCAACCATTGGCGGCCGTCTGTGCCTGATCGACTACAAGACCCGGGGAACCGACCGCGAAGGCCGGGTGAAACCGCTGGATCCCAAGGTGATCATGCAACTGGCGGCCGGCGCGAAGGCCGAGGAAGCGGTCCTTGACGCGGCCGCGGGGACCTGGGAACCGTGGAAATACTCACAGGACCCCATGCTCCTGGGGGTGGCGATCGGGGCCACGGAAGTGCAGACCGTCATGGCAAACCCCGAGGTCCTACCCGCCTATTGGTCGAAGTTCTGGTCGCTTCGGCAGGTCTGGGGCGCCAGCCAGCGGGTGCGAGATGCAGGATCGGCACTGCAGGTCGTGGGCCCGCCCGCAGCGCAGGCGCCCGGGTCACCTCGGTAGACTTGGTCGAAGGCGCGGCCGCAAACTGGGAGCGGTGCGCCCACTGCATCCACAGCACATTGCCGGGCCCCAGCCGGCGGAAGGGAGACGGAATCCCATGACCGTCTTAGGTATTCGCATTGTCGGCGACCCGATCCTGCGCACGCGGGCGGACGAGGTCACCGACTTCGGACCCGTATTGCGCAAGCTCGTCGCAGACATGGATGAAACCATGGAAAACGTCGAAGGCGCGGGCCTCGCCGCACCCCAGGTCGGTGTGTCGCTGAGGGTCTTCACCTACCAGATCGCCGGCCAACGCGGCCACATCATCAACCCGGTCCTCGAGCTCAGCGACGACGACCAGGAGGACATCTCCGAGGGCTGCCTGTCCATCCCCGGACTTGGCTACCCGGTGACCCGCCGCCGCTGGACGCGTGCCACGGGCGTCGACGTCGACAACAACCCCGTCGTCGTCGAGGGCGAGGGATTCCTGGCACGCTGCCTGCAGCACGAGAACGACCACCTCGACGGCATCCTGTACATCGACAGGCTCACCGGCGACCTGAAGAAGGAAGCCTTCCGCAAGCTGCGCAACAGCAACTACAACAGCGTTGCAGCAACCACCGTCAACCAGCGCGCGGGGGCGCTGGGCTCGAGCTTCGGCGCCGGCGCCAGCTTCGGGGGACAGGCATGAGGGTCCTCTTTGCCGGAACCCCGCAGGTGGCCGTCGAATCCCTGAACCGGCTGGTCGCCGACGGGTTCGACGTGGTGGCGGTACTCACCCGCGAGGACGCCCCGGTGGGACGCAAGCGCGTGCTGACCCCCTCGCCCGTGGCAGCGCGCGCGGCCGAGCTCGGCATCGAGGTCATCCACGCCAACCGCATCGACGAACCGACCCAGGAGCGGCTGGAAGCACTCGACCTGGACATCGCGGCCATCGTTGCCTTCGGGGGACTCGTCCCCGAGAAGGCGCTGTCGATCCCGCGCCTCGGCTGGATCAACCTGCACTTTTCGCTGCTGCCCGCATGGCGCGGCGCGGCCCCGGTCCAGCACTCGATCATGGCCGGTGACGACATCACCGGTGCCGTCACCTTCCAGCTCGAAAAGGGACTGGACACCGGTCCGATCTTCGGCACCCTCACCGAGACCATTGACCCTGCCGACACCTCGGGCGAGCTGTTGGGCCGGCTGGCGGTTTCCGGCGCGGTGCTGCTCTCGCAGACCCTGTCCGGACTCGAGGCCGGGAAGCTCGTGGGTGTCGAGCAGGCGGAGGAAACCTCCTACGCGCACAAGCTCACCCTTGTCGACGGAAAGGTCGACTGGACGCTTCCGGCGCTGGTGATCCGCCGGCGCATCAACGGAACCACCCCGGACCCGGGGGCCTGGACGGAGCTGGAGGGCCAGCGCTTCAAGCTCGGGACCCTGGTGCCGCAGGCAGGGGTCACCGACCTGGCCCCGGGAGAGGTCCGGATCGAAGCCGGCAAGCAGCCGCGGGTCCTGGTGGGAACCGGGTCGCACGCGGTGGAACTGGGCCTGGTGCAGCCACCGGGCAAGAAAATGATGAACGCAGCAGATTGGGCGCGGGGGATCCTCGCGTCCGGAACCGTGGATGGGGTGAAATTCGCATGAGCGAATTCGGACAGGGACGTTCCGAGCGTCCGCGACGCAACGACGGCAACCGCGATGGTGGCCAGGTGCGCCGCGACGACGCCGGCCGCACCCGCAACCGAGGGGGCGGGGGACAGCGCAAGTTCAGTGCCTCGGCACCCTCTGCCCGCGGGCGCCGCGCCGATCCGGCGCGCCTGACGGCCTTCGAGGTGCTGCGTGCCGTGGCCGAGCACGACGCGTACGCGAACCTGGTGTTGCCGGCCCGCATCCGAGAGCACCGGTTGGATCGCCGCGACGCGGGCTTCGCCACCGAACTGACCTACGGCGCCCTGCGCGGACAGGGGCTCTACGACGCCATCCTCTCCCGCTGCGTCGACCGACCGCTGGATCAGCTGGACCCGGCGGTTCTCGACGCGCTGCGCCTGGGTGCCCACCAGCTGCTGGCCATGCGGGTCCCCAACCACGCGGCCCTCGACGAAACCGTCTCGCTGGCCCGCATGGTCATCGGCGCCGGCGCCTCGGGCCTCATCAACGCCGTGCTGCGCAAGGTCTCGCTGAAGGACCTGGAGACCTGGAACGCGGAACTCGTGGAGGGAATCACCGACGAAAGTGCCGCCGCGGCACTTGTCTACTCGCACCCCGAATGGATCGTCCGCGCCCTGCGCCAGGCCCTCGTCGCCCACGGGCGCGATGCCGCCGAGATCAACGAGCTGCTCGCCGCCGACAACCTGGCCCCGGTCGTGAACCTTGTGGCCCTTCCGGGCATCGGCTCCCTGGACGAGGCGCTGGCCAACGGCGCCGAGACGGGCACGCTCGTCGCGGACTCCGCCTACTACCAGGGCGGGGACATCGCCCGGCTGTCCTCGGTGCGCGAAGGCAGCACCCGCGTGCAGGACGCCGGCTCCCAGCTGGTGGCCCGCGCATTGGCCCAGGTGCCGCTGCCCGACGCCGGGGAGGACGCCTACTGGCTGGACTTGTGCGCCGGTCCCGGCGGCAAGGCCGCACTGCTTGCGGCCCTGGCCGCCGAGCACGGGGCCCGGCTGACCGCGAACGAGCCTGCCGAACACCGCGCGGAACTGGTGTCCAAGGCCCTGGTGGCCGTGGACCCGGAGACCTGGATGATCACCGTGCGCGACGGCCGCTCCTACGGCGATGCCGACTACGCCGGCGGCTACGACCGCATCATGGTCGACGCGCCGTGCTCGGGCCTCGGCGCGCTGCGCCGCCGCCCGGAATCCCGCTGGCGCAAGAGCCCGAAGGACGTCGCCGAATTGACGATCCTGCAGGGGGAGCTGCTCGACGCCGCACTCAGTGCCGTGCGGGTCGGCGGAGTCGTCGCCTACGTGACCTGCTCGCCGCACCCCGCCGAAACCGTCGCGGTGGTCGACGACGCGCTCGCGCGCCACGCGAACGTGAAGCTGCTTGACACGGGCGCGGCGCTCGAGGCCGCGGCGCTTCCGGGCATGGCCTCGGCCTCCCGCCCGGTCGGCGACGGCAGCACCGTGCAGCTGTGGCCGCACATCCACCGCACCGATGCCATGTTCATGGCATTGTTGACCCGTACCGCCTAGCCGGCCGCACGCCCGGGCCACCCTTCACCAGGAGCTTCCATGCGCACTTGCCAGATCAACCCGTCCATCCTCTCGGCGGATTTCACGAACCTCGAGCGTGAACTGCACCGGATCCACACCGCGGATGCGGTGCATGTGGACGTGATGGACAACCACTTCGTGCCGAACCTGACCATCGGGCTTCCCGTGGTCCAGCGGCTCAACGAAGTCAGCGACCTGCCCCTGGATGTGCACCTGATGATCACCGACGTCGATCGGTGGGGCCCGGGCTACGCGGAGGCCGGCGCGGCCTCGGTGACCTTCCACGCCGAGGCCTCGGCGGCGCCGGTGAAGCTGGCCCGCGACCTGCGCGCCGCGGGTGCGCGTGCCTCCATGGCACTGCGCCCCGCAACGCCCATCGAGCCGTACCTGGACATGCTTCCTGAGCTGGACATGGTGCTGCTGATGACCGTGGAACCCGGGTTCGGGGGACAGGCCTTCCTCGACGTGGTGCTGCCCAAGATCCGCCGCACCCGCAAGGCCATCGACGGGACCGGGTTGCCCATCGCACTGCAGGTCGACGGCGGGGTGACGCGCGAGACCATCCTGCGTGCCGCCGAGGCCGGGGCCGACGTGTTCGTCGCCGGCTCCTCCGTCTACGGCACCGAGGACCCGGCCGTGGCGGTTGACACATTGCGCAACCTCGCCGCACAAACCCCGGTATCCGTGTAATACTAAGAGCTACAACTACACAACGTGCTCCGGGGTCGGTGTAAGTCCGAACCGGCGGTTATAGTCCGCGACCCGCGCCAGGGACGTCCCGCCAGGGATGTCGAAAGGCGTGGCTGAACTGGTGAAATTCCGGTACCGACAGTTAAAGTCTGGATGGGAGAAGCACGTACACGCAACACCTAAACCCTCACGGGCGGTGCCAAGAATCGACGGCGGGAGCCCCAGGCTCCCGGCATGCCGCGTTCGGGAACCCTTGTGCAGGATGGCAGTGAACCGTCGTATCGAAACCCCCGGAGCCGCCGCGGCTTGACAGGAGGACGATGGATTTTCTGCGGTGGCTCATTGAAGCTTTCAACTCTTACATCACGATCGGTGGCAGCGCACTGCTGGTGCGCGAGGTCGTCGGCAACATCTTTGGCCTGGCCTCGGCCCTGGGCGGCATCCGCCGCAAGGTCTGGGCCTGGCCGGTCGGCATCATCGGCAACGCCCTGCTGCTGACAGTGTTCCTCGGTAGCCTCTTCGGCAACGACTCGACGGCAAACCTGCTGGGACAGGCCGGACGACAGGTCATGTTCATTGCCGTGTCGATCTACGGCTGGTACCGCTGGAAGTCCAGCCGCGACGCCGGCGGCAGCGCCGTCACCCCGCGCTGGGCCAGCGGCAAGGAGCGCATCTCCCTGGCCCTGGTGCTGGTCATCGGCACCGTAGCCCTCACGCCGGTCTTCGGGGCCCTGGGCTCCTACGAGCCGGTGTGGGCCGATGCCTGGACCTTCGTCGGGTCGCTGCTGGCCACCTACGGCATGGCCAAGGGCCTTGTCGAGTTCTGGCTCATCTGGGTGCTTGTCGATGTGGTCGGCGTCCCGCTGCTGTTCAGCGCCGGATACTACGCCAGCGCGTTCATGTACCTCTTCTACGGGTGCTTCACCCTCGTCGGGTTCTTCATTTGGTGGCGTGCCCAGAACGGCTCGAAGCCGACCATTGAAACCTCCATGCCCGATCCCACGGTGAAGGCGGGCAACTGATGCCCGCCGACCGCCGGACCGCCGGCATGCGGGTCGCCCTGGAGCTGGCCAAGCGCGGGGTGCGCGGGGCCAACCCGCTGGTCGGCGCGGTCGTCGTGGACGCCTCCGGGAACATCCTGGCCACCGGCTACCACCGCGGTGCGGGAACGGCCCACGCCGAGGCCGACGCCCTCGCCCGGCTCGGACCCCTCCCGGCGAAGGCCGCCCGCGAGGCCACCATGCTGGTGACCCTCGAACCCTGCAACCACACCGGACGCACCGGCCCCTGCGCGCAGGCGATCATCGATGCCGGCATCGGCAACGTCGTCCATGCGGCTAAGGACGAAGGTTCGGCGGCGGCGGGCGGGGCCGAGCGGCTGCGCGCCGCCGGGGTCAACGTCGAACAGGGCCTGTTTGAAGCCGAGGCGCTCGAGCTGAACCACCGCTGGTTCCAGGCCCGCGCCGAGGCCCGGCCCTTCACCACCCTGCACCTGGCCCAGACGCTCGACGGCCGGATCGCCGCGGCCGACGGGACAAGCCAGTGGATCACCTCCCCGGAATCCCTCCGGCACGCGCACCGCATCCGCGAACGCGTCGACGCCATCGTGGTGGGCACCGGGACCGTCGAGGCCGACGACCCGCGGCTCAACGCCCGCGACGAGGAGGGCAACCCCTTTGAGCGCCAGCCCCGCCGCATCGTGATGGGCAAGCGCGGGATCCCGGAGGGGGCTGCGATCGCCGCCGACGGAAACTGGGAACAGATCCGTACGCACGACCCGCGGCAGGTGCTCGCCCGGCTGCACCGTGACGGGACCTCCCACGTGCTCATCGAGGGCGGTTCGTCGATCGCCACGGCGTTCCTCGCCGCGGACCTCGTCGACGAGATCCACCTCTACCAGGCGCCCCTCTTCCTGGGCGCCGGACGCCACGGCATCGGTGACCTCGGGGTCCGAACGCTGGGCGACGCCCGAGCCTTCCGCCTGGATCCCATCGACGGCGAACCGCTCCGGATCCTCGGTGCCGACACCCTCACCCACCTAGAACCCGTTCCGGCCAGGCTGCCCTCCGGCAGCGCCGCAGCGTAAGGACAACACATGTTTACAGGAATCATCAGCGGCATGGGCCGCGTCGAAGCGGTGGACGCCGACCCGGCAACCGACTCCGTGGTGCTGCGGATCAGCGCACCGAACCAGACCGAGAACCTGGGCCTGGGCGGATCGATCGCCATCAACGGCGTCTGCCTCACCGCCACAAGCATCGCCGGCGACTCGCTCTCGCTCGATGTCATGGGCGAAACCCTGCGGCACACCACCATCGGCGGGTTGCAGCCCGGCGAGACCATCAACCTCGAGCGCTGCGTGCAGGCCGGCGGCCGGCTCGACGGGCACGTGGTGCAGGGGCACGTCGACGGAGTGGGAACTCTCCTGGAGCACGAGTCCCTGGGCGCCTGGGACAGGTTCCGCTTCTCCGTGCCCTACCAGCTGGCCCGGTACGTGGCCAAGAAGGGCTCGATCGCCATCGACGGCATCTCGCTGACCGTCACCGAGGTCGCCGACGCCAGCGAGGCGGACCAGTGGTTCGAGGTAGGCATCATCCCCACCACGCTGCGCGAAACCACCCTGGGCCGGCGCCACCCGGGGGACAACGTCAACCTGGAGGTGGACGTCATGGCCAAGTACGCCGAGCGCCTGGCCTCCTTCGTCGTGGAAGGGGGATCCCGATGAGCGAGGACGCCATCCGCCTGGATTCCATCTCCTCGGCCATCAGCGCCATGGCCGCCGGCAAGGCAGTGGTGGTCGTCGACGACGCCGACCGGGAGAACGAGGGCGACATCATCTTCGCCGCGGAGTTCGCAACACCCGAGCTCATGGGCTGGACCATCCGGCATTCCTCAGGGGTCGTCTGCACGCCGATGACCGGGGAGCGGGCCGACGCCCTGGGCCTGCCGCCCATGGTGGAGGACAACCAGGACGCCAAGGGCACCGCGTACACGGTTTCCTGCGACGCCGCCCACGGCGTCAGCACCGGCATCAGCGCCGCCGACCGCGCCCTGACCTCCCGCATCCTGGCCGACCCGGCCTCCGGGCCCGACCTCATCACCCGTCCGGGCCACAGCTTCCCGTTGCGCGCGGTGGACGGCGGCGTCCTGGTACGCCGAGGCCACACCGAGGCCAGCGTCGACCTGTGCGTGGCCGCCGGACTGGAACCGGTAGGCGTCATCGCCGAACTGGTCCACGACGACGGATCCATGATGCGCCTTCCCGCGCTGCGCGAGTTCGCGGACCTGTGGAACATCCCGCTGGTGAGCATCGAAGACCTGGCCGCGTGGCGCGCCAGCGCCGATGCCGAGCCCGTGATCGGCACCAGGGCCGCGGCCGTGCAGTCGGGCCCAGAGGTCAAGGTTCCCACGCCGCACGGGGAGTTCGCGGTGCGGGCCTGGCTCGAGCGCGCCACCGGCGTCGAGCACCTGACCCTCAGCGCCCCGGGACCGGACGGCACCATGCCCGCCGAGCCGCTGGTGCGCGTGCACTCCGAATGCCTCACGGGCGATGTCTTCGGCTCCTACCGCTGCGACTGCGGCGAGCAACTCGAAGCCGGGCTGCAGGCCATCAACGAGTTCGGCGGGGTGCTCATCTACCTGCGCGGCCACGAGGGCCGCGGGATCGGGCTGGCCAACAAGATCCGCGCCTACGCCCTGCAGGACGGGGGAGCGAACACGGTTGCGGCCAACGAGCAGCTGGGGCTTCCTGTCGACGCACGCAACTACGATGCAGCCGCGGCCATCCTCGATGCGCTGGAAATCCGCCGCATCCGCCTCGTCACCAACAACCCGCTCAAGGAGCAGTGGTTGGCGGAGACGGGCATCGAGGTGATCGAGCGGGTTCCCACGCGCGTGGCGGCCCGGCCGGAGAACCTCGAATACCTACGTACCAAGCAGGAGCTGCTGAACCATTCGCTGCAGCTTCCCACCACACCCATCACCAACCCAGGAGTCGAATCATGAGCGGACACGGAGCACCAGCCATCGGAGCCGACGAGCTTGTCGCGGCAGGCAAGGCGGGCATCCGCGCGGTCATCGTCGCAGCCAGCTGGCACACCCAGATCATGGACGGGCTCATCGACGGTGCCCAGCGTGCGGCCTCCGATGCGGGCATCCAGGTGCCGGACCTCGTGCGTGTCCCCGGCACGTTCGAGCTTCCCGTGGCGGCTGCCCGGCTTGCTTCGGACTACGACACGGTGATTGCGCTGGGTGTCGTCATCCGCGGCGGGACCCCGCATTTCGACTACGTGTGCCAGGGCGCCACGCTGGGACTCACCGACGTATCGGTGCGCACCGGTGTCCCCGTCGGGTTCGGCGTGCTGACCTGTGACACCGAAGAACAGGCGATTGCCCGTGCGGGTCTCGAGGGCTCGGTCGAGGACAAGGGCTACGAGGCCATGAGCGCTGGCCTGCAGACCGCCGTGGCGCTGCTGCGCCGCTAGCGGCCGCTCCGAAAGGCCCGCCGCTTTTCTCCCCTGACCGGTGTTCGGGAAGAAAGGCGGCGGGCCTTTCCTTGTTCCCGATGGCCGTGCCATGCGACCCGAAAGTCATCCCCGCGTCATGTTCGCACCACGGCGCGAGTCCTTCGTCACATTGGGGCAGTGGTTGTGAGCGGGTCGGGCCCACCGGGCTACGCTGGTGAGGTGAAAACTTTTGACACCCTCTTCGCCGAGCTTTCCGAGAAAGCCAAGGCCCGCCCCGAAGGTTCGCGTACCATCGCCGAACTGGACTCGGGCGTCCATGGCATCGGGAAGAAGGTCGTTGAGGAAGCCGCCGAAGTGTGGATGGCTGCCGAATACGAAAGCAACGAGGCCGCCGCCGAAGAAATCTCCCAGCTGCTCTACCACCTCCAGGTGATGATGCTGGCCAAGGGTCTGACCTTGCAGGACGTTTACAAGCATCTCTAGCCGCCGCTTTCGGGGCAGATCTGCGTAAGACCCCCCGAGCCGCGGTGGCCAACAAGCCCAAATTTGTTGTCCTGATGCCGTAAAAACCCAAAGTCAGAATCGAGAAACACCTCATGTTGCGTGTAGCACTTCCCAATAAGGGAGCCCTTTCAGAAATCGCTTCGACAATGTTGCTGGAGGCCGGCTACGTCCAGCGCCGCGACAACCGCGAACTTGTCATGGTCGACCCGGAGAACGAGGTCGAGTTCTTCTACCTCCGTCCCCGCGACATTGCCGTCTACGTCGGCGGCGGAATCCTTGACGTCGGAATCACCGGTCGCGACCTGTACCTCGACGCCGACGTCAACGACCACGTCGACGAGGTCCTGCCCCTGGGCATCGGTGCCTCCACCTTCCGCTTCGCCGGACCCAAGGGCACCTTCGCCTCGCAGGACGAGCTTTCGGGCAAGCGCATTGCCACGAGCTACGACACCTTGCTGCGCAGCTACCTGGCCGAGAGCGGCATCGACGCCTCGGTGGTCCGCCTCGACGGCGCCGTGGAATCCTCGGTGCGACTGGGCGTCGCTGACGCGATTGCCGACGTCGTGGAAACCGGGAACACCCTCAAGGCGGCGGGCATGGAGATCTTCGGCGACCCCATCCTGAAGTCCGAGGCCGTCCTGATCGGCCGCACCGGCCGTGCGCCCGCCGGGCTGGAAGTCCTCAAGCGCCGCCTGACCGGCGTGCTGGTGGCCCGCCGCTACGTCATGCTGGACTACGACGTGCGCCGCGACCAGGCGGACGAGGCCTGCCGGCTGACCCCGGGGCTCGAATCCCCGACGGTTTCCCCGTTGCAGGACTCGGACTGGGTCGCCGTGCGTGCCATGGTCAAGAAGAACCAGACCAACAACATCATGGACGAGCTCTACGACCTGGGCGCCCGCGCGATCCTTGTCAGCCAGATCCACGCCTGCCGGATCTAGTTCCGGCGTGTGCGCCACCCCTCGAAGAACACCACTTTCCTCACCTTCCTAGGAGTTGACCCTTCATGAGCGTTGCGATCCGCGTGATCCCCTGCCTCGACGTGGATAACGGCAGAGTCGTCAAGGGAGTGAACTTCGAGGGGCTGCGCGACGCCGGCGACCCCGTCGAGCTGGCCAAGCGCTACAACGCCGCCGGTGCCGACGAAATCACGTTCCTTGACGTGACGGCGTCCTCCGGCAACCGCGAAACCACCTACGACGTCGTCGCCAAGACGGCCGAGGAGATCTTCATCCCGCTCACCGTCGGCGGCGGCGTGCGTGCCGTCGAGGACGTCGACCGCCTGCTGCGTGCCGGAGCCGACAAGGCCTCGATCAACACCGCGGCCGTCGACCGCCCCGAGGTCATCAACGAGATCACCCAGCGCTTCGGATCCCAGGTGCTGGTGCTCTCGCTCGATGCCCGTCGCACCGACAACCCCGCGGTTGCCTCGGGGTTCGAGGTCACCACGCACGGCGGGCGCACCGGCACCGGACGCTGCGCCGTGGCGTGGGCCAAGGAGGCTGCCGAACGCGGAGTGGGCGAGATCCTGCTGAACTCCATCGACGCCGACGGCACCAAGGACGGCTTCGACCTGGAAATGATCCGCGCCGTCCGCGCGGAAGTGACGGTCCCGCTGATCGCCTCCGGCGGTGCCGGGGGGCCGGAGCACTTCCCGCCGGCCATTGCGGCGGGTGCCGATGCGGTGCTGGCCGCCTCCATCTTCCACTTCGGCCCGGACGACATGATCAAGCGGGTCAAGGACGCCATCCGTGAAGCGGGATTCCCGGTCCGCTAGGCCCGCGTCCCTGGATGAAACCATGTCCAGGGGCTGGCCGGCCCTGGCTGAAGAAGTCGTTGACGGCTGGGTCTGCCGTTTCTCCGGGGGAGTCACCAAGCGCGCCAACTCGGTGTTGCCGCTGGGGGAGCCCTCCGACTTCGCTGCGGCCCTCGCCGCTGCCGAGGGCCGCTACGCGGACCATGGCTTGCCGGTGGTTTTCCAGGTCAGCCCAGATTCGCTGCCCGTGGACCTGGACCGGCGACTTGCCGATCGCGGATACCGGCAGGAGTCGCCGACGCTCGTCCAGTACCGTGCCCTTGCCGGCGACTCGCAGGGCTGCCACGGGGACATGGATCCCCGCATCGAATTTTCCGATGCACCGAGCGAGGCCTGGCTCGAAACCCTGTGGGACGTCGAAGGTCCGCGTGAGCCCGCAGCGCGGGAACTGAGCCGCCGGATCCTGGCCGAAACCCCGTCGGTCTACGCTTCCCTGGTCCACGGCGGCCGGGTCGAGGCCGTTGCCCGCCTTGCGCTGGTCGGGAACCTGGGCGGGATCTACGCCGTTGCCACCCGGGCGGATGCACGCTCCCGCGGGCATGGCCGTGCCGTTGTCAGCGGGTTGCTCGCCGAAGCCTCACGCAGGAATCTCGACGGGGCCTGGCTGCAGGTTCTCGAGTCGAACGACATTGCCTGCAGGCTTTATGAATCGATGGGCTTCGAAACGGTCTCGCGCTACCACTACCGGTTGCTGGTTCCCTAGGCCGCCGGAAGGAGCGTTGACAGCCCGCGCTCCAGGGCCGCGCGCGCCGCGGCGGTGTCCATCTGGCGGGATAGCCAGCGGCTGGAGATGCCTTCGACAAGGGATGTCAGCAGCAGGGCCGTTTCCTGGCACGCATCGATGTCCGCTCCGGTGTGCCCGGCAACCAGCTCGGCGACGTGCGACTGCCAGGCGGTGGTCGAGGCCGCCAGGTGCCCGGCCAACGGAGGTTCGAAGACGGCTATCGCCCGGATCTCGTTCCAGACGATCGACTTGGCGCGAACCGACCCTTCATCCCGGACCTCGCCCAGGACCAGCTCGCGTAGCTGTTCGTAGGGGGAGCTGGTCCCGGCCGCAGGTTCACCGCGCTGCGCGACAGAGTCCGCGTTGACGTATTCAAGCGTTGCGGCAAGCAGGCCGTCGCGGTCGGTGAAGTGGTAGTAGACGAGTCCCGTGGAGATGCCGGCCTGCTTGCAGACATCCTGCACGCGCATGCCGCGCACCCCGTCGCGGGCGATGCAGGTGCTGCATGCCTCGAGGATCCGCTGTCGGGTGTCGTTGGCCATGCCCGGAACCGTGCCTTTCACTTGCCGGAAGCACCATCGATTCCCCGTTTGGCGACAGTGTGCACTTCCGTGTACCGTGGATCACACGCTATCCTTAACTGAACATCCAGTCAATTTCTACCAGCTCCCCGTCATCGACGCTTCCCGTGTGCCACCTGCCCGGGATCCCTCGGCGAGGGGACGATATCCGTGAGGGGAAACCGCCAATGGACCAGCCGTTCAGCATCCATGAAGCTTCCATCGACGACGTCGTGCAAGCGCTCGAGGCCGGTGCCGTCACCGCCGTCGAGCTGGTTGCCGCCCACCTGGCCCGCGTGGGCCGCTTCGACAGGTCCTCGGTGAGGCTCAACGCCATCCCGGTGCTGAATCCCGAGGCCTTTGCCGAGGCCGCTGCCTCCGACGAACGCCGCCGCGAAGGCCGGGCCGGCTCCTTGGAAGGCGTCCCGTACACCGTCAAGGACAGCTACATGGTCGCCGGACTGACCGTGGCCTCCGGGTCGCCGGCCTTCAAGGACCTCGTCGCCCAGCACGACGCATTCACCGTGGCGCGGATCCGCGAGGCCGGGGGTGTGCTGCTGGGCAAGACCAACATGCCGCCGATGGCCGACGGCGGCATGCAGCGCGGGGTCTACGGCCGTGCGGAAAGCCCGTACAACACCAATTACCTGGCCGCCGCCTACGCCTCGGGCTCCTCCAACGGCTCGGCCGTTGCCACGGCCGCCAGCATGGGTGTGTTCGGCATGGGGGAGGAGACCGTCTCCTCGGGCCGCAGCCCGGCCTCGAACAACGGCCTGTGCGCCTACACCCCCTCGCGCGGGGTCATCTCCATCCGCGGCAACTGGCCGCTCTTCCCCATGCGCGACGTCGTGGTCCCGCACACCCGCAGCATGGACGACATGTTCCGGCTGCTGGACGTCATCGTCGCCGAGGACGCGAACACCACCGGCGACTTCTGGCGGGCCCAGGACACCGTCGCGCTGCCTTCCGTCGCCGAGGTGCGCCCTGCAAACTACGCGGACCTGGCCGACCCGGAAGCCCTGCGGGGCAAGCAGCTCGGAGTGCCGCGCATGTACCTCGGCAAGGACCCGGACTTCCCGATCGAGGTCCGTCCCTCCATCCTGGATCTCTGGGAGGCTGCGCGTGCCCGGCTCGAGGCCCTGGGCGCCACGGTCGTCGAGGTCGACCTGCCGCTGATCGAGAAGTACGAGGGCAACACCCCGGGTGGGGAGCAGCTCGCGGAGCTCGGCGTCCTGCCCGAGGGGTGGATGGAGACGGAGTTCAACCAGATCCTCACCCACGGCTGGGACACCTTCCTGCGCGCCAACAACGACCCGGCGCTCAACCGCCTGGCGGACGTCGACCACACCCTGATCTTCCCGGCCCCCGCCGGATCCCAGCCCGACCGCTACGACGAGGTGGAGGACTACGAGAACCGCTACCGCGACGTGGTGGCCATGGCCGCGGCCGGCCTTCCCCCGGTGCACACCCTTCCGGGCTTCGCCGAGGGCCTGCGTTCGCTGGAAACCCTGCGCAAGGAGCTTTTCGAGGACTGGCTGGCCGAGCGCGGCCTGGATGCCATGGTGTTCCCGGCCAACGCCGACGTCGCGGCGCAGGACGCCGACATCAGCAAGGAATCCGCGGACCGCGCCTGGGACAACGGGGTGTTCTTCTCCAACGGGAACTACGCGCTGCGCCACTTCGGCATCCCGAGCATCACCGTGGCCATGGGCATCATGGAGGACATCGGCATGCCGGTGGGACTGACCATCGCCGGCCCCGCCTATGCGGACAACGACCTGCTGGCCTGCGGCTACGCTTTCGAGGCCGCCGGCACGCTGCGCGTCTCCCCGCGGCTTGCGCCGCCGCTGCCCGGCGATCGGGGCTGCCCCGAGGTGCGCGCCCCGAGGACCGGCACGCAGGATGCGCCCCGGATCACGGTGGCGGCGGAATTCGACCCCGAGGCCCAGCATGAGGGTGCCCGCCTGCTGCGCATCGCGGGAACCGTTGCGGCGCCGGCCGATTCCCGGCTCAAGCTCACCGTCAACGGGGAGGCGGCGGTTGTGGTTCGCGACGGGAACGCTTGGAGCGCGGCACACGTGCTGGGTGCGGCTGTGGAGCCGGGGCCAGTGGGTTCGAACCCCGTGGCCAGCGACGCACTCGTGGTGATCCACGTGGTGGCGCCGTCGGGCGCCGCGGCTGGCGCCTTCGCCGAGGTGTAGCTAGCGGCGGGCGTTGAACAGGTCGATGGCCTCGTCGGCGCCCTCGAACGTCACGAGCGCCTCCTCGCGCCGTCCCGAGGCATGCAGCAGCAGTTCCTCGGGGCGGCCCAGGATGGCCACCGACGTCTTGGCCTTGCGCGCCACGTGGCGCCGCCCGTCGGGACGCACCAGGATGATGCCGACCTCGCTGCCCCGGTAGTACAGGGACGCGCGGCGGACCAGGTCCTTCCAGAGTAATTCGGCGTACTTCTCGTCGAGCACGCGCGGAGCCCAGCGGTCGGTGGCGCGGCGGACGTCCTCGGTGTGGATGAAGAACTCGCTCAGGTTCGCAGAACGGTCGAATGCCGTCAGCGAGAACGGCGAGTACTTCGGCACTCCGGCGACGAATTGGTGGACCAGCTCGGTGTAGGCGTCCGGGGACAGGGCCTCGTCGGCCTTCGCCTGCAGCTCGCGTTCCATGACGGGGGTCAGCGGCTTGAGGAGCAGCCCGGCGGAAAGCATCGAGTGCTCGCGCAGCACCAGGTGCGCCGCGAGGTGGCGGGTCTGCCACCCGGCACACAGGGTGGGGGCCGTCGGCCCTGCTGCCAGCAGGACTTCGGCCAGTACTTCACGGGAGGCTGGTACGAATTGCATCACTACGAAACTAACACGTCCGGGGCCGCTTGGGGCCGTATGAAGCGCCATGCGATCGGCGGGTTTAGGGCGGACCCGGTGCCCGCGCGGACGCGGGCGTCCGGCGTTCGGCCAATTGCGCTTCGGTGGCACTAGACTGGGAGTGATGTCGCAGAACCCAGCCTTCGCAACGCCCGTCTCCGTCGACGGCAAACTGTCCGCCGAGATCTCCGCCGCCCTCAAGAAGGACGAGTCCGGACTTGTCGCGGCAATCATCCAGCAGCAGGGCACCCACGAGGTGCTGATGCTCGGCTGGATGGACGAGGAAGCCCTCCGCCGCACCCTCACCACCGGAAGGGTGACCTTCTGGTCGCGTTCGCGCAAGGAATACTGGCGCAAGGGCGATACCTCCGGGCACTCCCAGCTCGTGCGCTCGGTCGCCCTGGACTGCGACGGCGATGCACTCCTGGTGGTGGTCGACCAGATCGGTGCGGCCTGCCACACCGGCACCCACACCTGCTTCGACGGGCGCGAGATCCCGGCCGTCGTCGGCCGCCGCGTTTCCTGACCCGCCCCACCCTTCCACGCAAGGACCACAAGCCACTCATGCAAGCCCTCGGTGTGCTCTCACCCACCCGCGAGCAGTTCCGCGCCCTCGCGGCCGACCGACGCGTCGTTCCCGTGACAATGCGGGTGCTGGCCGACTCGCTGACCCCCATCTCCATCTACCGCCGGCTCGCCGGCGGGCGCCCCGGAACCTTCCTGATGGAATCCGCCGCGGCCGGCGGGGTCTGGAGCCGCTACTCGTTCATCGGCACCAACTCGCCGGCAACGCTGACCACCCGCGAGGGCAAGGCCCACTGGCTGGGCACCCCGCCCGCCGGCATGCCCACCGAGGGCAATCCGGTCGAGGTGCTGCGCGACACCGTGCGCGCGCTGCGCACCGAACCGCTGCACGGCCTGCCGCCGCTGACCAGCGGCATGGTCGGCTTCATCGGCTGGGAGGCGGTGCGCCACTGGGAGAGGCTGCCCCACCCGCCGGCCGACGACCTTCACCTGCCCGAGCTGGCCATGAACCTTGTCGGCGACATGGCCGTGCACGATAACACCGACGGCACACTGACCCTGATCGCCAACGCCATCAACTTCAACGGCACGCACGACGGCGTCGACGGCGCCTACGACCACGCGGTGGCCCGCGTGCGCTCCATGCTCGCGTCCCTCGGCGAGGCCGCGGAGACCCCGGTCTCCGTGCTCTCGGGCACCGACGTCCCGGCCGACGAGCTGATGGACGCGGTCACGCACTCCTGGGACGAGGACTCCTACCGCCAGGCGGTGCTGCGCGGCAAGGAAGCCATTGTCGACGGCGAGGTGTTCCAGGTGGTCATCTCGCGCCGCTTCGAACTCGAGTCCGAGGCGGACCCGCTGGATGTCTACCGGATCCTGCGCGCCACCAACCCCAGCCCGTACATGTACCTCTTCAGCCTCGAGGACTCGCACGGCAAGGCCTACTCGATCGTCGGATCCTCCCCGGAGGCGCTCGTGACGGTCAACGATTCCCACGTCGTCACGCACCCGATCGCCGGCTCGCGCCCGCGCGGGGCCACCTACGAGGACGACCAGCAGCACGAGAAGAACCTGCTGGCCGACGAGAAGGAACGCGCGGAGCACCTGATGCTCGTGGACCTCTCGCGCAACGACCTCTCCAAGGTCTGCGTGCCGGGCTCGGTGGAGGTCACCCAGTTCATGGAGGTCGAGCGCTTCAGCCACATCATGCACCTGGTCTCGAACGTCGTCGGCAAGCTCACCCCGGGCACCGACGGCTACGACGTGCTGGCCGCGACGTTCCCGGCCGGCACGCTCTCCGGCGCGCCGAAGCCGCGCGCGCTGCGCCTGCTGGACGAGCTGGAGCCCTACCGCCGCGGCATCTACGGCGGCGTCGTCGGCTACCTGGACTTCACCGGGGACATGGACATGGCCATCGCCATCCGCTCGGCCCTGCTCAAGGGCGGCCGCGCCTACGTGCAGGCCGGCGGCGGCATCGTCAACGACTCGGACCTCGACGCCGAGGCCCTGGAAACCATCAACAAGTCGGCCGCCCCGTTGCGCGCCGTCTGGGCCGCCGGCACCATGGCGCCCGCTGAGCGGGAAGCCGACGGATCATGACAAGCACCAACGGCAGCACGGCGCCGGCCGCCAAGGCCCCGTCGCGGACCCCGCGCTGGGGCACCAAGCGCATCGTGATGGCCCTGGGCCTGCTCGGCGGCGTGCTGGCGCTGGCCACCAGCACGCGGATCTGGATCACCGTCCAGCCCGAGGTCGGGTCCGTGAAGATCCCGCTGATCGAGGTCGCCGGCTCCGACGCCTCGGCGGCCGTCGCGGCCCTGGCCGTGGTGGCTCTGGCCGGCTCGCTGGCCGCGCTGATCGCCGGCAGGGTAGCCCGCTACATCATCGCCGGCATCCTGCTGCTGGCCGGCGGCGGCATCGTGGCCGCCGCACTCTCGGTGCTCGGCGACCCCGTCACCGCCGCCGCCACCAAGGTGGGGGAGGCCACCGGGCTGAACACGGCGGGCGGGGACTACAACCTCTCGCTCTGGCCCTGGGTGGCAATCACGGCCGGCGTGGTGCTGGTGCTCAACGCGCTGGTCCTGGCCGCAGCAGGGCACACCTGGGCCGGCAGCCGGAAGTACGCCCGCGACAACGCGGCCGCCGCCGCGCGGGGGGATTCGGGGGAGGGCTCGGGCCCGATCGACGAGATCGACGGCTGGGACTCGCTCTCCCGCGGGGACGATCCCACCTGAGCAACGCCCGCGGGCCCGCAACATGGCACGCCACCGCGTTAAAGAATGGCAGAATAGACAGAAGTTAATCGTCGGGAATTCTCCCGACCGGCACGAGGTGACGAGGAGTATCCCACCATGGCTAACAGCAACACCCAGATCGACCCGATGCACTCCGAGGAAATCGGACACGGCAACTCCATCGCAGCATGGACCCTTGTGGGCATCTCGATGATCGGCGTCATCGTCGCCGGCGTCTCCTTCGCCGGACACAACTCCACCATGGTCTACGCGGGCCTCGGCATCGTTGTCGTCGGCCTGATCGCCGGCTGGGTCATGAAGAAGGCCGGTTTCGGCGTGGGCGGCGCCCGGTCGGGTTCCTCGCACTAGCCGTGAGCGTACTGACGGATATCATTGCGGGCGTTCGGATCGATCTGGACGCCCGCCGTTCCATGTGCAGCCAGGAACGGATCGAGGCCGAGGCCGCCGCGGCGGCCCCGGCGCTCGACGCCTTCGCGGCCCTCGGCGGCACCGCCGACGGCACCGGGCGCGACTCCGTGCTGCGCGTGGTCTCCGAGGTCAAGCGCAAGTCCCCGTCCAAGGGCGCGCTGGCCGAGATCCCCGAGCCCGCCGAGCTTGCCGCGGCCTACGTCGCGGGCGGCGCCTCGGTCATCTCCGTGCTCACCGAGGAACGCCGCTTCGGCGGCTCCCTGGCGGACTTCGACGCCGTGCGCGCCGCCGTCGACATCCCGCTGCTGCGCAAGGACTTCACCGTCGACGCGTACCAGATCTACGAGGCCCGCGCCCACGGCGCCGACCTCATCCTGCTGATCGTCGCCGCCCTTGACGACGCCCAGCTGCGCGAGTTCCTCGACCTCACCCACGCGCTGGGCATGAACGCGCTTGTCGAAACGCACACCGAGGAGGAAATCGCCCGCGCCGTCGCGCTCGGGGCGAAGATCATCGGCGTGAACGTGCGCAACCTCAAGACCCTGGAGGTGGATCCAGCGAACTTCGCGAAGCTCGCGGGGCTGATTCCGCCCGAGGCAGTCATCATCGCCGAATCCGGCGTCAGCTCGGTCGCCGAGGTGCGGGACTACGCCGGCCACGGCGCCGACGCCATCCTGGTCGGCGAGGCGCTGGTCAAGGACAACGACCCGAGCGCGGCCATCAAGCAGTTCATGAGCGCCGGAACCGCCGCGAAGCCGGCACGCCCCGGCGCCTAAATCCTCCACGTTTCCCCCGGCAGATAAGGACGCCCCCAGATGAACCCGACGACAGGTGGACCGGCAGACGGTTCGCGCAAGCCAGCTGCGGCGCCGGGGGATTCCCTGCGGCACGCCCCCGGCCCCTACTTCGGGGACTACGGCGGACGCTGGATGCCCGAGTCCCTGATCGCGGCCATGGACGAACTGGCCGAGACCTTCGAGGCAGCCAAGAACGACCCGGAATTCGTGGCGCAGGTCAAGGACCTGAACAAGAACTACTCCGGCCGCCCCTCCATGCTCACCGAGGCCAAGCGCTTCTCCGAGGCCGCCGGCGGCGTGCGCGTCTTCCTCAAGCGCGAGGACCTGAACCACACCGGCAGCCACAAGATCAACAACGTGCTGGGCCAGGCGCTGCTGGCCAAGCGCATGGGCAAGACCCGCATCATCGCGGAGACCGGGGCCGGCCAGCACGGCGTCGCCTCCGCCACCGCCGCGGCACTCATGGGCCTGGAATGCGTGGTCTACATGGGCGCCGAGGATACCCGCCGGCAGGCACTGAATGTGGCGCGCATGCAGCTGCTCGGCGCCACCGTCATCCCGGTGACCGCCGGCTCGCAGACGCTGAAGGACGCCATCAACGAGGCGCTGCGCGACTGGGTCGCCAACGTGGAAAACACCCACTACCTGCTGGGCACGGCCGCCGGCGGGCACCCGTTCCCGGCCATGGTGCGCTACTTCCACGAGGTCATCGGCGAGGAGGCCCGTGAGCAGATCATCGCCCAGGCCGGCCGCCTGCCCGACGCCGTTGCGGCCTGCATCGGCGGCGGCTCCAACGCCATCGGCATCTTCCACGGCTTCCTTGACGATGCCGACGTCGAGCTCTACGGCTTCGAGGCCGGCGGCGACGGCGTGGACACCCCGCGCCACGCGGCCACCATCACGCTGGGCAAGCCCGGCGTGCTGCACGGCGCCAAGAGCTACCTGATGCAGGACGACGACGGCCAGACCATCGAGTCGCACTCGATCTCCGCGGGCCTGGACTACCCGGGCGTCGGCCCGGAGCACGCCTACCTGGCGGACATCGGGCGCGTGCACTACGAGCCGATCACCGACACCGAGGCCATGGAAGCCTTCTCGCTGCTCTGCCGCACCGAGGGCATCATCCCGGCCATCGAGTCCTCGCACGCCCTGGCCGGCGTGCTGAAGATCGCCGAGCGCAAGATCGCCGCCGGCGCCGTGCCGGAGGAGACCATCATCATCGCCAACCTTTCGGGCCGTGGCGACAAGGACGTTGGAACCGCCGCCGAATGGTTCAACCTCATCGACACCGAAGACAAGGACGCCAAGTGAGCCACGTTTCCAAGAGTGCGGCAGCCATCGCGGCGGCCCGCGCCGAGGGCCGCCCGGCCCTGATCTGCTACCTGCCCGCGGGCTTCCCCGACGTGCAGGGCACCATCGACGCGGCCGTGGCCATGGCGGAGAACGGCGCCGACATCATCGAGGTCGGCATCCCGTACTCGGACCCGGTGATGGACGGCTCGGTCATCCAGGCCGCCACCGTCCAGTCGCTGGCCCAGGGCTTCAAGGTCGCCCAGGTCTTCGACATCGTCAAGGGCATCACCGAGCGCAGCTCGGCCACGGTGATGGTCATGACCTACTGGAACCCCGTGCTGCGCATGGGCGTGGACGAATTCTCCCGCCGCCTGGCCGAGGCCGGCGGCGCGGGCCTGATCACCCCGGACCTGATCCCGGACGAGGCCGCCGAATGGATGGAAGCCTCCGAGAAGTACGGCCTCGACCGTGTCTTCCTGGTGGCGCCCTCCTCCACCGAGGCCCGCATGAAGGCCACCGTCGCGGCCAGCCGCGGCTTCGTCTACTGCGTGTCGGTCATGGGTGTCACCGGTGCCCGTGCCGAGGTTTCCGATGCCGCCGCCTCGGTGGTCGCCGCGGCCCACGCGGCAGGCGCCGAGAACGCCTGCGTCGGCCTGGGCGTCTCGCAGCGCAAGCACGTCGAGGAGATCGGCGCCTACTCCGACGGCGTCATCGTCGGCACCGCGCTTGTCGCGGCGTTGCGCGACGGGGGAGTGGAAGCCGTCGCCAAGCTGACCGCTGAACTCAGCGGCAGGCCAGTGGCCGTATGAGCGCGCTGATGGGCGTCGGCACCGCCGTCCTCGCCTCGATCCCCAGCCCGCCGCCGGAGTTCTCCAAGTTCTCCCTCGGCCCGCTGACCATCCACGCCTACGCCCTGTGCATCCTGGTCGGCATCGTCGTGGCCATGTGGATGACCAACAAGCGCTGGATCGCCAAGGGCGGCCCGGAGGACGTGATCTGGGACATCTGCATCTGGGCCATCCCGTTCGGCATCGTCGGCGGCAGGCTCTACCACGTGCTGATCACGGACCCGGACTACTACTTCGGGCTCAACGGCCAAAGCGAGCACTGGAGCGAGATCCCGCAGATCTGGGCCGGCGGACTCGGCATCATGGGCGCAATCAGCCTCGGCTCGCTCGGCGCATGGATCGCCTGCCGCCGGGCAGGCGTCAGGCTCCCGGCCTTCCTGGACGCAGTGGCGCCCGGCGTGCTGCTCGCCCAGGCCTTCGGCCGCTGGGGCAACTGGTTCAACCAGGAGCTCTTCGGCGCACCGACAACGCTTCCCTGGGGCCTGGAGATCGATGCGGACAGCTACAACTTCCCCCCGGGGCTCCCGCCCGGAACACTGTTCCAGCCGACCTTCCTTTACGAGTCCCTGTGGAACGTGGCGGGCGTCCTGCTGCTGCTGGCCCTCGACCGCAAGTTCAAGCTGCGCCGCGGGTCGATGTTCTGGTCCTACCTGATCTGGTACGGCACGGGACGGATCATCATGGAAACCATGCGCATCGACGCCGCGGACACCATCGTCATCCTCGGCATCGGGTTGCGTGTGCACATGTGGCTGGCCATCGGGATGGTCATCCTGGGCACCGTCGGGCTCATCTACGTGCTGGTGAAGCTGCGCCCCCAGCCGGATCCCGGGGTCTACCTCGAGGGTCGCGAACCGGCTTCCGAGGCGAAGGACCCCGCCGAGACCCCGGCGGCCGGTTTGACTCAGGAATCCGCCACTGATCCCGAAGGGAAAAACGGTTCGGTGCAGATGAAACAATCTGCGGATCCTGAAACAAAAACGGATTCCGAAGAAGGATCGGCCAAAAACGACAACTGAATAAACCATTTCAAGGCCCCTCGTTAACCGCGCTCCGCGGTACATGACGAGGGGCCTTGTTATTTCCGGTTAACAATTGGCCCATCCGTAAATGTACTAGTCAGGGTCAAGTTAGATAGACGCCGGAAAACTGTTGGAAACATAACCGCGCCTAAAACCGAAACATGGCGGTGCTACGCTTTTTTCACTCGCCGGGCGTAGGCTTCGATGCACGAAATCGAACACGGACCCCGCGACGCAGCAAGGCCCCGGCGGACATCCCGCCGCCTTGCACCAACCACAAAGACGTGGCCCGGCCCGCAGGCCGGGGGAAAACCCGCACTCTTGCCGGTGGGAAACACCATCTCAGCCACCGGTCATTGGCGACCCAGAAACCTCTCGGACAATGGCGTCCTTGTATCCAAGAAAAACACCGAGAAAGGTATGCTCATGAGCATGACCGGAGTCCAGCTGAACGCTTCACCGGGTTGTGGCGGGGAAGCATCTTCGCCCTTCACACGGTTCGCAGACGCCCCCGAAGCACAAGGCCTCTACAACCCCGAAAACGAAAAGGACGCGTGCGGCCTGGCGGTCATCGCCACCCTCACCAAGGTGCCCTCCCACTCGATCGTGAACCAGGCACTCGAAGCCCTGCGCCGGCTCGAACACCGCGGCGCCGTGGGCGCCGACGACGGCACCGGAGACGGTGCCGGCATCCTCACCCAGATCCCCGACGCCTTCTTCCGCGCCGTCACGGGATTCACCCTTCCGGCCCCCGGCCACTACGCCGCCGGCACGGCATTCCTGCCCCAGGAACCGGCAGAGCGGACCCAGGCAATCGCAGCCCTCGAGGAACTGGCCTTCGACGAAGGCCTCACCGTGCTTGGCTGGCGTGAACTCCCCGTCAACGCCGAACACATCGGACCCACTGCCCGCGGCTGCATGCCGCACTTCGCCCAGATCTTCCTCGGCATCCCCGGCGAGGACGTCGCCGAGCTCGATGCCCGCGTCTTCCGCGTACGCAAGCGCGCCCAGAACAAGTTCGGCGTCTACTTCCCCTCGCTCTCCAGCGCCAGCATGGTCTACAAGGGCATGCTCTCCACCGCGCAGCTTTCCGCGTTCTACCCGGACCTGACCGACGAGCGCTTCGCGAGCACCTTCGGCATCGTGCACTCGCGTTTCTCCACCAACACCTTCCCGTCCTGGCCGCTGGCCCAGCCTTTCCGCACCATCGCCCACAACGGTGAAATCAACACGGTCAAGGGCAACCGGAACTGGATGCGTGCCCGCCAATCCCAGTTGGCCTCGGCACTGCTGGGCGAGGTCCCCGAGGAACTCTTCCCGATCTGCAGCCCCGGCGCCTCCGACTCGGCCTCCTTCGACGAGGTCGCGGAACTGCTGATGCTTTCCGGGCGCCCCATTACCCAGGCGATCATGATGATGATCCCCGAGGCCTGGGAAAACCACGCCACCATGGACGCGGACCGCCGCGCCTTCTACGAGTACCACTCGATGCTCATGGAACCGTGGGACGGACCCGCCGCGGTGTCCTTCACCGACGGCAAGCAGGTGGGCGCGGTCCTGGACCGCAACGGCCTGCGCCCGGCACGCTTCTGGGTGACCGACGACGGCCTGGTGGTGCTGGCCAGCGAGGTCGGCGTCATCGACCTGGCCCCGGAACGGATCGTCGCCAAGGGCCGTGTGGCCCCGGGCAAGATGTTCCTCGTTGACACCGTCGAAGGCCGCATCATCGAGGACGACGAGATCAAGGCGCAGATCGCCGCGGCCAAGCCGTGGACGAAGTGGGTCGCGGAGAACAAGATCCGCCTCTCCGACCTGCCCGACCTCGAGCACGTCAGCCACAACTCCGCCTCGGTGCAGCTGCGCCAGCGCACCTTTGGCTACACCACGGAAGAGCTGCGCATCCTGCTGGCCCCGATGGCCTCCACCGGTGCCGAGCCGCTCGGTGCCATGGGCACCGACACCCCCGTCGCCGTGCTCTCGGCACGCTCGCGCCTGCTCTTCGACTACTTCACGCAGTCCTTCGCCCAGGTGACGAACCCGCCGCTGGATTCCATCCGCGAGGAACTCGTCACCTCCATGGGCACCAGCCTGGGCCCGACCGGCAACCTGCTGGCCCTGGGCCAGGTCAGCGCCCAGCAGGTGTCCCTGGCCTACCCGGTGATCACCAACGACGACCTGGCCAAGATCGCGAACATCCGAGACGAGGAGGGCCTGAAGGTCTCCCTCAAGGTCCGCGGCCTCTACCGCCCCGAGGGCGGGGAATCCGAACTGCGCGCGCGCATCCAGGAGATCTGCGAGAAGGTCTCGGCGGCGATCAACCGGGGCATCAAGTTCATCGTGCTCTCGGACCGCGACTCCAATGCCCAGTGGGCGCCGATCCCGTCGCTGCTGCTCACCTCCGCGGTGCACCACCACCTGCTCAAGAGCGCCAACCGCACCAAGACCTCGCTGGTCATCGAGGCCGGCGACGTGCGCGAGGTCCACCACGTGGCGGTCCTCATCGGCTACGGCGCCTCCGCCATCAACCCCTACCTGGCGCTGGAAAGCGTCGAGGAAATGGCCCGCAACGGCGAGCTCGGCTCCGTCACACCCGCCAAGGCACAGGCCAACCTGATCAAGGCGCTGGGCAAGGGCGTGCTGAAGATCATGTCCAAGATGGGCATCTCCACCGTCGCCTCCTACTGCGGCGCGCAGACCTTCGAGGCCCTGGGCCTGTCCCAGCGCGTGGTCGACCAGTTCTTCACCGGCACCCAGTCGCAGCTCGACGGCGTCGGGCTGGACGTGCTCGCCACCGAAACCGCGATGCGCCACGCCTACGCCTACCCGGCGGACCTGGCACCGGAACCGCACCGCACCCTGGAAACCGGCGGAGAGTACCAGTGGCGCCGCGAGGGCCCGCCGCACCTGTTCAACCCCGAAACGGTGTTCCGCCTGCAGCACGCGACCCGCGAACGCCGCTACGACATCTTCAAGGCCTACACCCGCGGCGTCGACGACCAGGCCAAGGGCCTGATGACGCTGCGCGGCCTGCTGGACTTCAAGACCGACCCCGCCACGGCCATCGACATCGACGAGGTCGAGCCGGTCAGCGAAATCGTCAAGCGGTTCGCCACCGGCGCCATGAGCTACGGCTCGATCTCCGCAGAGGCGCACGAGACCCTCGCGATAGCCATGAACCGGCTGGGCGGCAAGTCCAACACCGGCGAGGGTGGCGAGGATGTCGAACGCCTGCTCGATCCGGCGCGCCGCTCCGCCGTCAAGCAGATCGCTTCCGGCCGTTTCGGCGTCACCAGCCTGTACCTCTCCAACGCGGACGACCTGCAGATCAAGATGGCGCAGGGTGCCAAGCCGGGGGAGGGCGGCCAGCTCGCCGCGCAGAAGGTCTACCCGTGGATCGCGCGCACCCGGCACTCCACCCCGGGCGTCGGGCTCATTTCGCCCCCGCCGCACCACGACATCTACTCGATCGAGGACCTGGCCCAGCTGATCCACGATGCCAAGTGCTCCAACCCCGCCGCCCGCATCCACGTGAAGCTGGTTTCCGAGGTGGGCATCGGCACCGTCGCAGCGGGTGTCACCAAGGCCAAGGCCGACGTGGTGCTTGTCTCCGGCCACGACGGCGGCACCGGCGCCTCGCCGCTGAACTCGCTCAAACATGCGGGAGTGCCCTGGGAACTCGGCCTGGCCGAGACCCAGCAGACGCTCATGCTCAACGGACTGCGCGAACGCGTCACGGTGCAGGTCGACGGCCAGCTCAAGACCGGCCGCGACGTCGTGATCGCCGCGCTGCTGGGCGCCGAGGAGTTCGGCTTCGCCACCGCGCCGCTGGTCGTCACGGGCTGCATCATGATGCGCGTCTGCCACCTTGACACCTGCCCGGTGGGAGTGGCGACGCAGAACCCGGAGTTGCGCAAGCGCTTCACGGGCCAGGCCGACCACGTGGTGAACTTCTTCGAGTTCCTGGCCCAGGAGGTGCGCGAACTGCTTGCGCAGCTCGGCTACCGCAGCCTGGAGGAAGCCATCGGCCAGGCCGAGCGGCTCGACACCCGCGCCGCGGTCGGCCACTGGAAGACCGAGGGACTGCAGCTGGGCCGGATCTTCGAGACAGTGGGCTCAAAGCCCGGCGCCCCGCGCCGGCGGACCACGGTCCAGGACCACCACCTGAACGAGCACTTCGACAACCTGCTGATCACCGCGGCCGCCCCGGCCCTGGCCCACCGGGAAAACGTGTCGATCGACCTGGAGGTGCGCAACACCGACCGGGCCGTGGGCACCATGCTGGGGCACCACGTCACCCGCACCTTCGGCGTGGAGGAACTGGCGCCGGGGACGATCGACGTCACGCTGCGCGGGCACGCGGGGCAGTCGCTCGGGGCCTTCCTCCCGGCCGGCATCGTGCTGCGCCTGGTCGGCGACTCCAACGACTACGTCGGCAAGGGCCTCTCCGGCGGGCGCATCATCCTGCGGCCCGACGCCGGCAGCGGCTTCGACCCGGCAACCCAGGTCATCGCCGGCAACGTGATCGGCTACGGCGCAACCAGCGGCGAGCTGTTCATCAGCGGCATGGTCGGGGAACGCTTCGCCGTGCGCAACTCCGGGGCCACCGCGGTGGTCGAGGGGATCGGCGACCACGGCTGCGAGTACATGACCGGCGGCACGGCCCTGGTCCTCGGATCCACAGGGCGCAACTTCGCGGCCGGCATGTCCGGGGGCGTGGCCTACGTGCTGGACCTCGACACCCGCAAGCTGAACCCGCTGGCCGTAGCCAACGACGACCTGATCCTTGAGGGTCCGGGCGAGGCCGACTGCGAGCTGATCAAGGACCTGCTCTCACAGCACCGGCTGCACACCGGTTCGGAGCTCGCGGCGAGCCTGCTGGCCGACTGGCCGGTGGCCGCCGCACGCTTCACCAAGGTCCTGCCGCGGGACTTCGCCGCGGTATCCCAGGCACGCAACGCTGCCGCCCATGAAGGTTTCGACCCGGATTCAGCAACCACCTGGAACCGGATTCTGGAGGTGACCCGTGGCTAATCCACGTGGATTCTTGGAAGTCCGTGAACGCGTAACCCAGCCCAAGCGCCCCGTCCCGATCCGCCTGATGGACTTCCGCGAAGTCACCGAGCGCCAGGCCGACGGAACCCTGAAGTCGCAGGCCGGCCGCTGCATGGATTGTGGCATTGCGTTCTGCCACAGCGGCTGCCCGCTGGGCAACCTGATTCCGGAGTGGAATGCGCTGGTCCACCAGGGCCGCATGGCCGAGGCGGCGGACCGCCTGCACGCGACGAACAACTTCCCGGAGTTCACCGGGCGGCTTTGCCCGGCCCCGTGCGAGTCCTCCTGCGTGCTGGGAATCAACCAGCCTGCCGTAACAATCAAGCAAATCGAGGTCGAGATCGCCGACACCCTGTTGGCGGCCGGGGACCTGGAACCGGTGCTCGCCATGCGGCACACGGACAAGCGCATCGCCGTCGTGGGTTCGGGCCCAGCGGGCCTGGCCGCGGCCCAGCAGCTGACCCGCGCCGGGCACACCGTGGCGGTGTACGAGCGGGACGAAAAGGTCGGCGGCCTGCTGCGCTACGGCATCCCGGACTTCAAGATGGAAAAGGACGTGCTGGATCGCCGGCTGGCTCAGATGGAGGCCGAGGGAACCCGCTTCCGCACCGGGGTTGCCGTGGGTACGGACATCACCTGGGATGCCCTGCATCGCCGGTATGACGCGGTGATCCTCGCCACAGGAGCCACGGTTCCGCGCGACATGCCGATCCCCGGGCGCGAGCTCGACGGCGTGCATTTCGCCATGGAATACCTCGTGGAATCCAACCAGGTGGTGGCCGGGGAACGCGATGAACTGCGCATCGACGCCGCAGGGAAGCACGTGGTGATCCTCGGCGGCGGCGACACCGGGGCCGACTGCCTGGGCACCGCGCTGCGGCAGGGTGCGGCAAGCGTCACGACCCTGGCCATCGGGGCCCAGCCCCCGATGGAGCGCCCGGCCAACCAGCCGTGGCCGATGGTCCCGCGGCTTTTCGAGGTCCAATCAGCCCACGAAGAGGGCGGGGAACGGACCTACCTGGCGGCAACGGTCAACTTCACGGGCGAGCGCGGAAGCGTGATGGGTGTTACGGTAGCAGAGACCGAATTTATTGGCGGTCAGCGCCTTCCGAAACCAGGCACCGAGCGGGTCCTCCCCGCGGATCTCGTCTTCCTGGCCCTCGGGTTCACCGGACCCGAGGAAGCCGGCCTCACGGAACAGGCCAACACCGAGTTTGATGACCGGGGCAGCGTCGCCCGCGATGGTTACTACATGACCAACACCCCAGGGGTGTTCGTGGCCGGCGACGCCGGACGCGGACAATCCCTGATTGTGTGGGCCATCGCCGAGGGACGATCCTGTGCCGCGGCGGTGGACAAATACCTGATGGGCGAAACCCGCCTTCCGGCCCCCGTTGCACCGACGGACCAGGCCATCAGCATGATGTGAGACGGATGCACCACTAATGCGGTGATTTTCCGACCTGAGAAATGGAAAGGCAGTTAGGCTGACCGTATGAGACGCGCAAAAATTGTGGCCACCTGGGGCCCTGCGATCGGTACCTACGACAAGACGCTGGCAGTGCTCAAGGCGGGTGTCGACGTAGCCCGCTTGAACATGAGCCACGGCGACCACTCGATGCACGCCGAGAACCTCGGAAACGTCCGCGCAGCGGCATTGGAACTGGGCCGGCCGGTTGGCATCTTCGCCGACCTTCAGGGACCCAAGATCCGGCTGGGTCGTTTCATCGACGACGCCAAGCACATCCTGAAGGTGGGCGCCACTTTCACCATCGTCATCGCCGATGTGCTGGGTGATGAAACCTTCTGCTCCACCACGTTCAAGGGCCTTCCGCAGGACGTCAACGTGGGCGACATCCTGCTGATCAACGACGGCAAGGTGTCCCTGCGCGCCACCGCGGTCGACGACGAAAAGGTCGTCACCGAGGTGGTCGTGGGCGGCGAGGTGTCCAACAACAAGGGCATCAACCTTCCCGGCGTTGCCGTCAACGTCCCCGCCTTGAGCGAGAAGGACGAGGAGGACCTGCGCTGGGCCATCCGTGCCGGCGTGGACATGGTTGCACTTTCCTTCGTGCGCAACGCGGCAGACATCTCACGGGTGCACGAGATCATGGACGAGGAAGGCCGCCGCCTTCCGGTCATCGCCAAGATCGAGAAGCCGCAGGCCGTCGACGCGTTGGAGGAAATCATCAACGCGTTCGACGCCATCATGGTGGCCCGCGGCGACCTCGGCGTCGAGCTTCCGCTCGAAGAGGTTCCGCTGGTCCAGAAGCGCGCCATCGAACTCGCGCGTCGCTGGGCCAAGCCGGTCATCGTCGCGACCCAGGTGCTGGAGTCGATGATCGAATCGCCGACCCCGACCCGCGCCGAGGCCTCGGACTGCGCCAACGCCGTGCTCGACGGTGCCGACGCCGTCATGCTCTCGGGCGAAACCTCGGTGGGCGAGTACCCGATCGAGACGGTCGAGACCATGGCCCGGATCATCTCCTCCACCGAACAGCACGGACTTGACCGCATCCCGCGTCTGGGCTCCAAGCCCAAGACGCGCGGCGGCGCCATCACCCGCGCCGCGGTGGAAATCGCCGACCAGCTCGATGCCAAGTTCATCGTGGCCTTCACCCAGTCCGGCGACTCGGCCCGACGCCTCTCGCGCCTGCGCCCGAAGAAGCCGGTGCTGGCGTTCACGCCGCTGCCGCAGACCTACAACATCATGACGCTGATGTGGGGCATCCAGCCGCGCGTGGTCGAGTACGCCGACCACACCGACAAGATGACCGCCCAGGTCGACCGTGCGCTGCTGCAGGAAGGCCTTGCGGAGATCAACGACATCGTTTGCATCGCCGCCGGTTCCCCTCCGGGCCAGGCCGGTTCGACCAACTCGCTGCGCATCCACAAGGTCGGCGACCTCGCGGACGCGGGCCAGCTGGTTGACGGCAAGCCGATGCCGGCCCGCGAAGAGGTCGGCCCCTGGGACACCGAAAACGTGTCGGGCCAAAGCGCCCCTGCCATCTAGGTAGCCTGAACGCGGCCGAAGCCGGGTCCGGATGGAACGTCCCCTCGGGGGAGTGCCATCCGGACCCGGCTTTTCCGTTGTGGCCGCCGTGGCAGAAGACTCTCGCCGTCGTCGGTGGCATCAACCATGTACCGGAAGACTTCAAAAGCGTGGGACGCCGGACGCCTGACATGGGAGTGTCTGCGGAAGGCCCCCGGCCCTGAGGGTTCGGTGGCTGCCGTTGGAGAGAGCCCGCGACCGGAATCTGCGCCCTGACGCGGTCGGTCGTGTCGGTGCGGAATTTGAATCCGTGCATGGAAAACAACATCACATCCCGGGTCCACGCCGAGCGCTTGGTTTGCGTCCGGGGATTGGTGGAGCGGTTCTGTAGCATCCAGCCATGTCACCGTCGTCAGGGCATGTCCGGGACAAGGTGCGTTCTCGGGGACTTGCTGCCCAACCGGTCCAGCGCTGGGGTCCGTAGGTCGATTGTCCCCACTCGGGCGCGCAACCATCGAGTACCCACAGGTCAACCGAAATATGAAAGTGTGGCCTGTCGATTGATGCACCGGGACGGATAACCCGGCACCGTGGTGGGTGGCGTAGGTGACCCCGGTCGCCCCCATGGGGTCCCGGGCGGCGTTGCTGCGCCGTCCCGATCCCCGGAATGGCCGACCGGGCTTGAAGGGCTGGCCTCGGATGCAGAAATCACGCCTGCCCGGCCCAGATCTTTCCGTGAAGTCTCTTGTTTAGTCCCTACTCGCCGCATAGGCTCCACGCACGAAGCTGGTCAGTAAGGCTGAGAACTTGGGGGACGATCATGCGCGCTCAATCAAAACCTTATCCACGCCGCGTTGGAGCGGTTTTGCTTTCGGCAGTGCTGGTCATTACCGGACTGTCCGCCGGAGTCACCGCCGTTGCGGATGTGGGGACGATCGCCCACAACACGATGCGGACAGGATGGGACAGCAACGAACCCGGGCTCTCACCATCGGCCGTCGCGTCCTCGAACTTCGGCAAATTGTTCTCCACGCCTGTGGACGGCCAGGTGTACGCCCAGCCGCTGGTTGTCGGGTCCACCGTTGTTGCAGCGACCGAAAACAACGCCGTCTACGGGTTGGACAGTGCCAAGGGCGGGGTGAAATGGTCGCGCAAGCTTGGGCCGGCCTGGCCGGCCTCAACAGTGAGCTGCGGGGATCTCACGCCTAATATCGGAATCACCTCCACTCCCGTCTACGACCCCGGGACCAAGTCGGTCTTTATGTTGGCAAAAACGAACGACGGCGCGAGTCCGCAGCTTCCGCACTGGTACATGCATTCCCTGGATGTGGCCACGGGTGCGGAGCGGCCGGGTTTCCCCGTGATGATCCAAGGGGCTCCGACAAACGACCGCAGCCGTCCCTTTAACGCCATGACGGCGATGCAGCGGCCCGGACTGCTGCTTTTGGGCGGAGTCGTCTACGCGGGGTTCGCCAGCCACTGCGACTACGTCCCCTTCGTCGGTTACGTCATCGGAGTCTCGACTGCGGGCAAGCAAACAACGATGTGGGCCACCCAATCGGGCAACAGCAACGCCGAGGGCGGGATCTGGCAGTCCGGCGGTGGATTGGTATCCGACGGACCGGGCCAGATCATCGTCACGACAGGGAACGGAATTTCCCCGAAACGCAGCCCGGGCAAAACACCGCCCGCCACGTTGGCGGAGTCCGTGATCCGGCTCAAGGTCGGGACCGACGGCAACCTCAAGGCCACCGACTTCTTTAGCCCCGCATCCAACGCCAAGTTGGACCAAGACGATGCCGACCTTGGTTCCGGAGCCCCGGTCGCCATTCCGGACGGCTACGGCTCCACGCTGCACCCGCATTTGCTGGTCCAGGTCGGAAAAGACGGGCACGTTTACCTCCTGGACCGGGACAACATGGGCGGCATGGGTCAGGGCCCCGGAGGAACCGACGCCATTCTTGACGCGGCGGGCCCATACAACGGTGTATGGGGGCGACCGGCATTCCTGGGAACCGGCAATGGCGGCTACCTCTATACCGTCGAGAACAGGGGCTTCCTGCGTGCGCTGAAGATAGCCCCGAACAGCGCCGGCGGCGTCAAGCTTGCCTCCGTCGGAACATCCACCGGCACGTTCGGGTACACGTCCGGTGCGCCGACGGTGACGTCCACGGGCAAGGATGGGTCATCCGCCCTGGTCTGGGTGGTCTACGTTTCGGGGCCGACAGGTGCCAAGGCCGAACTGCGGGCCTACCGCGCACTTCCGGACAGTGCCGGGAACCTCAAACAGGTGTTCAGTGCCCCGCTGGGGACAGGCGCAAAATTCTCCTCCGTGGCAACCAACAACGGCCGCGTCTACGTCGGGACCCGGGACGGACATGTGATCGGCTTCGGAGCCCCGACAACCGCGGCCGTGGGGGCGGCCAATACCGATTTGGGACAGGCTGAGGTTGGCGCCACCAAGAGCGGCGTCGTGACGGTCACCGCCTCCCGGCAGATAACGATCAGCTCCATCACCGCGGGTGCTCCGTTCACGCTGGGTCCCTCGATCAAGCTGCCCACGTCGTTGGCCAAGGGGGCAAGCCTTGCTGTACCTGTGACGTTCTCTCCCACGGTGGCCGGACAGGCCGACGGTACCCTGACGGTGACGACGTCCGACGGTGAACGCGTCCTGCTCGGCGTCCGCGGCATTGGCACCAAGGACGGACTGGGCGCGACACCGGACACTTTGCGGTTCATCGACATTCCGACGAACAGCCAAAGCCGGCAGACCGTAAGCATCATCAATACCGGTACAACGGCCGTGACGATCACCAATGTGACACTGCCGACGAACGCCGAACTCACCGTGGACGAGGGTACCGAGCCGGTCGTGGGGCAGAAGATCCAACCCCTCGCCTCGATTCCGGTATCACTGACATTCAGTCCCGCCACCGTGAAATCGATGAATGACTGGCTGGTCGTTGCCAGCGACCGCGGTTCCGTGAGCGTGCCCGTGACCGCTACCTCCATCTCCGGTTCGGCGCACCTGGCAATGCCGGCGTCGCTCGATTTCGGCGACGTCCCGGTGGGGATATCGGTAACCAGGGATTTCAAGATAGAGAACACCGGCAACATCGCGATGACCCTTACCAAGGCGAAAGCCCCGCAGGGAGTGTTCTCAACGAGCACGCCGATCTCCGAGGGCCAGCCGATCCCGCCAGGAGGCTCCGCGTTCCAGAGCGTGACGTTCACCCCGACTGCCTTCGGGCAGGCCGGAAACGCGGACACCTTCTACCTGATCACGGCAAACGACGGCCAGGGCGCGCAGAAGGTGATGCTCACCGGCAAGGGCACAGACGACCCGATTGCTGTGAAGGCGCACAAGACACCCGTGAAGGTGCTTGGCCGCTCGGTGTCCCTGGAGTACAAGGCGGGGGCGGGAAAATGCCAGGACTACGTCCGTGGGATCATCTGCTGGTCGGCGGCAACCGGCGCCCACTATGTAACAGGTGCGATCGCCACGCGATACAAGGCATGGGGCGGGGCGGCCGGCAGCCTCGGATTCCCGACCACCGATGAAAAGAAAGCACCCGACGGAGTGGGCGCATACGCCCATTTCCTCGGCGCGGGAGCCTCTTCGATCTATTGGTCGCCGACGACGAAGGCCCACGTGGTCAAGGGTGCCATCCGGAAAAAGTGGGCCGCTTCGGGGTGGGAGAAGGGTCCGCTTGGCTATCCGACCACCGATGAATCGAAGACCCGGGATGGGAAGGGTCGCTACAACCACTTCGCTGGTTCGGGAGGGGCCTCAATTTACTGGTCCTCGACGACGAAAGCCCACTCGGTCCAGGGCACCATCCGCAAGAAGTGGGCTGCCTTGGGCTGGGAGAGGGGTTCACTTGGCTACCCGACCACCGATGAGCATGCCGTTTCCGTCGGCAGGGAATCCATTTTCCGCGGTGGTCGCCTCGTCTGGAACTCCAAGACGCGAACGGTCACCCGGTACAAGTAGCAGCTCCGGAAACCGGCACGCATTTCCGCACCGAAAGCCGCTGCCTTTAGGAATTGCATTTGCCACAAAAGAAAATGGTCCCGATTCCTTGTGAATCAAGGAATCGGGACCTATCTGTGCCCGAGGTGGGACTCGAACCCACACACCTTTCGATACTGCATTTTGAGTGCAGCGCGTCTACCATTCCGCCACTCGGGCGGGCACATCATTTGGAGCAAGAATTAGCATAATGGATAACTACTATGTTGAGAAATCCCCGCGTCCTTGCGGTTAACCACTGTACATGCAGATAGGCTTAACCACGAAACCGAGTATTGAAGATTCACCCGGTCACACCGGGAATGAAGGAGCACCATGAGCGATCTGCCCGAAGTCACCCGTATCGAGGCCGAACCCAGCAATGGCGCACCACGCCGCGTCGTTGTTGCCGAAGATGAAACCCTGATCCGCCTCGACATCGTCGAGATCCTGCGCGGCGAGGGCTACGACGTGGTCGGAGAGGCAGACAACGGCGAAAAGGCCATCGAACTGGCCCGCGAGCACCAGCCCGACCTGGTTCTCATGGACGTGAAGATGCCCGTCATGGACGGCATCACCGCAGCAGAGACCATCGTCAAGGAACGCATTGCCCCCGTGGTCCTGCTGACCGCCTTCAGTCAGAAGGAACTGGTTGAGCGCGCCCGTGAGGCGGGTGCCATGGCCTACGTGGTCAAGCCGTTCACCCCGGCCGATCTGGTTCCGGCCATCGAGATCGCTATTTCCCGCCATGAGGAAATCAAGGCCCTGGAGAAGGAGGTCGGCGACCTCACCGAGCAGTTCGCCACGCGCAAGCTCGTCGAGCGCGCCAAGAGCCTGCTGACCGAGAAGATGGGCCTGACCGAACCCGAGGCCTTCCGCTGGATCCAGAAGACCTCCATGGACCGTCGCCTGTCCATGCGCGAGGTCGCCGAGACCGTGATCGACCAGGTCAAGTAGCAACACGCAGATCCACCTCTTCCGGGGCCGCGGAAACCGATTTCCCGGTTTTCGCGGCCCCGGACGTGCATCCACGGTCCGCTTCCCGACCCGATGCGGAATTCCCGCCGGTCACCCGCCGAATCCACGAAAGGCCCGCAGTGCCGCAGCAGGTTGCCCCGATGGGGGAGAATTTTGAACTTAACTCCGTGATCGATGGCCGTAGCCAGCGTGCGGTGGTCACGGAAACCGGCGGAACGCTTCGGGCCCTCGCCGTGGACGGAATAGAGCTGGTGCAGGACTACCCCGCGGATACTGCGGCGCCGTTCAGTGCCGGCTGGATCCTCGTTCCCTGGCCCAACCGCGTGGCCGGGGCAACATGGTCCCACGAGGGTGCCACGCACCGGCTCCCGGTGACCGAACCCGGGCGGGGCCACGCCCTCCACGGGCTGCTGTCGGACTCCGCCTATCGCTGTGTCGAACGCACTGCCGCCAGCCTGACCCTCGCCGCGGACCTCCCCGCGCAGGAAGGCTACCCTTTCGAGCTGTCCACCTCGGTGCGCTACGAACTGCACCGTGACGGACTGCGCGTCACGCACCGGATCGAGAACACCGGCCACGACACGGCCCCCGTCGCGCTGGGCACGCACCCGTTCCTCCGCCTTGGCGAGGTGCCCGCCGGGGCCCTCAAGCTCGTGGTCAACGCCGATTCACACGTGGAGCTCGACGGGTTGCTGATCCCCACGGGGAGGACAACCCCCGTGGAGGGCACCTCGAGGGATTTCCGGGCGGGGCGCATCCTGGGTTCGATGGCGCTCGATGACGTGTGGACCGACGTGCGGCGCGACGCCGACGGCGCTTCGGTCCACTACCTCGAGGCCCCGGACGGCAGCCGGGTCGAGATGGACATGGATGCGGCCTTCGGGTACATCCAGGTCTTCACCACCGGCAGTTTCCCGTCCGGCGCCGGCAACACCGGAGCCGTGGCCCTGGAGCCCATGACGGCACCGGCGGATGCCTTCAACAACGGGATGGGGCTGCGCTGGCTGGAGCCGGGGGAGAGCTGGGAAATCGGTTGGGGGATCAGGCACCGCCGTGCCCCGGAAGCCGGGGCACGGAACGCCAACTAGAACGTATGTTCTATTCGAATCGGGAGGGGTCACCCAGTCCGACGCGAGCGATGACGGCCTCGCCGCTTGAGTAGTCGATGACGGTCGTCGGTTCGATACCGCATTCACCCGAGTCGATGACGCCGTCCACCACGTGGTCCAGGGCTTCCTTGATCTCCCAGCCCTGGGTCATCGGCTCGTCCTCGCCCGGCAGCAGCAACGTGCTCGAGAGGATGGGCTCGCCCAGTTCCTCGAGCAGGGCCTGGACCACAGCGTTGTCCGGGATGCGCACGCCAATGGTCTTCTTCTTGGCATTCATCAGGCGGCGCGGGACCTCCTTCGTCGCGGGAAGGATGAAGGTGTAGCTGCCGGGGGTGACAGCCTTGATGTTGCGGAAGACCATGTTGTTGACCTCGACGTACTGGCCCAGCTGGGCGAAATCCCTGCAGACCAGCGTGAAGTGGTGCTTGTCGTCCAGCTGCCGGATCGCACGGATGCGGTCCATCGCCTCCTTGTTGCCGATCTGGGCACCGAGTGCGTAGCAGGAGTCCGTGGGGTAGGCCAGCAATCCTCCATCGCGGAGCAGGTCAACGGCCTGCGCAATGGAACGGGCCTGCGGGTTATCGGGGTGAACATCAAAAAATCGTGCCATTGAACGAGCTTACGGCCGATGGCGCGAATCGCGCACCGGGCAGGGGCGAAAAACTCCGCGGCAGGGGGGTGAAGTCATCTTCGCGAAATTCCATAAACCTCGGTGACCTGCGGTAAAAGGTTGCGTACACTCCAGAGCATGACCACTTCGGAGCGGCAGCTTTCGCGAAAAACCGTGATGACCTACGCGCTGGGTTCCATGGGGACTGGGGGCTTCGCCACGCTCCCGGGGCTGGTGCTCATCTACTACATGACCGACACCCTGGGCATCGCGGCCATCGTCGCTGGACTCCTGGTTGCCCTTGCCAAGGCCTGGGACGTGCTCATCGACCCGGTCATCGGTGCCCGAAGCGACAACGACCTGGCGGCCACGGGTTCCCGTCGTCGTTTCATGCTGGTCGGCGGCATGCTGCTACCCGTCTTCTTCCTCGCGACCTTCGCCGTGCCCCCCGCGCTCGGCCCCCTGCCGTCCGGGATCTGGGTGTTCGTCGCCTTTAGCGCTGCCGCCACGGCATTCAGCCTGTTCCAGGTTCCCTATATTGCGCTGCCCGCGGAGCTGACCACCAGCTACGACCAACGCACGCGGCTGCTCTCCGTCAGGGTCCTCGTGCTCTCCGTGGCCATCCTGCTCTTCGGTGCCGGTGGTCCGGCGCTGCGTTCGCTGGGAGGCGGGAACCCCTGGTGGGGGTACTTCCTCATGGCGCTTGTGGCAGGGGCGCTGATCGGCGGATGCATGGTCCTCGCTGCGCGTGTGGCACCCATCCAGCCCGTGCGCGGCGTGGAGGCAGGATCGGTCTCCCGCGACTACCGCAAGGGGTGGGACGCACTCAGCGGCAGCCAACCTTTCAGGTCGCTGCTGCTGACGTTCGCCCTCCAGGGGCTGGCCACCGGTGGCATGCTCGCCGGCGCCCAATATGTGGCGACGTGGGTGCTTCACGACGAACAGGCGGTGACCTTGATCTTCGTGGCATTGATCGGGCCGGCGCTGCTTGGTGTCCCCGTGTGGCGCCGCGTGGCCAAGCGCCTGGGCAAGGAGCGGGCCTTCGGGCAAGCCAGCCTGCTCTTCTGCGTCGCAGCGCTGGCGCTCACCGGAATGCTCATCGCCCCCGGACCATGGATCTACCTGCCCGTGGCGCTCGCCGGGGCCGGATATGCGGGAATGCAGGCGCTGCCCATGTCGATGCTCCCCGATGTCGTCACCCATGACACGCACACCCGAGGGGAGCGACGGGCCGGGGTGTTCGGCGGGCTGTGGACGGCAGGCGAAAGCGCCGGGATGGCCCTCGGGGCGACGCTCCTCACCGTCGTGCTGTGGGCCAGTGGCTACGTCGAATCCACTGCAGGGGTGGCCGTGGCGCAACCGCCCCTGGCCGTGAACGGCATCATCCTCGGCTTCAGCCTGGTCCCTGCGGCAATCATCGGGCTGAGCCTCCTCGTCTTCCGCAGCTACCCGCTGCGTGAATCGGACATCACGGAAGCCGCGCGGCGTCCGGCAACCAGTACCCCGGAAGGGACGTAATGCTCAAAGACACCGACGCGATCCTTGAACGCCTGAAGGGGCTCCGCGCCGCGGACGCCCCGACGCACGGCGGCCGGGTGCTCTCCTACGTCTACGATTCGGGGCTTCCCGAACTCGACAGGCTGGCGGCCGCAGCCATGGAACTCCTGCAGCCGGTCAACGGGCTGGATCCCACGGCCTTCACCTCGGTCGCCGTCATGGAACGCGAAGTCGTCGACTTTGCCCGCGGGGTCCTTGGCGGGGACGGGCACGTGGTGGGCACCGTGACGAGCGGAGGCACCGAGAGCTGCCTGCTCGCCGTGAAAACCGCCCGGTCCAACTTCCGGGGTCCGGGCATGCCGAGGATCCTTGCCCCTTCCACCGTCCACGCGGCATTCCACAAGGCGGCGCAGTACCTCGGCCTTGGCATCGAGCTGGTCCCCGTGGGCCCCAACGGCCACGTCGAGGCCTCGGCAATGATCGAGCGCATGGGTGCCGACGTCGCCCTGGTCGTGGTTTCGGCGCCGTCCTATCCGTATGCCGCACTGGACCCCGTGGCCGAGGTTGCGGAAGCTGCCCGGGCGCGAGGCATCAACTGCCATGTCGATGCCTGCATCGGAGGCTGGGTGCTTCCGTTCTGGGGCGGGGTGGAACCCTGGGACCTGCGCGTTCCGGGGGTCACCAGCATCGCCGCAGACCTGCACAAGTACGGCTACGCGCCCAAGGGGGTCTCCGTCCTGCTGACCAGGGGGCGGGACCGCCAGCGCTCCCAGTACTTCGCCACGACCAACTGGCCGGGCTACCCGGTCGTCAATTCAACGATGCTCGGATCGAAATCGGCGGCGCCGCTCGCTGCAGCCTGGGCCATCGTCAACGCACTGGGCGTGGAGGGGTTCTCGGCGCTCGCCGGATCCTGTGCGCGATCCACCGACTCGCTGCGTGGGCAGGTCGCCGCCATCGAGGGGTTGAGGGTGTTCGGGGAACCGACGGGACCACTCTTTGCCGTGGCGCAGGACGACGACGTGCCGGCGGGGCGCCGCGTCGATCCGCACCACTGGGCCGACAGCCTGCGGGCGCGCGGGTGGCACGCACAACTCCAGCCCGGTTTCAGGCAGTCTGACGGCAGCCACCTGCCGCGCACCACGCACCTGACCGTCACGCCGGCCACCGAGGCGGTGCTTGCCGGGTTGGGCGGGGCCATGTGCGAAGCCGCGGATGAGGTCAGGGGAGTGGCCGGTGTCGAGGCGCATGCGGCGCTCGCTGCCCTGGGCGCCGAGGCCCTTCCGGAACTGGACTCCGAGGTATCCCGCTCCTTGCTGGCCCGGATCGGGATTTCCGACGCCCGGTCCGGCTTGCCGGAGCAGATGGCGCCGGTGATGGCGCTTGTCGAGGCCCTTCCACAAGCGGTTTCCGAACGCCTGCTCATCGAGTTGATGGCCAGGCTCGTCGAGCCGCCGGTGTCGTGAAGTAGGTCACGCGCGGCGCGGGGCCCGCCCTTGCGCCGCCTAATCACGCGCCAATGCGGCGTTATGTGGTCCTTTCGCGGGAATTGACTAGTTTTCTACAGGCCATATGATGAATTGGCGACTTAGGTGACCGGAACCGAAACATTGGGTTAACAATGCGGCGATTCAAGGTGACCGTTTGCGCCTCGGCCCTCGCCCGTAACCCAAGATTGGTTTCTACATGGATCTGACGCTTATCGTCGTCCTGGTCATAGCACTTGCCTTGTTCTTTGACTTCACCAATGGCTTCCACGACACCGCGAATGCGATGGCTACCCCCCATCGCCACCGGAGCCATCAAGCCCAAAACCGCAGTGGCACTCGCCGCAGTATTGAACCTCGTCGGCGCATTCCTTTCGACCGAGGTCGCCAAGACCATTTCTGGCGGCATCATCAAGGAGGGCGGGGACAACGGCGTGCAAATCACGGCCGCGATGATCTTCGCGGGCCTGATGGGCGCCGTCATCTGGAACATGCTTACCTGGCTGCTCGGACTGCCTTCCAGCTCCTCCCACGCACTCTTCGGCGGCCTGATCGGCGCGGCAATCGTCGGTGCCGGTTTCGGTGCCATCGACTACGGAGTCCTGATGTCCAAGGTCCTGCTGCCCGCACTTGTGGCACCGGTGATCGCCGGCACTTCGGCGTACCTGTGTACGAAGCTTGCCTACGCGGTGACCAAGCGCCAGTCCGGCGTTGCCTCCCCGAAGCGCGGCGGTTTCCGCTACGGCCAGATCTTCTCCTCCTCGCTCGTGGCACTGGCCCACGGCACCAACGATGCGCAGAAGACCATGGGCGTCATCACGCTGACGCTCGTCGCCTCGGGCCTGCAGACCGCAGGCACCGGCCCGCACTTCTGGGTCATCGCCTCCTGTGCACTGGCCATCGCATTGGGCACCTACATGGGCGGCTGGCGCATCATCCGCACCATGGGCTCGGGCCTCACCGACGTCAAGCCCGCACAGGGCTTCGCCGCCGAGACTTCCACCGCCGCAGCCATCCTGGCCTCCTCGCACCTGGGCTTCGCACTGTCCACCACGCAGGTCGCCTCCGGCTCCGTCATCGGTTCCGGCCTGGGGCGCAAGGGCGCCGAGGTCCGCTGGGGCACCGCAGGGCGAATCGCCGTTGGCTGGCTCTTCACGCTTCCGGCAGCAGCCATCATGGGCGCGGCCGCCGCGGCGCTGGTGCACTTCGGAACCGTCGGCCTGGTCGCCGTGGCCGTCCTTGGCCTCGGCGCGCTGCTGCTGATCTGGTTCCTGTCACGCCGTGAAATCGTCGGACACGGCAACGCGATCAGCGATGTCGACGTATCGGGTGCAGCAGTGAACATCCCCTCGAAGAAGGAACGCCGCAAGATGGCGCGCGCCAAGGCAAACCAGGAGAACAAGCCATGAATATCCAGTGGGACGCATTCCTGATCGTAGCCGTCGTCACCTGGGTCTCGGCACTGTTCATTGTCGGTGCCTACTCGCTGGGTGTGCGCATGCTGGCCGTTGCCGAGGACGAAAAGAGCTCGACCGGCCTCGCCAAGGGCACCGCCTACGCATGCTTCGCCGTGTGCGGCGCCGTGGTGATCTTCGGCATCATCCTGATTGTTCCGGCTTTGAGCGAGAACATACTCGGCATTCACTAGCCTCGATGCGGCCGTTCGTGGATAGGATGGGGTGCATGACGCACTTCAGGTACTACGTGGCGGCCTCCGTCGACGGTTACATTGCCGACGAGAACGAGCGCCTTGACTGGCTCATGGAGTTCGACGGCTTCGAAGGCCAACTCGAGGCCTACGAGGCATTCCTCGAGAACATCGGCGCCATTGTCCTGGGGGCCGACACGTACTCGTGGATGCTCCGGGAGATCGACGGCGAATGGCCTTACGCGGGATTGCCGGTGTGGGTGTTCACGCACCGTGAGCTGGCCGCCTTCCCGGGCGCTGACATCACCTTCGTTCGCGGTGAGGTCAACGAGTGGGTCGGGGACATTGCCCGCAGTGCCAACGGCAAGGATGTATGGGTTGTCGGTGGCGGATCCGTTGCCGGGCAATTCGCCGACGCGGGCCTGCTCGATGAACTGCTGCTCTACACGATGCCCGTCGTCCTCGGTGGCGGGCGTCCGCTCATTGCGATGCGCGGCACCGCGAAGCTGCGTTTGGCATCCAGCCGCGAGTTTGCCGGCGGAATCAAGGAAACGCAGTATGCGTTCATCAAGGCCCCCGGCACGGACCACGAGTACTGAGACTTTCCCCTAAAGGTGGCTTGCTTCCACGGAAGCAAGCCACCTTTCTGCGTGGCGGGGCCTGGAGAACCGCAGGACCCGTTCGGGGCCCAACCGCTTCTCCAGCTCACGCATGTGCCGGCGCTTGGCGGAAAAGCTTGTGAAGTGCCAGCGCACGATGGAATCCCTGCCCAGCAAGCGCCCCCAGATTTCGAGGTTCCCGTTGCAGACCTGTTCCCGGGTCGCAACGCGGCGGACGGAGCGAAACAGCAACCGGCGCAGTGAGACCCACCGGGGGTAGTCAAGGCAGAGAACCAACTCGGCGCACGCGGACACCTCGGCCCTGTAGCTTCCGTAGGCCGAGTCGAAGATCCACCGTTCGGCGGCGGCCGTCTCCAAGGCAAGGCGTTTTTGCTCGGCGACGCCGCGGTTCACCCAACCGGGAAGCCAGCCGAATTCCTCGTCGACGTAGTGGACCGGGATGCCCGTGATCCGGCCGAGCTCGCGGGCAAGTGTCGACTTCCCGCTGCCGGTGGCCCCCATGCAGAGAATCCGCTGCGGAACGCCGCCCATCGCCCGGCTACTCCTCGAGCAGCATGTTGGTGATGCGCGAGGTGCAGATGCGCCGCCCCTGCTCGTCAAGGATCACGATCTCGTGGGTCGTCAACGTGCGGCCCAGGTGGATCGGGGTGCAGACGCCGGTGACAAGTCCCGTGACCCCGGCCCGGTGGTGGGTTGCCGAAATGTCCACGCCCACCGGGCGCTTCCTGCCGCCGCCGTGGATGGCCGCAGCGAAGGAGCCGAGCGTCTCGGCAAGCGCCACCGACGCGCCACCGTGCAGGATCCCGGCCACCTGCTGGTTTCCCTCGACGGGCATGGTCCCGCTGGCGAGTTCGGGGGAGAGCTTGGTGAAAACGATGCCCAGCTTCTCCACCAGGGTGCCGACGCCGTGGGAGGCAAGCATCGGCCACATAGCCTCGGGAACCCCGTGGGCCGCCAGCTGCCCGGCGAAGGGGTGTCCGGTATCCGCCGCGACCTCGGCAAAGGTGCCGGACATCTCGGGCTGGACGGCGTTGTGGTGTGTGAAATTATCGCTCATGCCAACTAGGCTGGCAGGTGTGAGCGAATCAACCAAACTTGTGGCAACCGAACCCCAGCGCCTTCTTGTGATCGACGGGCACTCGATGGCCTTCCGCGCCTTCTACGCACTGCCGGCGGAGAACTTCGCGATCGACACCGGACAGCACACCAACGCCGTGCACGGATTCGTGTCGATGCTCCTGACCATGATCCGGCAGCAGAAGCCCACGCACGTCGCAGTGGCCTTCGACCTGGACACCCCAACGTTCCGCTCGCTGGAATACACCGAGTACAAGGGCGGGCGCAACAAGACGCCCGAGGAGTTCCACGGGCAGATCGACCTGATCCAGAAGGTCATGGAAGCCATGAACATCCCCACCATCACCATGGATGGCTACGAGGCCGACGACATCATCGCGACCCTCGCCGCCCGTGGCGAGGCCGCGGGCCTGGACGTGCTCGTGGTCTCCGGCGATCGCGACGCCTTCCAGCTGATCACCGAGAAGACCCTGGTGCTCTACCCCAAGAAGGGGATCTCCGACATCCCGCCGATGGACGGCGACGCCGTCGAGGCCAAGTACTTCGTTCGCCCCGAGCGGTACTCCGACCTTGCCGCGCTCGTGGGCGAAACCGCCGACAACCTTCCCGGTGTCCCGGGCGTCGGCCCGAAGACCGCCGCCAAGTGGATCAACCTCTACGGCGGGCTCGAGGGAATCCTTGAGAACATCGACTCGATCAAGGGCAAGGTCGGCGACTCGCTGCGCGAACACGTCGAGAACGTCACCCGCAACCGCCGCCTGAACCACCTGCTGCGCGACCTGGAGTTGCCGGTTGAACTCGAAGCCATGGAACTCGAGCGCCCCAACCGCGAGGCCGTCGAGGAGCTCTTCGACGCCCTGCAGTTCAACACCCTGCGCAAGCGCCTCTACGACCTCTTCGGCGAGGAGCCGGAGGACGACCGCGAGCACGTGGAGATCGCCGAGCACAGCATGCTCACCTCGGCCGCGGAGATCCGCGACTGGTTCGCCAAGCACGGCGCCCAGCTGCTGGGACTGCACGCCGCCACGGTGCCCGCCGCCGGCGGCCTCGACGTCGTGGGGCTGGCCTTCGCCGCGCCCGACGCCAATGCCTACGCCTCGCTCGAGGAAACCGACGCGGAGACCGAGCAGGCCCTGGCCAAGGTGCTCGCCTCCGCCGACTACACCAAGGCCGTGCACGACTACAAGGGCACCTACAAGCTGTTGCGCAACCGCGGGCTGGAGCTTGCCGGCGTCGTCGACGACACCATGATCACCGCGTACCTCATCCAGCCGGACCGCCGCAGCCACGACCTGCCGGACATCGCCCAGGTGCACCTGAAGATGTCGCTGGAGGCCGCCGAGGCGCCCGCCGACGGCCAGCTGGCCCTGGACCTCGAGGGCCCGGACCTTGCCACCCCCGCGGTGCGCGCCGCCCACGTGGTGCGGGAGCTGTCCCTGCACCTGGCGGGGATGCTCGTCGAGCGCGGGGGAGATGCCCTGCTGAAGGAACTCGAGATGCCGCTCTCGCACGTGCTGGCGCAGATGGAAATGGCGGGCATCGCCATCGACACCGCAAAGCTCGACGAGCTGTACTCCGACTTCACGATGACCATCGACCTGGCCACCGCGGAGGCCTTCGCGGCGATCGGCCACGAGGTCAACCTCTCAAGCCCCAAGCAGCTGCAGGTGGTCCTGTTCGAGGAACTCGACCTGCCCAAGACCAAGAAGATCAAGACCGGCTACACCACCGACGCCGAGTCGCTCCAGGACCTGCTGGTCAAGACCGGGCACCCGTTCCTCGTCGCACTGATGGCCTACCGCGACGCCACCAAGCTGCGCCAGACCGTCGAGGGCCTGCGCAAGGCCGTGGCCTCCGACGGGCGCATCCACACCACCTACGCGCAGACCGTCGCCGCCACCGGACGCCTGTCCTCGCTGAACCCGAACCTGCAGAACATCCCGGTCCGCTCCGAGGAGGGCCGGCGCATCCGCGAGGTGTTCGTCGTCGGCGAGGGCTACGAAACCCTGCTGACCGCCGACTACTCGCAGATCGAAATGCGCATCATGGCGCACCTCTCCGGCGACGAGGGCCTGATCCAGGCCTACCAGGAGGGCGAGGACCTGCACCGCTTCGTCGGCTCCCACGTCTTCGACGTGGAACCGGAGGAGGTCACTTCCGAGATGCGCTCCAAGGTCAAGGCCATGAGCTACGGCCTGGCGTACGGGCTGAGCTCGTTCGGGCTCTCCAAGCAGCTGAAGATCTCCGTCGACGAGGCCCGCACCCTCATGAAGGACTACTTCTCCCGCTTCGGCGCGGTGCGCGACTATCTGCGCGCCGTGGTGGACCAGGCCCGCAAGGACGGCTACACGGAGACCATCTTCGGCCGCCGGCGCTACCTGCCGGAGCTGGCCAGCGACAACCGCCAGCTGCGCGACATCGCCGAGCGCGCCGCGCTGAACGCTCCGATCCAGGGCTCCGCCGCGGACATCATCAAGCGCGCCATGCTCGGGGTGCAGGAGGGCCTCCAGGAGGCCGGACTGAAGTCCCGCATGCTGCTGCAGGTCCATGACGAACTCGTGCTCGAGGTCGCCCCCGGGGAACTGGAGGCCGTCGAGGCGCTGGTGCGCGAGCGGATGGGAGCCGCAGCCGAGCTGAAGGTGCCGCTGGATGTCCACGTCGGCATCGGCAAGTCCTGGCAGGACGCGGGTCACTGATGCTTGACGGGCACCTGCGCATCGAGAACGTGTCCCTGGCCCGGCGCGAGGACGGCACCGCCGGCCGCGGCTACGAGGCCTGGCTGAACAGCGCCTGGGAGGGCTTCTACCGCAAGCCGGCCACGGCCGAGCAGCTGGAGGAGATGATCCGGTCCCACACGCTTGACGCGCGGGTGCTCACGGGGGTCTACGACGATTCGCGTCCCTCGGCGCTTGCCGACCCGCTGGTGCCCGTGGCGACCTTCGCCTCGTTCGACAAGACGCTGAACGTGGGCGCGGCGCCGGTCCCCGCGCACCTTGTCACCCTTGTCACGGTGCGCCCCAGCCACCGCCGCCGCGGCATCCTGCGCGAGCTGATGACCGCCGACCTGGCCCGGGCTAAGCGGGCGGGATTCCCGCTGGCCGCGCTGACGGCCACCGAGGCGACGATCTACGGGCGCTTCGGCTTCGGCCGGGCCACCGAGCAGCAGACCCTGAACGTGGACGTGCGCGGCGATGTGCGCTTCCACGCCGAACCCGCCGGCTCCGTCCTCCAGGTCGCGCCGGCCAAGCTCGAGGAGTTCGCCGGGCCGCTCTTCGAGCGTTTCCATCAGGGCCAGCGCGGATCCGTGGGGCGCCAGGACGCCTACCTCCGCCACGCGACGGGCCGGTGGGGCTCGGAGGGGCCGGAGGCCGACCCCAAGACGCGTGCCGCGCTGTACCTCGACGAGGCCGGCGAGGTCCGGGGCTTCGCGACCTACGCCTTCGCCGGGTGGGACGCCAAGCCCGTCACGTTGAACGTGCTGGACCTTGTGGCAACGACCCCCGTCGCCCGCCGCGAACTCTTCCGCTTCCTCTTCGCCCACGACCTCGTGGAGCGCGTGAGCTACCCGTTCGCCGCGGCGAACGACCCGCTCGGCTGGGCGCTGGAGGACCCGGCCCGGCTCTCCTACACGGACCGCGAACACGGCCTGTGGGTGCGCGTGCTCGACGTCCCGGCGGCGTTCGCCGCACGCGAGTACCGCGGCGACGGCAGCTTCACCCTGCAGGTCCGGGACGCGCTGGACCTGGCCGCCGGGACCTACGGCTTCCAGGTGGCGGACGGCCGCGCGGCCGTCACCCGCCTGACCGACGACGCACCGGCCACGCTGTCCTGCGACGCCGCGACGCTGGGCCCGCTGCTGCTCGGTGCCGCGGGCGTTGCGGACCTGCATGCCGCGGGACTGCTGCGTACCGCCGGGGATGGGCCCGGGCACGGCGCCGGGGATGGGCCCGCGGACATCGAACGGCTCGGCCGCCTGCTGGATGTGCCCGGGCTACCCCACGCCATCAACGGATTCTGAGACAAGGGAGCACCCGCAGGCCATGAGCGAGACAGTGAAGAACACGCTGCGCATCGAGCGCTTCGCACCGGAAATCGTCGACGGCGTGCCCACCGGGCGAACCGACGCGTTCAACCTGGCCACCAGCCGCGGGTTCCACGACGGCCCGCCGGAGGCCGAGGCGCTGAGGACCCTCGCGGAGATCGCCGTCGCCGACGGCCTGGCCTTCACCGCCGTGCATGACGACGCCGAGGCCGCCCCGTCCATCCACGCCGAACAGCCCGTCGCCACCTACGCGGCGTACCCCGGCACGCTCAACGTGGGCGGTGCCGAACCCGTGCCGGTGCACCAGATCACCTCGGTGACCGTCAGCCCGACGCACCGCCGCCGCGGCATCCTGCGCACCGTGATCACCCAGGACCTGCTCCGCGCCAGGGACGCCGGAATGCCGCTTGCCGCCCTGACCGCCTCGGAGGCGACAATCTACGGGCGCTTCGGCTTCGGCCGTGCCACCGAGCGCGTGCGCTTCGCCTTGACGGTCGACGACCGCGGTGCGCAGTTGCGCGCCCCGGCCACCGGCAGCATCGTCGAGCTCGCCCCGGCGGACCTGAAGGACCACGCCGCCGCCATCTTCGAGGCGGCCCACGCCAAGACGCTCGGCTCGGTGCGGCACAACCACTTCGACCTCGGCTTCGCCGAGGGCCGGTGGGACGACTACGAGTCGCTCAAGCCGGTCAAGAACCTGCGTGCCGCCCTGCACCTTGACGCCCAGGGTACCCCCGACGGATTCGTGACCTACCTGTTCAATGGCTGGAAGAACGAGACGCACACCCTGGAGATCCAGCAGCTGTGTGCCGCCTCAGGTGCCGCCCGCCGGGAACTCGTGGCACACCTCGGCGCCCACGACTTGATCGAGAAGGTCACGGGGCGCGGCCCCGTCGACGACGTGTTGCCGACGGCGCTTGCCGACTCGCGTTCCTACAAGGTCACGGCGCTGGGTGATCACCTCTGGCTACGCATCCTTGACCTCCCCGCGGCGCTCGGTGCCCGCACCTACACCGCCGACGGCAGCATCCGCCTCGAGGTGCGCGACGACCTCGGCCTTGCCGGCGGCACCTGGGAACTGGCCGTGGACGGGGGCGTGCCCGCGGTGCGCCGGGCCCCGGCGGACAGTGCGGCGGACGCGAACCTCGACGTGCGCGACCTCGCCTCGCTCTACCTCGGCGCCACCAGCGCCACGCGGCTTCACGAGGCCGGCGTCCTCGCGGTGCACACACCCGGCGCACTGCCGACGCTCGACGCGCTCTTCGCCACGGCCACCGTTCCCTATTGCCAGGCGGACTTCTAGAAACATGCACGTTCCATCTCCGGCCCCGTCCCTCCCGGGACGCAGGGCCTTCCTCGGCGCGGCCCTCGGCCTCGGCGCCGCGGCACTGAGTTCCTGCGTGGCCGACCCGGGTTCGCCACGCTCACCGCTCGAGCAGGCCGCCGGCGCGGCTACGGGCAACCCGGTGCCCGACCCGAGCCCTACCTCGGCCCCCACACCGACGGCCGCGCCGAATGCCGTGCCATCCGCCTCGCCGGGCGCTGCCACGGTGCCGACCCGCCAGCAGGTGGTCGCCGGATTCTCCGGCAAGCCCGCCGGCGCCTTCGGGCTCGAGGTGAAGGGCATTGCGCTGCAGCTGCCGGCCCGGGCCCGCGGCGCGGCACTGACCTTCGACGCCTGCGGGGGACCGCACGGGGAAGGCTACGACGCGACGCTCGTCAAGGCGCTGCGGAAGCACAACGCCCCGGCCACACTGTTCGTCAACCGCCGCTGGGCCAAGGCCAACCACTCCCTGATGCTGGACCTTGTCGCGGACCCGCTCTTCGAGATCGCCAACCACGGCACCTCGCACGCGCCGCTGGCCAGCCGGGGACAGGCCGCCTACGGGATTCCCGGCACCGCGTCCATCGCCCAGGCCTACGAGGAAGTCATGGGCAACCAGCGCTACCTGGCCGAGGTCTTCGGCGTCGAGGCCGGCTTCTTCCGCTCCGGGACCGCCCACATGGATGAACTGTGTACGCGCATGACGCGTGAGCTTGGACTCATTCCGATGAACTTCACCGTGAACCTCGATGCCGGAGCCACCTTCCCGGCGGCCACCGTTGCCGCGCAAACCGCCCTGCTGGGCCGGCGGGATGTCGGCATCGCGCATTTCAACCGTCCGAACTCGGGCACCGGGGCCGGAGTGGCGCGGGCGCTGCCGGGGCTGCTTGACGCCCTTGGATCCAGGGGTTTGCGCCTGCTCACGCTCTCCGACGCCTTCGCCTGAGGGCCGCGCACCGCACCTCGCATCGGTCGCCCCGGGAGAGGCGGATTCGGGCACCCCGGCTTGACAAGAGGGGCGGTTGACGTTTTGACCCGGCAGGGGGTGGGGGAATAGACTGGGTACGCGTGTTTCGGCCCTGCCGTGCCCGCAAATGCTTAATTCGGAACATGCCGGGACTTCCGGCTGACCGACCAACAAGACTATCCACATCGGAGTCCCTACTACATGACCATCACCTCCAACGAGAAGACCAGTGCTCCAGTCGTTGCAATCAACGACATCGGCTCTGCTGAAGACTTCCTCGCTGCCGTCGACGCCACCATCAAGTACTTCAACGATGGCGACCTCGTCGAAGGCATCGTCGTCAAGGTTGACCGCGACGAAGTTCTGCTCGACATCGGTTACAAGACCGAAGGTGTCATCCCTTCCCGCGAACTTTCCATCAAGCACGATGTTGACCCGGGCGACGTTGTCGCAGTCGGCGACAACGTCGAGGCCCTCGTCCTCACCAAGGAGGACAAGGAAGGTCGTCTGATCCTGTCCAAGAAGCGTGCTCAGTACGAGCGTGCCTGGGGCGACATCGAGAAGATCAAGGAAGAAGACGGCGTCGTTACCGGCACCGTCATCGAGGTGGTCAAGGGCGGCCTTATCCTCGACATCGGCCTGCGCGGCTTCCTGCCGGCATCGCTCGTCGAAATGCGCCGTGTGCGCGATCTGGCTCCGTACATCGGCCAGGAAATCGAAGCCAAGATCATCGAGCTGGACAAGAACCGCAACAACGTTGTTCTGTCCCGCCGTGCATGGCTCGAGCAGACCCAGTCCGAGGTTCGCTCCACCTTCCTCAACAAGCTGGAAAAGGGCCAGGTTCGTCCGGGCGTCGTTTCCTCCATCGTCAACTTCGGTGCATTCGTGGACCTTGGCGGCGTAGACGGTCTCGTCCACGTTTCCGAGCTGTCCTGGAAGCACATCGACCACCCGTCCGAGGTTGTCGAAGTTGGCCAGGAAGTCACCGTCGAGGTTCTCGAGGTCGACCTGGACCGCGAGCGTGTTTCGCTCTCGCTCAAGGCCACCCAGGAAGATCCGTGGCAGACCTTCGCCCGCACCCACGCCCTCGGCCAGGTTGTTCCGGGTAAGGTCACCAAGCTTGTTCCGTTCGGTGCATTCGTTCGCGTCGAAGACGGAATCGAAGGCCTCGTGCACATCTCCGAGCTGGCCGTGCGCCACGTGGAGCTGGCAGAGCAGGTTGTCTCCGTTGGCGACGAACTGTTCGTCAAGGTCATCGACATCGATCTCGAGCGTCGCCGCATCTCGCTGTCCCTCAAGCAGGCCAACGAGGGCGTCGATCCGGAAGGTGCCGAATTCGATCCGGCTCTCTACGGCATGGCCGCAGAGTACGACGAAGAGGGCAACTACAAGTACCCGGAGGGCTTCGACCCGGAGTCCAACGAGTGGCTCGAAGGCTTCGAGACCCAGCGTGCAGCTTGGGAGCAGCAGTACGCTGACGCCCAGACCCGTTGGGAAGCCCACAAGAAGCAGGTTGCACAGCACCTCGCCGACGATGCAGCTGCCGAAGCCGCACCGGCCGAGTCCGCTGCAACCTCCTACTCCTCGGAAGCTCCGGCTCCCGAGGCAGGCACCCTGGCATCCGACGAAGCCCTCGCCGCACTGCGCGAGAAGCTCACCGGAGCCTAAGCCTTCCTCCGCTTGTGAATCGTTGATTCACTCGAGGTAGCTTGAACGAAGGTCCCCTCCACCGTTGGTGGAGGGGACCTTCGTCGTTAAGCGGCCGGTTCGGGAAATCAGGCGCCTCCGGGCTAGCCTCGAACCATGGATACTTCAGCATGGATAGCCGTCACCCGGGAAGACGGGGAAACGGTTGGGTACCTCGAGCCGGTGACCCCCGACTACGGCGTCGTGCAGCCGCGCTCCGTCCTGGGGCATGTCGCCGGCGAACCGTGCGACTACGTTGACGGCGAAGAACGCCTGTGCGAACAGGGAATCGCCGAACTGATGCAGCCATGGGTGCTTGAGGGCGGGCGCGGTGCATTCTCCGGCCCGTTGGCGATCCTGGAGGTCTCACCGCATGGAATCGTTGTCGCCGACGCGCTGCTGCTGAAGGCGCTGGCTCCCACCGAGAAGACGACGCTGGCTTGGCCCGACGTCGAGCACCGCCTTGAACCTTCGGTTTCGGGTTCTTAGCGGACTTTCAGTTCGGTTCCACCGGTGAGCTTGAGAAGTTCCGCGTAGCTGAGGGGCATGAGTGAATCGGCGGTTCCCGCGGCAACCCAGAGTTCGTCGAAGTCCCGCAGGGAGGTGTCTATGACGGTGCGCAGGGGAGCGGGATGCCCCGCCGGTGCCACACCGCCGATGACCTGGCCCGTCGCCTGCTTCACAAAGTCGGGTGTTGCCCGTTTCAGTTGCCGTCCGCCCAAGGCCTGCGAGACCAGTGCGGTGTCCACCCGGCCCGCGCCGCTGGACATGATCAGCAGCGCCTCGCCCCCGCAGTCGAAGACCAGTGAATTGGCAATGGCCGCCACGTCGCAGCCCAGGTAACTGGCCGCCGCGGCGGCGGTGTGGGTGTGCTCGTCGAGCAGCCGGATCTTACGGGAAATGCCCGCCCGTTCGAGGTCGGCAACGAATCTTTGGTGTTTCGGGTTCATCGACAATGGTGCCTCCCTGTTGCTCTCTGGGCGTTTTGGCCACCCTAGCGAATTCGGTCCGGGGGCGCGAGCAGTGGCAAGATCGGTGGGTGACAAATTCACGTACCGTCCGGTTGATGAAGCCCAGCGCAGCCCAGTGGAATGCCCAGCCCAGGATGTTCCCGAACTCCGTGTTGCGTGGAGCCCTGCTCCTGGGCTTTGGAGGGTTCCTGGTTTCAAAGGCCATTGCTTCGCTGTCGGAAGATGCCTCGGCGGATAGTACGACGTGGGCCGCGTCAGTGGAGCCGTCGGGCTTCATGCCGGATACGTCGATCACGCTCATGCTGCTTGTGCTGATACCCGTCTTGATTGTGCCGCGGCCGGGAATCTGGGTGGCGTTTCTTGCCGTCCAGGTCGACAACATTGTCGCGACAAGCCTGGGGCTTGAACCACGCTGGTGGTTCTGGGCCAGCTCGGCGGTCATCGGAGCGGCAGGATTGATCGACATGACGATGGGCATGCGGCAGTTCATGGCGCTGCGAAAATTGCGGCACGTCCTGGATCAAGGGGCGTCTGACGTCCTCCCACTCACCGAGGAACAGGCTACGTGGGGGCGGGAAGATACACAGAGTGGTCGCGGGGCATTCGTGTTCCTTGCGTGCACGGCGTTGGCCGCCTACCTCGCCTTTTCCTGGTTCCTCCACGAATCCCGAACCAGCGGGCCCGAGGCGTATCCGGAACCGTTTGATCCGTTCCTGCTGGCGGTGGCCCTGGCGGCTGCACTGTGGGCCGGGGTTCTTCCGTTGCGGTTTGGGTGGCGGAGGTTGCGTGCCTCGTTGATCGGTCCGGTGCTGTGGATCCTGCCGACGCCCGATGGCGGACCGCTATCGGTGGCGGGCATGGACTGGCTGGATGCCGGGGGACTTCCCGAAGCGGAGCAACAGCGCGAAGGCTGCAGTTGTGCGGAGGATTCGGCATTCACGGAAGAGCATTCCGGTGCCGAAACCATGGACGAGGTCTCCGTCGACCGTCATGGCGCGGTGCATGGCGTCGACGTGGTCAACGCCATGGGCACGGCGGAATTTGCAGCCGCCGCCCGCACGGCATCCTGGGTCTGGAGTCCCTTGTCCGGGCTTCCGGTCACCGCCATGGGCAGACCCATCGGTGTGTTGGGCTACGCGGGTCCGGGGTTGCCCGGGCGCGCCGGACTGGTAGAGGAAAACGGTTTCCTTGCCGTTGAAAGGTGGCGCGGAGAGCCCGCGGAAAACCACCTAGGCCGGGGCAGGAGCGGTGCCACCCGGACATCCGAAAGCGATGGCGAGGCGGCCCGGAAACCGGCACCCATGGCCGGGCGCATTGACGAACTGGACTTGCGGCCGTTCGGGATCGATGGGTTTGCCTGTCGATACAAGCACGGGCACCCGATCTTTGTCCCTGTGGATCAGCGCGGCAACAAAACAAGTCCCAACTCCGGCCAGCCCTAGTCGTTCGATGGCACCGGGTGGAAGACGACCTCGTCGGCGCGCAGCAGCGAGATGGCCTGCTGGGGATACTCGAGCCCGGAGAAGTAGGCGTTGGTGTGGGCGATGACCTGGTCCCCGGTCAGGCTCTGGCCCTCGAAGGTTGCGGCACCCGTGGTGTGGGCATCGCGCACGAGCGTTACGTCGAAGCCCATGGCCGCGGCGCGTTGGGCCGCCGTGCGCACGCAGTAGTCGGACTGGGCGCCGCAGATCACCACGTGCCCGACGCCCTGGGCGTTCAGCGCCGCATGCAGCCCGGTCCCGGCGAAGGCGTCGCGGTAGGTCTTGAAGACATGGTGTTCGCCGTCGCGGGGTTCCAGCGGGGCGACGATCCGCCAGGCGGTGGAATGCCGGGCGAAGTCCTGTTCGTCCTGGACCCAGAAGATCGGGGTCCCGGTGTCGCGCGCCCGGGTGACCATCTCCTGGATGCGTGATGTCACCTTCTTCGGGTGCACGCAGTGTTCGACGACCCCGTTTTGCATGTCCACGACGATCAGGGCCTTGTTGGGTACCTCGGTGCGCTCATCCATTCCAGCAGTATTGCACCTCGGGGGCCGCTGCCGGTTGAAGCGCGCCAGTGTGGGCCCCGCCGCGCTGTTCCGTGGAGGAACGCGGGACTAAAATTTGCCCATGAACGAGCCGCATTCCGTCGCGGTCATCGTCGCCCACCCCGACGACGACGCCTACGGTTGCGCCGGGTCGATCGCCCTTCACGAACGCGATCCGGGCTTCCGGTTCATCCTGGTGCTGGCCACGGACGGCGCCGCCGGCCAGATCTGCGAGGGTGTCCCCGCCACCCCCGAAACGCTCGGCGCATGGCGGCGGGTGGAAAGCGCGAATGCGTGGCGCGCCCACGGAACCATCCCGGACCGCCACGAATGGCTCGGCTACGACGACGGGCGGCTGGACACCGTCGACGCCGGCGAACTTGTAGAGCGCATCCGGGAGATCCTGCTCTGCGAGCGGCCGCAGGTCGTGGCGACCTTCGGCCCCGACGGAATCACCGGGCACCGCGACCACATCGCGATCGGCAGGGCCACCGACGCGGCGTTCCAACTGGCGAGGCAGGTTCCAGGGCCGGGGTTGCGGCGCCTGGTCCACGGCGCGATCCGCACCTCCACCTTCGAGCGCTGGAACGCGGCGCGCTGCCGCAAGGGGCTCCCGGCCTGGGACCCCTCGCTGGAGTACCACTTGCGTCCCGTGCCTGACGAGGACATCGGCATCGAGGTCGACACCCGCGCCGTGGCATCGCGCATCGTCGCGGGCCTGCAGGAGCACCGCAGCCAACGCCACGTCCTGATCGATCCAGGGAGGGATGCACGCAGCTGGGAACGGGCCGTCGGCAAGGAGCCATCCGTCATTGCCTGGCCCGCGAGGGAACCCGGTGCGGCGCTGCTGGGTGACCTCTTCGAAGGAATCTGAGGCATGCCGGGTAGTCCCGGCGGCCCCGATGATCACCCGCAAGGATGACGGGCAGGTAGGGTTTCCTCGCCTAGCCTTGTGCCATTGGCCAGTCAGGGAGGAACCAGCGTGGGCGCGAAGGAACAGCAGGACCCAACCGTGGCGCTGCCGCGCTACGTGGTCTCGGAAGCCGAATGGGCGGCGGTGCCGCGGACGGTTCCGGACCGGCTGCTGCGTTGGGGCTCCCTGGTGCCCTACTACGCGCTGCTTGCGATTGGGCTGAAAAGCGGACTCGACTCGGGGCTGGACCACGAGGCAGATCCCTACGTCGTCGGGGCCTTGCTTTCCTGGGGGTTCTGCACAGCGGTTTCGGCACGACTCACGCCCTGGATATGCCTGCTGGGGACAGCGGTGCTGTATTTTTCCCAGCAACAAACCACGCTGTTCGCGGCCCTGTGGTGGGCGGCCTCCCTCTGGCTCCTGTTGCTGGGTCTTGCCGGGGGCATGTCCGGGATGCGGCTCACGATGCTGGTCAGGGCCTGGAGGCAGCAAGGAAGCGGGCAAACCCTGGTGTCCAGGGCCCTGCTGCGCGATTCGAGCATGCACCGCAGGGCCGGGCGGTTCATGAAGAAGTTCGCCGGCACGTTGCTGGCGCTCGTGCTCATCAAGGTCGTCGTCTCCTACTTTACTTCCGCCAGGCGTGACATCGCGGCGGTGCCCGGGACCTTCGGTTTCGATGACCTCGACCACCTCGTCATCCCGTTGCTGGCGCTCTGCTGTTGGTTCTTGGTGGGTGCGCTGCACCTTGCCCAGGAACGAATCGCCGGGGCTGTCGTTCTGGAGATCCCGCTGGATCCCGCCATCGGTCCGCTGGTCTTCCAGCGTGCGGCCCAATGCGTGGACCTGGCCGAGGCCCAACGCGAGGGCTGCAGCTGCGGCGGCAAGGAGCGCTCGGCGCCCGGGGGGATGCCGCCGGTGCTCGCGCTCGATGACCGGTGCCCGGTGCACGGAATCAACGCGGTCAACGCACTGGGCCATCGGGAATTCCTTGCCGTGGCCAACGAGCCGTGGGTCTGGGGTGCCAACGTCGTGAAGCTTCCGGTACCGGCGCACACCCGCCTCGCCATCGTTGGACTACGCGCCTGGGGCAGTCGGCCCGCGGTGCCGGGGACACCGGCCCGGCGAGACAGGAAAGGCCCGGGGACCCACACGGGTTTCCGGCCGTGGCGCGCCACGGAGGTCCTGAATCGTGCCGGCCGCACGGTGCGCCGGCGCAATCTTGCCAATTGCACCCCGGACTCGACGGCCATCGAGACGACCGGCGTGGCGGTGATCGACAGCATTGGCTTGGAAGCGGCGGGGCTGCCGGGCTACGCCGTCCGGGTCGCCGGCGCCCGTCCGGTGTTCGAAACCGGCCCGATGCCGCGGCCCACCCGCTACGCCGGGAAGGCGGCGGCTACGCCCGTGTCGACACCGTGAGGGTGAACTTCGGGTTCCTGGCGACCTGGCGGGTGGGCCCCACCAGTTTCTCCAGCTGCGCCCGGTAGCCCAGGTGCGAGTTCCAGACGCACCACAGTTCCCCGCCGGGTGAGAGCACGCGGCCGGCGTCGGCAATCAGCTTCAGTGCGATCCCCGCGTGAACCGTGTTGCCCATGTGGAACGGCGGGTTGAGCACCACGAGTTCCTCCGAGGCATCCGGCAGCGAGGCGAGCGCATCGTCCTGCACCGGGGCGACGCGCCCGGCGACGCCGTTGGCGGCGGCGGTCGCTGCCGTCGAGGCCACGGCCGATGCCGACTGGTCGGAGGCGTGGACCGCGAGCCGGGGGTGCTTCAGCGCCATGAAGGCGGCGATGGTGCCGTTGCCGCAGCCCAGGTCCACGGCGCGCACGGCGGTATCCGGCAGCTGAAGGTGCTCGAGCAGGAAGCGGGTCCCCGGATCCAGCTTGGCGCCGCCGAACGTCTGGGCATAGGCGCGCAGCTGCAGGGGGCGCTCCAGCCCGACGGGGAAGGATGCCTGCAGCGGGAAGCGCGGCGCGGGGCGCCCGGATGCCGGCCGGAGGCCGGTGGCCGTGAGCACGCGGGACTTCTGGCGGGCCAGCGAGGCCGTGACGGAACCGAAGTACCGGCCCATGACCTCGTTCATGCCCAGGCCCATGTGCTTGAGGCGTCCGGTGGCCATCACCGTGACATCCGGCGCCGCGTGCGCCGCGATGAAGCCCAGCATCTCCTCCAGGGCGTCCAGCGACCGGGGGAGTTGGATGAGCACCAGGGAGGCGCCCTCCAGCAGCCCGGCACCCAGCGGCAGGTGCGTATGGCCGCCGGCCAGCCCCGGGAGCAGCCGCTGCGCGTTGGCCTCGATGGCTCGGGCGCCGGAGAGCGCGTCCTGGTGCACGCGCACCCCGGTCACCCCGGCGGCCAGCACGCCGAGCGTCAGCGCACCGTAGTGGTCGTTGAGGATGGCGACGCGGCCGGGTTCGGCAGGCCAGCCGGCATCGGCGGCCATGTCCAGCAGCAGCCGGTCGGCGGCGTCGACGGCCTGCAGGTTTTCGGCCTCGACATCGGGCCAGCGGCGCAGCAGCGCAAAATCAAGAGTCATCGTAGATCCACCCATTCGGTTCCCAGGTTTTCGGCGGTGCCGGCGCCGGCACTGAGCGTGGCGAGCCGGTCCTTGAACAGCGCGATGGCCCCGGCATCGTCGTTCAGGGCCACGCGCAGCGTGGCCAGGCGCGGGCCGTAGTCGGTGCCCAGCACCTGGGTGCCGCCGGCGCGCAGGTCGTTCTCCAGCTTTCCCGCGGCCATGTAGTCGGAATCCACGCCCAGGATGCGCATGCGCTGGCGGCGCAGAAGGGGCGCCGCATCCAGGGCGCCGGAGACCGAGTCGGAGTAGGCGCGCACCAGGCCGCCGGCGCCCAGCAGGATGCCGCCGAAGTAGCGCACCACCACCGCGACGGTGTCCGAGAGGTCCGTGAGGCCCGGGGCCGTCTCCCGCTTGGCCAGCGCGTCGAGCATCGGGATGCCGGCGGTGCCGGAGGGCTCGCCGTCGTCGTTGCTGCGCATGGCCATCCGGTCCGGACCCAGGATGAACGCGCTGCAGTGGTGCCGCGCATCGAAGTGGGACTTGCGCAGCTCGGCGACAAGGCCGCGCGCCTGCTCCTCGGACTCGACGCGGCGCAGGTAGGTGATGAAGCGCGAACGCTTGATCTCCACCTCGTGGACGAAGTCGCCGTCCACCGTCGTATAGGCCGTCGCCACCGAATCGCTGTGCATCACCGATCCATTCTAGTCAGTCGGTGCGGCCCGCCGGTTGCCCGCCCCCGGTGCCGGTGGGAGAATTCCAGGCGGGGGATGGTCGCCAAAAGGGGCAACATGCCGTGCTGCAACTGAATCTGCTCGGTGAACAACGTCTCACCATGCTGGGCGTCGACCTGGTGGCCGGCGGGTCCCGGGCCGTGGAATTGCTGGCCTACCTGGTCCTGCACCCCGGGATCCGCGTGCCGCGGCCCGTGCTGGCCGGGACGTTCTGGCCCGAGACGCCCGAGGCCCAGGCCATGACCAACCTCCGGCGCGAACTGCACAACTTGCGCCACCTGCTGGCGGGCACCGACGCCCTCGCCGCCTCCGACGGGGCGATCGGCTGGCGGCCGGACCCCGGGCTGTGCGTGGACGTGCAGGTCTTTGCCGAGGAACGCGCAGCGGCCCTGGCCTCCGCCGGGGATCCCGATGCGCGGGACTTCCTGGGGCACGCGCAGCTGGCCCTTGAGGCGTACCGCGGGGACCTGATGCCCGGGAACTACTCGGACTGGGTGCCCCAGGTGCGGGAGCGTATCCGCGGCGAATGCACGGCGCTGTGCGACGAAGCCGCCGCCGCATGGACGGGGCTGGGGGAGGGCCGCCGCGCGCTGGCCGTCGCCGGGCAACGCATCGCGATCCAGCCGCTGGAGGAGGCCGGGTACCGCGGGCTGATCCGCGCCCACCTGGCGCTCGGGGACAGAGCCGCGGCACTGCAGGCCTTCCACCGCTGCGCCGCGGTGCTGGAGCGGGAACTCGGGGTGGCGCCGTCCCAGGAGACCCGCCGGCTGGTGGGCCCGGGCCGCACCCCCGCTGCAGCCCCGGCGTCCGGGCGCGCTCCGATCGGTCGGGGGCGGGAGATGGCGGAGCTGCGGGAATGCTGGGAGCAGGCCCGCGACGGCCGCGGGGGAATGCTGGTGCTCTCCGGGGCCCCCGGCGTCGGCAAGACCCACCTGGCCACCGCGCTGGGCGAGGTGGCAAGGTCCGCGGGCGCGGTGGTGGCCCGGGCACGCTGCGTGGATGCCTCGGGCAGGATCCCGCTGGCCCCGGTGGCCAGGTGGCTGCGGGGGAGGGATTTCACCCCGGTGCTTGCCACGCTTCCCGCACCCCTGCGCAGCGAAGCGGCGCGGTTGCTGCCGGAGCTGGTGCCGGGACCCGGGCCCGGCGCGCCACCGGGGGAGTTGCCCGCCGGTGGCCGTGCCATGGTGGACGCGTGGCAGCGCTACAGGTTCTTCGAGGCGCTTGCCGCAACGGTGGAGGCCACCGGGCGACCCACCGTGCTGGTGCTTGAGGACCTGCAATGGTGCGATGCGGACACCGCCGCGTGGATCTCCTTCATGCTCGGCTCCGGCCGTGCGGCGGGCCTGCTCTTCGTCGCGACACTGCGCACCGGCGGCGAGGCCGCATCCGCGTCCGTGGCGCACCTGTTGCAGGGGGCACGCGGCGCCGGGCAGCTGCGCGAACTTGCCGTGCGGCCGCTGGACAGGGAGGCCGTCGGTGAGCTGGCCGGACACCTGCTGGGCCGTACCCCGGACCCGGGGGAGACGGAGCTGTTGCATGCTGCAACGGGCGGCTACCCGCTCCACGTGGTGGAGGCAGTGCGTGTGCTCCCGCCGGGCGGCCCGTTCCCCGAGGGCGGGTTCGGCCCGCTGCTGGGGCGGCGCATCGAGCGGCTGGGTCCCGCGGCCAGGCACGTTGCGGAGCTTGCCGCGGCCTTCGGGCATGACATCAGCCTGGATTTGCTCAGCGAGGCGGGGGACCTCGGAAACACCGAACTGGTGGAGGCCATCGACGAGCTCTGGACCCTGGGCATCCTGCTTCCGGCGGGCCCCGGCTACGGCTTTGCCCACCAGCTGCTGCGCACGGCGGCCTACGAGGCAGCGAGCCCCGCCACGCGCTGGCTGCTGCACCGCCGGCTCGCCCAGGGGCTGGAACTGCTGCATGCGGGGAACCTCGACGCCGTGGCCTCCACGCTCGCCGAGCAGTACACGCTCGGTTCAAGCCCGCAGCGGGCGCTGCCCTTCCACCTTCGCGCCGGGGCCGACGCGGCTCGCGTGTTCGCCAATGCCGCGGCGCTGGGCAGCTACGGCAAGGCCCTCGGGCTGATCGCGGCCCAGCCGGCGGGCGGCGGCCGGGACGCCGCCGAGCTGTCGGTGCGCCGGGCCATGTCCCCGCCGCAAACGGCGCTGCTGGGCTACTCCTCCGCCGAGCTGCTGGGCAACCTGGAACGCATCAGGGAGCTCTCCGGACGGCTGGGGCAGCGGGAGGTGCTGGCCGACAGCCTGATCGGGATCTTCGCCGGCCGCTACGTCCAGGGCCGGATCAGGGAGTCGCACGTGCTCGCGCGGCAGGCCCTGGACCTGGCCGGTGGGGACACCAGGTTGCTGGGCCAGGCGCACTTCGCGGTGGCCGGGGCGGCGCAAGGGCTGGGGCTGGCCGCGGAGGCGATAGGGCACTTCGGGCGCTGCCGCGAGATCGGGTGGCCTGGCTACTCCTACATCCTGGGCACGCGGCTGGAGATCCACGCCCGCGGCTGGGCGTCCCACGCGCACTGGCTGGCGGGGGACGACGAGCGCGCCGTCGAACTCTCGACCGAGTCGCTGTCCATGGCGGGGCCCGGCGAGCAACCCTACACGCGGGCCGTGGCGCTGGCCTACGCGGCGCTGCTGCACCGGCTGCGCGGGGACAACGACGCCATGGAGCCGCTGGCCGGGGAGCTGCTGGGGCTCTGCCGCCGCTACGACCTCTCCTACTACGGCCAGTGGGGAGAGATCCTGCTGGGCTCGGCGGCGGGCGGGCCGGAGGCAACGGCGCGGATCCGGGCCGGGATCGCCAGCCTGCGTGCCCACGATGCGCTGGCCCGGATGCCCTACTGGCTCGCCCTGCTCGCGAACAGCCTCGACGCCGCCGGGGACGGCCGGGCCGCATGCGCGGTGCTCGACGCGGCGGTGGCCACCGCCGAACAGCACGGCGATGCCTGGTGGCTCCCGGAGGTGCTGCGCCTGCGCGCAGCCCACGCCCGCGGTCCCGCGCGCGGGGCCATGCTCCGGCGCGCCCGCACCCTGGCCGCAGCCCAGGGCAGCACGGCGCTGCTGCGCCGGCTGGACTCCGAAGCCTGAGTGCCCCGCACGAACGCCCGGCGAACGGGCGGGCGCCTAGCGTGGGGAGCATCAACCGCAAGACCCCCAAACCCAGCAGGAGACACACCATGAACGGGCATCCGGAAACCACGGAAGCACCCTTTGCCGAGCTCGCCGCCGCGTTGCGCGGCACCTTGACGCTGCCTCGGGATGCGGGATACGACGCGGCGCGCGCCGTCTACAACGGCATGGTTGACCGCCACCCGGCGGCCATCGCCCGCGTCGCGGACACCGCTGACATCGTCGCCTGCGTTGACTTCGCCCGCACCCACGGCGTGGCACCGGCGGTGCGCGGCGGCGGCCACCAGGCCTCGGGACTGGCCGTAGCCGACGGCTCGCTGGTGATAGACCTCGGCGCCATGCGCTCCACCACCGTCGACCCCGCGGGCCACACCGTGCGCGTCGACGGCGGCGCCACCTGGGCCGACGTCGACCACGCCACCGTCGCCTTCGGCCAGGCCACGCCCAGCGGCTTCATCGCCTCCACGGGCGTCGGCGGGCTGGCGCTGGGCGGCGGCATCGGCTACCTGACCCGGCGCTTCGGCCTGACGGTGGACAACCTGCTGGCCGCGGACGTGGTGTTGGCCGACGGCACCCTGGCCACCGCCGACGAAAACCGGCACCCGGACCTGTTCTGGGCCCTGCGCGGCGGCGGCGGCAACTTCGGCGTCGTCACCTCCTTCACCTTCCGCACGCACGACATCGGGGAGCACGGGGTCATCATCGGGGGACCCGTGCTCTACGACCTGGCGGACACGCCCGCTGTCATGCGCTGGTACCGCGAACTGCTGCCGGCGCTGCCGGAGGAGCTCAGCGGCTGGCTCGGGCTGCTGACCATCCCGCCGGCCGCCCCGTTCCCCGAGGCGCTCTGGGGCCGCAAGGCCTGCGGCATCCTCTGGTGCTACACCGGCGCGCACGATGCTGCGGATGCGGTGCTGGCCCCGGTGCGCGCGTTCGGCACCCCGCTGCTGGAGGGACTGCACGCCATGCCGTTCACCGCGTTGCAGCAGGCCTTCGACCCGCTCTTCCCGGCCGGCCTGCAGTGGTACTGGCGGGCGGACTTCGTGAAGGAGATTTCCGACGATGCGATCGAGGTCCACGCCACGTACGGGGCGGCGCTGCCCACCGGGCACTCCACCATGCACCTGTACCCGATCGACGGGGCCGCGGCCCGCGTGGCACCGGACGCCACGGCGTTCGCCTACCGCGACGGCGGCTGGGCCGGGGTGATCGTGGGCGTCGACCCGGACCCGGCGAACGCCGGGCTGATCACGCAATGGACCAAGTCGTACTACGACGAGCTGCACCCGACGACCTCCGGGGGCGCCTACGTGAACTTCATGATGGAGGAGGGCACCGAGCGGATCCGCGCTTCCTACCTGCACAACTACGACCGGCTGGCCCGCACCAAGGCGCAGTACGACCCGGCCAACCTCTTCCACCACAACCAGAACATCGAGCCCGCGCCCGAGGCATGAGGGACGCCTGCAACCCCGACCGCCTGTAGGCTGGGGCACATGCTCAATGTTGGTTTGACAGGCGGGATCGCCGCAGGAAAGTCCGCCGTCGCGCGGCAACTGGCCGAACTCGGGGCGGTGCTCATCGATGCCGACGCCATCGCCCGGGCCGTCGTGGAGCCCGGGACCCCCGGGTTCGCGGCGGTCCTCGACGCGTTCGGCCCAGGCGTCCTCGCCGCGGACGGGTCGCTGGACCGCCCCGCGCTCGGCGCCCTGGTCTTTGGGGACGACGACGCCCGCGCGCGGCTGAACGCCATAGTGCATCCGCTGGTGCGCGCCGAGGCCGCCCGGCTGCGCGCCGCGGCCCCCGCCGACGCCGTCGTCGTGCAGGACATCCCGCTGCTGGTGGAGACCGGCCAGGCCAAGGACTTCGACGTGGTGCTGGTGGTCGCCGCCCCGCTGGAGCAGCGCCTGCAGCGTCTGGCCCGGGACCGCGGCATGGACGAGGCGGCGGCCCTTGCGCGCATTTCGGCCCAGGCCACCGACGAGGAACGCGCCGCGGCAGCGGACCTCGTGATCGAGAATTCCGGCACCGTGGAGCAGCTGCGCGGTCGCGTCAACGAGGTCTGGGGGGTGCTCGATGCCCGCCGCCGATGAAACAGACGGCCGCGAGGCGAGGAAGGAGCGGCTGCGGCAGGCGCTGGAGGCCGAGCAGGCCCGCTCCGACCGCGAACTGCGCCGCATCCGGGCCGCCTGGCTGCTGGGCGGGTTGTGCCTTGCCGCGGCGCTGGTGCCCTGGCTGTTCCTCGGCGGGCGCGCGCAATTCGTGCTCCGCGACTCGGGCTACGACGCCGCTGTGCTGGTCCCGGCCTGGCTGGCGCTGGCCGGCATCCTTGCGGCAAGCTTCGCCGCGGTGCTGTTCATGGTGCGGACCATGCGGGGCGCGCTGGGCAACATCGTCGAGCGCGAGGTGCGCGCCACCCGCGGCCGCCGCTAGGTCCGGGCAGGCACCCGGACAAGCACCCGGGCGGACATCCGCCCCACATGCAGCGGGACCCGCCATCGAATGCCGATGGCGGGTCCCGCTGTTTTACCGCTGTTTTCTTGCTGCCGTGGTCCTGCGGCGGAGGCCGGTGGCTACTCGGCCAGCTGGTGCGTTGCCGCGGTGCTGCCGGTGGCCGGCTCGACGGTCTCGTCGGCCGGGTCCTGGGCCTGCGCGCCGAGGTGGCCGCGGGTGAGCTTGTTCATGATCATCGCGATGGCGCCGTCGCCCGTCACGTTCGTCGCGGTGCCGAAGGAATCAAGCGCGATGTAGGCGGCGAACATGAGGCCGACCTCGACCTCGCCGAAGCCGAGCATCTGGACCAGCAGGCCGGCTGCCGCGGCGATGGCGCCGCCGGGGACACCCGGGGCGGCGATCATCATGACGCCGAGCATCAGGAGGAACGGCAGGTAGGCGCCGAAGGAGACGTCGCCGCCGGTGAGCAGCAGCACGGCGATGGAGAAGCAGGTGATCTTGACCATCGAGCCGGAGAGGTGGATCGTCGCGCACAGCGGCACCACGAAACCGGCGACCGAGTCGGAGACGCCGTTCTTCTTGGTCGAGGCCAGCGTGACGGGGATCGTCGCTGCGGAGGAGGAGGTGCCCAGGGCGGTGAAGTAGGCGTCGCGCATGTTCCACAGCGCCTTGAGCGGGTTCTGCCCGGACATCGAGCCGGCAAGGGTGTACTGCAGCAGCAGCACCACGAGCGTGAGTGCGAAGGACACCAGGGCCACCAGCGCGAACTTCGTGACGACGGTGACCGCCGCGCCGCTGGCGGAGAGGTCCATGAAGATGCCGAAGATGAACAGGGGCAGCGCCGGCACCAGGATGCGGCGGATCACGGACTCGATGACCGTGCGGAACTCGACGGCGCCGCGGAAGATGACCTTGCTGTGGAACGCGGTGATGCCCACGCCGAGCACGAAGGCGAGCACCAGGGCGCTCATCACGTCGATCACCGGCGGAAGCACGATCTCGGTGGCCGAGTCGCCGGCCTTGGCGACAACCGTCAGGAACGGGGTGAAGCCGGAGCCGGCTTCATCGCCGAGGGCCTCGAGCCCGCCGCCGGACAGCTTGGAGGTGAACAGCCAGCGGCTCACGAAGTAGGCGAGCAGGCCGGCGAGGATGGTGGACCCGTAGGCGATCACCGCGGTGATCCCGAGCCACTTGCCGGCGCCCTTGCCGAGCTCCGCGATGGCGGGGGTGACGAGACCGAGGATGATCAGTGGCACGATGAAGCCGAGGAACCCGGAGAAAATCGAGTTGTAGGTCAGGAACGCGCTGCCGAGCCAGGTCGGCATGACCGGGCCGGTGAGGATGCCCAGCACGATGGCTATGACGATCCAGCCGAGCAGGGGGATTTTTTTCAGCAGGTTCATGGGGGTCCTCAGGTCGACGGGGTCGGGTCGCGCGGCGCTGCGCTCATGGCTGCACGAGGGGTTGAATGCGGGTTGTGGCGCAGCACACGCCTCAGCAATAGTAAGTGGTGTGTGCCGTTCCCCGAAATCCCGGCGGGGCTCACGGACCGTTCAGCCCACCGCGAGCACCGGCCAAAGCGTGGGCCGGGAGGCGTAGCCTAGAGGCATGAGCCTTGCCCAGCAGATCAACCGCGTCGTCGCCCCCTTCGAGGTCATCAGCGAGTTCAAGCCCGCCGGCGACCAGCCCGCGGCGATCAAGGAACTGACCTCGCGCATCAACGCGGGGGAGAAGGACGTGGTGCTGCTCGGCGCCACCGGCACCGGCAAGTCGGCGACCACCGCCTGGCTGATCGAACAGGTGCAGCGCCCCACGCTGGTGCTGGTCCAGAACAAGACACTTGCCGCGCAGCTGGCCAACGAGTTCCGCGAGCTGCTGCCCAACAACGCCGTCGAGTACTTCGTCTCCTACTACGACTACTACCAGCCCGAGGCCTACGTGCCGCAGACGGACACCTTCATCGAGAAGGACTCCTCCATCAACGAGGAGGTCGAGCGCCTGCGCCACTCGGCCACCAATGCGCTGCTGACCCGCCGCGACGTCGTCGTTGTCGCCACGGTGTCCTGCATCTACGGCCTGGGCACCCCCGAGGAGTACGTTGCGGGCATGGTGACCCTGAAGAAGGGCATGGAGCTGAACCGCGACGACCTGCTGCGCAAGTTCGTCTCCATGCAGTACGCGCGCAACGACATGGACTTCCACCGCGGCACCTTCCGCGTGCGCGGGGACACCGTGGAGATCATCCCGATGTACGAGGAGCAGGCGCTGCGCATCGAGTTCTTCGGCGACGAGGTCGAGTCGATCCACACGCTGCATCCCGTCACCGGCGAGGTGATCCGCGAGGAAAACGAGATGTACGTGTTCCCCGCGAGCCACTACGTGGCGGGCGCCGATCGCATGAACCGGGCCATCGGCGACATCGAGGACGAGCTCCGGTCCCGGCTCGAGACGCTGGAGAGCCAGAACAAGTTGGTGGAGGCCCAGCGCCTGCGCATGCGCACCACCTACGACCTGGAAATGATGGAGCAGATGGGCTTCTGCAACGGCATCGAGAACTACTCGCGGCACATCGACGACCGCGAGGCGGGCAGTGCCCCGCACTGCCTCATCGACTACTTCCCCGACGACTTCATGCTCGTCATCGACGAATCGCACGTGACGGTCCCGCAGATCGGCGCCATGTACGAAGGGGACATGTCGCGCAAGCGCACCCTGGTGGAGCACGGCTTCCGGCTGCCCTCGGCCATGGACAACCGGCCGCTGAAGTGGGACGAGTTCCTCGAGCGCATCGGCCAGACCGTCTACCTCTCGGCCACCCCGGGCAAGTACGAGCTCGGCAAGGCCGACGGCGTGGTCCAGCAGATCATCCGCCCCACGGGCCTGATCGACCCCGAGATCATCGTCAAGCCCACGCAGGGGCAGATCGACGACCTGCTCGACGAGATCCGCGTGCGCGTCGAACGCAACGAACGCATCCTTGTCACAACGCTGACCAAGCGCATGGCCGAGGACCTCACCGACTACTTCACCGAGCACGGGGTCAAGGTCCAGTACCTGCACTCGGATGTCGACACGCTGCGCCGCGTCGAGCTGTTGCGCGAGCTGCGCATGGGCCTCTTCGACGTACTGGTCGGCATCAACCTGCTCCGCGAGGGACTCGACCTGCCGGAGGTCTCGCTGGTGGCGATCCTCGACGCGGACAAGCAGGGTTTCCTGCGCTCGGCGACCTCGCTGATCCAGACCATCGGCCGTGCCGCCCGAAACGTCGACGGCCAGGTGCACATGTACGCGGACAAGGTCACCGACGCCATGGCCCAGGCCATCGAGGAAACCAACCGCCGCCGCGAGGTGCAGCAGAAGTACAACACGGAACACGGGATCGACCCGCAGCCGCTGCGCAAGAAGATCGCGGACATCACCGACTCGCTGGCCCGCGAGGACGCCGACACCCAGGAACTGCTGAACAACCAGCGCCTGGCCAAGACCGCCAAGCGCTCGGCCTCCGGCACCAAGAAGGCGCACGACGCGGTCCGTGCCGACGGCCTGGCCGCCGCACCGGCGGAGAACCTCGTGGACATGATCAGCCAGATGACCGAGCAGATGCACGCGGCCGCCGCGGAACTGCACTTCGAGGTTGCCGCGCGCCTGCGCGACGAGGTGTCCGAGTTGAAGAAGGAACTGCGCCAGATGAAGAACGCGGGCCACGCATAGAGTCGGCGGCCCGCGCCTGTTCGACGAATCCGGGGTAAACCCACAGGTCATTCACATGCCCGAAACATGCTTGCGCTAGACTGGTACGAGCGTAGGGGAGTATCCCGATTGTGCTGTGGTCGTCAACACGCGAGGCATCGATGCCTCGCCGGGCGCAGCGGTCGTCCTGGTCTGAGTGGGCGGCGGAGAGACTTGCGGTAATTCCACGTACCCCGTTTGAAAGGCCCCACCATTGGGAAACCACGGCTTGTCGCTGCAGTTTGAGATCATTTCTCTTTCTGCATTGTGCATCATTCTTCTTCTTGACCTGTTGTACGTGGTCAAGAAACCACACGAACCCTCGATGAAGGAATCCGGCCTCTGGGTCGGCTTCTACGTCACCCTGGCCCTGATCTTCGGCGCCGTTGTCTGGTGGCAGGCGGGACCGGACCTCGGCCAGCAGTTCATCGCCGGCTGGGTCACCGAATACTCGCTGAGCATCGACAACCTCTTCGTGTTCATCATCATCATGGCCCGCTTCTCGGTGCCGCGTAAGTACCAGCAGGAAGTGTTGATGTTCGGCATCATCATCGCGCTGGTCCTGCGAGGCATCTTCATCATCGCCGGCGCCGCAGTCATCGAGAACTACTCGTGGGTCTTCTACATCTTCGGCGCGTTCCTGCTCTGGACCGCCTGGAAGCAGGCCACCGACCACGGCGAGGACGAGTCCGACGGCGCCAACAACGGCCTGATCTACAAGCTGACCAAGAACCTGCCGATCTCCAAGGACTACGACGGCAACAAGCTGCGCACCACCGTCGACGGCAAGAAGATGTTCACCCCGATGGTCATGGTCTTCATCACCATCGGCATGACCGACCTGCTCTTCGCCGTGGACTCGATCCCCGCGATCTTCGGCCTGACCCAGTCCCCGTTCATCGTCTTCACCGCGAACCTGTTCGCGCTGATGGGCCTGCGCCAGCTCTACTTCCTGCTCGGTGGCCTGATGGACCGCCTGGTCTACCTCAAGCACGCACTGTCGATCATCCTGGCCTTCATCGGCATCAAGCTGGTCTTCCACGCGATGCACGTCAACGAGCTGCCGTTCATCAACGGCGGCCACCACATCGAGTGGGTGCCGGACATCTCGATCACCACCTCCCTGGTGGTCATCCTCGGCACCATCGTTGTCGCCACCGTGGCTTCGCTGCTCTCCCCGGCCGGCCGCCGTGCTGCCGCCGAGCAGAAGGCAGCCGCAGCGGAGCGGATGGCAGCAGCCGAGCTCGAGGCTTCCGAGGAATCCTCCAACGGTTCCAAGTAGCCCACAGGCACCATCCTTCCCCGCGGGGCCCGCTTCCATCCGGAAGCGGGCCCCGCGGCCGCTTAACGGCACAGCCGCCCGGCCCCATGGCAACTCCCCGTTGCTAAACTTGCACGGGTGACTACTTCCCCCAGCCCCGCAACAGCCACGGCATCAACGCGCACCGCGGCACAGCGCCGCGTGGTGCTCACGCTCTCGGCCTCCCAGCTGCTCTCCGGAGTGGGAAACGGCGCCGGCCTGGCCATCGGATCGCTCATGGCCGTGGAGCTGACCGGGTCCAACGCCTTCGCCGGCGCCTCCACCACGGCCATCTCCGTCGCGGGAGCCGTGAGCGCGCTGCCGCTTGCCGCGCTGGCGGTCAGGCGCGGACGCCGGGTGGCGCTCTCGCTGGGCTACGCGCTGGCGGGGATCGGTGCGGTGTTGATGATGCTGGCCCCTGTCACCCGCAGCTTCCCCGTGCTGCTGCTCGGCGCCGCGTTGCTGGGCGTGGGGTCCGCAGCCAACCTGCAGGCGCGCTTTGCCGCCACGGACCTGGCGGACGATGCCACCCGCGGCCGCGACCTGGGCCTGGTGGTCTGGTCGATCACCGTCGGGGCGGTCGCCGGCCCGAACCTGATAGGCCCCGGCTCGGCACTCGGTGCAAGCATGGGCCTGCCGCCGATGAGCGGGCCGTTCCTCTTCTCCCTGGCCGGCATGGTGCTGGCCATCGCGATCCTGAACATCGGGCTGCGCCCCGACCCGATCTTCCTGGCCCGCGGCCTCGAGGAAACCGCCGGGCACCGGCCCGCCGCGCCGTCGCCCGCACCCGGGCGCAAGCGCGGCTCGCTGGCCACCGGGTTGTCCGCCGCCCGCCGGTCACCGGGCGCGCTGTTGGGGATCTCCGTGATCGTCACGGCACACCTGGTCATGGTCGGGATCATGTCGATGACCCCGGTGCATCTCAAGGACCTTGCAGCGACGCCGGGGCATGCCATGCACCACGGCGGCGGCGACATCCTGGTGGTCATCGGCTTCACCATTTCCCTGCACATCGCCGGCATGTATGCGCTCTCCCCGCTGATCGGCGCGCTGGCCGACAGGATGGGGCGGATCCGGATGATGCTGGCCTCCCAGGGCATGCTGGTGGCGGCGGTGCTGGTGTGCGGCCTGGGTGCTGAGTCGCAGGGCGCCGTCACCACCGGGCTGGTGCTGCTGGGCCTGGGGTGGTCCATGGCCACGGTCTCCGGATCGGCGTTCCTTGCCGAACGGGTCCCGCGCGAACGCCGCGTCCTGGTGCAGGGTGTCTCCGACACGCTCATGGGTGCGGCCGGGGCACTCGGCGCTGCCGGATCCGGGCTGCTGCTGGCCTGGCTGGGCTTCGCCGGCCTCGGCTACCTCTGCCTGGCCTTCATCCTGGCCGTCACGGTGTTCTGCCTGCGCGAGCTTGCCACGCAGCGCAGGTCCTAGAGCATCTCCAGCTTCTGCAGCGAACGCACGGTCTCCAGCAAGGATTCCTCGACGGGCCGCGGCGTCCACCCGAGCATGCCCACGGCCTTGGCGTTCGACGCGTTCCGCACCACGCCAAGCCGCGGGACCAGCTCGCGCAATGCCGGGGCAAACACCGCGGCAGCGCGCACCAGCGCGTCGGGCAGCACACGCGCCGGTGCCCGGTACCCGGCCGAGCGCAGGACGCCGGCCATGTCCTCGAGGCTCCACGCCGGTCCCGCAACGGCCAGGAAACGCTCGCCGGCCGCCGCCGGATCGACCATGGCGCGCAGGTGCAGGTCGGCGACGTCCCGCACGTCCACCAGCGCGGTGGAAACCCGGGGCAATCCCGGAAGGCCCCCGGAGACCAGCCGCCGCACGAGCTCGATCGAGGTGGAGAGCTTGGGTCCGAGCACGGGTCCGATGATCGCCACCGGGTTGACCACGCACAGCTCCGGTGGGCCGCCGGCCTTGGTGAAGTCCCATGCGGCGCGCTCGGCGAGGGTCTTGGACTTGCCGTAGGCGCCGATCGGGGCCTCCGGATCCGACCAGTCGGACTCCGTGTACTCCGTGTCCCGGGGTGCCTTGCCGTAGCCGACGGCGGCGAACGACGAGGTCAGCACGACCCGTTTGACCCCGGCGCCACGGGCGGCACGCAGCACTCGAAGGGCGCCGTCGCGGGCCGGGACGATGAGCTCGTTTTCGTCCCGGGGTGCCGTCACCGGGAAGGGGGAGGCGGTGTGCAGCACGGAGGCGCACCCGGAGACCGCCTCCGCCCAGCCGGTGTCCGAGGCCAGGTCCGCGGCGAGGACTTCGAGAACGCCGGCGTCGTCGCCGCCGTGCCCGGCCATGCGCAGCGCGGCCCGGACCCCGGCCGCCCCGTCCATCGTGCGGACCGTGGTGCGCACCCGGTAGCCGCGCTCGAGCAGCGCCACGATGCAGTGCGCGCCGAGGAACCCCGACCCGCCGGTGACCAATACCCGTTCATCGCCCATGGGAGGAAAGCTACGCGGGTGCGGCTGTCTTTTCCAACGGCCCGGTCATTTCCAGCAGCTTGGCGAAGATCATCGCGCCCTCGTCGGCGATCCCGTCGTGGTGGAACCCGTCGGACTCCCAGACCCTGAGCCCGGCGACGGCGTCGGCGGTTTCCATCGACAGGTCCCGATCGACGTAGACGTCGTCGGTGTACACCGCGGCGGCCACCGGGACGGTGTTGCGGGCCAGCGCCTCCGGGTCGTAGAGCGGGGCCCAGTCCTCGTGCTCGGCCAGGATGCGGGCCGTTTCCTCCAGCGGGCGCAGCACCGGGTCCGACTCGAAGTACCAGCGGTAGACCATTTCGCCGGTCAGCAACGGCACCTCGGCGGCGGGGGAGAAGTCCGGGAACTCCTCCAGCACGGCCTCGGCCGCCCACGCTGTCGCGGCGCCCTGGCCGTAGATGGATTCGTGCATGAGCGCGTAGAGCGGGTTGGTGGTCCGCTCGGCCTGCTCCTGGACAGCCGCCAGGAAGGTGTCCGAGAGCCGCTCGCCGCCGGGGGTGTGCAGCAGGGCGCCCTCGAAGACGTGGTGCAGCTGGTGCACACGGGTGTTGCCGCCCAGGAACTGGCCGAGCATCTGCACCAGCCCCATGGTCAGCGGGCGCCCGTTGGGCAGGTGTTCCTGGGTGCCCTTCAGGTGTCTGGCGATGCGGGCCAGCATCTCGCGGTCCTGCGGGTACCAGGAGAAGTACTCCTCGTTGCGGGCGGCCATGCGGGAGTAGGTGGCCCGGTAGACGGTTGCGGCGTCGGCGGTCAGCGAGGCAAGCCCGCCCGTGACAAGGCAGCGCTCCAGCGCCCGGGGTGCCAGGGAGAGGTAGGTCAGGGTGCAGAACCCGCCGTAGCTCTGGCCGAAGGTGCTCCAGCGCTCGATGCCCAGGGATTCGCGCAGGGCCTCGGCGTCGCGCACTATCGAGTCGGCGCGGAAGTGGGTCAGGTAGGCGGCCTGTGCGGCGGCGTCCCCGCGCAGCGGCAGCGTCTGCCGGTTCGCGGGGGTGCTCAGCCCGGTGCCGCGCTGGTCAAGCAGCAGGATGCGGAAGTCCTTGGCGGCCTCGGCCATCCAGCCGGAGAGCGACCCGGGGCGCGGGGACTTGCCGCCGGGTCCGCCCTGCAGGAAGAGCAGCCAGGGCAGCGCGGAGGCGTCTTCGTGCTCCGCCGAGACGATCTCGCGGGCGAAGACCGTGATGGTTTCACCGTCCGGCCTGGCGTGGTCAAGCGGGACCGTGAGGTGGTGTTCGGTGGTGTGCATGCCGCGGAAGGAGATCACGAGGCGGCCCCCAGTGCTGCCGAGCCCAGTGCCTGCAGCGCGTCGCCCTCGAGGCGGCGCACGGTCCAGCCGTCCATCGAGCCGGCGCCGAGCGAGTCGTAGAAGCCGATGGCCGGTTCGTTCCAGTCCAGCACGCTCCATTCCACGCGCTTGTAGCCGCGCTGCACGGCGATCGCCGCGAGCTCGCGCAGCAGCGCCGTGCCGTGTCCGCCGCCGCGCCCGGATTCGCGCACGTACAGGTCCTCGAGGTGGATGCCGTGCGTGCCCTCCCAGGTGGAATACGTCAGGTACCACAGGGCGAAGGCGAGCACCTCGCCCTCGGCCTCGACCACGTGGGCGAAGACCTGCGGGGCGGGGCCGAAGAGGTGCGCCGCGAGTTCGGGCTCGGTGTTCCTGACGGCGTCGGGCTCCCGCTCGAACACCGCCAATTCGTGGATGAGTTGGAGGATTGCGGGGACGTCGGCCGGTTGGGCGGGTCGGAGGGTAGGCATGTGACCAAGCCTACCGGGGCGGATTGCGCGCGGTGAAGCCAACGCGTGGGCGGGCCGTCATAAGGTGGGGGCGATCGATTGCCAGAACAAGTTAGAGGGGGACCCCCCGAATGATGGGCGGCCACCACGCGGCCACCGGCGCAGCAGCCTGGATCGCGTTGACCACGAGCTTCAAGCTCCCCACCGGCAACCTCCCCGAGATGGTCTCGTGGATGCCCGATGCCATCCCGCTGGGCTTCGGCCTGCTGGAGCAAACCCCCATTGCCGGAGTCGCAGGCGCCATGGTGTGCGCCGGGGCGGCCCTGCTGCCCGACGCCGACCACCGCCGCGCGACCATCGCGCATTCCCTGCCGCCGGTCTCCAACGCGATCTGCGCCGGCATCGGCGAGGTCTCCGGCGGGCACCGCAACGGCACCCACTCGCTGCTGGGCATCGGCGTGTTCACGGCGCTGGCCTGGGTGCTGGGACTGTGGACCATGGACAGCGAGAAGTTCGGGATCATCTACCCCGGCGCGGGGTTGCTCGCGGTGCTTCTGGTGTCCTTTGCGCTGAAGGCCCTGAAGTTCATCCCCGACACCATGGCCAGGTTGCCGTGGCTGCTGTCCGTCCCGGCGGGCATCTTCGTGGCGGTGTTCTCCCCGGACGAGCAGAACTGGCTGGTCATCGCGGTGGCCGTGGGCTGCGCCGTGCACATCCTGGGCGACATGCTCACCGTCGGCGGGTGCAACCTGATCTGGCCGATCAAGATCAAGTCCCCACGGGCGCTGCGCAAGGTCCCGGTGCTCAAGGACGTCTGGAAGCCCAGCGGCCGCATCGCCATCCCGGTGCTGGGCAAGGCCGGGTCCGGCCGCGAGTGGCTGCTCTGCGTCCCGGTTTCCGCCTACGCGCTGGTGGGTATGGTGGTGCCGCTGGTGCTGGTGCTCCGGGACCAGTCGCAGTCGCTGAGCAAGTTCCTGGGGTTCTAGCCGCCCCAATGTAACGGCCCCGGCACTTCATTCCCTGCGGAGACGAAGTACCGGGGCCGTTGGCGTACCCGGTGCTAGTCCAGGCGCCCCACGTTGGTGACGGTGATGACCGGGTAGCCGGCCTCGTCGGAATCGGCGAGGTCCACCGTGGCGTCGATGCCCCAGTCCTGGTTGCCCGCCGGGTCCGCGAAGATCTGCCGCACCTTCCAGGTCTTGGCGCCCGGGGTGATGACCAGCAGGTTCGGGCCGCGGCCGCCGGGGCCGTCGTCGATGTCCTCGTGTTCCTCGAAGTACGCGTCCATGGCGTCGGCCCAGGCGTCGGCATCGAAGCCGTGGTGCCCGTCCAGGTCGCCCAGCGCCTCGTCCTGCTCGTCGGCAAAGAGCTTCACGCGCTTGAACATGTCGTTGCGGACCATCACGCGGAAGGCGCGTTCGTTGGAGGTCAGCCGTTCGGGGGCCGGCGGGATGATTTCCGCGTCCGGCTCGTGGAGCACGCCGTTGGCCAGCTCCTCCCATTCGTCCAGCAGCGAGGAGTCGATCTGGCGGATCATTTCGCCGAGCCACTCGATGAGGTCCTCGAGGTCCTCGCGCAGCGCATCCTGCGGGACGGTCTGGCGCAGCGCCTTGTAGGCATCGGTGAGGTAGCGCAGCAGCACGCCCTCGGAGCGGGCCAGCGAATAGTGCTGAACGTATTCGCTGAAACTCATGGCGCGCTCGTACATGTCGCGGACCACGGACTTCGGGGCGACCTCGAAGTCGCCGAGCCACGGGGCGCCGGCGCGGTACTGTTCGAACGCGTCGCCGAGCACCTGGGCCAGCGGCTGCGGGTAGCTGACTTCCTCCAGGGCTGCCATGCGGGCGTCGTACTCCATGCCCTCGGCCTTCATCGCGGCGATTGCCTCGCCGCGGGCCTTCTTCTCCTGGGCGGAGAGCACCTGGCGGGGCTTCTCCAGCGTGGCCTCGATGACCGAAACAACGTCCAGCGCGTACCCGGGGCTTTCCTCGTCGAAGAGCTCCAGTGCCGCCAGCGCGAACGGGGACAGCGGCTGGTTCAGCGCGAAGTTCTGCTGCAGGTGCACCGTCAGCGCGAGCTTGTTGCCGTACTCGTCGGGAACGTCAAGGCGCTCGACGACGCCGGTGGCCAGCAGCTCGCGCAGGATGCCCAATGCCTTGCGCTGCAGCGCGCGCTGCTTGGCCGGGGTCTCGTGGTTTTCGGTGAGCAGCCGGCGGGCCGCGGCGAACGAGTCGCCCTTGCGGTCCAGCAGGTTCAGCAGCATCGAGTGCGTGACGACGAACGAGGAGCTCAGCGGTTCCGGGGTGGAGACGATGATGCGCTCGTAGGTTTTCTCGCCCCATGTCACGAAGCCCTGCGGCGGCTTCTTCTTGACCACTTGGCGGATCTTCTTGGAGTCGTCGCCGAACTTCGCGACTGCCTTCTCCATGGCCTTCTTGTTCTCGATGGCGTGCTCCGGCGCCTGGACGACGACGGTTCCCGCGGTGTCGAAGCCGGCACGTCCGGCCCGGCCCGCGATCTGGTGGAACTCGCGGGCGTTGAGGATGCGGGTGCGCACGCCGTCGTATTTCGACAGAGCGGTGATCAGCACGGTGCGGATCGGCACGTTGATGCCCACTCCGAGGGTGTCGGTGCCGCAGATGACCTTCAGCAGCCCGGCCTGTGCCAGCTGCTCCACCAGTCGGCGGTACTTGGGCAGCATTCCCGCGTGGTGCACGCCGATGCCGTGGCGGACCAGGCGGTTGAGCGTCTTGCCGAACCCGGCGGCGAAGCGGAATCCTGCGATCAGCTCGGCGATCCGGTCCTTTTCCTCGCGGGTGCAGACGTTGATGCTCATCAGGCTGCTGGCCCGGTCGATCGCCTCCAACTGGCTGAAGTGCACCACGTAGATGGGCACCTGCCGGGTCTTGAGCAGTTCCTCGATGGCTTCCTGCACCGGGTCCTGCGAGTAGTAGTAGTGCAGCGGGATGGGCCGCTCGGCATGCGCCACGGTCGTGGTCTCGCGGCCGGTACGCAGCGTCAGCTCATCCTCGAATCGGGTGACGTCGCCCAGGGTCGCGGACATGAGAAGGAACTGCGCCTGCGGCAGTTCCAGCAGCGGAACCTGCCACGCCCAGCCGCGCTGCGGGTCCGCGTAGAAGTGGAACTCGTCCATGACGACGGGGCCGAGGTCGGCTTCCTTGCCTTCGCGCAGCGCGATGTTGGCCAGGATCTCCGCGGTGCAGCAGATGATCGGGGCGTCCTGGTTCACCGAGGAGTCGCCGGTGACCATGCCGACGTTCTCGGCGCCGAAGATTTTGCACAGGTCGAAGAACTTCTCGGAGACCAGTGCCTTGATGGGTGCCGTGTAGTAGCTGCGTTCTCCGCGGGCGAGCGCATAGAAGTGGGCGGCGACTGCAACGAGCGACTTCCCTGAACCCGTCGGGGTGGCCAGGATGACGTTGTTGCCGGCCACGATCTCCATGACGGCCTCGTCCTGTGCGGGGTACAGTCCGATGCCGCGGTCCTCCACCCAGGTGATGAACGCTTCGTAGACGGATTCGGCGGTGGCTCCACGCGGGGGAGTGTTCGGCAGCAACTCGGTAAGATTCATGATGCTTCAAGCCTATCGCCTATGTTGCGGTTTCTTTCGGTGCTCCCGGACAGGCCGTTTCGGCTACAGCTAGGCTGTGGGCATGAAATGGGACCCGGAAAAGTATGTTCAGTTCGCCGATCACCGAGACCGGCCGTTTTTCGACCTGACGGGCCGCATCGCCGCCGACGACCCGAAGCTGGTCGTTGATCTTGGCTGCGGTCCAGGTCCGTTGACACGGTCGCTTGCCGAGAGGTGGCCGGACGCCAGGGTCGTCGGTCTGGATGCCTCGGAGGAAATGGTCAAGCAGGCCCGGGCCAGGCAGCATGCCCCCGGCCTGGAATTCGAACTTGCCGATGCAATCACCTGGATGCCGGACCCCGCCACGGATGTCCTGGTCAGCAATGCCATGCTGCAGTGGATCCCCGGTCATCGGGAACTCATGGCCAGCTGGATCGATGCCCTGCGGCCCGGAGCATGGTTTGCTGTCCAGGTGCCCGGCAATTTTGGTTCCCCTTCGCATGCACTCATGCGGGAACTTGCGGAGTCGGACCGCTGGGCCCCGCAACTCTCAGGCGTGTTGCGCCATACCGATGCTGTCGGGGAGCCGGCGGACTATCTCAGGATCCTTCTTGCAGCGGGGTTCGAAGCCGACGTCTGGGAAACCACGTACGGCCAGATCCTAAAGGGTGCTGACCCCGTGCTCGAGTGGGTGCGAGGCACAGCCCTGCGTCCGGTCCTTGCCAGATTGAATGCGGCTGATGCCGCGGCGTTTGAGGCCGACTACGCGCGGCTTGTCTCGCAGGCTTATCCGCCAATGGAGGGCGTGGGCGGGGAACTGATGACTTTGTTCCCGTTCCGCCGCATTTTCATGGTCGGCCGCAAGGGCTGAATTCGTTGCCGGTTGGTGCTGGCTCGTAGGGTGAGGTCATGAGGAAAGTGATCCCTGCATTGGTTGTTCTTGGATTGACCCTGTCGGCCTGCGCGGGGCCCAGTGCTGACGAGTTTCGACAAAGCGACGTCCAGGGCAATACGGCGTGTATCCATTTCGGGAGCGGGGATGCGGACGGCGGCAACGTCGGTCGCACGAACTTGGCCAAGGCTGCCGAGCATGGCGCGTCTTCAAAGACCGAAGCCATCCGGAACGCCGTCGACACCGATGAAGCCGGTCGCCCCGTGATCAACGACCCTGCCGAATTCAAGCGTGCCTGTGAAGCGCAAGGCATGTCCTTCAAGTAGTGTGCCGGGCTGAATTCGTCACGTGGTGTCAATACCCGTGAAACCGGCTGTGGATTTCTGATACTCGTAGTGACTAGGTGTTTTGTGTCCAACAAGGGAAGATGAACCCTTCACAAAACCTCCCATGCGGCGTATAGTAGTAAATATGTTCGAAGAGTTCGATGATGAACCGTCGAACCCGGAATCGCTGCCAATCGAGCGGGCCGGGGAAATGCTTCTTGGGCACAGGCCAATCCGGAAAGTCCCGGGGCGTTCCACCGAGACGCGAAACGCCAGCACCCCAACGCACGATGATGCCCTGGAGATGATTCTGGCGTTCGCGGCAACTCTGGGGAACCTCCCGCCCGCTGAAGACGAAGCCACAGGATTCGCGCGAATCGCAGCCCTGGAAAAACTGAAGTCCTCGGTCTCGGCAAGCCAATCGGTTGAAGCCGTCGCGGCGGAAGTTGCTGTGATTTCACGCCACCAATCCGCCGGCAAATACCAGGACAACCCCAACCGCGGCGCCGGCGCTGAAATTGCGTTGGCGCGAGGCGAGTCGCAATGCTTCGGACCCCAGTTCCTCAGCTACTCCCGAAAAATGCTTGAGCACATGCCGCATACCTTTGAGGCGTTGCGGCGAGGCGAGATCAATGAGAAAAGTTCGATGATCATCGTTCGGGAAACAAGTGAGCTGGATCCGGTAGTCCAAGAGATCATTGACCGTGAACTCGCAGGCAGAAACGGCGCCCTCCGTGGAGTGGGATCCCGGGAGCTTACCGCCCGGCTGAAGCGACTGAGCTTGGCTTTTGACAGCACTGTCGAAATGAACAGGAGCTCCGAGGCCCTCAGGAAACGGTCCATCTCAGTGAGGGTGGTTCCAGGCGGTTTCATGAGGATCAGCGGAACGCTTCCTCTCGAACAGGGCGTGGCCCTGAATGAGGCATTGGCTGCCGCTGTAGCCAAGAAGCGCTCGCCGGAAGACCGCCGCACGGACATGCAGGTGAAGGTGGACGTATTCGTGGAGCGCGTTACGGGACAATCATCCGCCACGGGCACATCTTTGATGGTCAATCTGGTGATGACCGACCGCACCTTGCTGCAAGGCGATAGCGAGCCGGCGTACCTCAGCGGCTATGGAACCATACCGGCCGGGTACGCCCGGTATCTCGTGACGGGGGACCCGAGCCGCTCGCCCAAGGAATCGAAAGCCCAAGTCTGGATCAGGCGCCTGTTCACGGCGCCAAGCAGCGGCGAGCTTGTCGCCATGGAGTCTTCCAAGCGGATCATGCCCAAGCCGCTCAAGCGAATGATCGCAATCAGGGATCAATTCTGCAGAACCCCCTACTGCGACGCGCCCATAAGGCACTACGACCACGTCCAGCAGGTGGCAATGGGAGGCCAAACCACCGCCGTGAACGGTGACGGGCGCTGTGCATGGTGCAACTACACCAAGGAAACCGAAGGGTGGCAGGAGCGCGTCGTTGACGGGCTTCGCCACACCTTCGAGATCACAACGCCGAGCGGCCAGGTGTTCCTCTCCATAGCGCCACCTTTACCCGGTACCCCGGAAGACCTTGGCACCATTCCGCCCGGTGGTGGCTAGCAAAGGCTTCTACCAACCCCTGTTACGCCATTCCCCAAGATGTGGTCGTTCCTGACCCAATGTCGTCGGACTACCGTGACCGGTCAGCACGACCGAGTCATCCGGATACTGGTCGAAGAGCCTTTCGGTCACGTCGTTCAACAGCGAAGTGAATCGCTCGGGGTCGTTTCCGGTGTTTCCGACGCCTCCCGGGAACAGCGAATCCCCGCTGAAGATCAGGGTGGCTCCGCTGCTATCCCGAAGGATGAAGGCAATCGAGCCTGGGGTGTGGCCGCGAAGATGAACGCAGTCAAGAACCGTAGAGCCCACAAGGATCTTGTCTCCGTGGCCAAGGGGTGAGTCGATCTTGACCGAGGCGCCTTCCAGGATCCCGGCGACGTCTTCGGCCCCAGCGAAAGTCTTCGCTCCCGTGGAATCGGCCAGCGCCTTCAATGCGCGGATGTGGTCCCAATGCTGGTGCGTAGTAGCGATGCCCACCAGTGATGTCGGAACCGCTGCATCGGCTGACGCGGACTGAACCAGCTGGGAAATTGCATTCTCATCGTCGGCTGCGTCGATGAGCAGCTGTGATCCATCGGCTTTGGATGTCACGAGATACACGTTGTTCGCCATCTCGGAAACGCTGATACCTCGAACCGTCACGTCATTTAGGTCATGCAAGATTGTGCTCATGACCACCACTTTACGACGCGAGGATTGGCGAGCGGGATAATCTGGAAAGCGGAACGACCTTCCCCAATCAAAGGACCTAATCCATGGACAGCAATCCGTTGGCATTCATCAACGTGGACAGCACAGACAAGACGGCGCCGTATTTGCAGGTGCGCCAGCAGATCCTCGCAGCAATCGCCAAGGGCAAGCTCAAAGCGGGAACCAAGCTGCCTTCGGTGCGGGCGCTCGCCGAGCAACTGGGCCTTGCGGTGAACACTGCGGCCAAGGTCTACAAGGAACTTGAGGCAAGCGGTGCGGTGGTTACGCGAGGACGGCACGGCACTATCGTCCAAGCCTCGGAGGATCAGGGGTCGATTGCCGTGGCGGATGCCGCTTCGGAATTGGCGGCGGTTGCAACGCGTTGGGGAATCAGTGAAAAAGCCGCAATCGGCTACGTCAGGGCGGCCTTCAGCTCGCAGGTCTAACAAAGGCCGGTCTAATTGCTCACATCGGCGCCATTCGAAGTAGTTTTCGATTAGCATGTTTGGGTGGCTACTTCCCGCTCCCTCGAAACCCCTCGTCCGCACGATTTGACCCGGTTGGTGGTCAAGGGCGCGCGCGAGCATAATTTGCGCAACGTCGACCTCGATTTGCCGAGAGACGCAATGATCGTCTTCACCGGTCTTTCCGGATCCGGAAAGTCGTCGCTGGCCTTCGATACGATCTTCGCGGAGGGGCAACGACGCTACGTCGAATCCCTCTCGGCCTACGCCCGACAGTTCCTCGGGCAGGTGGACAAGCCTGACGTGGACTTCATTGAAGGTCTTTCCCCGGCTGTGTCGATCGACCAGAAGTCGACCTCCAAGAACCCCCGTTCGACGGTGGGAACGATCACCGAGATTTACGACTACATGCGTCTGCTTTGGGCGCGAGTCGGTCGACCGTACTGCCCCGAGTGTGGCGAAGCCGTAACCAAGCAGACGCCGCAGCAGATAGTCGACCAGCTGCTGGAACTCGAACCGAAGACCCGTTTCCAGGTGCTTGCGCCGGTTGTCCGTGGACGCAAGGGCGAATTCGTCGACCTGTTCAAGGAGCTCAGTTCCAAGGGGTACTCCCGTGCGCGGGTCGACGGCGAGACCATCCAGCTCAGCGAACCGCCGAAGCTCGGCAAGCAGTTCAAGCACACTATCGAGGTCGTCGTCGACCGTCTGGCCATCAACGACACGGTCCGCCAGCGCCTGACCGACTCCATCGAAACCGCCCTGGGGTTGGCCGAGGGACGCGTGCTGATCGACTTCGTGGACGTCGACCCGGAAGACGACGGCCGCATCCGCGCCTTCTCCGAACACCTCGCCTGCCCGAACGAGCACCCGCTGGCCATCGACGAGATCGAACCGCGCTCGTTCTCCTTCAACAACCCCTTCGGCGCCTGCCCGGCATGCAGCGGCATCGGCACCCGGCTTGAGGTTGACGAGGACCTGATCATTCCCGACGTGGACATGCCGCTGGGGCAGGGTGCGATCGCCCCGTGGTCGCTCGGCGCGGCAACCACCGAGTACTGGAACCGCCTGCTCGAGGGCCTCGGCGCCGAAATGGACTTCACCCTCGACACCCCGTGGAACAAGCTGCCGGCCGTGGCCCGCACCGCAATCATGCACGGCAAGGACCACAAGGTCGTGGTGCAGTACAAGAACCGCTTCGGCCGGGAACGCAAGTACTCCACGGGCTTCGAAGGCGTGGTGCAGTACATCCACCGCAAGCACCTGGAAACCGAGTCGGACCACGCGCGCGACCGCTACGAGGAGTACATGCGGCAGATCCCGTGCCCCGAGTGCAACGGTGCGCGCCTGAACTCGGCCTCCCTGTCGGTCCTGATCAACGGAAAGTCCATCGCCGCGGTGTCGGCGATGCCGATGCGGGAGTGCTCGGAGTTCCTCGAGAACCTCGTGCTCACCGGCCGCGAGGCACAGATCGCCAGCCAGGTGCTCAAGGAGATCCAGGCGCGCCTGCGCTTCCTGCTCGATGTCGGGCTGGAATACCTGAACCTGGAGCGCGCGGCGGGAACGCTGTCCGGCGGCGAGGCCCAGCGCATCCGCCTGGCCACGCAGATCGGCTCCGGCCTGGTGGGCGTGCTGTACGTGCTCGACGAGCCGTCGATCGGCCTGCACCAGCGGGACAACCGCCGGCTCATCGAGACGCTGACCCGCCTGCGTTCGCTGGGCAACACGCTGATCGTCGTCGAGCACGACGAGGACACCATCGCCGAGGCCGACTGGATCGTGGACATCGGACCCGGTGCCGGCGAGCACGGCGGCGAGGTGGTCCACTCGGGTTCCCTGGAGGACCTGAAGGCGAACGCCAAGTCGATCACCGGCGACTACCTCTCCGGCCGCAAGAAGATCGAGGTGCCTGCCAAGCGGCGCAAGATCGACAAGAAGCGCGAGGTCAAGGTCGTCGGCGCGCGCGAAAACAACCTCGAGGACCTCACTGCGAGGTTCCCGCTGGGCGTGTTGACTGCCGTCACGGGCGTGTCCGGATCGGGCAAGTCGACGCTTGTCAACGACGTGCTGTACAAGGTGCTGGCGAACCGGCTCAACGGCGCCAAGCAGGTGCCGGGCCGGCACACGCGCGTCGAGGGCCTCGAGCACCTGGACAAGGTCATCCACGTGGACCAGTCGCCGATCGGCCGCACCCCGCGCTCCAACCCGGCGACCTACACCGGGGTGTTCGACCACATCCGCAAGCTGTTCGCGGAGACCACCGAGGCGAAGGTGCGCGGCTACCTGCCGGGCCGCTTCTCCTTCAACGTCAAGGGCGGGCGCTGCGAGTCCTGCTCCGGCGACGGCACGCTGAAGATCGAAATGAACTTCCTGCCCGACGTGTATGTTCCCTGCGAGGTGTGCCACGGCGCGCGCTACAACCGGGAAACGCTCGAGGTCCACTACAAGGGCAAGACGATTGCCGACGTGCTGGACATGCCGATCGAGGAAGGTGCCGAGTTCTTCGCCGCCTTCACCCCGATCGCCCGCCACTTGCGCACGCTGGTCGACGTCGGGCTCGGCTACGTCCGCCTGGGGCAGGCCTCCACCACGCTCTCCGGCGGCGAGGCACAGCGCGTCAAGTTGGCCGCGGAGCTGCAGAAGCGCTCGAACGGGCGCTCGATCTACGTGCTCGACGAACCGACAACGGGCCTGCACTTCGAGGACATCCGCAAGCTGCTGCTGGTGCTGCAGGGGCTGGTGGACAAGGGCAACACGGTGATCACCATCGAGCACAACCTCGACGTGATCAAGAGCGCGGACTGGGTCATCGACCTGGGCCCCGAGGGCGGCTCGGGCGGCGGCATGATCATCGCCACCGGCACCCCGGAGCAGGTCGCCGCGGTGCCCGAAAGCCACACCGGCCGATTCCTGGCACCACTGCTTGGCTAGGGGTTTCTGCCGTGCATGTATGCCGATTGCGGCATGCGTGTACGGCAGATGCACCCGGTTCATGCGAGAATACGACAGTGATGATTGCTCCCTCCGCCGTTCTGCTTGACCTCGATGGAACCCTTGTGGATCCGGCCGGGGCCATCACCTCGGGCATCCGCCGCGCACTGGCGCAGGCCGGCGTCCCGGATCCGGGCGAGGACAAGCTCCGCACGCTGGTCGGCCCGCCGCTGGTGCTGGGCCTCGCGGAGATCGACGGCGTCGAGGGGCACATGATCGAGGGCCTCATCGCCGACTACCGCGCGGAGTACGCGGCCACCGGGATGGCGGACTCCCGCCCGTACCCCGGGATCCGCGAGGCGCTTGCCGCGCTGCGAGAGGCCGGCATCGCCCTGTATGTCGCAACCGCCAAGCCGACGGCCATCGCCCGGCAGCTGCTGGGGATCCAGGGCCTGGACGGGGCGGTGGACGGCGTTTTCGGGAACGACGACGAGGCCAACGGGAACTCGGCATCCAAGGCGCACATCGTCGCCGCGGTGCTCGAGGCCCACGGCCTGGAAGCCGAACGCTGCCTCATGGTGGGGGACCGCCGCTACGACATCGAGGCGGCCAACGACCACAACATGGCGTCCATCGGCGCCAGGTGGGGATTCGCCCCGCCGGGGGAGCTGGAAGCCGCCGGCGCCGGGGCCCACGCCAAGGACCCCGCCGAACTTGCCGGGCTGCTGCTGGGCAACGCCGCCGAGGAAGCCATCCGCACACAACTGACAACCCACCACGAAGGAGCGCGTGCCTAAATGAGCCTGTACACCATGACCCGCTCTTCGATCCGCGGCCTGCTCAACGGGCTGTGCCGCCCCACCGTCACCGGGCTGGAGAACGTGCCGCGCACCGGGCCGGTCATCATCGCCTCGAACCACCTCTCCTTCCTGGACTCGATCATCATCCAGGCGCTGACCCCGCGCGACGTGGCGTTCTTCGCCAAGGCGGAGTACTTCACCACCCCCGGGCTCAAGGGCAAGGCCATGAAGACCTTCTTCGAGTCGGTCGGGTCCATCCCGGTGCAACGCGGCGAGCAGGCTGCCTCGGTGGCGGCCCTGGAATCGCTCGTCGACATCCTGGAGGCGGACGGCGGCATCGGCATCTACCCGGAGGGCACCCGCTCGCGCGACGGCAAGCTCTACCGCGGCCGCACCGGCGTGGGCTGGCTGGCGCTGACCACCGGCGCCCCGGTGGTCCCGGTGGGCCTGATCGGCACGGAGAACCTGCAGCCGGCGGGCAAGAACACCATCAAGCCGCACCACTTCACCTTGGCGTTCGGCAAGCCGCTGCAGTTCGAGCACCTCGGCCGCAAGCACCCGCTGCCGCAGCGCCGCGCCGCCACCGACCAGATCGTCGACGCCATCGCCGAGCTGACCGGCCAGGACCGGGTCGACGCCTACAACCAGACGCCCACCGCAGAGTAATCACCGCAGAGTAGACACCGAAAGCGCACCCACGTGGCAGACCCGCAGAGCTACAGGCCCCGGACCGGGGACATCCCGCTGAATCCCGGCGTCTACCGTTTCCGCGACGAGGTCGGGCGGGTCATCTACGTCGGCAAGGCCAAGGTGCTGCGTTCGCGGCTGAACTCCTACTTCGCCAACCCCGCGGGGCTCACGCCCAAGACCCATGCGATGGTGCACACCGCCGCCTCGGTCGAGTGGACGGTCGTGGGTTCGGAGCTGGAGGCGCTGCAGCTGGAGTACACCTGGATCAAGGAGTACAACCCGCGCTTCAACATCGTCTTCCGGGACGACAAGTCCTACCCGTACCTGGCCGTGACCATGGGGGAGACCTACCCGCGCGCGCAGGTCATGCGCGGGGACAAGCGCAAGGACGCGAAGTACTTCGGGCCGTTCTACCCGGCCAAGGCGATCCGCGAAACCCTCGACACGCTGCTGCGCGTCTTCCCCGTGCGCAGCTGCTCGATGGGCGTTTTCAAGCGGGCCGAATCCTCCGGGCGCCCCTGCCTGCTCGGCTACATCGACAAGTGCGCGGCCCCCTGCGTGGGACGCATCAGCGCCGAGGACCACAAGAAGCTCGCGGCCGATCTCTGCCAGTTCATGGGCGGGGAAGGCACCCGCTTCATCAGGGAGCTCGAGGGCAAGATGGCCGACGCCGTCTCGAGGCTCGAGTACGAGCAGGCGGCCCGCTTCCGCGACGACATCGCCGCGTTGCGCCGCGTCTTCGAACGCAACGCCGTGGTGCTGGCGGAGAACACCGAGGCCGACATCTTCGCGGTGCACGAGGACGAGCTCGAGGCCGCGGTGCAGGTCTTCCACGTGCGCAACGGGCGCATCCGCGGCCAGCGCGGCTGGGTCGTCGAGAAGGTGGAGGACTCCACGCCGGCCGAGTTCATCGAGCACCTGCTCACCCAGGTCTACGGCGAGGCAGACGGGGACGACCGCATCCCGCGCGAGGTGCTGGTCCCGGTGCTTCCGGAAAACCACGACGAGGTCGCCGCCTGGCTGCACGAACGCCGCGGATCGGCCGTCTCGCTGCGCGTGGCGCAGCGCGGGGACAAGGCCACGCTGGCCGAGACGGTGCGTGAGAACGCCGAGCAGGCGCTGCGCCTGCACAAGTCCCGCCGCGCCGGGGACCTGAGCACCCGCTCCGCCTCGCTGCAGGAGCTCCAGGACGCCCTGGGCCTGCCGGTGCCGCTGCTGCGCATCGAGTGCTACGACGTCTCCCACGTGCAGGGCACCAACGTGGTGGCCTCCATGGTGGTCGTCGAGGACGGGCTGCCCAAGAAGAGCGACTACCGGAAGTTCTCCATCACCGGGGACGCCGCCCGCGATGACACAGCCTCCATGTACGACGTGATCTCCCGGCGCTTCAGGAACTACCTGGAGGAATCGGCAAACATGGTGCCGATGGTCTCCGGGGAGGTGGACATCTCCGATGCCGCGGCCAAGGCCCCGGCGCGGCGCTTCGCCTACCCGCCCTCGCTGGTCATCGTCGACGGCGGCCCGCCGCAGGTCGCCGCCGCCACGCGCGCGTTGGCGGATTTGGGCATCGACGACATCTACGTGGTGGGCCTGGCCAAGCGGCTGGAGGAGCTGTGGCTGCCGGACGACGAGTTCCCGGTGATCCTGCCGCGCGCCTCCCATGCGCTCTACCTGGTCCAGCGCATCCGCGACGAGGCGCACCGCTTCGCCATCACCTTCCACCGCAAGAAGCGCTCGGTCTCCATGATGGCCTCGGTGCTCGACGAGATCCCCGGCCTGGGCCCGGCCAAGCGCGACGCCCTGCGCAAGCACTTCGGCTCGGTGAAGAAGATGCGCGCCGCCTCCCCGGAGGAGCTGGCGCAGGTCCCCGGCATCGGCCCGGTGCTTGCCGCAACCATCCACGAGTCGCTGGCCGGCTCCGGGGCCGCGGCCCCGGCCGTCAACATGACGACCGGAGAGGTGCTGGACTAGGCTTGTCCACATGAGCACCGAGCTTTCCCCCGTGAAACCAGCCGAGACCGAACTACTAGTCATCACTGGCATGTCCGGTGCAGGACGGACCACCGCGGCCCATGCGCTGGAAGACCACGGATGGTACGTCGTGGAGAACCTGCCGCCGGCGCTGCTGGGCACGCTGACGGAACTCGTCGCCCACTCGGGCGGCTCGATCCCCAAGCTGGCCGTCGTCATGGACGTGCGCTCCAAGTCGCTCTTCCCGCAGCTGCGCGAGGCACTGCACTCGCTCAGCGCCGCGGGCATCACCTACCGCGTGCTCTTCCTCGACGCCGGCGACGAGCTGCTGGTCCGCCGCTTCGAGCAGGGCCGCCGCCCGCACCCGCTGCAGGGCGACGGGCGCATCGTCGACGGCATCGCCAAGGAACGCGAGGTGCTGCGCGAACTGAAGGAAGCCGCGGAGATCGTGCTTGACACCACCGAGCTCTCGGTGCACGACCTCGCCCGCTCCGTCACCGAGCTCTTCACCGACTCGGGCCCGATCGTGCTGCGCCTGAACGTGATGAGCTTCGGCTTCAAGTACGGGGTCCCCACCGACGCCAACTACGTCGCCGACGTCCGCTTCATCCCCAACCCGCACTGGGTGCCGGAGCTGCGCCCGCACACGGGCAAGGACAAGCAGGTCTCCGACTACGTGCTGGGCGCCAAGGGTGCCGGGGAGTTCATCAAGCACTACATCGCCGCGCTGGAGCCGGTCTTCGAGGGCTACCGCCGCGAGAACAAGCACTACGCGACGATCGCCATCGGCTGCACCGGCGGCAAGCACCGCTCGGTGGCCACGGCCGAGGAGGTCGGGCGCCGCCTGGCGCAGCTTCCCGGCGTCCGCGTCAACGTCACGCACCGCGACCTGGGCCGCGAGTAGCCTGCCATGGCGTTCTTCACCGGACCCCTTCCGATCCAGCCGCCCTCGCGCTCCCCGGAGGAGAACCAGCTGGTCCGCGTCGTCGCCCTGGGCGGCGGGCACGGGCTCTCTGCGTCGCTCTCCGCGCTGCGCCGGCTGACCACGGACCTGACGGCCATCGTGACGGTGGCCGACGACGGGGGATCCTCCGGCAGGCTGCGCGAGGAACTGAACGTGCTGCCGCCGGGCGACCTGCGGATGGCCCTTGCCGCCTTGTGCGACGACACCGACTGGGGCCGGACCTGGCGCGATGTCATGCAGCACCGCTTCACCTCGGCCCCCGACTCCGCAGCGTCGCTGGACCGGCATGCCGTGGGCAACCTGCTGATCGTCGCGCTCTGGGAACTGCTCAAGGACCCCGTGGCCGGCCTGCGCTGGGCAGGGGCACTGCTCGGTGCCCGCGGGCAGGTGCTGCCCATGAGCACCGTCCCGCTCACGATCGCCGGCGACGTGCTCGAGGACGCGGGGGAGCAGGGCCTGGTGCGCCGCCACGTGGTGGGCCAGGCGAAGCTCGCGACGGCCGGCAGCGAGGGGCTTGTCTCCAACGTCCGGCTGGAACCGGCCGATGCGCCGGCCTGTAGCGAGGCGCTCGAGGCGATCGAACTCGCCGACTGGGTCGTGCTCGGCCCCGGCTCCTGGTACACCTCCGTGCTGCCGCACCTGCTGCTGCCGGAGATGCGCCAGGCGCTCGAGTCGACCCCGGCCCGGCGCCTGCTGACCATGAACCTCGCCACCGACACCGCGGAGACCGCCGGCCTGGACGCGGCAGCCCACCTGGAGGTCATCGCGCGCTACGCCCCCGGGCTGCGGCTCGACGCCGTGCTGGCCGATCCCTCCACTGTCGCGGACCACGAAAGTTTCACCCGCGCGGCGGCCCGGCTAGGTGCGCGCACCTTTTTCGGTAAAGTAGGGGTTGGTGCCGGACGTGCCGTCCACGACCCCCTGCGACTCGCCGCCGCGTACCACGACGTTTTCACGACGTTCACCACAGACGAGCCCACCAGTTAGGAATCAATCCATGGCACTGACGGCTTCCGTCAAGGACGAGCTGTCCCGCCTTGAAGTCCGGAAATCATCCGAGCGCAAGGCCGAAGTTTCCACCATGTTGCGTTTCTGCGGTGGACTTCACATCATCTCCGGACGCATCGTCATCGAGGCCGAGGTCGACCTTGCCTCCACCGCCCGCCGCCTGCGAGCGGCCATCGCCGAGGTCTACGGCCACAGCTCCGAGATCCTCGTGGTCTCCGGCGGCGGCCTGCGCCGCGGCAACCGCTACGTGGTCCGCGTGGTTCGAGACGGGGAGGCCCTGGCCCGCCAGACCGGCCTTCTGGACGGCCGCGGCCGCCCGGTGCGCGGGCTGCCCTCGGTCATCGTCAACGGCTCCACGGCCGATGCCGAGGCCGTGTGGCGCGGCGCCTTTCTCTCGCACGGCTCGCTCACCGAGCCCGGCCGCTCCTCGGCCCTGGAGATCACCTGCCCGGGCCCGGAATCGGCGCTCGCCCTGGTCGGCGCCGCGCGCCGGCTCGGCCTGGTGGCCAAGGCCCGCGAGGTGCGCGGGGTGGACCGGGTGGTCATCCGCGACGGCGAGGCCATCGCCCAGCTGCTCACCCGGATGGGGGCGCACGACGCCCTGATGGTCTGGGAGGAGCGCCGCATGCGCAAGGAAGTGCGCGCCACGGCCAACCGCCTGGCCAACTTCGACGACGCCAACCTGCGCCGCTCGGCCCAGGCCGCAGTCGCCGCCGGCGCCCGCGTGGAGCGCGCGCTGGAGATCCTTGGCGACGAGGTCCCCGACCACCTCAAGTACGCCGGTGCGCTGCGGGTCGCGCACAAGCAGGCCAGCCTCGACGAGCTCGGCCGCATGGCTGACCCCGTGATGACCAAGGACGCCATCGCCGGACGCATCCGCCGGCTGTTGGCTATGGCCGACAAACGGGCCTCCGAGTTGGGAATACCCGGCACCGAGGCGAGCGTTCCACTAGACATGCTGGAAAACTGACCGGCAGCGAGATTTTCCGCTTCAGTGCGGAGATGCAGTAACCCCCAATGAATTGCATCCAGTTGTCCCGGGTGCACAGAGACTGAGGAGTCATTTTGGCTATTTATACCTTGCCTGAGCTGCAGTACGACTACGCGGCGCTGGAGCCGAGCATTTCTGCGCGGATCATGGAATTGCACCACAGCAAGCACCATGCGGCGTATGTGGCGGGTGCGAATGCGGCGTTGGAGCAGTTGGCGGAGGCTCGGGAGAAGGGTGAGTTCGGGAGCATTCCGAAGTTGTCCAAGGATTTGGCGTTCCACTTGGGTGGTCACACGAACCACTCGATTTTCTGGAACAACCTTTCGCCGGAGGGTGGGGACAAGCCGGAGGGTGAGTTGGCTGCGGCGATCGATGATGCGTTTGGTTCGTTTGATGCGTTCCGTGCGCATTTCACTGCTGCTGCGATGAGCTTGCAGGGTTCGGGTTGGGCGTTGTTGGGGTTCGAGGGGCTGGGTGGCCAGTTGGTGATCGAGCAGTTGTATGACCAGCAGGGCAATGTTCCGGTGGCGACGACTCCGTTGTTGATGCTGGATATGTGGGAGCATGCGTTCTACCTGGATTACGTGAACGTGAAGGCGGATTACGTGAAGGCGTTTTGGGACATTGTGAATTGGGCGGATGTGTCGGCTCGTTTTGAGGCTGCGCGTGCGGGTGCTGCGACGTTGATCGTCCCGGGCAAGTAGCAACGGCCAAGCAACACCGAAAAGCAACAAAACATGACGGGCGTTACGTCCGTCACATCGAGCGCCAAAATAGCGTAAGATAAAAACAACGTGTTTTTCGGGTCTCGCGGCCTGTGTCGCGAGACCCGAAACAACCCGGCCGGCATCAGCCGGCGACACAACGGAGTGTCATTATTCCAAGCCACTCCGTTATGCATGCCCCGTTGGGTGCGTGTCAGACGGCTGTGGCAACACCACTCTGTCTAGGAGACATTCACGTGACTACCCGTGTTGGCATTAATGGTTTCGGACGCATCGGACGCAACTTCCTGCGAGCGAGCCTCGCCAATGGCGCAGACATCGAAATTGTCGCAGTCAACGACCTTGGTTCGATCAACGACCTGGCGATGCTCGTCAAGTACGACTCCGTCCTGGGCCGCCTGTCCGAAGAGGTCAGCGTAGACGGTGCCTACATCGTCATCGGCGACAAGCGCATCAAGGTGCTTTCCCAGAAGGACCCGGCCCACCTCGGCTGGGGGGACCTCGGCGTAGACGTCGTCGTCGAATCGACCGGCTTCTTCACCAAGGCCGCGGATGCCGAGAAGCACCTGCAGGCCGGCGCCAAGAAGGTCATCATTTCCGCCCCGGCTTCCAAGGAAGACATCACCATCGTCATGGGTGTCAACCACGAGAAGTACGAGGCCGACAAGCACCACATCATCTCCAACGCCTCCTGCACCACCAACTGCCTGGGCCCCGTTGCTAAGGTGCTCAACGACCAGTTCGGCATCGTCGACGGCCTGATGACCACCATCCACGCCTACACCGCCGACCAGCACCTGCAGGACGCCCCGCACAAGAAGGACCCGCGCCGCGCGCGCGCCGCGGCCCTGAACATGATCCCGACCTCCACCGGTGCCGCAAAGGCCATCGGCCTGGTGCTTCCGGAGCTCAAGGGCAAGCTCAACGGCTACGCCATGCGCGTCCCGGTCCCGACCGGTTCCGCCACCGACCTCACCGTCACCCTGGCCCGCGAGGCCAGCGTCGAGGAGATCAACGCCGCGTTCAAGAAGGCATCCGAGGAAGGGCCGCTGAAGGGCTTCCTGAAGTACTCGGAGGATCCGCTGGTGTCCACCGACATCGTCACCGACCCGCACTCGGCGATCTTCGATGCCGGCCTCACCTCAGTGATCGGCTCCACCGTCAAGGTGGTTGCCTGGTACGACAACGAGTGGGGTTACTCCTCCCGGCTGGTTGACCTCGTCGAATACGTCGGTGGCCAGCTCGGTTAGTCCGGTTGATTCGGATAACCTAGTCTCATGACTTCCCACACTCTCGACGAACTACTCGCCGACGGTGTCCTCGGGCGGCGCGTTTTGGTCCGTAGCGACCTGAACGTGCCGCTCGATGGCGTTACCGTCACCGACGATGGGCGTGTACGCGCCTCCATCCCCGTGGTGCAGAAGCTGGCCGAGGCCGGCGCACGCGTCATCGTGATGGCCCACCTCGGTCGCCCCAAGGGCGAACCGGACCCCAAGTACTCGATCGCCCCGGCGGCGACCAAGCTGGCCGAGCTTTCCGGGCTCGACGTGCGCGTGGCAACCGACGTCGTCGGCGAATCCGCCCGCACGCTGGCCGGTGAATTGGCCGACGGCACCGTGCTGGTGCTGGAAAACGTGCGCTTCGATGCCCGCGAAACCTCCAAGGATGCCGCGGCACGCGCCGAGTTCGCGGCCGAGCTTGCCGCGTTGACCGGCGAAAACGGCGCCTACGTGAACGACGCCTTCGGTGCGGTGCACCGCAAGCACGCCTCCGTCTTCGACATCGCGGCGCTGCTGCCGGCCTACCAGGGCGACCTGGTGGCCACCGAGGTCCGCGTGCTGAAGACCCTCACCGAGGCTCCCAAGCGACCCTACGTGGTCGTCCTGGGCGGTTCGAAGGTCTCCGACAAGCTTGCGGTCATCGACAACCTGCTTGGACGCGCCGACCACCTGCTGATCGGCGGCGGCATGGCCTTCACCTTCCTCAAGGCCCAGGGCCACGAGGTCGGCGGCTCGCTGCTCGAGGAAGACCAGCTCGAGACCTGCCGCGGCTACCTGTCGCGCGCCAAGGAACTGGGTTGCGACATCGTGCTTCCGACAGACGTGGTCGTGGCATCCAAGTTCGGTGCCGACGCCGAGCACGAGGTGCTCGCAGCCGACAACATCGAGGGTGGCTCCTTCGGGGCCGGCGGCCTGGGCCTTGACATCGGACCGGCCTCCGGCGAAACGTTCGCGAGCTACATCAAGGGCGCCAACACGGTGTTCTGGAACGGCCCGATGGGCGTCTTCGAGATCCCGGCGTTCGCCAACGGCACCCGTGCCGTGGCGGGTGCCCTTGCGGATTCCGAGGCGTTCAGCGTCGTCGGCGGCGGCGACTCGGCGGCAGCCGTGCGCACGCTGGGCTTCAACGACGACGAATTCGGCCACATCTCAACCGGCGGCGGTGCCTCCCTCGAATACCTCGAGGGCAAGGAACTGCCCGGCCTGACAGCGCTGGAGGGTGCCAAGTGACAACATCGACCAACGGGGTCTTCGACAGGAAGCCGCTGATTGCCGGCAACTGGAAGATGAACATGGACCACGTCCAGGGCATCACCCTGCTGCAGAAGCTTGCCTGGACGCTGGCCGACGCGGAACACGACTTCGACCGCACCGAGGTGGCCGTCTTCCCGCCGTTCACCGACCTGCGCGGCGTGCAGACGCTGACCATGGGGGACAACCTGCCGGTGCGCTACGGCGCACAGGACCTCTCGGCGCACGACTCCGGTGCCTACACCGGGGAAATCTCCGGGCAGTTCCTCTCCCGCCTGGGATGCAGCTACGTGCTCGTGGGCCACAGCGAACGCCGTGCCCTGCACGGGGAATCCAACGAGCTGCTCGCAGCCAAGATCGCCGCGGCCTACCGCCACGGCGTGACCCCGGTGCTCTGCGTCGGCGAGGGCCTGGAGATCCGCCAGGCCGGAACCCACGTGGAGTTCACGCTCGAGCAGTTGCGTGGCTCGCTGGCCGGCGTCACCGCCGAGCAGGCAGAGACCCTGGTCGTTGCCTACGAGCCCGTCTGGGCCATCGGCACCGGCGAGGTCGCGGGTCCGAAGGACGCGCAGGAACTGTGCGCCGCGATCCGCGTCGAGCTCGCAACGCTGTTCGGCGACGAGGTCGCCGGCAAGGTCCGCGTGCTCTACGGCGGTTCGGTGAAGGCTGGCAACGCGGCGCAAATCCTTGCTGAAAAGGACGTTGACGGCGTGTTGGTCGGCGGGGCAAGCCTTGACGCCGCAGAATTTGCTAACATTGTTAGGTTCGAGCACCACCTGGTGACCGAGTAATCGCCACCAGCTGATTGAAGGGCAATGATGGACGCCATCAAGATTGTTTTGCAGGTACTTCTGGGAATCACGAGCCTGTTGCTGACCCTGCTGATCCTTTTGCACAAGGGACGCGGCGGCGGCATGTCCGACATGTTCGGCGGCGGCATGACCAGCTCGCTGGGCTCCTCCGGCGTGGCCGAACGCAACTTGAACCGCATCACCGTGGTCCTGGGCATCACCTGGGTCACCGTGATCATCGGCCTGGCCCTGATCATGCGCTTCAACGTCGAATCCTAGTTTTCACGGCATACAAGTGAAGGACGGCCTCCCCTCGGGGAAGCCGTCCTTCACTTGTTAAACCACCACTCGCTAAACCATGCCGTCCGGATCCGCAGGGCCGGAACGACGCGTGCCGCACGCCGCCCCGATCCGGTCGATGCACCGGGCCAGGGCGCGGATGAAGCCTCCGAACCAGGCGACGGCCAGGAAGCCGAGCATTGAAGCCACGAGGGTCGAGACCCCGGCCGGCGCCAGCTCCACGTTGCTGTCGATGCCCACGAGGGCGAAGGCCGCACCGGCATCCGGGGCCCACGGGATATCGAGGATGCTGGTGAGCACCTGCGCCGTGGCCATGCCCACGGCCAGCAGCACCCCCAGCACGCTCTTGCTCGTGATGGCGGCAAACCAGAGGGAGAGCAGTAGCGCGCCCAGCAGCCCGCCGGTGAGGCCGAGCACCACTTGTTCCACCATGCATGTCCTTGGGTCGGGTGCCCACGCGGCGAACGGCGCGGGGCCTTGCTAGATGAGTGCCGCGGCGGCCCTGTCCATCAGCCACCAGGTACCTTCGGTTCCCTGCACGCCGGAGGCGGGGACCCGCTCGCGCGTTGCCTCCCCGCCCAGCGCCACGGCGGCGGCCGGCGCCTTGTCGGCCCCGGCCACCACGAGCCACACCGCACGGGCGGTGTTGATGGTCTCGAAGGTCAGCGACACGCGCAGCGGCGGCGGCTTGGGGGAGTCGTGCACCCCGATGACTGCGGCGCCGGCGGTGGCGGCCCCGACGTGGTCGGGGAAGAGCGATGCCACGTGGGAGTCCGGGCCCATGCCCAGCATCAGCACGTCGAACACGGGAAGCGAAGTGCTTCCCTCCTCGACGGCCTCGGCGGCGAGCACCTGCGCATAGGCGGCGGCTGCCTCCTCCGGAGTGGCGAACTCGTCGGACGAACCCATGGCGTGCACCCGGCCCCGGTCAAGTCCGTGGCCGTCGAGCACCGAGAGCAGCACCTCCGCCTGGACGGCGTTGCGGTCGGGGGAACCGGCTTCCACGAAGCGCTCGTCGCCCCAGTAGAAGTTCACGCGCGACCAGTCGACGGCGGTGAGCGCGGGGGAGTCCGCGACGGCCTTGAGCGAGGCGATGCCCAGCGTTCCGCCGGTGAGCACCACCGTGGCTTCCCCGCGGGCGGCCTGGGCGTCCAGGACCGCGGTGATGAGCCGCGCGGCGACAGCCGCGGCGGTGGCGGGCAGGTCCGGGTGGACGAGGATGTGGCGTTTAGCGTTCACTGGGTCGGATGCTCCTCAGGTTGGTGCGCTTCAGGCCCGTGCGCACGACCTCGCCGAATACCTCGTCCGGGTCCAGCCGGCGCATCTCCTCGGCCAGGCAGTCTGCCACGGGGCGCTGCGGCAGGGAGATCAGCTGCGGCTTCTGCCCCGGCTGGTAGAGCTCGGCGACGTCGCCCACGGGGCGCGAGAGCTCGATGTCGCCGCAGTCCCGGGTGAAGCGCACGGAGCGCACCCCGGTGCCCTCCGGGGCGGAGGCGATGGTGACGGGCACGTCCAGGCAGAGCGTGAGCCAGGCGGCGAGCAGCACCGTGGAGGGGGAGTCCACGGCACCCTTGACCGTCACGCCGGTGACCTCGGTGGGGTCGAGCTGGTCAAACACCGCGGCGAGCTGGGCGCGCCACAGGGTCAGCCGCGTCCACGCCAGGTCGGTGTCGCCGGCCCGGTAGGAATCCGCAAGGGTGAACAGGGCCTTGCGGGGGTCCGCCTCGGCGCCCGAATCGGTGATGCGTCGGTGGGCGATCCGGCCCAGCGGGGTCTGCGAGGCGTTCTTGGGCACGCCGTGCGGCCACCAGGCCACGATCGGGGCGTCGGGCAGCAGCAGGCCGGAGACCAGGGATTCGTCGACGTGGGCGCCGGGGCCGTAGGTGTGCATGACGATGACCTCCGAGGCGCCGGCGTCGCCGCCCACGCGGATCTGGGCATCAAGCCGGGTGTCCCCGGTGACGCGGCCCTTGACGACCACGAGGATGCGGCAGGGGTGCTCGCGGCTGGCGAGGTTTGCCGCGGCTATCGCGTCCTCCTCGAAGCCTGCGCGGGTGATCACCAGGAGCGTGAGCACGCGCGAGAGCGCCACGACGCCCTGCGCCTGCCGCATGGCGACAAGCTGCTTGGAGATCTTGGAGGTGGTGGTGTCTTCCAGTTCAACGATCATGGCCGGCGCCACGTCCTTCCGTCGCGGGCCAACAATTCATCGGCGGATGCAGGTCCCCAGGATCCGGGGGCGTAGGGTTCGGGCTGTTCGGGCAGCTGTGCCCAGTGCTCCTCGAACGGGTCCAGGATGCGCCAGGACTGCTCGACTTCCTCGTGGCGCGGGAAGAGCGGCGGCTCGCCCAGCAGCACGTCCAGGATCAGGCGCTCGTAGGCTTCCGGGGAGGACTCGGTGAAGGCGTGGCCGTAGCCGAAGTCCATCGTCACGTCGCGCACCTCCATCTGCGTGCCCGGGACCTTGGACCCGAAGCGGATGGTGGCGCCCTCGTCCGGCTGGACGCGGATGACTATGGCGTTCTGCCCGAACTCGTCGTCCGAGTGGTCCTGGAAGAGCATGTTGGGGGCGCGCTTGAAGACCACGGCGATCTCGGTGACGCGGCGTCCCAGGCGCTTGCCGGCGCGCAGGTAGAACGGCACCCCGGCCCAGCGGCGGGTGTTGATCTCCAGCTTGATGGCGGCGTAGGTCTCGGTCTTGGAGGCCGGGTTGAAGCCCTCCTCGTCCAGGAAGCCGGTGACCTGCTCGCCGCCCTGCCAACCGGAGGTGTACTGTCCGCGTGCGCTGGCGGCGGAGAGGTCCGCCGGCAGCCGCACGGCGGTGAGCACCTTTTCCTTTTCGCTGCGCAGGTGGTCCGCGTCGAAGCTGATCGGCTCCTCCATGGCGGTGAGCGCCAGCAGCTGCAGCAGGTGGTTCTGGATGACGTCGCGGGCGGCGCCCACTCCGTCGTAGTAGCCCGCGCGACCGCCGATGCCGATGTCCTCGGCCATGGTGATCTGCACGTGGTCCACGTACTTGGCGTTCCACAGCGGCTCGAAGAGCTGGTTGGCAAAGCGCAGCGCCAGCAGGTTCTGCACCGTCTCCTTGCCCAGGTAGTGGTCGATCCGGAACACCGCGTCGGGCGGGAAGACCGACTCGACGATCTCGTTCAGCTCGCGCGCGGAGAGCAGGTCGTGGCCGAAGGGCTTTTCGATGACGACGCGGGACCAGCCGGCGGGCTGCTCCCCGGAGTCCTCGGCGCGGGCCAGGCCGTGGCGGGAGAGCTGCTCGCAGACGACCTCAAAGGAGTTCGGCGGGATGGAGAGGTAGAAGGCGTGGTTGTGCCCGGTGCCGCGGGTTGCCGCGAGCTCGTCGAGCGTCTCGCGCAGCGTGATGAACGCCTCGTCGTCGTCGAAACCGCCGGTGATGAAGCGGAAGCCGCTGGCCAGCTGCTCCCAGACCGTCTCGTTGAAGGGGGTGCGGGCGTGGTCGATGACCCAGCCGCGGGCCTGGGCGGCGAACTCCTCGGGGCTCCAGCCGCGCCGGCCGAAGCCGACAACGGCGAAGTTCGGGGGCAGCAGGCCGCGGTTGGCCAGGTCGTAGACGGCCGGCATGAGCTTCTTGCGGGCCAGGTCGCCGGTGATGCCGAAGAAGACCAGTGCGGAGGGGCCGGCAATGCGGTTCAGCCGCCGGTCGCGGCGGTCGCGGAGCGGATTGGGGTGCTGGCCGGTGGGGCCGGGTGAAGAATCAAGCATTCGGGGAAGCGCCTTCAACTGTTCTGGTGCCTGTGGATCGCGGAGGGGGGGTGCGAACGTGCGGTGCGAGTGGGGAGTGGTGCCGGGCGGGCGTGCGCGGCGCGGGAAAACCCCCGTGCCGCGCACACCCGCCTTGGCGGGGTCAGGCCTGGGCCAGACCCTGGATGATCTTACCCAATCGGGCGATGCCCGATTCCTTGTCGCGCAGGTGCAGGCGCAACACCGGGCGCCCGAGGTCCTCCAGCACGCGCGCGTCGCCGGAGGCCTGTGCGGAGATCAGTTCCCCGAAGGTGAACGGAAGCCCCGGGATCCCCAGGTCCATCGCCGAGTCGGCGGTGAGCTGCAGGTAGGCCCCGATGCGCGGCCCGCCCTTGTGGAACTGGCCCGTGGAGTGCAGGAAGCGCGGCCCCCAGCCGAAAGTGACGGGGCGTCCCGTCGCTGCGGCCAGGACCGGGCGGATGCCCTCCAGCGCGGCATCGCCGTGGCGGTCCAGGTAGGCCTGGACACCCAGGTAGCCGTCGGCCGGAAGCGCGGCCAACAGGGCGCGCAGCGCGCCCTGAAGGTCGGTGGTGCCCTCCAGCAGCCCCGCGGAGGCGCGGACCTCGATCGAGTCCTCGACGAGCGCCGGTTCAACGGGTTCCGGGGTTGCCTCCAGCAGGGCGCGGGCGGCGACCTTGGCGGCCTCCACGTCCGGCTGGTTGAACGGGTCGATGCCCAGCAGGCGCCCGGCCACGACCGTCGCATACTCCCAGAGCAGCATCTGCGCACCGAGCGAGCCGGAGACGCACACCGAGGCGGCGTCGGAGTCGACGTCGTCGTCGGTAAGCAGGCCGGTGTCGGCGACCAGGCGGACCTGCAGCAGGTCAGCGGCGGTGCTGGTGGTTTCCGGGGCGTTGGCCTCGACGACCACCGGCAGCACGCCGGTTTCCGACTTGCCCGTGGATTCGGCGATGAGCTGCTCGACCCAGTCGGCGAAGCCCACCAGGCCCGAGCCCTCGTCGGCGAAGACCAGCTTGTTGCGCAGCGGCGCGGTCCCGGCCATCGCGGCACCCAGGGCCAGGGCGATGTTGTCCTCGTCGTCCTCGGCCAGGAACTCCGCGGCAGCCGCGGCCTCCTCCAGGAAGCCCTCGATGTCGACGCCGGCCAGGCCCGCGGGGACCAGGCCGAACGCGGTCAGCGCCGAGTAGCGCCCGCCGACGTTCGGGTCCGCGTTGAAGACCGCGCGGTAGCCGGCCTCGCGGGAGGCCTTGTCCATGGGGGAGCCCGGGTCCGTGACGACGACGATGCGGCGGGCCGCGTCGACGCCGGCGTCGGTGAACGCCTGCTCGAAGACGCGGCGCTGCGAGTCGGTCTCCACGGTGGAGCCGGACTTGGAGGCGACAACCAGTGCGGTGGTTGCCAGCCGGTCGGCGAGGATGCCGGCGACCATTTCCGGGTCGGTGGAATCGCAGACCACGAGTTCGACGTCGTAGGTTGCGGCGATGACCTCCGGCGCGAGCGAGGAGCCGCCCATGCCGGCCAGCACGATCCGGTTCACTCCCTCGGCTCGCAGCTCGTCGCGCAGCGCAAGGATGCCCGGGACCAGGGCCGCGGAGGTTTCCGCGGCGTCGACCCAGCCGAGGCGGATCGAGGCCTCGGCCTGCGCGTCAGGACCCCAGAGGGTCGTGTCCTTCGCGGCGATGCGGCTTGCCACGCCGTCGGCGACGAGCGCCGGGACGTGGGTTTCGATGGCTGCCTGGGCGGCGCCGGTGGCGATGAAGCCGAGCGAACTCATTTCGCAGCCGCCCGCGCCAGCGAGGCGTCGAGGTCGGTGAGCAGTTCGTTCCAGGCGATCTCGAACTTCTCCAGGCCCTCGACCTCGAGCTTGGCGACGACGTCGTTGTAGTTCACGCCCAGGGCGGCGAGCTCGTCGAGCACCGCATTGGACTGCGCGTAGGCGCCGGTGACGGTGTCGCCGGTGACCACGCCGTGGTCGGCGGTGGCCAGCAGCGTCTTTTCCGGCATGGTGTTCACGGTGTTCGGTGCGCACAGGCCGGTGACGTACAGGGTGTCCGGCAGGGACGGGTCCTTCACTCCGGTCGAGGCCCACAGCGGGCGCTGCGCGTTGGCTCCGGCGCCGGCCAGCACGGCCCAGCGCTCGGAGGAGAAGGACTCCTCGTACACCTGGTAGGCGAGCACCGCGTTTGCCACGCCGGCCTTGCCGCGCAGCGCCAGCGCCGCGTCGGTGCCGATGGCGTTCAGGCGGGCGTCGATCTCCGAATCCACGCGGGAGACGAAGAACGATGCCACGGAGTGCAGCGTGGAGACGTCGTGGCCGTTGGCCTTGGCCTTCTCCAGGCCGGTCATGAACGCGTTGATGACCGCGCGGTAACGCTCCAGCGAGAAGATCAGCGTGACGTTCACGGAGATGCCGGCCGCAAGGGTCTCGGCGATGGCCTCCAGGCCCTCGACGGTCGCCGGGATCTTGATGAGCACGTTTTCGCGGTCGACGAGTTTGTGCAGTTCCTTGGCCTCGGCGATGGTCTCCGCCGTCTTGCGGGCCAGACGCGGGTCGACCTCGATCGACACGCGGCCGTCGGCACCGTTGGTTGCGGCGGCGATCGGGGCGAACAGGTCGCATGCGGCGGTGACGTCGGCGCCGGTGATCTTGAAGACGGCCTGCTCGGCGTCCAGGCCGGCGGCCGCCAGCTCGGCGACCTGGGCTGCGTAGGACTCGCCGTCGGAGAGGGCGGCGTGGAAGATCGACGGGTTGGTCGTCACGCCCACGACGTTCTTCTCGGCGATCAGTGCGGCCAGCGAGCCGGAGCTCAGGCGTTCGCGGGACAGGTCATCGAGCCAGATGGATACGCCGGCATCGGAGAGGGCCTGGGTGTTGGGATTGCTCACGGTGGTGTTCCTTCGAGTCGTTCCGGGTTACTTGGCGGCGGCGATGGAGCCGGCGGCCAGGGAATCAAGGGCGGCGGCGGTGACCGCCTCGGTGGTGATGCCGAACTCCGAGTACAGGCGCTTGTAGTCGGCGGAGGCGCCGTAGTGGTCGAGCGAGATGATGCGTCCGGCATCGCCTACCAGTTCGCGCCAGCCCATGGCCACGCCGGCCTCGACGGAGACGCGGGCCTTGACTGCGGCCGGCAGCACTGCTTCGCGGTAGTCGGCGTCCTGCTGGTTGAACCATTCCAGGCACGGGATGGAGACCACGCGGGTGGCGACGCCCTGCGCCTGCAGTGCCTCGCGGGCCTCGACGGCCAGGGAGACCTCGGAACCGGTGGCCAGCAGCAGCACCTCGGGGGCGACGACCTGGCCGTCGGCGGTGGCGTCGGCGAGCACGTAGGCGCCCTTCTCGACGCCTGAGGCGGCACCGAAGCCGAGTGCGCTGCGGTCGTAGACCGGCAGGTTCTGGCGGGAAAGGATGATGCCTGCCGGGTTGGAGGTGGTCTCCAGGATCTTCTTCCAGGCGTAGGAGACCTCGTTGGCGTCCGCCGGGCGGACCACGTCAAGGTTCGGGATGGCACGCAGGGAGGCAAGCTGCTCGACGGGCTGGTGCGTCGGTCCGTCCTCGCCCAGGCCGATCGAGTCGTGGGTCCACACGTAGATCGACGGGACGCCCATCAACGCCGAGAGACGGATGGCCGGGCGCTGGTAGTCGGAGAAGATCAGGAAGGTGCCGGAGTAGGCGCGGGTCGGTGAGGCCAGCGTGATGCCGTTGACGATCGACGCCGCGGCGTGCTCGCGGATGCCGAAGTGCAGCACGCGGCCGTAGGGGTTGCCGGTCCAGGATTCGGTGGAACGCGAGGCCGGGATGAAGGAGGCGGCGCCCTCGATGGTGGTGTTGTTGGAGCCGGCGAGGTCGGCCGAGCCGCCCCACAGCTCGGGCAGCACGCCGGCGACGGCGTTGATGACCTTGCCGGAGGCCGAACGCGTGGCGACATCCTTGCCGGCCTCGAACACGGGCAGGTTCTCGTCCCAGCCCGCGGGCAGCTCCCCGGCCTCGAGGCGGCGCAGCAGCGCCGCGTTCTCCGGGTTGGCGGCGGCCCAGGCGTCGAAGCCGGCCTGCCACGCGGTGCGGTCGGCGGTGCCGCGGTCCTGGACGGAGCGTGCGTGCTCCAGGACCTCGGCCTCGATGGCGAAGGACTCGGCCGGGTCGAAGTCCAGGACCTTCTTCAGGCCGGCGACTTCCTCGGCACCCAGCTTGGAGCCGTGGATGCCGCCGGTGTCGGCCTTGGTCGGGGACGGCCAGCCGATGACGGTGCGCAGGGAAATGATCGAGGGGCGGTTGGTCTCGGCCTTGGCGGCGCGCAGCGCGGCGTCCAGTTCGGCGAGGTCCTCGACGTAGTTGCCGGTCTTGGTCCAGTCGACGCGCTGGGTGTGCCAGCCGTAGGCCTCGTAGCGGCCGAGCACGTTCTCGGTGAAGGCCACGTCGGTGTCGTCCTCGATGGAGATGTGGTTCTCATCGTAGACAACCACGAGGTTGCCGAGTTCCTGGTGGCCCGCCAGCGAGGAGGCTTCCGCGGTGACGCCCTCCTGCAGGTCGCCGTCGGAGGCGATGACCCAGACGGTGTGGTCGAACGGGGAGGTGCCGGCCGGGGCCTCGGCATCCAGCAGGCCGCGCATGCGGCGCTGCGCGTAGGCGAAGCCGACGGCCGAGGCCAGGCCCTGGCCCAGCGGGCCGGTGGTGATTTCCACGCCCGCGGTGTGGCCGTATTCCGGGTGGCCGGGGGTCTTGGCTCCCCAGGTGCGCAGCGCCTCGAGGTCTTCCATTTCCAGGCCGTAGCCGGAGAGGAAGAGCTGCAGGTAGAGGGTGAGCGACGTGTGGCCGGGGGAGAGCACGAAGCGGTCGCGGCCGATCCAGGCCGGGTCGCTGGGGTCGTGGCGCAGGTGCTGCTGGAAGATCAAATAGGCGGCCGGGGCCAGCGAGATCGCCGTGCCCGGGTGTCCGTTTCCTACCTTTTCGACCGCGTCTGCGGCCAGCACGCGTGCGGTATCGACGGCTCGCTGGTCAAGGCCGCTCCAGGCGAAATCGCTGGTGTCTGCTAGTGGCGCCACGATGTGGGTCCTCCCTGTATAAAGGTCTGCATCAAAAACTGTGGTGGCGGATATCCCGCCATGAAGCACAATGCCGCCGGACCGACCCGGCAATCACTGGGTGGTTTCGGCGGCGTCGCAACCCTCCAACCCTATCGCGATCGGGCGCGGAATTGCCCCTTTGAGACCACAACTTGAAGATATTGGAAGGGCGTTCGGGGCCCGATGGAGACCAAGAACACCGCACGGGTCCCCGAAGCCGGTGTCCGCGGGCCGATTTCTACGCCGCGTAAAAGGGTATGATAGGCCTGTCTGTCTTATTTCCCCGTAGAACTGAGTGCATGTCTGTGAAGACCGTTTCCGTTGAATCCGCAACGACTGCCCGGGCAGCTCGTCAGCCGAATGAATCGGTGGGCGACTTCGTCTCGCGCAAGTCAAAGGCGTACCTGGCGCTGACGAAGCCGCGCGTGGTCGAACTCCTGCTCGTCACCACGCTGCCGACCATGATCTTTGCGCAGCGCGGCTTCCCCGAGATCACCCTGGTGCTCGCCACGCTCTTCGGCGGCGCCATGGCGGCCGGCGCATCGGGCGCATTCAACTGCTACATCGACCGCGACATGGACAAGGTCATGAAGCGCACCAAGGGACGCCCGCTGGTCACCGGCGAGGTCACCCCGCGCGAGGCGCTCATCTTCTCCTGGGTGCTGGCCATCGCCTCGCTGGTGGTGCTGTGGGTTGGCACGAACCCGCTGACCACGGCCCTGGGCCTTGCGGCGATCCTCTTCTACGTGGTGCTGTACACGCTGATCCTCAAGCGCCGCACGGCGCAGAACATCGTCTGGGGCGGCATCGCCGGCTGCATGCCCGTGCTCATCGCCTGGGCCGCGGTGACCGAGAAGATCGAATGGCCGGCGGTCATCCTGTTCCTGATCATCTTCCTGTGGACCCCGCCGCACTACTGGCCGTTGTCCATGAAGTACGCGGACGACTACAACGCCGCCCACGTGCCGATGCTCGGCGCGATCTCCACGGCCCGCAAGGTCTCCGTGCAGGTCGTCCTGTATGCCTGGGCAACCGTTGTCTGCTCGCTGCTGCTGGCCCCGATGGGCTACGCGGGCATCGTGTACACCGTGCTGGCCGGCGTCAGCGGCGCCTGGTTCATCTACGAATGCCACGTGCTCTACCGCGAGGCGCAGCGCGACCACGAGCCGGCGGACATGAACAAGAAGGCCATGAAGGTCTTCCACATCTCCATCACCTACCTGACGCTCGTGTTCATCGCCTTGGCGATCGACCCGTTCGTGGGTGGCCCGCTCTTCGGCTAGACCCGACCACGCACCCTTGACGGCCCTTCCGGATTTCCGGAAGGGCCGTTGTGCGTTTCGATGCTCGAGGTGGGCGGGTTCCGGTGCCCCGGCCGCTTCAGTCCTGGAACGCGCGCACCTCAACTCCTCCGGCGCAGGCCTTGGAGGCAGCCTTGGCCCACTCCAGGGCGTCCGCGGGGTCGGCGGCCTCGATGACCCAGAATCCGCCGAGGTACTCCTCAAACACCGCCCGGGGACCCTCGGTGACAAGGGGTGCGGCTCCGGTGTTGTCGACGGTTGTCGCCGTCTGGATGGGGTGCAGCCCGCCGGCAAACACCCAGGCGCCCGCGGCGCGGAGCCTGTCGTTGAAGGCGTTGACGGCCTCGATGATGGGCCCGATGACGTCCGGGTCCATGGTCTCCATGGTGGGGGCCTCGGCCGAGTTGTGGCTCACCGAGATCATGTACTGCGTCATGTCGATCCTCCTGCAGGGGTGCTGGCCGGGTGGCTGCCAGCAACTGTACCCACGGGCCCACGTCCGCGACAGGGGAGTCGTACCCCGGGTGTACGTCTTTCGGTTGAACGGAAAACCGGCGCCCGGGTGATAGTTTTGGCGGGCAGTTGCGGTTGGGGCCTTTGGCCCGGCCATTCCCGGCGCCAGTCTCACGTACCACGGCAACGGGTTTCCGCATGGTTCTTCTTGGGGGATGACCACGGGCTGCTGCGGTGTGGCCGGGGCCGTTTTCCCGGCCATGCCGGACTCCCGCCGCGTTCGTGTCCGGGAACCGCCACCCCCTGGAAAATGCTGCCCCTGACGGCAGCCGGAAAGCAGCTGACATGGAATTCGACTTCACCTTGCGTGAACTCTTCAAGATCGCCCTCGTGGTGGTGGTCCTGGTTATCGTCGGATGCATCGTCTACTTTGCCGTCACGATGATCCCGCAGGCCGTCGCGGAGTTCACCGAGGCCTCGGCCGCCGGCATGCTCCCGGGACTCTAGGGGATCCTCGGCTTCGGGTTCCACAGACAACCGCGAGGTTGGTGAGGTCGACGCCGTTCGGGTTCGCGTCGTCTCCGGTGATGGTGTTGATGGCGTCCGAGTCCTTGGGCCGGTGCGCGGGGCCGAGCGTGTGCCCGTCGCGGTAAGCGCCGTCGCCGGCACCCCCGTTGTCGCCGCAGTGCCGATCCCTTTCCCCGTCGGTGTTGAACGTGGGTCTTCCGTCCTGCGCCACGGCCACATACTTGGCGCCTGGTGTACCCGTCGTCACTCTCACGGCGTTCAGGCGCCAACTACGCAGCCCGATGCCTGCTGTCTTCTCCAGGATTTCCGCGTAGCTGGCGCGTGCCCGACCCGACTCGAACGCGAGGACCGGTGCGGATCCAGCTTCCTTCCGCAAGGGGCTTCACCGGGGACTCGTCGGGGGACGGCGTCCTTGGCCTTCGCCCCTTCGTGCGCCGTCCCGGATGCCCGCCCGGCGCCGTTTCGGTTCGCAGGCGCGTCGAGGCCCATGCGGTGAAACCGGTAAACGGGTGGCTGGATCACCAGTCCGTTCGGGGCCCGATACAGCGTCCGGTGGGTTCGGGATCCCAGGGCCTGCGGTTCGGTGGCGGCACATCCACGCTCCCAAGAATCTGTGTTTTTCTGCTTTTGTGTTGTTTTCTGTTGACATCGAGATGGCGACAGGCCTAAAGTCAGATGAACACAGATCAGCGTGACGCGTGTCACCCGACCCAAAGGCCTCGAACAGTGTTTGCCGAAGAACGCCACCGCCTCGTTACCGAACAGCTGTCCCTGCAGGGAAAGGTCGGGGTCGCCGACCTCTCCGAACGCTTCGGCATCACCCGTGAAACGGTGCGCCGCGACCTCGCCCAGCTGGAAGAGGCCGGGGTCCTGCGCCGGGTGCACGGCGGAGCCGTTGCCGCAGCCAAGGCCAGCACCGCCGAGCAGAGCCACACCGCCCGCACGACGCAGAACCTGGCCGCCAAGGAGCGCATCGCCGCCAGGGCGCTCGGGCTGCTTCCGCAGGGCGCCACCTCCATCCTGCTCGACGCCGGAACCACCACCGAACTCCTGGCCGGGCTGCTGGCCGACGAGGTTGCCCCGCAGCGGGCGGGGGAACTCCTGGTCATCACCCACGCACTGCCCGTTGCGCAAAGGGTCTCGCCGGCACTGCCGCTGGAACTGATCGGCGGACGCGTCCGCGGGCTCACCAGCGCCGCCACCGGCAGCCACACCCTTGCGCAGCTTGATGCCCTGCGGCCCGACATCGCCTTCGTCGGGGCCAACGGCGTGGAGGCGGGCTTTGGCCTGAGCACCCCCGATGCGCTCGAGGCGGCGGTCAAGGCCGCGATCGTCGGCTGCGCGCGGCGGGTGGTGGTGCTTGCCGACTCCAGCAAGCTGGGTGAGACCGCACTGGTCCGCTTCGCCGCACTGGCCGACATCGACACCCTTGTCACGGACCGCGCGCCGGACACCGCGCTGGCGGCGGCCCTCGAAGCCGCCGATGTCGAGGTGGTGCTGGCATGATTGCGACACTGACCATGAACCCCAGCATGGACCGCACCATCGAACTCGACGAGGCCCTGCAACGCGGCGGCGTCCAACGAGCCATCTCCCTCACCTCGCAGGCGGCAGGCAAGGGCGTGAACGTCGCCCGGGCACTTGCCGCCGGGGGACTGCGCACCGTGGCAGTGCTCCCGGGGGACCCGCACGACCCCGTGGTGCTTGGCCTGCAGGACGACGGGCTTGCGCACGTGGCGCTGCCGATCGGCCAGCCCCTGCGCAGCAACCTGACGCTTGCCGAGGCCGACGGCACCACCACCAAGGTCAACGCCCCCGGGCCGCTGCTCGATGCCGCGCACAAGCGCGCACTGATCGACGCCGTGCTCGACGCGGCGGAGGGTGCCAGCTGGCTGGTCATGGCGGGCTCGCTGCCCCCGGGCGTCGCCCCCGGGTTCTACGCGCAACTCGTCGCCGAGGTGCGTTCCCGGCTCGGGGAGCGGGCCCCGCGCATTGCCGTGGACACCTCCGGTGCCCCGCTGGCCGCGCTCTTCGCGGCGGGCCCGGCCGGCGTTCCGGACCTCATCAAGCCCAACGCCGAGGAACTTGCCGAACTCGCCGGGCACGGCAGCGAAGCGGAGTTCGAGGCCGATCCAGCGCGTGCCGGTCGCGCGGCGCTGCGGCTCGTGGCCGCGGGTGCCGGGGCGGTGCTCGCCACCCTCGGCTCCGGCGGGGCGGTGCTGGCCACCGCGGCCGGGCTCTGGCACGCCACGCACCTGCCCGTCACCGCGCGCAGCACCGTCGGCGCCGGCGACTCCGCACTGGCCGGCTACCTGCTGGCCGATGCCGCCGGCGGCGGACCCGCCGACTGCCTCCGCCAGGCCGTCGCACACGGTTCCGCCGCCGTTGCCCTGCCCGGATCGAGTATCCCGGCACCCGAAGACACCACCCCGCGCGCCGTCACCGTCGCCGCGCTTCCCGCCCCTCTCCCCACCGAAGGAAAGCCATGACGCGTCTGATCACCGAAGAGCTTGTCCTGCTGGACAGTGACCTTGGCAGCACGACCACCGAGGTCATCGCCCGGCTCGCCGCCATCGTGGTGGCCACCGGCCGCGCCACGGACGCCACCGCCCTGCAGGGGGATGCCGTGGCCCGCGAGCAGAAGACCTCCACCGGCGTGCCCGGCGGCATTGCCATCCCGCACTGCCGCTCGGCGTCCGTCACCGAGCCCACGCTCGCGATGGCCCGGCTGGCCCCGGCCGTCGACTTCGGCGCCAAGGACGGCCCCGCGGACCTCGTTTTCTTCATCGCCGCCCCCGAGGGTGCCGACAAGGAACACCTGAAGCTGCTCTCCAAGCTGGCGCGGTCGCTGGTGAAGAAGGACTTCACCGCCGCCCTGCGCGCCGCCGCGGACCCCGCGGAGATCGTGGCGCTGGTCGAGGCGGCCGTGAGCCCGGCCCCGGTTGCCCAGCCGGCTGTCGACGTCCCGGCCAACGCCACGCCCGAGGTTCCCGCCGCGAACCCCGAACCCGCCCAACGGCGCAGGATCGTGGCGGTCACCGCATGCCCCACGGGCATCGCCCACACCTACATGGCCGCCGATTCGCTGGTGGCCGCGGCCGCCGAGGCGGGGGTGGACCTGCAGGTGGAAACCCAGGGGTCCTCCGGCGCCACGCCGCTGGACCCGGCGGTGATCGCCGCCGCAGAGGCAGTGATCTTCGCCGTGGATGTCGATGTGCGCGGCAAGGAACGCTTCGCGGGCAAGCCCGTCGTCCAGTCCCCGGTCAAGCGCGGCATCGACGAGCCGGCCGTGATGGTGGCCGAGGCGCTGGCCGCGGCCACCGACCCCGACGCACGCCGCGTCCCCTCCGGCGCCGGAAACGCCGATGCTTCAGGAACGCCGGCCGGTCGCGAAAGCGCCGGTGCGGCCCTGAAGCGTGCGCTGCTCACCGGCGTGAGCTACATGATCCCGTTCGTCGCCGGAGGCGGCCTGCTGATCGCGCTGGGCTTCCTGCTCGCGGGTTACACCATCCCCGGCTTCGCCGGTGACATCCTGGGCACGAACACCCTGTTCAACCTTCCCGGTGCGGACCTTGTGGCACAGGTCGACGGCAAGTTCGGACCGCTGGGCGTGTACCTGGGCGCCGTGGCCTTCAAGATCGGCGCCCTGTCGATGGGCTTCCTCGTTCCCGCGCTGGCCGGCTACATCGCCTACGCCTTCGCCGACCGACCGGGCCTGGCGCCCGGCTTCACCGCCGGCGCCGTGGCAGGGTTCATGGGCGCGGGCTTCCTCGGCGGCATCGCCGGTGGCCTGATCGCGGGCCTCGCCGCCCGCTGGATCGGCAGCTGGAACGTCCCGCGCTGGCTGCGCGGGCTCATGCCCGTGGTCATCACCCCGCTGCTCGGCTCGATCATCGCCTCAGGCCTGATGTTCCTGGTCCTCGGCGGCCCGATCGCCGCGCTGACCGCGGGCCTGAACGGCTGGCTGTCCTCGATGTCCGGCATCGCCGCGGCCCTGCTGGGCCTGATCCTGGGCCTGATGATGGCCTTCGACCTCGGCGGACCCGTGAACAAGGTCGCCTACTCCTTCGCCGTCGCCGGACTCGGTGCCGGCGCCGTCGCCAACCAGGCCCCGTGGCAGATCATGGCGGCGGTCATGGCCGCCGGCATGGTCCCGCCGCTGGCGATGGCCCTGGCCACGGTGCTTGACCGCAGGCTCTTCTCGCTGGCCGAACGCGAGAACGGCAAGGCCGCCTGGCTGCTGGGTGCGGCCTTCATCTCCGAGGGCGCGATCCCGTTCGCCGCGGCCGACCCGCTGCGCGTCATCCCCGCCAGCATGCTCGGCGCCGGGGTGACAGGCACCATGGTCATGGCCACGGGCGTCACCTCGCAGGCCCCGCACGGCGGCATCTTCGTCTTCTTCGCGATCGGCAACCTGCCGATGTTCGTGCTCTCCATCGTCGTGGGCACCGTCATCAGCGCCCTGGCCGTGGTGGCGCTCAAGCGCTACGCCCGCAGACGCCCCGCGGGCGCCGCGGCAACCGTCGAACCATCGGCAGCCAGCGAGCAGGTGGCGGCATGAGCGCGCGGTTCAGCGGGGTCGGCGTGAGCGCCGGCCGGGTCATCGGCCCGGTGCGCCGGATGCCCGAACCCCTCCAGGCGCCGGCCGACGGCGCACCGCTGCCGGCGGGGGTGGGCGCCGAGGAGGAATCGGCACGGCTCGCCGAGGCGGCACAGGTTGTCGCCGCGGGACTGAAGGAACGTGCCGCGGCCGCCACCGGGGACGCCGCGGCGGTGCTCAAGGCCACTGCCCTGATGGCCGCGGACCGGACGCTGCTGAAGTCGGCGACCAAGCTGGTGGCCACCGGGACCTGTGCGGAATCCGCGATCTGGGAGGCGGCCGACGCCGTTGCCACGCAGCTGGCGGCGCTGGGCGGTTACATGGCGGAACGCGCCACGGACGTGCTGGATGTCCGCGCACGGATCGTCGCCCAGCTGCGCGGCGTCCCGGCGCCGGGCATCCCGGATTCCCCCGAGCCGTTCGTGCTGTGCGCCGTCGACCTGGCCCCGGCTGACACCGCCACGCTGGACCCGGCGCGCGTGCTCGCGCTGGTGACGAGCGACGGCGGCCCGCAGTCGCACACCGCGATCATTGCCCGTTCGCTCGGGTTGCCGGCCATCGTCGCCGCGCGGGACACCGTGGCGCTGGCGGACGGGGACGTGGTCTTCGTCGACGGCATCGACGGCACGGTGGTCCGCGCCCCGGGCGCTGAGGAGGCCGCACTGGCGCGCGCCTACGCCACCCGCGTCCCGCTGCCTGACTTCGACGGCGACGGACGGCTGGCCGACGGCCACCGGGTCCCGCTGCTGGCCAACGTGGGAAGCGGCGCGGACGCCGTGGCCGCTGCCGCCGCCGGAGCCCAGGGCGTGGGCCTGCTGCGCACCGAATTCTGTTTCCTGGGCCGGGACACCGAGCCGACAGGGGCCGAGCAGGTGGAGGCCTACCGGGCGGTGTTCGACGCGTTCGACGGGGCCAAAGTCGTGGTGCGGACGCTGGATGCCGGGGCGGACAAGCCGCTGCCCTTCCTGACCGACGACTCCGAGCCCAACCCGGCCCTCGGGGTGCGCGGCTACCGCACCGACGCCGCGGTGCCCGGTGTGCTGGCCCGCCAGCTCGCCGCCATCGCTGAGGCCGCAGCCGGGTCCGGCGCCGAGGTCTGGACCATGGCCCCCATGGTCTCCACACCCGCGGAGGCCGCGGCGTTCGCCGCGCTCTGCGCGCAGGCCGGGCTGAAGACCCCGGGCGTGATGGTGGAGGTTCCCTCCGCGGCATTGCTCGCCGGGCAGATGCTCGCCGAGGTGGACTTCGCGTCCATCGGCACCAACGACCTCACCCAGTACACGATGGCCGCCGACCGCCAGCTCGGCGCGCTGGCCGAACTCAACGACCCGTGGCAGCCCGCCGTCCTCCAGCTGGTCAAGGCGACCTGCGACGGGGGAGCGGCGGCGGCCGACGGCCCGCGCCCGGTGGGGGTCTGCGGGGAGGCCGCGGCCGACCCGGCCCTGGCCGTGGTGCTCGTCGGGCTCGGGGTGGCAACGCTCTCGATGAACCGGCGCGCCCTGCCGGCGGTCGCCGCCATCCTCCGGACCGTCGACCTGGCCCAGGCACGGCGCCTCGCGGCGCTGGCACTCGGCGCCGGGTCCGCGGCCCGGGCCCGCAGCCTGGTCCGCACCGAACTGCCAGAGCTCGACACCTTCGGACTCTGAGCCCCGTACAAACAGCCCAACAGCGAACCGTTTCAACAGCAAACCGATCAACCAAGAACCACTTCACGCAAGGAGCAACACCATGGCAGAACGTACAGCCACCATCGCCAGCCGCGTCGGACTCCACGCCCGCCCGGCGGCCATCTTCGCCGAGGCCGCGGCGGAGGCACCCCTGGAGGTCACCATCGCCCTGGAGGGCGAACCTGCCGAGGACGCACTCGACGCCTCCAGCATCCTCTCGCTGATGGGCCTGGGCGCCGAGCACGGCACCAAGGTCGTGCTTCGTGCCGAGGGGGAGGGCGCCGACGAGGTCCTCGAAACCCTGGCCCGCGTGCTGGAAACCGACCACGACGCTGCCTGAGGGCAGGCCGCCGGTACCTGAACGCCGGGGTCCGGATCCATTGTGGGTCCGGGCCCCGGCGTTTGCACGTTGTTCGACCCGCGCAACCGTGAAAGGCTTCCAGGATGTGGCACCCCCAAGCAAAGGAGAATCCCGTGGGCAAGGTGGTCATGTACGCCTCGGTGTCGGTGGACGGCTTCATCGCGGACGAGGGAGACGATCCCGGTGCGCTGTTCGACTGGCTGACAGGCGGGGATGTTCCGCTGGACGAGGGCGGGGTGCTGAAGGTGTCGCAGGAGTCCCACGACTACACCCGGCCCTACTGGGACGCGATCGGGGCGACCGTCGTCGGCCGCCACGTTTTCGACCTGACGGACGGCTGGGACGGGCAGCCCCCGGGAGGCGTTGACCACGTGGTGGTCGTGAGCCACCGGCCGATGCCCGAAGGCTGGGACCTGGCGGCCCCGTTCCACTTCGTCGACGGCATCGAGGCGGCCGTGGCCAAGGCCCAGGAACTCGCCGGCGGCCGCATCGTCGAGGTCGCAGCCGGCGACGTCGGCGGCCAGGTGCTTGCCGCGGGTCTGGTCGACGAGGTGCGCATGGATGTCGCACCCGTCGTGTTCGGATCCGGCAAACGCTACTTCGGGTCTGCCAGCGCACAGCACCTGCTGGAGGACCCCGACGCGGTGGTCCGGGGCAACAGGGTGCTTCACCTGCGCTATCCGGTGCGTCGTTGAGGGTTCCGGACACGAGGTCCTGCCCGGCAGGCAGCACTGCCGCGGCACCACGCACAACAGGCAGGGTCCCTCCCGCAGAAATGCGGGAGGGACCCTGCCTGTTGTGCTGCGGTTCCTAGAAGGGGAACTTCTGGGTGGCGCGGTCCCACAGGTTGATGGCTGCCGCGGCGAGCATCGAGGCGCCTAGCATGTGCAGGAGCACCAGCAAGATCGGCAGGCCGTTGAAGTACTGCGTGTAACCGATCACGCCCTGCAGCAGGACCACGCCGGTCATCAGCACCAGGGGGGTGCGCAGGGCCTTGTCCTCGCCGGTGCGCAGCGCCAGGAACAGGGCGACAAGCGTTGCCGCGACCAGCAGGTACACCGGCACCACGTGCAGGCGGGTGACGATGTACGGGTCGAAGAGGTGGCGCGGTGCATTCGCGTCGCCCGCGTGCGGCCCGGTGCCCGTGACAACCGTGCCCAGCACGACGGCCAGCGCGGAGGTCGCCAGGATCGTCCAGGCCAGGAACTGCTGGGTGGCGCCCGCGGGCTTGCCCAGCGAGGTTTCCCCGCGGCGCAGCGCGCCGGTCCGGTTGACCAGCAGCGTCGCCGCCATGACCATGGCCGCCGAGACGATGAAGTGCAGCGAGACGACCCACGGGTTCAGCTTGGTCAGCACCGTGATGCCGCCGATGACCGCCTGGGCGGGGATCCCGGCCAGCAGCGCGATGGAGAGCCCGAAGAGCGTCCGGTGCGTGGCGCGGAAGCGCCAGATGGAGGCCAGGAAGGCGACGGCGATGACCACCAGGACGAAGGTCAGCATGCGGTTGCCGAACTCGATCAGGCCGTGCACGCCCATCTCGGGGACCGGGGTCATGGACCCGGGCACGCAGTTGGGCCACTGGGAACAGCCCAGGCCCGACTTGGTCAGGCGCACGGCGCCGCCGGTGACGATGATGCCGATCTGGGACACCAGGGAGGCGATGGCCAGGCGGTGGACCGTCGTGGTGACGGAGGCCGGCAGCCTGTCCGTCCAGCGGTTGGTCGCGGGGGAGTCGGTACTCATGATCGTGTGCTCCAGTTTTCTAGTTCCACTTGAACCAGCGTGTTGCGGCGAAACCGGCGATGAGTGTCCATGCCAGCAGGATCAGGATCCCGGGGCCGGATGCGGTCCCGGAGATGAGGGCGGCACGCAGCGAATCGCCCAGCGCGGCCGAGGGCAGCACGTTGACGATCGGGTGCAGGAAGGGGGGAACGCTGGTGGACGGGAAAAGGATCCCGCCGACGCCGGCCAGCAGGACCCAAGCGAGGTTGGTGATCGCCAGCGTGGCCTCAGGGCGCACGGTGCCGGCGATCAACAGGCCCAGGGCCGTGAAAGCCGAGGCGCCGAGGACCAGCAGCAGCACGGCCCAGGGGATTCCGCCCGGCGCGGGCTGCCAGCCCATCAGGAAACCAGTGCCGCCGATCACGACGATCTGCATGGCCAGCACGGCCAACACGGCCAGCACCTTGCCGTAGATCAGGCCGGCGCGGCCCAGTGGCGTGGTCGACAGGAAACGCATGACGCCGTAGCGGCGGTCGAACCCGGTGGCGATGCCCTGCCCGGTGAAAGCAGTTGAGACAACGCACAACGCCAGCACGCCCGGGACGGCTGCATCGATCGGGCGGGCCGCGATGTTCTTAAGCAGGTCGGTGAAGACCAGGCCGAAGAGCGCCATCAGCGGCAGCACCACGGCGATCACCAGCTGTTCGCCGTTGCGGACCATGGCCAGGGTCTCGTAGCGGCCCTGCAGCAGGATGCGGCGGAACGTGCCTACGGCATTGGAGTTGCCGGTGGTGGTTTGGGTGCTAGTTGACATCGTTTCCCTTGTCGGCGATTTCCAAGAACACGTCCTCGAGGGTCCGCGGCTGCATCAGCAGCGATTCGGGCAGGATGCTCTCCCTGGCCCACCAGCTGGTGAGGCTTGCCAGGTCGTGCGCATCGCGAACCCCCTCGAGCCGGTACTGTCCGGGGGCCGGCTCCAGCAGCAGCAGGTGCGCGGGCAGCTCTGGCAGGGCCAGTGCGGGAGCCGCGGTGAAGGTCACGGCCTGGGCGGTGGCCTCGTGGCTGGCCCGTGCGGTCAGCTCCGAGACGGTTCCCTCGGCCACGTTGTGGCCGCCGTCGATGATGTAGACGTAGTCGGAGAGGCGTTGCGCGTCTTCCATGAGGTGTGTCGTGAGGACGATGCACAACCCTGCGTCGCGCAGCTCGGTGATCAGGTCGAAGACCACCTGGCGCGACTGCGGGTCCAGACCGGCGCTCGGTTCGTCGAGGAAGACGACCTCGGGGTTCCCGGCCAGCGCCGCGGCCAGGGCCACGCGCTGCTTCTGCCCGCCGGAGAGGCGGCGGATGGAGGTGTTGGCGAATTCGTTGATGCCCAGGCGCTCGATCAACGCGCCGATGTCTGCGGGCTGCCGGTACATCGAGGCGACGTGGCGCAGCAGGGGGATCGGGCGCAGCGAGGGTGGCAGCCCGCCGTCCTGAAGCATGACACCGACGCGGGAGCGCAGCGCGGGACTGGCCCCGTAGGGATCCTCGCCAAGCAGCGAGACCTTCCCCCCGTCGGGACGCAACAGGCCCTGGGCGCAGGCGAGGGTGGTTGACTTCCCGGCGCCGTTGGAGCCCAGCAGGGTTGTCACGCTGCCGGCATCCGCCTTGAGGCTGATGCCGTTCAGGACACGGACCATGCGGCCGTCAAGGGCGGGAACGGGACCGAAATCTTTGAGCAAGTCCTCGATGACGAGACTTGGGGGCACATTGGACACCCCGTTATTCTAGGCTAGGTAGAAGTCGAAGGGCCCAATGCTGTGGTGCACGTCGCAACCGGGTGTCGCGCGCCCCCCGGGAACCCCCGATTCCACCGGTGGCGAAGTAAGCGGTGCCTTACTAGACTCACTTGCCCCATTAGCGCATGCTTGTGTTGTGTATTCATCGAAAAATTCCGCGCCAGTCGACGATCCGGCGCGCATCGTTCCCGCACCAGGGGAGACCGAAGAACGCACCCGCGACCGAGTCCTGTATTCCGTCCTTGAGGATGGCCCGGTCAGCGCCGCCGAACTGGGCGAGCGTCTTGGGTTCACACCTGCTGCTGTCCGTCGACACCTCGACGCCCTGTCCAAGGAAGGGCTGGTCGAGGTCAAGCTCGTGGCCAACCAGCGCACCGGCGCCGGGCGCCCCTCGCGCCGCTACGTCCTGTCCCACCGCGGCCAGGCGAAAATGGGCAACGACTACCTTGACATCGCCACCGAGGCGCTTGCCGAACTGGGCCGCGCAGCCGGCCCTGCTGCCATCGAGGCCTTCGCCGCCCGCCGTTTTGCGGCGATGGAGCGCCGCTACCGACCCGTGGTCGCGGACGTCGAAGCGCTCGAAGACCGCGCCGAGGCCCTGAGCGAGGCGCTGAGCGCCGACGGCTTCGTCGCCTCCACCCGCAAGGTCGGCGCCAACTCGCCGACCGCCACCATGCTCAGCGTCCAGCTGTGCCAGGGGCACTGCCCCATCCAAGATCTGGCCAGGGAGTTCCCCGTCTTCTGCGAGATGGAAACCCAGGCCTTTTCCCGCCTTCTCGGCGTCGACGTGCGAAGGCTCTCGACACTCGCCAGCGGCGGGCACGTATGTACGACCCACATCCCCGTGGGCCGGAACCAAACTCCTCAGCGCGCTGAGAAGAGAACTCGAATCAAGATCACGAAGCAGGAGAGGCCGCGATGACGGATCAGATTGCACAGGAGTCCGCTGACCCCGGCGTGATTGCCGAGATCCTGGAGAAGAACCCCGAACTCCACGGCATTGGCAATTACGAATATGGGTGGAGCGACAAGAACGACGCGGGTGCCAACGCACGCCGCGGCCTGGACGAGGACGTCGTCCGCAACATTTCGGCGCTGAAGAACGAGCCCGAGTGGATGCTGGACATGCGCCTGAAGGGCCTGAAGTACTTCGACCGCAAGCCCATGCCGACCTGGGGTGCAGACCTCTCCGGCATCGACTTCGACAACATCAAGTACTTCGTGCGTTCCACCGAGAAGCAGGCGACCAGCTGGGAAGACCTGCCCGAGGACATCAAGAACACGTACGACAAGCTCGGCATCCCCGAGGCGGAAAAGCAGCGCCTGGTTTCCGGCGTTGCCGCCCAGTACGAGTCCGAGGTCGTCTACCACCAGCTGCGCGAGGACCTCGAGGCCCAGGGCGTCATCTTCCTGGACACCGACACCGCGCTGCGCGAGCACGAAGACATCTTCAAGGAGTACTTCGGCTCGATCATCCCGGTGGGCGACAACAAGTTCGCCTCGCTGAACACCGCGACCTGGTCCGGCGGCTCCTTCGTCTACGTCCCCAAGGGCGTCCACGTGGAAATCCCGCTGCAGGCATACTTCCGCATCAACACGGAAAACATGGGCCAGTTCGAGCGCACCCTCATCATCGCCGATGAGGATTCCTACGTGCACTACATCGAGGGCTGCACCGCCCCGATCTACACCTCGGATTCGCTGCACTCGGCCGTCGTGGAAATCATCGTGAAGAAGGGCGCCCGCGTCCGCTACACGACGATCCAGAACTGGTCGAACAACGTGTACAACCTTGTCACCAAGCGCGCCGTCTGCGAAGAGGGCGCCACCATGGAGTGGGTCGATGGCAACATCGGCTCCAAGGTCACCATGAAGTACCCGGCCGTCTACCTGGTCGGCGAGCACGCCAAGGGCGAGACCCTGTCGATCGCCTTCGCCGGCGAGGGCCAGCACCAGGACACCGGGTCCAAGATGGTCCACATCGCACCGAACACCTCCAGCGCCATCGTGGCGAAGTCGGTGGCCCGCAACGGCGGCCGCTCGGCCTACCGCGGCCTGGTCCAGGTGCGCGAGGGCGCCAAGGGCGCCAAGAACTCGGTCGTCTGCGACGCGCTGCTGGTTGACCAGATCTCGCGTTCGGACACCTACCCGTACATCGACGTCCGCGAGGACGACGTGACCATGGGGCACGAGGCAACCGTCTCGCGCGTTTCCGAGGAACAGCTCTTCTACCTGATGAGCCGCGGCCTGGCCGAGGATGAAGCCATGGCGATGATCGTCCGCGGCTTCATCGAGCCGATCGCCCGCGAACTCCCGATGGAGTACGCACTGGAACTGAACCGACTCATTGAACTGCAGATGGAAGGGTCCGTCGGTTAATCATGACTGATATCGCAACTCACGTATCGGGCGAAAAGGCCCGCATCGGCGCACCGGCAATCGCCGGCTTCACCGAGGAAGGCGAGAACCTCTCGCCGCTGAACGAAGCAGCCTCCCCGCTGGGCGGCGACGCCTCCAAGGCACACAGCCACGGCGGCGGCGCCGGCATCCCCGACTCCTCGCGGGCCGGCCGGTTGACCAGCTACACCCTCGAGGACTTCCCGGTGCTGACCGGCCGTGAAGAGGACTTCCGCTTCACCCCGCTCAAGCGCCTGGGCGGCCTGCACAAGGACGAACTCAACGGCGCGGCCCCGGCCCTGACCGTTGAGGGCGCCGCGGACCTCGTCCTCGAGGCTGTGGCCATGTCCGACGCACGCGTCGGCTCGGTCGGCATCCCGGAGGACCGCATCTCGGCCAACGCCTGGAAGCACGCTTCCGAGGCCAAGGTCCTGACCATCCCGGCCGGCAGCACCGGTTCCCAGGTCATCATGACCTACACCGGTTCCTCCACCGAGGCCGCTGCGGCACACCTGGTGCTCGTCGCGGAGCCGAATTCCGAGGCAGTCGTCGTCATCGACCACGTCGGCAACGCCGTGCTCTCGCAGAACATCGAGATCGACGTCCGCGAAGGCGCCAAGCTCACCGTCATCTCCCTGCAGGCCTGGGACGAGACGGCGATCCACGCCTCCTCGCAGCAGGCGCAGGTTGCCAAGGACGGCCACCTGAAGCATGTCGTGGTGTCCTACGGCGGCGACCTGGTGCGCGTGACCCCGACCGCACGCTTCACCGCGGAGGGTGGCGAGATCGAGCTCTTCGGCCTGTACTTCGCCGACGCCGGCCAGCACCTGGAGCACCGCTCCTTCGTCGACCACGCCACCCCGAACTGCACCTCCAACGTGCTTTACAAGGGTGCGCTGCAGGGCAAGGACGCACACACCGTGTGGGTCGGCGACGTGCTGATCCGCAAGGAAGCCAAGGGCACGGACTCCTACGAGGCAAACCGCAACCTGGTGCTCACCGACGGCGCCCGCGCCGATTCGGTTCCGAACCTGGAAATCGAGACCGGCCTCATCGACGGTGCCGGCCACGCGTCGACCACCGGCCGCTTCGACGACGAGCACCTGTTCTACCTGATGGCCCGCGGCATCGACGAGAAGACCGCCCGCCGTCTGGTGGTTCGCGGCTTCCTCAACGAAATCGTGCAGCAGATCGGTGTTCCGGAGATCGAGGAACGCCTCGCCGAGACCATCGAGCGTGAGCTCGCAGCCACGGACAACTAGTCCCGGCCCCCACCACCAGAAAATTTCGCCGGTGAGAACCGGCAAGAACGAAAGAGAACGGACTTACGTATGTCTACTCTGGAAATCAAGGACCTGCACGTCTCCATCGAGACCGAGCAGGGCGAGAAGGAAATCCTCAAGGGCGTTTCGCTGACCATCAACACCGGTGAGACGCACGCGATCATGGGCCCCAACGGCTCGGGCAAGTCCACCCTCGCCTCGACCATCGCCGGCCACCCGCGCTACACCGTCACCTCGGGCTCCATCACCCTCGACGGCGAAGACGTGCTGGAAATGAGCGTCGACGAGCGTGCACGCGCCGGCCTCTTCCTGGCCATGCAGTACCCGGTCGAGGTCCCGGGTGTCACCATGACCAACTTCCTGCGCACCGCCAAGACCGCCATCGACGGCGAGGCACCGAAGCTGCGCACCTGGACCAAGGACGTCAAGGCGGCCATGGAAGCCCTGAAGATCGATTCGGACTTCGCGGCCCGCAACGTCAACGAGGGCTTCTCCGGCGGCGAGAAGAAGCGCGTCGAGATCCTGCAGCTCGAGCTCTTCAAGCCGAAGTTCGCCGTGCTCGACGAGACCGACTCGGGCCTCGACGTCGACGCGCTGAAGGTCGTCTCCGAGGGCGTCAACCGCGCCCAGTCGGAGAACGAGATGGGCACCCTGCTCATCACCCACTACACCCGCATCCTGCGCTACATCAAGCCGGACTTCGTGCACGTGTTCGTCGACGGCAAGATCGCCGAACAGGGCGGCCCGGAACTGGCAGACCGCCTCGAGGAAGAGGGCTACGACCGCTTCCTGAACGTATCGGCCTAGCCATGAGCGTCTCCAACGATACGGCCAGCGGTTCGGCCCACACGGACCTCGAAGACGTCGAAGAGGCGTTGAAGGACGTCATCGACCCGGAACTCGGTGTAAACATCGTGGACCTCGGGCTGCTCTACGGCCTGAAGTACGCCGAGGACGGCGCCCTGCTGATCGACATGACCCTGACGACCGCCGCCTGCCCGCTGACCGACGTGTTGGAAGAGCAGGTTTCGGCTGCGCTGGAGTCGGTCGTCGACTCCTACCGTCTGAACTGGGTCTGGATGCCGCCGTGGGGTCCCGAGCGGATCACCGACGACGGCCGTGACCAGATGCGTGCCCTCGGGTTCAACATCTAGCAGGCACCCACTGCACCAAGGGCGTGCCGCCCCTCCTTCGCGGGAGGGGCGGCACGCCCTTGGCGTATCCGGGCTGCGCCCGCTCGTCAGCCGGGGTTGTTCAGGTCCTTCGCCGACAGGGTGTCGCACCTGTTGATGTCGCGGGTCTTGTAGCCCTGCAGGAACCAGGCCTCGCGCTGGGCCGCCGAGCCATGCGTCCAGCCCTCGGGGCTGACACGCCCGGTGGCTGCCTTCTGGATCCTGTCGTCGCCCACGGCCGAGGCCGCTGAGAGGGCCGAGCGCAGGTCCGCCTCGGTCAGCGGCTTCATGAACGTGTTGCCGTTGGCGTCCTTGGTCTGCGCCGCGTAGCCGGCCCACAGCCCGGCGAAGCAGTCCGCCTGAAGCTCCACGCGCACGGAACCCGAGTTCGGCCCGGTGCCGCCGCGCTGGGAAGCGGCAAGGGTGCCGATGGTGTTCTGGATGTGGTGGCCGTATTCGTGGGCCACCACATACTCCTCTGCCAGCGGCCCGCCGTCTGATCCGTAGTTGTTCTGCAGGTCGGCGAAGAACGCGGTGTCGAAGTAGGCGACGCGGTCGCCGGGGCAGTAGAACGGCCCCACGGCGCTGGTGGCCGTCCCGCAGGCGGTGTCCACCTGCCCGCTGAAGATCTCCACGCCGGGCTTGGCGACCTTCACGTTGAATGACGGAAGGTAGGAGAGCCAGAAGCTGTCCAGTGACTGGGTGGTGGCCAGGATGCGGCAGTCCTGCCGCGCGTTGGCGTCGGCACCGCTCTGGCACTCCTCGATGGCGGGCGCCCCGGTGGGTCCCTGCTCGCTGGCCGGTGCATCGCCGATGCCCAGCTGGGAAAGCATCTCCGGGTTCAGCCCGAACATCGCCGCCAGCAGCAGTACCAGGATGCCGCCGCCTCCCGCCGCGATCTTGGTGCCGCGGCGTCCACGTGAATCCTTGACCCGGCCGGAATCCAGCCGGGCATCGTCGTTGAAGCTCATGGGCACCACAATACTTGCCGATGGCCGCCGCGGCGGTGCGGACCCGGGCGGAAGCTAGTTGCGTTCCATGATCCCGCGCGCGGCGAGGGCATCGGCGGTGCGCTGGGCGTAGGCCACGGTGTTGACCACCACGGGCGCGGCAAGCACCGCGGGGTTCCTTGCCACGCCGCGCGCCTTGGCGGCGTCGGAAACATCCTGCACGGAGGTGGCGATCGCGGGGATGCTGCGCAGCATCAGGGCCACCGCGAGTGCCAGGGCGGCCGGGTTCCCGCCCACCAGGCGCAGGGGGGTGGCGGCCTTCTCGAGCCCGGCCAGCAGCGCCGCCTGCGTGGTGGTCAGCAGGACCAGCCGGCCGCACTGGATCGCGGCGAACATGCCGCTGACGAGGGTCAGTGCGAAGATGGGCGAATTGAGCAGCGACTGGTGGACGACAAGTATCGCAAACACCCACCAGAGCTGGCGCAGCGGGGCGGCCCAGGCGCCGAGCACGCGGCGGCCGGCCAGTGCGAAAAGCAGCAGGCTCAGCAGCAGGGCGCCCAGGCCCACCGTCGGGGTGCGCCAGATGACCACCGCGGTGCCGACGCCGAGCACCACCAGGTACTTGGCGAACAGCGGGGCACGGTGGACGATGCTTGAGCCGGGCTGGTAGTGCCCCAGCAGCATGCGGTGCGGGGCGCTCATGCGCCCACCGCCCCGCTGCGCACCAGGCAGCGGTACTCCTGCACGGCGTCGGCGGCGGGCCCGTCGAAGACGATGCGCCCGCCGTCGACCAGCAGTCCGCGGTCGGCCCGGGCGGCGAACTCGAGGTCGTGCGTGGCGTAGATGACCTGCTGGGCGAGTGCGTCGATGGTCCGCTGGAGCAGCTCGTTGTTGGCGAGGTCCAGCAGCGTGGTGGGTTCGTCGGCGACCAGGATGTCCTGCCCCGCGGCAAGCACGCTGCACAGGGCCACCAGCTGGCGCTCCCCGCCGGAGAGGTCGTAGATGCTGCGCTGGGCCAGGTGTTCGAGACCCAGCGATGCCAGGGCGCCCAGGGCTGCTTCGCGGCGTTGGCCCGGGTCCTTGAGGGTGGCCTTCAGGGAAAGCTCGACGTCCTCGACGACGACCGGCATGACCAGCTGGGAGAGCGGGTCGGTGAACAGGAAGCCGACGCTCCGGCGGACCGACTTGGCCTGGGTCCGGGTGTCGAAGCCGCGCACGGACACCGTTCCCTCGCTCGGGAGCGCCAGCCCGTTGACCATGCGCAGCAGCGTCGACTTGCCCGATCCATTGGCGCCGATGACGGCGATCCGCGGTTCGGAAAGCTCAAGCGTGCAGGGGGCAAGCACCACGCGTGCGGGTGCCTCGGGCTCGTCGGCCGGAACGCGGAGGCCTGCGGCTTCAAAACGGATCACGCTTAACGGTATTCCTTGTCCAGGGGTCGGGCCGAATCCACCGGCCGGCGGGGGAGTCTCAGGCGCCGTAGTTGCGGCGGGCCAGCTTCGGGAACGCCTTGAAAACGCTCAGCGCGATGCTCGCGGCGATGAAGCTCTTCACCAGGTCGCCGGGCCAGTAGGCCATGTCGTAGAGGAAGGCCTGCTGCAGGGGGATGCCGGCGTTCAGGGACATGCCCAGGATCCCCAGCGGGTGGACAACGAGGATCGATCCGCCCAGGGCGGCCAGGAACAGCCAGAGCAGGCGCCGGCGGGTGAACTTGCGCAGCACCAGGGTGGCCAGCGCGCCGGTGACCAGGGCGGCCAGCGGGAAGGAGAGCAGGTAGCCGGCGCTCGGACCGGCCAGCGTGCCGAGGCCGCCGGAGAACTTCGCGAAGATCGGCACGCCGGCCAGGCCGACGGCCAGGTAGAGCGCCGCGGCGGAGGCGCCGCGCAGCGAGCCGAGGATCAAGGCCGTGAGCGCGACGCCCAGGGTCTGCAGCGTGATCGGCACGCCGAGCGCGCCCACCGGAACCGCCGGAACCAGGGTGAGCACTGCGATCAGGGCGGCGAACACCGCAACGAGGGCCAGGTCCCTGGCACCGATGCGCGGGGTCGGGGACGCGGAGTCCCGGGTGGCCGGGGTCTGGGTGGGGTGCGACATGGTAGGTTCCTGGTGTTCTCGTGCGGTGATGGGGTTGCACGCCACACGGGCGTACCCAACCAGCCTACTTGAACACCGTTCAAAAGTCTTGATCGCCGTTCAATTTCGACGACCGGCGATGCCGGACCGGGGGCGCAGTGGCTACCGCTTGGCCTGGGCGGGGATGACGATCTTCTTGAGGATCAGCAGGATGGCGGCGCTTGCCGGGCAGGCGACGAGCGCACCGAGCAGGCCGGCCAGGGTGCCGCCCACCATCGCGCCGATCAGCACCATGGAACCGGGGATCTGGATGGCCTTGCCCACGATCTTCGGCGTGAAGACGTACGCCTCGATCTGCATGTAGGCGATCAGCACGATCAGCACCACCAGCCCGGTGGACGGCGAGGTGATCAGCGCCGCGACCGTCGCGATGGTGGTGCCGATGACCGAACCCACCAGCGGGATCATGGTGAGGGGCAGGATGACGATGCTGATGACTCCCGCAAACGGGACCTTCATGATGGTGAGCAGGATGAAGGTGAACGACGCGTTCATGACCGCGAGGATCGCCATGCCGCTGAGATAGCTGCCGACGGATGCGGCGATCTCCTCGGAGATTTCCACCACCCGATCGCGCCGGGACGCCGGGACCAGGGCGTAGAAGCCGCCCTTCATCTGCTCGAGCGAGGTGACGAAGTACATCGTCAGCACCGCCACGAAGATGGTTCCGACGATGGCGTTGGCGACGCCGAAGCCGACCTTCAGGGCCCCGTTGCCGACGAAGAGCCAGGTGGAGGGGTCCGCGATGGTCTTTTGGATCCAGTCCAGCCCGGGCAACAGGGCGCCGCCCAGGTCCTCGTTGAGCGAGATGAACCATGCCTGTTCCTCGATCACGCCCAGGCTGCTGGGCAGCGAGACAAGGAACCTGTGGCCCTCGGTCACAAGCAGCGGGATGACGAGGCTGAAGATGGCCGTCACGAAGAGCAGGAACGCGGCGAGCACGCAGAGCACCGCCTTGACCCGGCTCAGGCCCCAGCTTTCGAACTTGCGCACCAGCGGGTCCAGGCCCAGCGCGATGAAGAACGCCGCGAAAACCAGGGTGATGGCGTAGGTTAGCGACATGACGGCTGCGCCGAGCGCAAGTGCCGTCAGGGCGCCGAGGGTTGCCACGAATCCACCGCGGAATGTGAGTTTCATAAGGTGTTCTGTCCTCTGTAGGTGCATCGAAGGGTGGATGATCTGGACCCCTCCTTGTGACTTTAGACGAAAAGGCGGCGCTCTGAAATGCGCCGCGCACGGCCCCGGGCGGAGAATGGACTGATGAACACCGAGGAAAACGTTTCCCACGACCTCAGCGTGGGCCAGCTGGCGGCCCGGTCCGGCGTCGCCGTTTCGGCGTTGCATTTCTACGAGCGCGAGGGGCTGATCCAGTCCTGGCGGACCTCCGGAAACCAGCGCCGCTTCGACCGCAGTGTGCTGCGGCGAGTGGCCGTGATCCGGGCGGCCCAGCGGGCGGGCATCCCGCTGGGTGCAGTGCGGGAGCTCTTTGCCGGGCTGCCGGCGGACGGGGCGCCGAGCAAGGAGGACTGGCAGGCGATGTCCGTTGCGTGGCGCGAGGACCTGCAGGAACGCATCCACCAGCTGCAATCCCTGCGCGACGGGCTCGGGGGTTGCATCGGCTGCGGTTGCCTGTCGCTGGCCGAATGCGGGTTCGTGAACCCCAACGACGTGATGGCCGATTCCGAGGGCGGGGCACTACTGTTTCGCGAAAAGAAGGGCGATTTGACCTAAACCTTGGTTGAGGTTCTAGCGTGGAGGTCATGAGGGGCGCACCGCAGCGACTCGCCACGAGAGGATTCACCCGCAGTGCAGACACAATTCGCCGAACGGACCATGGCCGACCAGTTTCGTGCGGCCTTTGGCAACCATCCGGCCGGGGTGGCGATTGTGACGGCAACGGGGGACCTTGGGCCCGCGGGAATCACGGCATCGTCGGTGATCTCTGTGGCTGCGGATCCGGCCTTGGTCGCGTTCAACGTCGCGGGTGACAAGGGTTCGGCGCACGCGATCCTGCATGCGGAAACCATCCTGATCCATCTGCTCACTGCCGACAACGCACAAGTTGCGGCGCTTTTCGCGAGGCCCGGTGACGAGCGCTTTTCGGACATGGAGAATTGGGAGCAGCTGGCATCGGGGGAGCCGCTGATCCACGGACTCGGCACTGTCCTGCGATGCAGGATCCAATCAAGGACCCCCGCCGGCCCGGCCACCGTGGTCATCGCCTCGGTCGTGGAAGTCATTGACCGCGAATCCACAGCCGCCCCGCTTGTCTACCACCAGCGCGGCTACCACAGCATCGGCGAGCATTCACGACTCGCCGTTTGATCGCTTCCGCTTCAGGGACCGATTCAGCACGTCACTACTTGAGGAGTCATTTTGGCTATTTATACCTTGCCTGAGCTGCAGTACGACTACGCGGCGCTGGAGCCGAGCATTTCTGCGCGGATCATGGAATTGCACCACAGCAAGCACCATGCGGCGTATGTGGCGGGTGCGAATGCGGCGTTGGAGCAGTTGGCGGAGGCTCGGGAGAAGGGTGAGTTCGGGAGCATTCCGAAGTTGTCCAAGGATTTGGCGTTCCACTTGGGTGGTCACACGAACCACTCGATTTTCTGGAACAACCTTTCGCCGGAGGGTGGGGACAAGCCGGAGGGTGAGTTGGCTGCGGCGATCGATGATGCGTTTGGTTCGTTTGATGCGTTCCGTGCGCATTTCACTGCTGCTGCGATGAGCTTGCAGGGTTCGGGTTGGGCGTTGTTGGGGTTCGAGGGGCTGGGTGGCCAGTTGGTGATCGAGCAGTTGTATGACCAGCAGGGCAATGTTCCGGTGGCGACGACTCCGTTGTTGATGCTGGATATGTGGGAGCATGCGTTCTACCTGGATTACGTGAACGTGAAGGCGGATTACGTGAAGGCGTTTTGGGACATTGTGAATTGGGCGGATGTGTCGGCTCGTTTTGAGGCTGCGCGTGCGGGTGCTGCGACGTTGATCGTCCCGGGCAAGTAACACCTGCCTAGGGTCGCACCGGAGCGGGGTCGGGCGACGAATCCACGGATTCGCCGCACGACCCCGCTCGGCGGTTAAGTGGGTTACGCGAACACGACCGCAAGCAGGGATCTGACCGAGTTCAGGACCGTCGGGGCTTGCTCAACCACGAGCACAACGCCGAGCCCGATCATGACAAGTCCGCTGAAGAGGGTGACAAGGCGTGCCGCTGTGGGTCGCGAGCGCAGGAGAACCCGGGCGCCAATGGCAACGCCCGAATAGATAAAGATGGAAAGGGTCATGTGCGACAGCCCGAAGATTGCGGTTTGCGCCGGCACCGAAAGGGCAGCGTCGGGACGGACGAACTGGGGGATCAGGGCCAAGTAGAGCAGCAGTGCCTTCGGATTTGTGCCGCTGGTCCCCAGACCGCGGTAGAACGCCGGGCCGAAGAAGCGCTCCGTCGGTTCGCCGGCAGCCTGCAGGGGGAGGGTGCGTGCCTTCACTGCTGTGCCGCCTCCCGGCCCGGAACCCGTGTCCCATGTGCCTGCAGTGCCTGCCGCGCGAACTTCCTGGTCCTGGGCCGGTGCAACGCTGAAGCCTGCTCCCCGCCAGCTCCTCGCCGTTGAAATCCCGAGCCAGAGGAGGTATGCGGCGCCGGCCAGGGTCAGCATCGACAGTAGCCCGGGCGAGCTTGCGATCAGGGCCGCCATTCCGGCAACGATCAGCAGCGTATGAAAGACATAGCCCGTGCACAATCCGGCGACGGCGGAAGCCACGCGGTACCTGCCCAACCCCGCCGCGATGGCATACGCCCAGTCGGCTCCCGGCGTCATGGCGAGCGCAAACGAGACGAACAAAAAAGCCAGGTAGACCTGCGGATCCACGGTGATTCCCTTCAGCTTGGAACTTACCGGGTAAGCATAGGAAAAATCACGCGAGAGGTGCTTGCAAGTTCTGTCTGTTCAAGCACGATTTGTAGAAGCAATCTCTTGCAATGACTCATTTGACGATAGAATCTTGCTCAAGGGCCTGTACGCTCGATAGAAGATCGCGATTGGAGTGCTGGTTTGGACGGAATTGATCGCGCGATACTGCGCCATCTGCAAGAGGATGGTCGGATGACGGCGACTGCACTGGCCCAGGAAGTCGGCTTGACCCTGGCCCCTTGCCATCGCCGCCTGCGGGAACTGGAGTCCTCGGGCGTGATCCGTGGCTACCGGGCGGACGTGGACCCGTCAAAGATCAACCTTGGCTTCGAGGCTTTGGTCTTTGTCACGCTCAAGGACCGCCAGAACCTGAAGGACTTCGAGGGAGAGGTGGCGCGGAGCGCCCAGATCGTGGAGGCCCAGAGGCTCTTCGGGGATCCGGATTTCCTTTTGCGGGTGGTGGTGTCCGATCTTCCCGCCTACCAGCGCTTCTACGACGAAGTGCTCGTTGCCTTGCCCGGCGTCGAGAAAGTCACCAGCACCATCGTGATGAAGCACCTGAAGCCGGGTGGCAGGCTTCCGATCTAGGTGCCGTGCGGATCCCGGTGAGGATCTTCGGCGTCCTCGGCCCGTCAGACGGGTTTGAGCTTTTGCCCGGACGCCTGGAACGTGAGGATTCCCCCCCAGGTAGACCATCCACGGCCAAAGAACGAAGCGGCACCCGCCAGGAAAGTCCTGGTGGGTGCCGCTTTCTCGTGGTGCCCCCGGCGCGATTCGAACGCGCGACCGACAGATTAGAAGTTTCCACCACCCTCGAAACACGGGTTTCGCCTCGTTCCGCAGACGATCAAAAACCGCAGAATCTCGGCAATTTGCGTTTCCTGCACTTCGCTACCGTTCGCCCACTTTCACGAAAACTGTGGTCAAAACTGTGGTCAATTTCAGGACGGCCGCTTCATCAACTTGTCGAATTTCCTCACCGCAATTCTGTCCGCCTCCCCGTCTTTTCGCCAGGCCTTGAACCGCCGCTTGATCTGCCACCAACGGATGCCGAAATCAGCAGACAATATCTCGATCAGACGTTCTCTGGTTGCGAACCACTCGGCTTCATATTTTGGCAACTCTCCGTAGCCAGGCTTTGACCCGATCGTGCTTTGAGATGCAGCACATTGGTAGTAGGTAATCGCGGATGCGACGTGTTTCTTGGCAGCGGCAAATGAACCTTGGTCCCAAACCAGTTCCCAAGTTCTCATTAGCAGGACGAGCTGATCCTGGTGCTGCTTCAGCTCGGGCAAAGTGTGACGTATCACCCGATCTTCTTCTGGGCCGAACTCTTCGAGGTACCCGTCATGAAGTTGCTGCGCGTGGAAGAGCAATTCCGCACCCAGCTGTCGCTTATCGCGCATTGATTTCGCCCGGAACTGCCAGACAACGCCAGCTAGGCCAATGAATGCACCGACCAAGGCGCCGACCAGGCCGGCAACAATCTCGCTATTCATGGCTTCGACCTCTCGAAATGGTAATCTTCATGCGCTCATCATATGAGGCGTCGTCGCCTGGCGATGGCAGACAGTGCTGCCGCGATAGACCCGTGAAGCCACGGATACCACTGGGGCGTGGTCCTACATTTCGCCTTGCTCGATCCGCCAAATGATGTCATCTGCGCTGGAGGATTCGTGCCATCGCGATTCCCGCCAGGGAATCTTGACCGCGTGCTGGCTGTCCATCCACAGGCTGTGCAGATTGTTCTTTTCGTCGAACCAGTTGGCCAAGAACTTGTTGCCTTCCCAGGCATGCGCCTGGCCGTCCACGGTCGAACCGTCCTCCAGCGTGATCCGGACATATGGTTGGCGCCCGCCCGGGTATCGGTGGCACTGGCCGGAGGTGGGCATGTATCCGGGGTAGTAGGCCATGCCCCGATTCTAGGCCGAGGTTGCGGAGCGGTAACACCTTGCCCTGCTGGGCGTGTCATTGATTTCGGCGCAACTGCTCCTGTCGGTACGATCGACATGTTTATCCATCACTTGTAAGGAAATACCCCATGAAGAAACTGGCATCACTCGCACTCATTGCCGCTCTCGGATTCGGACTGACTGCATGCTCGGACACTGCAGGAGCAACCGGCGCGGACTCCTCGGCATCGAAGTCCAGTACCTCGGCCAAGGCTGCTGACAAGCCCAAAGAGAAGGCCGAGAAGAAGGAAAAGGATGTCCCGACCGAGTACAAGTCGGCATTGAAGAGCGCCGAGAACTACTCCGACATGATGCACATGAGCAAGGACGGCATCTACGATCAGCTGACCAGCGAATACGGTGGCAAGTTCTCCAAGAAGGCCGCCCAGTACGCGGTCGACAACGTCGAAGCCGACTGGAACAAGAACGCGCTGGAGTCCGCGAAGAGCTACCAGGACACCATGGCCATGTCGCCGGAGGCCATCCGCGACCAGCTGACCAGCTCATACGGTGGCAAGTTCACCAAGTCAGAGGCTGCCTACGCAATCAAGAACCTCGACTAGTAGCCGAGCTCAACGAACCCCCAGCCTGCCCGGGAAGCCGGATGGGTTGGGGGTTCGTTTTTTGTTGGATCGAAGTCCGGAGTTTTCCTTATTTGATTGTTGACACTGTCGGTATAGCTCGCTATACTTTTTATATCAACGAAAGGAGGAATGAGTGGTAGAAATATTGGGACTGGCAATCGCCCTAGCATCCCTGATCGTGGCAATCATCCAGATGATCGCCACATGGCCCCGCAAGGGCAAGGGAAAGCATAGGAAGTAACCAGAAGGTGACCGAGCTAAAGAAAGTAGCTCGGTCACCCGCCCCCAGTATATCCACTCGAAAAGTCATGAAGTATTTCAAGCACCCCCTCGTAGTAACCGTCATTGTGGCAGGTGCCGTCATCGGCGCTGGCAGCATCCTGTTCAGCGACAGGTACCCCGGGCTGTGGCTCGGACTCATCGCGGCCTGGTTCGTGGTGGCCGGGCTGTCTGCCTACGCCATCAGGAAGGCGGTGAAGGAGCAGTGAGTATCCTCGATCGGATCCAGGTTGCGGGTAACGCGAAAGCCGAAGCGCAGGCGCTCCTGGACGAGCGCACCGAGGCACTGAACGAACTGGTGCGCGAAGCCTGCGCGGAAGGAATCACGGCCGTGCGAATCGCCGAGGCAAGCGGGCTGTCCAAGCCGCGGATCTACCAGATCCGGGACCGCCGCCGGTAGCCTCGCGCTTCCTCCCGCAACGCAAGAATGGCCCCACCCCTTCCGCGAGGAAGGAGTGGGGCCATTCTAGTTACTGCTCGATACGCAACCCGGGAAGCGTGGTGCCGGGGATCGGCTGCCGCTGCTCCGGGGTGGTCTGGTCTTCGTCGCCGTCCGTCGTCGGCGAGTCATAATCCGGGGCTTCGGTGTCCAGAGTTTCGTGGCGGCCGTCGCTGCCGGGCACGTTGGCGCCCGCGGTGAACCCGAAGCCCGTGGCCACGAAGCCAAAGACCGCGAAGGCAACTGTGAGCCAGACGGGCTGGCCAACCTGGGCGGACGCGAAGCCAACCTGGATCGCACCGAGGGTCAGGCCGATCAGTGCGAAGGTGATGTAGAGCTTGCGGCGCAGCGGGCCGGTGAGGATGTCGGTAAGCATGTGGACCTCCTAGAGTCCTAGTCGTTTCTGGGTGATGGGTCCAGCGACACCGTCCTGGCGGAGTCCGGTGCGGCGCTGGAAGTCGCGGACGTTGGCCTCGGTCTGTGCGCCGAAGACGTTGTCGCGGGTCTGCTTGGAGTAACCCTGCTTGTGGAGGGCTGCCTGAACCTTGCCGACGGTCGGGCCCTTCGATCCGCGCCGCACGGTCGTGTACTTCTTCGGCTTGGCGGCGGGCTTCGATGCGGGCTTAGCCGGCGGCCGTGGCTTCGGCTTTCCGGCCGGGGCGATCACCGCCGGCGGCTGCAGGCGCTTCTTCTCCCCGGGCCTCTCCGTCTTGAAGTGCACGCCGCGCTCGGCAAGCCACTTCAACGGGTCGACCAGGCGATCCTTCGCGTCCCACACCTCGAAGTGGCAGTGAATGCCCGCGGCCGCAGACAGGCCGACGTGGTCCATGGTGGCGATGTGCTCGCCCCTCTTGACCTTGTCGCCCTTCCTGACCTTTGATCCGCTCACGTGCCCGTAGAAGGTCAGGTAGCCGTCGCCGTGGCGGATGCCGGTGTGGTAGCCGTTGCGGCCGGGCACCAGGTTGTTTCCGGCGAACTCGACCACGCCGTCATCGACGGCGCAGATCTTCGGCTGTTCGCCCGGGCGGATCCCGGCGAAGTCGATCCCGGCGTGCGAGTAGCCGCGCCAGTCCTGCCAGCCGAACGTGTCGGTCAGCCGGGCGCCGGCGACCGTGGGTAGTGCGACCACGATGGGCCTCCTTAAAAGTGGAAGCCCCTAGGCAATTGCCTTGGGGCTTGTGGATTCGGTTTCGAGGTCTGGCCAGGGCCGCAGGGCGGGCGGGGTCACCCCGTGCTCCATGCAGTCCCGGCGCAGCGCAGCCGCGTAGTCGGCGAGCCGGTTGCGGTTGCGGGCTTCCATGTCGGCTCGCACCTGGCTGGCATCTGCCCGGGCCCGCTCCCGCTCGGCGTCGGCCCAGGCCTCGTTTCGCTGGGTCCTCATGTCCGCGTTGCGGACCTTCTCCCGGCCAGCGGTTCCGGAGAAGAACTTGATGCATGCGCTGACGATGGACTTTAGGATCGCTCCGCCGGTACCTGCCCCCAGGATGGTGATGATGAATTGCGGCGTGTCCACAGGCCCCTACCTTTCGGGGTCGAAGGAATAGCGCCTGATGCGGAACCAGCGGGCGGCGAAGTGAAGCGCCGCGATCGCGACCATGAGCAGCTGCGTCAGGCGGTTGCCCGATTGGGCGATGTCCAGCGAGAAAAGGTTCACCCCGTAGATGGACGCAGCGCCGAAGCAGGCGATGGTCGCCGCCCGCTCGAACAGCCACCAGCCCGGAAGCACCGTGGCGGCGCCCAGCAGGCCGCCACCGAGCAGGAGGATGGACCAGTAGAACGTGAGCCCCGCCCCGGCCGTGGCCTCGATGCTCCGGGGCGGATTCATCAGTGCCAGGTAGCCGGCGGCCGCGGCGCACAGGTAGATGACGAACTGCAGGACCGTCACGATCCGCGGCTCCTGGATGCGCAGCCACACGGCCAGCGTCCAGTGCGGGCTACGCATCGGCCGTCCCGGTCCGTGGCGGTGCCGGCTTTGGAGAAGCCGGTGTTTCCAGCTCGGCGATGCGCCGGTTGGCCGCAGTGTTCTGCTCTTGCGCGGTGGCCAGCTGAGCGGCGAGCGTGGCGGCCTCCAGCTGGGCATTGGCGAGCCACTGCTGGTACTGGCGAATCACGGCTTGCATTTCATCGGGGGTCACGGGGCGCTCCTCAAGGATTGGACGGCGGTGCGGATCATGGCATCGGTGATGACTTCCTCATCCGCGCCGGGGTTGGGGGTCTTTGCCTGGACAGCGGTTGCGTAGCGGTCGGCCCAGCCCGGCTGCGATGCCAGTACCCAGACGCGGGCGGGCCCCCAGGAGTCGGGCTGGGTGATGCCTTCCAGGGCGGCACATGCGGTGATGCGGCGCATCAGGTAGGAGTCGTAGGCCATGTCGGCCACGGTGTTGTAACTCATTCGTGGGGCCTTTCGTTTTATGAATCGGTGAACCAGCTGACCGCGTCGAAGATGTAGTAAGTCCCGACGGTGCCTGAGGTGCGCAGCTCGAGATCGCCGTTGGACCTCACGATGAGCATCCCCGCAGCGGCCACGCTGTTCGATGTGATTGGAAAGTACTTCCAGTCGGTGGGGGCAAACCCGGGCGGGAGTGTTGCGAATATTGATCCAGCGCTTGCGGTGAACCCCGCGCCGTTGATGCCCCAGTTGAGGTAGGTTCGGTTCCCGTCCTTGCGTGCTGTTGGGGGCCGCCCGCCCTGCATGGTGAAGCCGGGTTTGATGGTGCAGTTGATGTTGCCGGTGTTGGTGCTGATGTCCCGGCCGTTGGCGTAGATCTTTGTACCGCTTTGAAGCCAGATGTCCTTGGCGGCGGTGATGAAGACTGCCTCTGTCATCGACTCCAGCAGGAGTTCCTTCTGGGCTTCCATCCAGAAGGTGTTGCCCGCCTTCTCGTAGATGCTGGCAGGGCTAGAGATCCAGGCGATGCTCTTGTTGGGGACCAGCTCGATGTTGGCGTTGGTGGCAAGGATCGGGTTTCCCCCGGCGAGCGCGGATCCGATCGACATGATGCCTTGCGCTGCCTCGGTGGGGGCGGGGCTGCGAAGTGTGAGCTCGTGGTCGATCATGTCGATGGACAGTGCGGTGAGGGAGCCGGGGAGTGCGGACTGGGTGGTCGCGAATTTGAGCGAGCCGCCGTACATGCTGTCGACCCCCAGGGTGACGGTGACTCCGGAACCTCCGGCGGAGACCGTCGAGCCGGTGATGGTTGCACCTTCGATGGTGGATCCGGCCCGGATCCGGCCAAGAAAGGACACGTCGCCGGTCGCCGAGGACAGGTCGAAGGTCTGGGTGCCGACAGTGTTGTAGGCAGCGATCCCCGCGTCGGTGAATTTCACTCCGCGGTTCGGTGCTGTACTGGTTTGTATGATCGCGCCGGTGATTCGCATGCCGTCGATGGCGTTGGCTTCGAGTTGCACGCCCTGCAGCTTGCCGTAGGTGCCTTGGGCGATGTTCACCAGTGGCAGCATGGTCTCGCTGATGGGTACGTTCATCCACGCGTTGCCGTCCCAGCGCCACACTGCCACCTGGGTGCCGGAACCATCCAGCTCGTTCCACAAAGCGTTCAGGGGCTTGCCCTCGGCATCGGCCAGGGCTGGAGGCCGCGCTTCCACCGTGATCTTTCCGTCGGCCGTCGAGGATGCCAGATCATCCGGTGTCGCTTCCACTACCTCGGACGGGATCGAGCTCTTCCCCGACAGGCTCCGGGCCACCAGCCGCACGTAGTGCGGGATGGCCTGCAACGGGGAGATCACCACCTCGTCGCCCAGCTCGCCGCGGATCGTGGCACGCAGCGTGGACGTGGTCGAAGCATCGAAGCCCGGATCCGTTGAGACGTGGACTTCGACCTGCTGGAAGTCCATCGGGGACAACGCATCACCGGCAAAGCGGCCGGACCAGCGAACCGTGAGCGACAGCGGCCCCGGAGTCACACCGGGCGGTACGGGCGCCGGCGGCGGCGGTCCACCCAGGGTCACTTGGGCGTGGGTGCCGTCGAACTGCTTTCCCCAGGAGGAGACCAGCGTACCCATGCCGTCGTACTCGAGGACCGCGCCGTCCTCCAGGGAGGTGTGGGCCAACTGCGGGCCGCCGGACAGGCCGGCCATCTGCCGCTTGAGCGCGTTGAGTTCACGCGCCAGCATTTGCACCGAAGTTGCCATGTCACACCACCTTGTCTGCTCGAGCCACGGAGATGGTGGCAACATTGGACTCTGGCTTGAACCCGATGGACAGGACCCTGCACCACAGCGCCAGCGGCTCGGACCACCCTGGAGCCGTCTCGATCAGGATCTCGTCCCCGACCTGGTAGGTCCCGTACTTCGCATGGTCATGATCGCGAACATCGATCTGGGTAATGTCTTCACTACCGAGGCGCCATGCCACCTCACGGCCGGCCCGAGCCACGGCGTCCTTCACCGCACGGATGTTCTTGTCCATGACCACCACGGGGCGACGGAGACGACCGGAGTTCCTGGACAGAGTTCCGCGGATCATCTCCCGCCCCTCACCAGCCCCCAACACAATGGCCTCGTCCGCATACTCAGACCCGTCATAGTCGATGGGCGGGGCGAGCCCGATGTTCTCACCAACCACGAACCGCAAGTCCGTGCGCCGGCGGCCGAGACGCGGATACCCCAACACCAGCCGATGCGCGATATCCTCACCGGCCCACACGTGCTGCATGCGGTACTCGAAGGGGGTGTCCGCTGCCAGCTTGTCGAACTCCGCGCCGAGGTCGTGGTCCTGGAACCAGATCAACCGGTACGGGTCTTTCGCGTCCGGGTCGTTCGGGTCATCCCCGATGCGAACCCGCGAGCTCGTGGTGTCTGGTTTGATCCCGAGGTTGCCGTTTTTGTGGTCCTGGATGTGTTCCCAGATGTGGCGGGCGATGTCGAGCGGGTCTTGTTTTATGAAGACCTTTTCGGAGGTGTAGGGGATGCCGGCGGCGTAACCGGTGAAACCTACACAATCCAGCTTCAGCTCCGGCGTGGAGTCATCCAGATCCACCAGGATCGCGCCGGCCCGGATCTGGCCGTCGCACTCCGCGTAGATCGCGGTGGACCACGGCACGAGGAGTGGAGCGTCTCGGGACTTGAGACGGGCGATCTCCGGGGATATGCTCCCGGTGATTCCGCCGGGGCCGGAGAGGTCTTCGGTCAGTTCCACGCCGGAGAGGGGAACTTCCCCGTCGAGCCCGGTTTCGGTGCCGTCGCCATTGAGACGACGGGCGATGTAGCGCCACCCGGCCATGGGGTCTCCTAGTCTGCTTGTTCCATGAATTCCACATACAGGTCGATGCCTGATCCTGCGTCGATGGAGAGTCGTGCGCTGGTTGGTCCAGAGATGAAATTCCCGCGGGGGTAGAACTTCTGGCTCGTGCCACGCAGCGCCGCGGGAATGTACTTCTGGTCCGGTACCCGGTACAACTGGCGGGTCCATCCGCCAGCGTTCTGCGTGTCGTACTTGATCGCCTGCGTCTTGAAGTTCGCGGGGTTGGCCGTCGGCCCGACCTGCACCCAGAGGAATCCGACTGCGCTGCCCTGCGGGGTTCCGACACCAGCCCACGTCATGATGATCTTGCAGTAGGTAGCCCACGACGGGATATAGATCTCACCCCATGCGGCTTCGGTCTCCACGGGCCACGTTTGCCCGCCATCGGGGAAGGCACCCGTGTTGCCGAGGATGGCGCCTTGCACCCCCGTGAGCTGCAGGACACGCATCTCGGTTCGCCTGCGTGGCTTGGCGACCTCGCGGATGTCGGTGATCATGGCCTGGGTGATGGTGGCCGTGTTCGCTGGCTGGACGATCTTGGCCAGCGGCACGAACGGGTAGTTCAGGTTCGTGATCGAAGGCACCAGCACGAACGGGTCGTAGCGGAACGTCAACGGGTCTTCGTTGCCGAGATTCCCACCGTATTCCGGGTCGATGATCCTCTGGATCAGGTAGCTGGTGGCGCCGCCGCTGGATCCCGTGGCCGGGACGTTCACATCCTCGGCCGAGACCATGAGCGTCCCGTACGATTGGCCGGCCCCGCCGGGGTAGTCGTTCGGCAGGGTGGCCCCGCCCGGGGCCACCCTGACGGCGGCACCGGGAGTGGGCAACGCCGTCACCTTCAGGTCACCCGGCAGCGTGATGCCGCGGGCACCGCCGGTTTCCTTGAATGCCTGGGCTCGCGCCTGCGCTGCAGAAAGCTTGGCCCCATCAATGGCCCATGGCTGTAGTGCCATCGTTTGCTCCTAGAATCCGTAGTAGGTGGGCCGCCACTGCACGGTTGCCGTGGCGGTCCCGGAAGAATCGGCGCCGCCGAAGACAACCTCGGCGGGGCCCGGGCTGATACGTGCCTCTGCTAGCCGGGTCTTGCGTGAAAGCGCCCCAGCCAAGTTCGCCCCGTCATTGCGTCTTGCCGTCATGAGGCGGGTATCCACGGTCGCCGCCTGGTCGTATGCCAAGGTGGTCAGGAGTTTGACTTCCCGACCGGAAACCCTGACGTAGGGGTCGGTGATCGGCCCGTTGAACGTCACGATGAATGGGGCCGGAGCATCGCCCCCGACGTCGCTGATGACGCCCTGGCGTTCCCCACCGGATTCCGTCATCAAGGGCCACGTCGTCGGCAATACGACACCGCCTCTGGACGCCGTGACGATGTTCAACTGGAGCGAACGTAGCTCGTCGTCGTAGTGCCACGGGTCGGCCGTCTGAAATTCCCCGGATGCCAGCGCCACGCCGGCGGCCAGCGACCGGGTGGTCTCCGGGGTGAAGTCACGCGGCCGGCCATAGACCAACCGCGTGCGCCCGCCAATCGAATACCGAAGCGTCTGCATCGCGCCCGGGATCCGATCATCCTTCATCCATGCACGATGCAGATCCCCCCGCACGGCGAGCGCGGTGGCGGTGTCTTTCGACCCCACCGCGAAATCAAGTTTCCAGAGTCTGCCGGAGCGGTAGTCCCTGCCGAAGTTGATTCCGTCGCCCACCGGGTTGGGGGAGTCTTGGGTTTGCCAAGCGTCCGTTCCGGTGTCCAGGTTGGAGACCATGACGGGCCGGTGCCGGCCCGTCACGATGCCTCCGATTTCTATGTCCCCGTCGGTGAGGATCATCGCGGTTTGCCTCCTGCCATTACTCCGCCGCGGTCTAGCCGCTTCAGCTCGGCGACCAGCTGATCGACCACGTTCTTTTCAGTTCCGGGTGCGACGCCGCTGATCTCGATCTTCTCGATGTAGATGCCGCCTGCAGCGCGGGCAGCGCTCTTGACCGTCATGCCGAGTACCTTGCTGCCCTTGGTGACATCTGGAATATCTACGAGCTTGCCGATGTCCCTGTTCATGGCAGGAGCTGCCTTCTTGACGCCTTGGCTGATGCCGGCCGGGATCATCCGGCCGACCTCGCGGTCCATCACCCTCGAGGGGGAATGGGTGTCCAAGTTCTTCTTGACCTCCTTGGTGAGCAGGTCAGTCAGATGCTTGGCAGCCGCCTTGAGCTTGCTGTCGTCGGCCTTCAGACCGTTGATCAGCCCGCGCTGGGCGTCGAAGCCGATCCCGTAGAAGTCCTCAGCGACATGCTTACCGGCCTCGCCGGACCACTTGGTCAGTGAGGAGTAGTCTGCGCTGAGGTCCTTCATCTGCTGCTTGGATCCGCTCAGCAGGGCATTGGCAACCTGGGTGCCGGCCTCGGTGCCGTACCCTGCCACTTCCTGGACAAGCCCGGTTGGCAGGCCGGCCTTGATCAGATCCTTCAGCTTTCCGGCGAACACCTTGGTCTTGGCCGCCAGAGTCTTCACCTGCCCGGCCACGGAAGCAAAGGTGGTCTTGCCCTTGATCGTGTCGCCGAACGCGTTCTGAGTGTCCTGCCCAAGACCGGCCTTCAAGTCCAGTTCCCCCATCAGGGAGGACTGGACCTGCGACTGCATCTCCAACATGGACTTCAGCTTGCCGTTGGCCTTCTCCAAGCGCCCTGCGATGACCTCGCGAGCCTTGGCGATATCGGTGATCGTCGCCGAAAGCAGATCCTTGGACGTGCCCCTCTTGAACTTCCCCTTTCCGCTGAGGGCCGCCAGCAGCCGATCGGTGCCAGCCCCGGCGCCCTTCGCCCAAATCGCCTTCGTTGTCTTCGCCTGGGCGTTGATGAGCGCCTGGGCCTTCTTCGCCCCGGCCCGCTGCGCCTTCAGATTCTTCTTGGCCTGCTTCTCAGCGTCTGCCGCCGACAGGGACCCGAGGGAATCCTTCTTCTTCCCACCCAGCTTTTTGTTGTCCGCAGCGATCTTCTTGTTCGCCTGGACGCGGGCCTCACGAATGGCCTTCGCCTCCGCGGCGATCGCCTTCTTCGACGCCGAGGCACCGAGCTTGTTCTTGGCAAGCTTGGTCGCCTCGGCCGCCGTGATCGAACCGAGGGAATCCTGCTTCTTCTTCCCCAGTGATTTGTTGTAGTCGGCGATCCTCTTGTTGGCTTTGCGGCGCTCCTCCTGCAGCCGTTTGGCCTCGGCCTTGATGCCGTCGGAACCGGCCTTGGCGACCTTCTCCGACAGCTTCTTGACCGCGTCCACAGCCTTGGACGCCGACTCGGTGACACCGATCCCCAGACCCTCGGAGACCCACCGACCGAACTGCTTGAAGACCTTCGACGGGGAAGCGATCCCCAGGAGCGCTTTGGCCCCGTTGATCGCCCCGCCGACCACGTCACCGACGGCATTGATGGCGCTCTGTGCCATGTCCTTGATGCCGCCGATCAGCCCCTGAATCATCTGGGTGCCGATCGTGGCCAGCTTCCCGGCGATATCAGACAGGCTGCCGGTGATCTTGCCCGGCAGGCCAGTGAAGAACCCAACCACATCGCCGATACCGTTCGAGACAGACGACGTGATCGCAGACCAAGCACCAGACAGCGTCGTCTTGACCGCGTTCCATGCGGCCGTCCATCCGGCCTTGACGTTGTTGACTCCGCCGGTGACGGTGGAAACCACCGCCGCGATGGCACCGGAGAGCAGCGCCTTGATGCCATTCCAGACACCGCCGAAGACGGTCTTGATCGCCGTCCAGGCACCGTTCCACAGGCCAGTCACCACGGCCAGTCCCGCGGTGATGACACCCTGGATGAGAGCCCAAGCTCCTGTCAAGATGCCACCGATGGCCGTCCAGATGCCCTGGAAGATGTTCTTGATCCCGTCCCACACCAGAGACCAATTGCCCGAGATGACCCCGGTGACCACCTGAATGACACCCTGGATCACCTGCATGACGCCCGTGATGATCGTTGCCACCGCGCCGAACACCGTGGTGATGACTGGGAGCAGCGCCTGGATGACCGGCATCAGCACGGCCAGCAGCACGTTGACCACCGGCATGACCGCGCCGAGGATCGCCGTGAACGCCGAGACTACGATCGGCAGGATCGTGGAGGCCAGCTGGATCAGGATCGGCGCCAGCGAGGACACCAGGGTCATGATCAGCGGGGCGAACGCGGAGACCAGTGTCGTGACCAAGGTGATCACCACGGGCAGGATTGCCTGCACCAGCGTGGTGAAGACCGGCACGATCTGGGCCAGCAAGGTTTGCGCCAGTGGCATGAGCTGCGCCAACAGGCCGCCGACCATGTTGGCCAGCATCGAGACCATGGCACCAATCTGCGGAAGCAGGGGGGCGATGGCCTGGAAGATGATCGAGAGCGGCGAGAAGTTTGTAACCAGACTCAGGATCTGCGGAACCAGTGGCGCGAACGTGGCGGCAATGTCCGCGACCATTGGGCCCAGGAAATCGAAGGCGGCCCGGGCGACCAGCCCGACGCGCTCAAAGGCCCCTGCTAGCCCGGAGGACGTGACATCGGTGCCGCCGGCTTGGAAGGCCGCGACCATGGCGCGGACCCCGCCGGAGACCTCACCTACTAGCGCGGTGAAGGGTGCCAGCTTGGAGCCCATGGCCGAGAAGTCGATGCCGTCCACAAGCTTGGCAACCGCTGGCAGCACGTGCGTGTTGATCGCGGTCGCTGCCAGGGTCAGGACCGGCAGGAACTTGTCACCGATCGCCGACTTGATGTTGACCCAGCCCGCGGCCATGCGCTGCTTCTGGCCCTCGAAAGTGTTTGCTTCCTTGGCGAAGTTGCCGTGGGCGTCGGCGGTCTGCTTCATGATCAGCGACAGGGTCGCGGCCTGCTTGGCCTCATCGGAGAGGTTGCCGCCGACGGCCTTGAAGCCGAGGGCAGCGGCTTCGGCCTTGATCTTCGCGTCGTTGAGGCTGACGCCGTACCGCTCGATCGGGTCACGTTCGCCCTTGAGGGCCGCGGACAAGGCCTCGACTGCCTCGCGGCTGGAGCCACCAAACATCGAGGACAGGTCAGCTCCGAGGCCGATCAGCTTGTTGGTCTGGGGTGCCAGCTGGTCCATGGCGGTGCCGCCATTTTTCAGCTGGGAACCGATCAAGGTTCCGAGCTCGTTGAACTCGTTCTTGGTCAGGCCCACATCGTTCTGTGCGGTCTTCGACCACTTGGCCATCTGGCCGGCCGAACCCTTGAACACGGACTCGATGGCACCCACCGACTGTTCAAGCTGACCGGCCCCCGAGATCGCTGACCCGAAGAAGTCCTTGATCTTGTCGACAGCAAAGACTGCAGCGAGGGCGCCCAGAGCGCCCTTGAACGCGGTGCCGAACCGGGACCCGGATTCGCGTCCGCCGGCGTCTGCACGGGCTGCCGCCTGCTCGCTGGCCCCGTCCACGCTTGAGCGCATGGAGCCAGCGAGCTTGGCCTTCAGCCCGGCCCAGCCACGTACGAAGCGGCCGGAGGCCTGCTCCGAAGAGCTGCCTGCGTCCTGCGTTGCATCGGCCAGGGCACCCTGGGCGTCGGTCAGCTGGCTTGACGAAGTTGCCGTCTTGGACTGCGCCTCCGCCAGCTTGCGCTGGGTGGAGGCCAGCCGTTCCTCGGCGGCCACCACGCGGGCGGAACCGTCGGCGCCCTTGGACCTGGCTTCGGCCAGGGCAGCTTCCGCGACCTTGACCTTGCCCGCTGAATCCTGCTCGGCCAGCCGTGCCCGGGACAGCGCCTTTGAAGCCGACGCCACATTGGCCGAGAGCTTCTTGGACGCATCCGCGCCCACGTTGCCGGCGGCGCGGCCGAAGGCACTAGAGAACGATTTGCCTCCGGATCCTCCGGCCGCCTGGGCGCCCTTGGCGAACGACTTCCCAAAGCGGGATGATGCCTCTCGGCCAGCGCCGTCAACCTCGGCATTGGTTTTGGATCGGAATCCCTTGAAAACCGGGAAGATCGAAACCTGTCCGTTGCCAACTTCACTTGCCACGAATCCTCACCCCTTTCACCCGAAGGCGCTATTTCTTGCCAGATCGGCGCGTGCATCGGCCCGTTCTTCGGCCGTAACTTCGGGTACGGCGTTCTCGCTTGGCCACGGCCATTCCAAGGTGAAGATCGGATCGTCCTCGTTCTTGTGGATGTTCACGAGCTTCGCGAACGTGGCCATCTGGTAGAGGTCCATCCGGCTGGCCGGGTAGGTCCAGTTGTTGATGGACATGGTCAGATGCGAGCCGTGGTCCAGCTGCAGCTGCTCGACCAGATGGACGGCTTCTCCGTAGCTCACCGACTTGCCGACTTCGAGCAGGCTGATCTGGAATGACTTGCGGAAGTCGTAGGTCAGCGCGGGGCGGTGCTCCTCGATCAGTCGGAGGAGCGCTGCTATTTCCCCAGGCTCGCGCCCAGACGCTCGCCCAGAGCCTCGGAGTAGGTCATGACAAGGCCGATGGCCTCGGCGCCGTCCTTCATGTTTTCGAGCTGCCTGACCACGTCGGCAGGGATCACCTCGTCAAGCAGGAAGTCCATGATCACGTCGTCGTCCTGGTCTTCGATCTTCATGAGCTTGCGAATCGCGCCCAGCGGGATCCGCAAGTCGAGGCTGATCTCTCCCTCGGAGGTCTGGCACTTCAGGGTGTTTTCAACGACCAGTACTGCAGGCTTCGGGCCCGGCTCTGCCTTGGGCTTGTTCTTGCCCTTTGCCGCGGGCAATGGCTTCTCCGCAACAGGCTCGGCGGTGGTTTCAACGTCAACGTTCGTGGTTTCCTTGGCGTCCATGGTGGCGCTCCTTCGCAGTGTTCGATGGGAGGTGATGGGTTATGCCGAAGGCCAGCACCCACCCATCACGGGATGCTGGCCTTCGGTGAATCGGGGCGGGGCTGTTAGCCGCGCGTGTAGGCGAACGTGGCGTTGCCGTTCGGGGTCGACACCGTGATCTGCGCCGAGCCGGCCGAACCGGCAGGCACCACCGCAGTGATCGAGGAAGCCGAGACGACCTGGAAGCTGGTCGCATTCGACGCTCCGAACTTCACGCCGGTTGCTCCGGTGAAGCCGGTGCCCGTGATCGTGACGGTGTCGGATGCCGCGGCGCCGGACGGCGTCGCCGCGACAATGACCGGCTCCACGGTGTCGCCCGGGATCAGCCACTCGCCGAAGTGCTCGTTGTTCACCAGCGGGGAGCGCTCGATCTTTACGGTGACCTCGTAGCCGAGGACGTTGCCGCGTTCGTTCTTGTCTTCCTTGACGGACTTGATTCCGACGACCGGGGCCCAGCGCCGACGGATGACGCGGTTCTTGAAGATCTCCTCGGTGAAGACCGAGTACTGGGTGTCGGTGCCGCCGGCGTCGATGGTCATGTAGCCGTTGGCGTCGGCGGTCTTGCCGCGGATGATGGACCGGACGATCTCGTCGGTCTGGGCCAGCTTCAGCACCAGCTCCGCGGTGGCCAGGCCGGTGGAGAGGGAATACCCGTCCTGCCAGAAGGTGATGGGATCGCCGTCTGCCTCGAGGGTCCACTCGAAGCCGCCGTCCTCGGTCTGCAGACCGGGCTTGCGGAAGGCCGGGTCCAAGGTGAAGGAACGGGACGCTCCCTCGGCCGGGGTGGGGCCGGCGGTGCCGACCGGTGCGAAGCCGATGTTTCCGGTGATCGGAATACCGACTGCCTGGATATCATTTCCGGCTGCGTCTGCTGCCATGGTGTTACTCCTTAAACAGTGAAGCCACCCACAAGTGCGGATGGCTGAATGAACTAGTGATCGGGCTATTTAGTTGTTGAGTACTTCCCCGACCATGGAAAACGAGATCGTGAAGTACTGCACCGGCTGGGTGCCGGGCTCGGTGGCATTGAACGGACCGCTCGAGGAGACAAGCGCCGCCACCGGGTTCCCCGGCTGGGTGCCTGCCACGTTCTCCAGGAACGCCAGCACCAGCCCCGCCAGATCCTCGGCGGGGCCCGGGTCGTCCAGGTCATCCCCGGCCCGAACCCGAACCCCCACCGTGACCTCACGGGTCACCGCGCTGGTCCGCACGCTGCCATCGACCCGGAGAACCACGGCCGTATCCCAATGCCCCGCCGCTGCCGGCGGCTCGCGCCCACCCACAAACACCCGTGGGAACCTGTCATCGGCGAGCGCGGTGAGTTCGGTGCGGATGTGGTGGCAGAGGTATCGGAGGGGTTTGGGTGGGAGGACCTTAGCCATTTTTCTTGACCTTGTTGAGGGCGCGGACGAGGTTGCCGGTCTTGGATTCGATGATGATGGCCTTCCAGTCGGTCGCTACGACGAGGGCGACGTTTCGGTGCTCTACGGTCTTGGTGATGACTTTGATGCTGTCGCGGTAGTCTTCGGTGTCGGCTGGGGCTGTTGCCCGGGCTTCGGCCGCGATCTTCTCCGCTACGTCTACGCAGAGGTTGGTGACTTCGGCGGATTTGCCGAGGCGGTCGAAGAATGTGTCGTTGAATTCCATCAGGCGGTTGCGACTTTCCTGAGGCCGAATTCGCTGCCTGGGGACCATCCGGTGAATCCGTTGCGGTGGTCCTGGATTTCGCCGGTGACTTCCCAGAGGCCGGAGCGTGCTTCGATTCGGTCGGCGGGGAGTACATCGGCGCCGGTTTCGCAGTAGAGGCTCATCTGGGTGGTTACCTGTGTCTGGGTCGTGGTGACGGTTTCGACGCTGGAGGAGGGCTGGATGGCGACGCCTTCGAGGAGGAGCCGGTTGGGGTTCTTCCAGCTGCCGGCGACGGGCTGGCCGGAGACCGGATCTTCGACGAGGGTGCGGCGCAGGCGGGTGACGGTTTCGCCGTGTGCAAGCGGGAACATGGTTTCTCCTTAGAGTCGGAAGCTGGAGAGCATGGCCAGCTCGGATTTGAGGAGGACCATGCCGCCGGCGACGCCGGGGGAGGTGTTCGCCCAGGTGACTGACATTGCCCCGGCCTGCTCGCGTGTGGCGCCCATGGGGGATGCCATGGTGCGGGCGATGACGGAGAGGATCATGGTGACGATGTCGGGCACGTCGTCAATGCCGTGTACGGCGGTGACTTCGACGTCGCGGAAGTGCGGCGACCAGGAGCCGTGCATGCGTTCCAGCAGGCCCATCTCCGACCAGCGGTAGTCGGTGCGGTAGGTGAGCTCTTGGCCGCCGTCGGTGACCTTGAGGACGTTGGCGATGTGGAGCGTTGGGAGGCGCTGGATACGCCCCCCGCGCCCGTCAAGTATGAAGCTCTCTTCACGGGCGGGGGAGACGTGCCAACCGCAGTGCCGTCGCACGGAGGCGACGGCACCGGCGATGAGCAGCTCAGAGCGTGGATCAGTCTCCTTGATCTTGCCCTGGGTGAAGTCCCTCAGGGTCTGTGGGGTGATTGAGTCCAGATCCATCGTCGGCAGGGTCACTGGTGTTTCGGTCATCGGTGGCCTCCTGTCTACTGAGTGCTCGGTTCGGGGCGCGGCGAACCGCGGTTGAAGGGCGGCGGGGCTTGGGGTTCCCCGCCGCCCGGTCGGTGCTCATGACCGCAACTTAGGCTGCGGTCTTGAGGATCTTGAACGCATCCGGGCGAACGACGTCGCCGCCGACGCGGGCACGGACCTTGAATCCGATCATGCCCTCGGTGGAGTACAGCTCCACGAGACGCTGGATCGTCATGCCCAGGCGGTCGTAGACGCGGTAGCCGGCCTGGAAGTCGCCGAAGAGGGCGACGGCCTTCTGGGCTGCGATCGCCTCGACGTCTTCCTGGTTCGCGATCGCGTAGCCGCGGAAGGTGTTCGGGCGGCCGGCCTGCACGGAGGGCTGCCACAGGTACTGTCCGTTGCCGTCCTTGACGGTGGATACCGCAAGCTCGGTGGTGGACGCCATGAGGAAGGTTCCGTTGCGGCGGTACTGGGCCTTGACGCCGTAGATCAGCCCCTGCAGATCATCGACCAGGACGCCGGGGGCGTTGGCGCCGGTGGTGCCGTAGGTCGATGCGGTGGAGACGTTCGCGGTCACGCCGCCGGCCGCGGAGAACAGGCCCACCGGCGTCTTGCCGGCGTGGCCCAGTCCCTTGACGAATGCGGCGTCTTCGGCCTCGCCGATCGCGCGGCCGAAGGAATCGGTCAGGTACATCTCGAGGTTCACATCGGTGTCGTCGAACTCGTCCTCACCGATCTTCGCCAGACCGTACAGGTCCTCGATGTAGGTCCACTCGTCGGTCGGGGTATCCGGCATGGAGTCGGTCAGCGTCTGCTGCGCCGTTTCCAGCTTGCCCCAGCCCACCGAGACCTCGTCCATGGAACGACGGCGGATGCGGTTGGTTCCCACCGGGCGCTGGGAAGCCAGGGCGCGAATCACCGTCAGGTCCGGCAGGGACCGGAGGATCTCCGTTTCCAGATCCTCCGGAACGAGGATCTCGCCCGCGGCGTTCTGGACCAGGGCGCGCTGCTCCGGAGCTAGGCTCCCGCTACCGCTGCGTACGAACTGCATGAACGCGGATCGTCGCTGCTGGGCATCATCGCCGGAGTCCTGGGTGCCGGCGCCGCGCTGGTGCTGCTGGCCGCCGGGCATCTCCGGACCGTTGAGCGAACGTGCCTGCTCGGCCTCGACGGCTTCGAGGGCCTCGGCACGGGCAATGCGTTCGTTGACCGAACGGAACGCCTGCTCGTGGTTGTTGTAGGTGTTCTGCTCTTCGCCGGTGAGGTTGCGGTTCTCGGCCTCGGCGACATCGTTGACAGCACGCAGGCTCTCGACGATCCGGGCACGCTCCTGGCGGAGTTCAATGCTGGTAGCCATTGGGTTCCCCTTTCAAGGAAATACTTCTGGTTGACCCGTGCCCGGATGGGAACGGGAGATGGTGGGGCTAGAGCTGGGACTGGAAGTCCAACAGCTGCTGCCGACGGCGAGCGCGTTGGGCGAAGCCGTCGTCGGGTTGGGCGAGGTGGGCCTGGGCGATGGACCGGAGCTCGGGGGAGACTTCGGAGTTGGAGCGCAGGCCCGCGCTGGTTTGGGTGTAGGCCGGGAAGGTGACCGCCGAGACGTCGCCGCCGTCGAGGTCGAACTCATGAACTATGTGCAAGTTGGCCGACCACTCGTCCCGCACGACCCAGAATCCGAAGGACATCTGGGTGAGGTCGCCGCGCTCCAGGAGCTCGGCGAGGTCGCGGGCGTAGGAGACGTTTGCCATCTGGGCGTCCACCATGACCCCGTCCGCATCCTCGGTGAGACCGAGCGTGCTGGAGGTCGTGCGGGCGAGCAGGCGGTTCGCATCGTGGTTGATGAGGAACCGGACGTCCGGGGCCGCGGCGAGCGTGCGGGACGCGGCGCCGGGGTTGACGATCTCTGACCAGCCACCGAAGTCCACCGAGGTGGACCCGTAGACGATGGCCCGCCCGGTGAAGTGCAGCTTGCCGGTGTCTTCGTTGGCTGCCCGGATCTGGATCTCCGAGAGGTCGAAGGCGCGTCGTTCGAATGTGCGCTCCATTTATGCACCTTCTTCCTGGGTGTTTGGGTCGGTGAGTGTTTGCGGGATGCCGGCTATTCCGCTGGGGTCCAGTGGCACGCCGCCGTCCGCGAGGATCTTTCGGGCCTCTTCGACGGAGATGACCTTGCCGACGCCGAGGTACATCTTCTGGATTACCTCGGCAATGGCGCGGGCCTCGGCCATGCCGGATGGCTCGGACCCGTTGGACATGTTCAGCGGGGTCAGGTAGACGTCGCCGGCGGCCCCGATGGGATCGAGGTCTTCCATCCGAAGGACGTCGTTGACGGAGTAGTAACCCCATTGGCGGCCCTTGGTGTAGCCCTCGTGCCGCGCTTGGCTGTCGCCGCGGAGCAGGCCGTTGACGTTGAACTTCATGTACATGCCCTTGTCGCTCACCGGGTCAAAGAGCCGCTTGGTGACTTTCTCCAGGCGGGTGATCCATGGGACCAGCGAGCCGGTGACGTACTCGAGCGATTGCTGCTCGATGTTGGAGAAAGTCGCGCGTTCCAGGTCGCCGACCTTGTGGGGCGGCACACCGAAGATCGCGGCGATCTCCGACCGTGAGAGCTTGTACACGTCGAGGAAGCTGGCATCCGCGGGGGAGAGCGTTGTCTTCTCCCACTTGGCGCCGCCTTCGAGGATGGCCAGACGGTGCGAATTGGTGAAGCCCTCGTGCAAGGACTTCCACTGTTCGCCCAGGCGGTCGAACTGCTTGTCGCTCAGCTCTCCGGCCACCGACACCAAGCCGCCAGGGGATGCGTCCCGCGCGAAAAAGCCGCCGATGTAGGACGTGGCCGCGAAGCTGGTGCCGATGTGCTGGCGTGCCATGGCGATCGGGGACAGTCCCTTCACTCCGAGGCCGAAGCCGCGGTAGTGGAGGATCTCTCCCGGGTGGGCCACGTAGCCCTGTTTGACCGGGACGTACTCGGCATCCTGGTCCGGGCTGAGCTTGTAGAGCAGCTTGCCGCCGGAACCGATCTGCACATCGACGTTGGCCGGGCTGATCGGCCAGAGCGCGATCGGCAGGCCAGCACGGTTGCGCTCCACGTAGGAGCATCCGTTGCCGGCCAGCAGCATCCAGCCCATCATCGTGCGCCAGTACTCGCCCGAATCGATCTGGACGTTCGGGGCCTCGGTGAGGAGGTCAGCAAGCCGGTGGTCATCAGCCTTGGTGCGGTAACCCGGGTTCTTCTGGAACAAGTTCACCGGCAAGGCTGCCACGTCCTCGGCGAGCGTGCGGACCGATGCGTACACGGTGGCCACCTGCAGGGACTTCTCCGGGGTCACCGTGACCGATGCCGCGGTATCCGTGCCGGAGACCGAGGGCATCGACCGGCGGCCGGATCGGATCTGGGGCGCCTTGGAAAACGCATCGCGGAGAAGCGCCATCAGGTGCCCACCTTCGCGTTGCCCACCAGGAGAAGCCATGCGCCGATAACCAGGAGGCCCAGCGGGATCCAGATCATGAATCCAGCAGAGGCGATGGCCACGACGCCGAGCATCTCGCACAGGAGCTGCAGGAAGCGCAGGTTGAACCTAGATCGCGAGGGCGTAGTCATCTTTCGTCTCCTCTCGCTGGCATATCTCAACAACGGCTTGCAGGACGGCCTGCAATGGGCACGAGTTCTTCTGTGGCATCTCAGCCTCCAATCATTCGGATACGAGGCTCGGCAGGTGCCGGCGCTTTCTCCATGGTCACGAACGCCCCATAGGCGCCGGTCACGGCAACCATCGGGGCGATGTCAACAATCGACTTCGAGCGGTCCCACACCCACGAATCGCCCATCGGCTTCGTGGAAGCCAGCCGGGCCGCGGTATCCAGAACAGGCTGGCCCAAGTGGAAAACCAGCGGCTCTCCCAGGGACCATTCCTCGTCGGCATCCTCGTCATCTGCGGGCACGACGCCACACACGGCGTCGTAGAACTTGCCCGTCCAGCGCCCCAATTCGATGCCAGCCCACTCGATGACCTTCAAGCCCTTGACGGCCCGCAGATCGTCCAGCAGTGAGGACACGGGGGCGCCGTTGGCCTGCAGCACGAGGCCGAGGACGTCTTCGTTGTCGGCACGCCGCGGCATCGGTTCCCCGCGGCTGTTGACCCAGGGGTCATCGAACCAGCCGGCAACGAACTGCGGTGGCATGCTTGCCACGACTTCGACGTGCATGGCCCCGTCCGGGCGGCGGCCGGCGATGCCGATGTGTGCTGTCGTGCGATCCCAGGAGAGATCCACGCAGTACATGATGCCGCCGATGGGGTAGGACTCTTGGTCGTTGGCGTTCTCCCACGAGTTACCCGGGAAAGGACCGTCGGCCACAGTGTCTAGCCACTGGCACAACACCTCGGTGCGGAAGGTTCCCTCGGGGTCGGTGCGTGCAGCTGCAGCGATGGCTCGTTCGCTGATGGTGTAGTTCATCGAGGGGTTGGCCTGTCGCCATTGCTGGCGATCCCAGATGGAGCAACCAGGTTCGGCAGACCACTCGAAGATGCCCAGCGAGTCAGCGTCCTCGGTGTCCTCGTCATCGACGATGACCGGGACCGAAGCCCCGATCTCATCCAGCCCGTCCGGGTTGCCCAGGGCAAGGTGAGCGAGCTTGCGAAGGAACCTCAGGACGATGGATGCGGCGTCACCGGCGTTGGATGCCGCCCACACCTGGGCGTACATCCTTGCCATGATCGTCTTGGTCACCGCTGCCCAGGCATCCCATGAGGCATGCTCGCGAAGTTCATCCATGAGGACCAGGTCGCCGGAGAGGCCACGTCCGCCACGGCGGTTGGCCGCCTGAACCTTGTAGCGCTCACCGGACTCAAGCTCAAGGGCTTTCTTGCCGTTGGTCTTGTCGATCCTGGCGATCTCTTCGGCAAGCTCTGGAACGCCCTCTGCCAGCTCCACAGCGCCGCGCCACTGCTCTTCCGCAACGTCCAGATTCTGGGCCGTGCCGATGACCAAGCGGGCCGCGTCCAGGTACATCCGCCACAAGGTGAGCACCTGCAGGATGGTGGACTTGCCATTCTGGCGAGCCACCAGCAAGACCACGGTGCGGAAGCGGAACGTGCCGTCCGGGTTCAGTTCGAGCGCGTGGATCAGGAGCCACTTCTGCCAGGGCAAGAGCGTGATGCCCAAAACGTTCTCGGCAAAATCGATGCACTCTTGACCGCGTGAGGTCTCCGGAGTCAGCTCCCGCAATGGCGGCGTGAAGATCCGCGGCGTCTCGGACCCGTAGAGCTTTTCCTTAGGCCGACTCACCGCGCTCCTCCCTCAAGAGTTGGAGCTTGGACTTCTTCGGCTTCTCCTTACCCGGTGTCGCAGTGCCAGTCTTTCGCTGAGCAGGAGACCCACCAAGCTCCCGGAGGACGTTGAAGAGGTGCGGGCCGAGATACATGACCTTGATGCCGTCCTTGCCGCCTGCAGCCAGCCCGGCGTCGATCCGATCCGCGTACCGGACGGCGAGCGCCTTGAGGCCCTGGTCGGAGTCCTCGAGGTCGGTCATCTTGTCGAGGGCGGCTTCGATCTCGGAGCGGAGCGTGGGGCCTTCCCACGGTGCAACCGGATCCTCGGGTTCAACCATGGCCGGCGGCGCGGGGGCGGCTGGCGCGGGTTCCTCGAAGTCCGGTTCCACGATGGGAGCGAGCAGCCCGAGGCGTTCGCGTTCGGCCTTGACCCAGCGGCCGAGTACTTGCTCGCGGACATCAAGCTCGCGGGCGACCTCGGCAATGGTGCGGTCGGCGTGGATGACCTTGAGAGCGGCGCGGCGCTTGTACTCGGCGGAGAACGTTCGGCGAGCGCGAGGCATGGTCACCTCCCGCTGTCATGTGTCGATCAGAAGTAGCTAATCTCGCCAACCGGGCTGGATTGGACGCAGGGGATGAGGTTCATCCTTCGATCGCCGACGATGGACCTTGAGATGTAGAGCTTGTCTATGCTGTGGCCACGAAGGCCACTTCGCCCGACGTCGAAGATGATCCGACCGCCATCGGGGAACTCGATGAGTTGGTCCCCGTAGGATCGCCGAATCCTTGAGGCAGCGCCTTCAGGAAGATGCTCGATGACCGCTCTGAACAATTCGCCCTGGTACTCGCCGCTGCCGGCAACGACGGCCACGCGGAGGTCTTCAAACATGGCTTGCCGCAGGGCACGCTGCCACAACGGATCATCGCTCGGTTCGCTCAGTTCGCTCTCGCCGGTGAGCAGGTTGAGTACTTTTGCTGCGATCTCAGGGCTTGCGAACACGGGCGTCTGGTAGGTGACCCCATCAACTGTCCGGATGTCGATCGCCAGGATGCTCTGACCGGTGCTCGCTTCGACGATCGTCGGCAGCGAATTATCGGTTTGGCGAATTGCAAACGGTGCCATGTGGTTCATCCTCTAGTTGACTTGGAAAAATAGGGGGGTGGGGGGAGGGCGGGGAGGGGGAGATGCGAGCACGCGGGGAGCCTCCCCTGGGAGGGGCCCAGAGATTGAATGCCCCCTACCCCTGGGAGGGTTACTTGGTGGTTCGCTTCCTCGGTGCCGGCTTCTTCTCAGGCTCGGCGGCCGGAGTGCTGTCGTCGTTGACTTCCTGCAGCCCGGTGGCCTCGTCGCGCGTGACCGTTGCGTTGGATCCTGGGGTTGTCTCGGCGATGGCTGCCACCTCTGCAAGGTCAGCGCCTTCGATCGAGAACTCGTCGAAGACGGCCGTGTCGAGGGATGCACCTACGGATGGGTTCGCCGCGATCAGTGCGTCGATGCCTTCGGGTCGCGGGGAAGCGATTGTGGCAGCGACGCTGATGCTCGGGGCGATGAGGAGGCGCTTCTGCCACTCGTCAAGGTCGGTGATGCCGATCGCTGCGAGCACCGCACTGAACCGATCGTGAAGGTCGGTGCATTCGTACACGTGGGCGATGGCCGTGGCCGTTGGGACGAGGACGATGCGGGTCGTGCCCAGCTTCCAGTTGATGTTGGGTCGTTCCTCTGCTTCGAGGATCTCTTCGCAGCCGGGGCATTCAAGTGCTGCTGTCACGTTGGACATGGGTCTCACCATTCTCTTGATCGATTGCCAAGGCCCGGTGCCAATGCCCGGTCGCCTTTTTGTTTGTTGCATAGCTGATGGGCACTGGCATGGTTAGCAGGATCAGTGCGGAGTTCCGGGTAGTGCTTCCACGGTTTGATGTGGTCGAGGCTGAACGCATCGTCGGCGTTCGGGTCCTTGGCCGCGTAGTTGATGGGGTTGCCGCAGAGGTAGCACGGGAGCTTCTTGGCCTTCTGGGCCGCGTGCATCTTGCGGTACCTGGCGCCCTTGCGGCCGGCGTTCTCGCCCACCGGATCACCTCCCGGAAACACGGAAGGCCCCGACCGCTGGTCGGAGCCTTCCGTTGGTGACACGAATGCCACTTCATCAATAAATTTACCTGACTATGTCAAGTCGCCTGTTCAGCCCCGGAATCCCGGGTTAGAGCTTCGGCGGCCGCGCCCCCCGCTTTTGCGGTCTCCTGGCCCGGTGCATCTCGAACCAAGCATCAGCCGCGATCATGTGGCCGGCATTCTTCGAGCACTTGACCGTGCGGCTTCCGTCGGGCTGCTCGATCATGACCAGGCTGCCGCCGCACTCGGGATCCGGAACCAGATTCCCCAAGCGAAGGATCGACAGCGCGGTGGGCACCCGGGCCTTGCAGGTGTAGGTGGTGGCCACCTCGACCGGGGCGCCGTCGGCCGAAGCCCTGCTGATCGCCTCGGCCGCGTCTTGTATCTCGGTGTACCACTCGACCGTCCAGGACCCATTGGCATGGCTGGCCAAGTACTCGAGGTGCCAGCGGGCCAGCCACCCGGCGAGGGCCGGCGTTGACTGATCATCCGGAAGCCGGACATTGCCGCGGTCCATCACCAGCTGGTCAACCCCTGACCACACCGCGTCCCGCGCCAGGCGCATGGCATCTGACGCAGCGGCATTGATCGGCAACGGCGCATGCACCTCGGTGCTGCCCATCCGCTCCGAGTCCCCGCCGCCACGGCCACGGGCCAGCGCATCCATCACCTGATCCCACCTGGACTCGATGGCCAGCAGGTCCTTCCCCAGCGATTCCCGGCAGTCGGTGCACAGGTTGGACCTGGCGTCGGCTGGCACCCAGATGGTCTGTTCTGCGTGCACCCCGCAATCGGACGGGTAGTCCACGGCCTCGATAGGTTCAGACACGGGCACCTCCGGAAAGCTCGGAGTGGATCTGCCTGGACAACCACTGCTCGGGCCGCCACAGGCCGGCATCGGATCCTACAGCCGACAGCACACGAAGCCACTTCTCCTGGTCCACGCTGGCCTTTCCCTTCTGGGTTTTCAGCTCCCGGTACAGCACGGTCTTCTTCCTCTCATGCACCAGCACCAGATCCGGGAAGCCAGGTTCGGACCTCCTCGAATCATGGGTGTGGTAAACCAGCCAGCCCAAGGCCTTCGCAGCTTCCACCACCTGATCCTGGAACTCTTTCTCTGACCACGACAGAACAGGACTCACAAATCCTCCAGTGCTCACGGGGTCCCCTTTCTATTCCTTGGTCTGGATCTTCGTCTTCGTTTGGGCGTGGGTTGATCACGGGGTACAGGAGGTCGACTCCCGTCATGACCTGCCCCATCACCACCAGTACCTACCCAGCCCGTCCCGTCCCGACCCGACCCGGCATATCCAGATCTGCCAGACTGCTCTACTTTGATCGACCTGTGATCCGGTTTTGATTTCTCCGTTGATCGTGAAGCCGGGATAGCCGTTGCTTCTGGTCCCTCAACCGTGCTGCCCGGAGTGCCGGTGATTGAGCCGATGGATGCGTCGGATACTGCTACCGGTGCGTCATCCTTCGCCGGAGCGCCCACAAGGTGGGGCTCAACAGCGGTCGGTTCCTCAATCACCTGCGTGCCGTTGGCAGGCGCAGGAGGTACGGGGGTAGTCGGTGTGCGTAGATAGGTCGGCTCGGTGGGGATTCCGCACTTTTCGGTGAGGAACCTCGCGGTGGCCGGCCCGATGAGGGGTTCGGTCGGCGCGGGAAGGGTCTTCCACACGCTGTCCGGGTCGTTCTTGCGGCTGGAGTTGCAGCTACCGCAGCACACCACCATGGTCTCGATGGTGCCTTCCTCGCCGGGTACGACGTGGTCGATGCTGCCCCAGCGCACGGATTTCCTGTCCCCGCTCCAGGTGACGACGCGCCCGCAGTAGCGGCACGCATCTCCGTCACGCAGGCGAACGGGGCCGGTCTTGTCCAGGTTTCGGTTATCGGCCTGGCGCTGGGCGGTCCATTCCTTCTCGGATTTCAAGATCATGTGGAAGAGGTCTTTTTCCTCCACCAGCTTGAATGCCTTGCGGACCTCCCCGTCGATCTCCACCATGACCTCGATGAAGTAGCCGGCAAACAGCGCCGCCTCGCGCAAGGCCGTGAAACGGGCGAAGGATCCGGCCATGGCCCGGGCGGTGCCGATCTCGACAATGTAGTCCTTGTCGTGGGCGGCGGCCTGGGTGGCACAGCGGTTCACCCACCCGTACGCCTCGTTCAGAATGCGGTCATCGGCTTCCTCCATCTCCAGCACGCGCAAAGTGATGGGATGGTTCGCCGCGGCATCCGATTGCTTGAGCCATGACATCCCCTAGCTGACCGCTTCCATCTTCAACGGCAGCTCGCGTACCCAGGCATTGCGCTCCTTGGCCACGATCTCATCCTTGAACGGGACCCCGGCGTGGCAGAATCCAATGAAGTCGGCGCCACACTGCACCAGCAGGCTTCCGCCCTCACCGGCCACCGAGATCTGCAGCGCCTCGTCGTAGGCCGTGGCCGCGGCCCTGTAGGCGGCCAACCGCTTCTGCGACACCAGCGTGACTGGAATGGCCGCGGGGCGGCGCCGCAGCGCGGAACCGACCGCGTGCCACAGGCCCTCAACGTCCCGCTTCTGGAACGGCGTGCTGAATCTGAGCTGGTCCCCGCCGAAGAGCTGGCCCAGCTGGCGTACCGTCACGGTGTTGATGATGCCCGGCTTCTCTCCGGCTCGCTCGGGCGGCGTCTCTGTGCTCGACACCGTGACCTCGAGCATCGCGAGCTTGCTATGGAACATCCCCGCGATCTGGGCCGCCTGGTCGCGGTCGATCGTCAGCGTTCCGACTTCCCCGGACCAGTCGTCCTGGTCGATGTGAACCCGGGCCATCCCGGAAGTCCACCCATCGGATGCGGTCACCAGCAGGTGGCCGGCATCGTTCACGGTCAGGACCAGCGAGCGACCGATCAGGTCTTCCTTGTCCGTCGAGGTGTGCGCCTTCACCGCGAGCAGCGCGGCCCGCAGTCCCTCGTTCGATACAACGAACTTCATGATGATTCCCCCATTTCATTTCTCTTGTAGTTGACCCATCGGCGAGCGCGGTGGGTCGTTGGTGAGTGTGTTTGGTTAGAGCCAGGTGGTGTACCAGTGCCAGAACCATGCGTAGACCTCGGCTAGCCAGCCGGTCACTACGCGCCTCGGTCTTGCCGCCAGCACCAGCAGCATTCGCAGTCGGATTCCGCGTGGGTGCATGGACCGTTTCCGCGGCCGCAGGTTGTGCAGGCCGCGGCGGGGGCGGCGCCGGCGTCTTGGTCTTGAAGTTTGGTGAGTCGGTCCTGCAGGAGGTCTTCGAGGTTGGGTTTCGTGGTCAGTGTTTTCTCCGTTTCATGAGAAGTCGAATACGCCTTGTGAGCATCGCTGGGCGATGATCTCGCAGTACTTTTCTTCGAGCTCCACGCCGATGACGTGGCGGCCGAGGTTTTTCGCGGCTACCAGGGTTGCGCCTGAGCCAGCGAATGGGTCTGCGATGGTGCCGGGTGGGCATTTCTCGATGAGTCGCTCCATGAGTGAGAGCGGTTTCGGTGTTGGATGATTTGGGCGGTCCTTGCTGCCGGCGGATAGGCCCTTGACTCGCATTACCGAGCCGGTCCGTTTGCCGTGGAAGCCGGTGCCGAGTACGTAGCATTCTTCGTGTGATGGTCCCCATGGGATCGAGAGGTCTCCCATGCCAGGCGAATCGCCTTTGTCCCAAACGATGAGTTGCTTCGTTGCGGTGGGTCGGATTACCCGCCACGTCCCAAATACCAACGCGGGCTTTTGTCCCCATGCACGGATTGCAGCGTCTCTGAGTTGGGGCGTGTCGTCCCCGCTGATGGCGGGTGTCGGGCCGTTGTGCTTGCTGGAGCTGCTGCGGTAGCTCATTCCGTACGGTGGATCAGTTACTAGAACGTCAGCGTCAAGCCATTCCCGATGATCTGTCATGCAGTCCCCGTGGTAGAGCGTTACGTGATCGTCCTGGTAATACAAACCTGTCATTTGCCTCTTTCCATGGCGCTTTGGTTGTTGGTGAATCGTCCCGGGAAACAGGTGGCCGTCCCGGGTCTGTTGGTCTTGCGAGCAGCGTTGGGCGTTAGAGCGTGACCATGTAGCCGGCGAAGATCGGCAGGCCGTGAGCCTTGGCACCGGAGACAAGTTCGTCGCCTTCGTCCAGCGGTTCCTCCGGCGTGCGCCCGGGGTACCGTTTCCATGCCCAGTCGTTGCGATACGTCATCCGCAGGTCGCCCAGCTGCACGTCTCCGTACTGTTCTTGGTAGTCCTCGTCGCTGAGGTCGGCCTTCCACCCGGCACGGACGGCTTCCTCGGCACTGTGTGCGTCGCTGGTGCCGGTAACGAGCCAGTCTTCGCCGTACTCACCCAGGGGGGTGACCTGTGGGTTCTCACCCGCCAGTTCCTGATCGTCTTCGGTTTCGGTGAACTTCGTGCCGTCGAAAGCGTTCTCGTGCGGCAGATCGTGCCCCTTCACCAGGCCGCAGCAGGCGTTGCCGTCCGCGGAGTACAAATCGCAGGCCGGGTTTGTGCAATCGTGCTCGCCGTACCGGTGTGGCGCGCAGTAGTAGTTACCGCAGCCTGGCTCGTTGGCGTCCCGCCACCCCTCCGGGTTCTGGCCGCACAGGAATCCCAGACCTCTGTCGATCTTGGTGTCGCATCCGCTCTTGTCGCAGGGCGCGTCGACCAGATAGCCGGCCTCGCGGCCATCTGGCAGTGTGTAGGCTCCGTATCCCATTGGTCTCTTCCTTACTTCTCGGGTTCGTACCGGTCGTTGACCTGGTAGCGGTTGAAGGTCATCTGGTTCACGTCGACTTCGTGGGTCTTGCCCTCGTCGTCGCGGACTGTGAGGTCCCAGTCGGCCGGGACATGCCTGGTGTCGGGGACTTGGGTCGTGCAGTACTTGGTGCGGGTGTGCCGGACTTGGCGGCTGACTCGGGTGGACCCGGTGCCGGACCACTGGGTGGTCCAGTAGGTGTCGGTCCCGCAGGGCTGCCGGTCGGTACGCAGGTAGCGTTCGGTTCGGGGCGGGTCGTAGTCCTTGCCGGTGACGGTCCCGGACACCGGCGCCGCACACCCGGCGAGCAGAAGCACCGCAGCGGCAACCACGGCCATCCGGCGGCTCATTTGCTGCCCCAGGTTTTGCCGCAGGAACATGCCCAGCGCCACGGCGAGCCAAAGCCGACGACTACGCGGAATGGAGCGATTGCGTGCCCTCGGAGTCGATGCCAGATCATTCCCCGCTCCCGTCCAGTACGTTGATCGTCGGGCAGGGATGGTGCGTTATCTCTGTGACCGCGCCTGCGGGTGTGCAGTGGCCACAGATCCAGCCAGCAGCTGGAATGCCGACCACCCCCATCCAGGTGTGCCACACCGGACGGTGAAGCTCCCGCACACCGGCCACTGCGGCTTCGGCCATCTGGGCACGTTTCAGCATGTCGATGTTGCGGCCACCGGAAGCCGACAGCCTTGCGAGGAGACCGGCATTTTCATTGGGCATGTGGTGAGTCCTTTCAAATTGGTTGCGTTGCTTCGTGAGGTGCCCGGGATTCGAACCCGGCGCGGCGTGACGTGGTGGATCAGTACTTGGGGGAAGAATCCCCACCGGTCACGCTTGGCTTCCCTATGCACCCCTGGTGGTGTGGTCCTGCCCCCAAGACAGGGCCACACCGTGGGTCATGCTGCTTGCTCGGCTGCCGCCTGAGCGTTGGTCTTCGCAGCGTCGCGCTTCCGGCGCCGATAGACGCTCCTGCGCTGCTCCGAAGTGCGGCCGGCACGGATGCCATGTACTTGCCCCCGGGATTCCTTCTCCAAGGCATCCGACCAACAGGTATCTAGGACCGGGCACCGGGCGCAGATCTGCATGCCCATGGCCGTGCTTTCCTGGGCAACGCTGACCGGGAACCACGGGTCGTTCGACGGGTCATACTTGAACGGCGCGCACAAGGCCTGCTCGCGCCAATCAACTTGATCGCCGCGCTTGCCCTCCGGTGCTGGCAAGGCCTGCTTGATCGACTCGTTCAGCACGCTGCGCCCCACGGGCCCGAGGCGTAGGCTTTTGGGCGGCGCTTATCCACCTCAGCCGCCGCCCAATCCATCGCCTCTGGCAACGTCGCGAAATTCGCGCACAGCCAGAGGCCAGTGGGAATCAGCAGTCCATCTTCGTGCCGGACCAGAGCCTTCACGCCCGGGGCGTCCCAGAGCTGGACGGCCCACCAGCGGCGCCCCTGCAGCAACGGCATCGGGCGGATGCCGGCCCGCGGCCACACTGCATCAGCCCGGGCATCGAGTTCGCGGTACGGCGAGCGCAGGTCAAAGAAGTCCGGCGGTGGGATGGCTAGGCTTCGGCGGCGGGCGATGAAGTCGGGAGCTAGACGCAGCTGATCACTAACCTTCGTGAACGGCACTAGTCTTCGACCCCGCTCGCCTCAGTGCGGGCCTCGGCCCGGTCAGCGCATTCGCCGCAGCGGCCTTCCCAGCCTTCGCCGCCGACGACAGACTGCCGGCAGTCGGCGCAGGCCTCGGTTACGGTGTCCACGTCGTAGTCGGTGTCCCGGTCGGGGCCGGCCTTGACCTTGGCCCACTCGAGGGCCTCGACCTCGGTCGAATCCAGCTGGTACCCGAAGAGCCGCTGGACCTTCTCCAGCCAGCGCGCCCGGTTTCGCCAGGCGCCGGCGCTGTCGGCTCCGGTGCGTTCGAAGGACTTGGCGAAGCGGAGCTGCTTGTCGGTGTCCTTCTCGCCGTAGAGCGCGGCCATGCGGGCGATCTGCCGCCAGGTGAAGGTTCGCAGGCGCTTCTCTACCTTCTCCGCCCAGTCGCGGTGCAGCTTGTGGCCCGCGCCGTACTCGTCGGCGCCCTCCGGGTAATGGATGCCGGTTACCTCGCCGAGGAAATCGTGGCCCAGACGCATGATGTCGGCCCGGGCGTAGTTGAAGAGCATCTCGAAGTCGGCATCCGGGCCGGCGCCGCCGTCCTTAGCGCGAACGGCCTCGGCCAGGAACGTCTGGCGGGCGCGGTAGGCGATGCCCAGCAGACCGTTGAAGGCGCGGACCTTCTGCTTCTCCGCCTTCTCTGCATCCGTGGCCGGCGCCGTTTTCGAAGCGGACTGCTTCGCGAACCAGGCGGTTTCGCCGTCGTACTGGCCCCGACGGAACTGGTGGCCCAAGGCAATGTGTTCCTCTTCGTGCTTGTCCTCGGTGACCCGACGGAACGCACCGGAGTAGCTCGCGTCGCTCGGCGCTTCCACCCCGCCCAGGGCTACGAGCCGCGTGGTCTCAAGCTTGGACGCGTGAATGGTCTTGGCCCGTTCAAGGGTGCGGGCTACGGAGTTCTGGTCATGACGCACATAGGGGGCGCCAAGCTGGGAGAGCACCGTATCCAAGACGCCCTCGGCGCCCTGCTCCTCGAGCTCCTGGATCTTCTGGATACCCAACAGATCCAATGAACCCGACTCGAAACGCTGCTGCAGCGCTTCCGGCGCCGCGGTCAGCTTCGCCCGGGCCTTGACCTCGGAGCGTGACATCTTGAACTTCTTGCAGATCGTGGTCACATCCATGTCCAGATCCAAGAGCCCCTGGATGCCGTGGTTTACCTCGGCCTCGGTCAGCGTCTTGTGGTTCCTGCCCGTGGTGAGCATGACCTCGAGGTCTTCGCGCTGGCCACGTTTCGGCGCATCGACGATGATGCAGGGGATGGTGGACAGGCCCGCCTGAATCGCGGCACGCCGTCTGCGGTGCCCCTCCTGCAGGAGGTAGTCGCCCTCGACCTCCGGGTGCGGGTACACGATGACGGGGGTCTTGATGCCCATCGTCTTCACGTCGTTGGTCAGGGTCTCCATGTCGCCGAGATCCTCACGGATATTTGCGGTGTTCGCCCGGATCTTCTCGATCAGGACATCTTCGAACGTCGTTGCCATTTACTGCTGTTCCCCCTGAGTAGTGATTTTGTCTAGTAGTTGCTGGGCCGCGACCAGTGCCTCGAGGATCTTGCCCAGCTGCTGGTTGGTGTAGACGGCCGGGCCCGCTTGGCCGCGGCCGATCATGACGCTCTGGATGTTGGCGAAGTTCGCGGCCATCCCCTCCAGCGCGTCGACCGCGCTGGTGACAACCACCTCGGCGTGCTCCCGAGTCGTGGTGAAATCGATGCGCACCAGATCCGGTGCCGGCGGCTTTGGGATCTCGCCCTGCTTCGCGCTCATGCGGTCCTATCCGCATCCCGTACGGCACCGATCGCCGCGGCAGCCATCAACGTCAGACCGAGCACCGTCCCGGAATTGGTCACGGCCGCGTTCGAGATCCAGAAAACCCCGCCGGCCCCAGCCAGAAGCGGGTACAAGCGCAGCATCCGGCGGCGTGCCGCCACCCGGCTCACCGCGCACCCACGATGTCGAACGCGGCGACCGGCTCCGGCACGGATAGGCTCTGCAGCTCCACCCTGAACCGGGCCACAGCCTCGGTCTCGCCATTGATCAGGATCTTGCCGCCTCCATCTGTATCCAGCGTGGTGATGTCGACCTGGGCGTTCTGACGCTTCCAAATGTGCTTGGCCCACGCGGCGACCTTCGCCTTCACCTGGCTGTGAAGGTCTGCCCTTGACGTCCAAGACACGTCGAGGCGTACAGGCTTGGACCGCTCGCCACGGATCGTGATCAGCACTTCGCCGTACTTCCGCTGGCTCATGCGACAGACTCCTTGGGTGCCGTGGCGGTTCGCTCCTCAATGAATGCCGTGAGAGACGCCGCGGAGACGCGGTTGATATGTCTGCCATCGGTGCCAATGTTCGTGACCGGCAAGATGCCGTCGTTCACCAGGCCGTAGAGAGTCGTCAGTCCGATGCCGAGCAGCTGAGCCGCCTCGGTGAACCTGTAGACCAGGCGCAGCGGCATGGTGGCCACCGGGACTTCGCCCTCGACGATCTGTCCCGGCGGTTCCGCGGGGGAGTCGTTGCGCTGCTCTAGTAGAGTTGCCATTGAAATTCCTTCCTAGTCGTTTGGTGTTTCGACGCCCTCAGCCGCTGCCACGGCTGGGGGCATTTTCTTTCGGTCTGCCATCGATGCGTCGATCTCGGCCACGTACTCGGCTTCCGCCAGTTCGGCCACCGCCTTGCACTTGGCGAATTCGTTGCGCGCCCACTTGAAGGCGGCGAGCTTGTCCTCAACCTCGTCGGCAGGCGCTTCGTCGGCGAGAGCGTTGGCGAGTTCCCCTGCGACGTAGGCCTGAAAGGCTTTCGCCCCTCTGGCGCGCTGTTGGGTCTGGCAGTGCCAGCCGTACGCAGTGAGAGGTGCCGGAACGTCCGGCGCATTCATGCCGTCTTCTTTTCCGTGCCGGTCAGTCCATTGAAATCTGACACTTGGGTCAAAAAAAGATCTTCGACCCCGACGCCGAGGAACTTGGCGATGCGAAGCGCCGGTTCCGGTTCCAGTGTTTTTACCTCGCCCTTAACCAGTCGGTTCATGTAGCTGTGGGACTTCCACCCTGCGGCCAGTGCTAGCCGCCTGTTGGATACGTCCTGGACGATCATGAGCCGCTGAAGCATCTTCCGGTCTCGGAGTTCCATCCAAAGACCTCCTGTAGTTCGCGGGTGTTTGACGATATTCACTGTAACTCCTTTCGTGTCGCTGTGTCCAGTAGAACGTTACTAGACGATGTGCGTGGTGTCCACTCAATCTTTACGTTTTTCCGCTTACCCGCGCGGAACCGGGGCAGAATGTGCCAAATCTGGTAGGTTTCTAGTGTCCATCCACGCGTTACAGCTGGTGTCCAGCCTTGTTGGTACGCGCATCTCGAGTAGTCCAAGGTTGTCCTGTGAACGAACTCCACCCACTGGGGAAACTTATCCAGGAGGTTATGGACCGCAATGACTGGTCCCTCCGAGCTCTATCGAAGCGGGCAGCTGACGCTGGCTATTCGATGAGTCACACGAACTTTGGGCGCATCAAGGATGATCCGATCATTACGATCAAGGCTGAAACCATTCGGATGCTGTCCCGAGTTTTGAGTCTCTCGGAGGCTCGAGTTACGCGGGCCGTCCTAGATTCGATGGGCATTGACCATCAGTCGCAGGATACTTCCACGCCCCTGGTTGATGTCGTTCGCACCTCTACTGAGATAAGCAAGCGAGACCAGCGAATAATTCTTTCGGTGATCGACGCGATGCTAGCGACGCAAGGCGAGACGATCCATGAAGACCAGGACAAACCCGAAGCGAATCCACCCGGCAAGCGCACGCTCCGTGCGGTTGGCTCCAGCCGTGAGGTTGTCGCGGGACAGAAGATGGATCCGGAAGATCCGGAGTTCGAAACCCTGCCGCCACGCGAGCAGCTGGCAGCGCACCCAAATGTGAAGCTGCATCGAGACAAATTCGATGATGTCTACGGTGATGTTGGCGAGGAAAACCAGGACCCCGACGGGGAGTAGTCGCGCGACATACCTTGATCGACCTCGTTTTCCCAAACCTGAACATTCGAATATATATTCGATGATATGTCTCAAGTACTCGGGGAGCTGCGCACGCTCGCGCAAGCAATAGTCATTTGGACGCGCCCACTCTCGGACGCGCCAGCAGCAACGGATGGAGCCGGCCGCATCTGGATCGACCCGCGGGTCACCCAAATCGAAGACCGCTGCTTCACCACCCACGAAATGGTGCACATGCGCCGCGGCCACACTGGCTGCCAACCGCCGGCCGTCGAACGAAGCGTGTGCCTCGAGACGGCGAGGATCCTCGTGCCCTTCGAAGCCCTGGCTAAACATGCCGGCTGGGCCCGCTCCATGGCAGAGCTGGCCGAAGAACTCTCGGTCACCGAAGAAGTCCTCATCGACCGCTTCCAGACCCTCGACGGAGACCAGCTGCAGGCGCTCTGGCCCAACGAACACCACATCGCCTGACCGGCAACAAATCCACAACCCCGCACGCCCCGCACCGGCGCGGCATTCGTGCACCCAAAATCAGAAGACTTGCACCGCTCAAAGGGGCATCATCATGAGCAAGAACCCAGAACCACCACCCGACAAAACGCGCCGCGGCAACGGCGATGGCACCATGCCCACCCAACGCGCCGACGGCCGCTGGCAATCCCACCTCGCCATCGGCGTGGGAGCTGACGGCAGAACCATCCGCACCACCGTCTACGGCGCCACCAAGGCAGAATGCAGCGCCAACCTCAAAGACGCCCGAGCCAAGCACGCCAACGGCCAAATAGTCATTGGCGGCAACTACCGACTCATCGAATGGCTCGACCACTGGCTCACGACCATCGCGCCCAGCAAGCTCCGGGCGCGAAGCCTCAATGACTACAACGGCAAGGTCAACAACTACGTCCGGAAGCACCCGGCTTCGCGCAAGCGTCTGGCCAAACTCACCCCGGAAGACCTCGAATCCATCTACCAGGCCATGCGGGACAGGAAGTCCCCGCTCTCCGAATCAACCATCGCCGGCGTGCACCGCGTCCTCCGGCGAGCGCTCAACGTGGCTGTGCAGCGGCGCGTGCTCCAGGTGAATCCCGCGACGCTGATGGATGCGCCCCAGCCGGGGGAGTACGTGCCTGACGTGCTGAGCGTCAAGGACGCGCGCAAGCTGATCAACCTCGCGCTGTCCTTGGACGACGGTGCCCGCTGGGTGCTGAACCTGGTGTTTGGTCCGCGGCAAGGAGAGGCGCTGGGCCTGGGGTGGGATGACATCGACTTCGAGGCCGGGACCCTACGGATCAAGCGGGAGCTGTTCACGCTGCCCTGGAAGCACGGCTGCGCGGAAAAGGCGGGGGAGCATGAATGTGGGCGCCGCTATGGATCCAACTGCCCGCAACGGCACGGCGGGGGATACTTCACCGAGGATCCCAAGTCGCATGCCGGGTTACGGGAAACTGTCATGCCGACGCAGCTGGCCCGGGCGCTCAAGAAGCACCGCGAGATCCAACTCGCCGGCCGCGCCGAGGACTGGGCGCCGTTCGTCAGCGCCAACGGCGAAACCGTCGACCTGGTATTCAGCCATGCCGATGGCCGGCCCATCTACCACCGCTCCGACTGGAGTGACTGGAAGGCATTCCTGGCGGCCGCCGGGGTGCCTGCCATCCGGGTGCACGACGGCCGGCATACGGCGGCCACGACCATGCTCCTGCTCGGCGTGCCTAACCTCGTGGTCATGAGCACTCTCGGCTGGTCCCAAGAGGCCATGTTGCGCCGCTACCAGCACGTTCTGATCGAGATGAAACGCGAGGCCGCGGAGAAGCTCTCGGCGCACTGGGATCCCGAGCCAGAGGAGTCGAACGTCATCACCATGGACGCGTTACGGGCCCGGCGGAGGCGCGGCCAGAGGGACTGAAAAAGGAAAACTGTGGTCAAACTGTGGTCAAAACGGCCACCCGGAAACCAAAAAAAGCGGCTCCGACTCGGGAAATCCCTAGTCGGAGCCGCTTTCTCGTGGTGCCCCCGGCGCGATTCGAACGCGCGACCGACAGATTAGAAGGCTGTTGCTCTATCCACTGAGCTACGGAGGCAGGCACAAGAATCATAGCCCAATGAGGTGCTGGGCTCATATTTCGTCATATTGGGGCGCCGTATGCCCAAACAGCGGAGCGTTCTCGCCACGCGGTTAGTCCGGCAGTATGATGAAAGGCAATTAAATCGCAAACGCAACTGTGCGAGCGCCTGCATTCGCCCCCTCTTTACTCACGATCCGGAAGGTTTCCGTTGCCCGAGCAACATGCCGCCCCCGCGCTTGCGCGCACACCAAAAAGCCATGTCATGTGGCGAAATTCAATCTTCGGGATCTTCTTCCTGTGCGGATACGCCTTCGCCACGTGGGTGGCCCGGTTGCCGGCCGTCCGCGAGGAACTCTCGTTGTCCACCTCGGACGTCGGTATCCTGCTCTTCGCCCTTGCCATCGGTTCGATCGGGGGACTGGCCTTCGCGGCAAACATCTTGGCGCGTATGGGAGTTCGGCGCGGGATCGCGACGGGCCTGGTATGCCTTGGCCTGGGGCTGGCGGCCCTGGGTGCCGTGACCGATCTCACGAGCAATGTGCCAGCCGCCGTGCTCATCCTGGTGTTCTACGGGTTCGTCTTCAGTGCCACCGACGTGATGATGAATGTCGACGGCGCCGCAGTCGAACGCGCCATCGGCAAAACATTGCTGCCGATGATGCATGCATTCTTCAGCCTTGGCACCATCGTGGGTGCTGTCAGCGGCGCCGCGGCGGCCCGGGCGAACATCGGGGTGCTGTGGAACTTCGCCGGCGTCGGTCTGCTGATCGTTGTCCTGGGCCTGGTCTTCGCCCGAAACGTGACGGCCCTGGAACCGACGGTCGAGGGTGGCGAGGCCATGCCAAAGGAGGATCTGCCCTGGATCCGGCGGGTGCTCGGGGTGTTCCGTGACGGGCACCTGATGCTGATCGGGCTCATGGTCGCGGGCCTCGCGTTTGCGGAGGGCTCCGCCAACGACTGGCTCGCCATCGCATCGGTGGACGAGCACCAGTTCACCGAGGCCGGTGGCGCGCTGGTCTTCGGGGCATTCGTCACGGCGATGACCGCGGGGCGGTTCTTCGGCGGCCCGTTGATCGACCGTTACGGACACAAGCGCGCACTGGTGTCGATGGGCACGCTGGGGCTGGCGGGAATCGCCCTGTTCATCCTTGCCCCCGCGCCGTGGGCCGTGTTCGCCGGCGCGCTGCTCTGGGGCATCGGCGGATCCCTGGGCTTCCCGGTGGGAATGTCCGTGGCGGCCGCGCACCCCACCGACGGACCGCGGCGCGTGGGCATCGTGGCGATCTTCGGGTACTCCTCGATGCTGGTGGGGCCGCCGGTGATCGGATTCCTGGGCGAGCACTTCGGCCTGCTCAACGCGTTCCTGCTGGTCGCGGCAGTGCTCTTTGCGACGCTCCTGATCACCCCGCGGGCGACCACCCCGCAGCGTACGGCCCGGCGGGTCGACTAAGCGGCGGACGGTTCCGCGCCGCAGGGCGAAAGCGTCGGTCGAACCACGTAGGATCGACTCGGCGCACACCACCACGCAACACGAGGGAGACACGATGGGCACGACCACGGACAGCGACAGCGGCACGCAGCAGGCCACGGCACACCGGGCCGACAGCCACGACCTTATCCGGGTGCGCGGCGCGCGGGTCAACAACCTCAAGGACGTCAGCCTGGAGATCCCCAAGCGCCGCCTCACCGTGTTCACGGGAGTCTCGGGCTCGGGCAAGAGCTCGCTGGTCTTCGGCACCATCGCCGCCGAGTCCCAGCGCATGATCAACGAGACCTACAGCGCTTTCGTGCAGGGCTTCATGCCCACGTTGGCCCGCCCCGACGTCGACGTGCTCGAGGGCCTGACAACGGCAATCCTGGTGGACCAGGAACGCATGGGTGCGAACCCGCGCTCCACCGTCGGCACAGTCACCGATGCAAACGCCATGCTGCGCATCGTCTTTTCCCGCCTGGCCACCCCGCACATCGGCTCGCCGCAGGCCTACTCCTTCAACGTGCCTTCCGTCTCCGGCGCCGGTGCCGTCACCCTGGAAAAAGGCGGCAAGAAGGTCAAGGAGCGCCGCAGCTTTTCCATCACCGGCGGCATGTGCCCCGAGTGCGAGGGCCGCGGAACCGTCACCGACTTCGACCTCACCGCGCTCTTCGATGCGACAAAGTCCCTTTCCGAGGGCGCACTGACGGTCCCCGGCTACTCGATGGACGGCTGGTACGGCCGCATCTTCGCCGGCTCCGGCTACTTCGACATGGACAAGAAGCTCGGCGATTTCAGCGAGCAGGAGCTCTCCGACCTGCTGCACCGCGAACCCACCAAGATCAAGGTCGAGGGCATCAACCTCACCTACGAAGGCCTGATCCCGAAGATGCGGAAGTCGTTCCTGGCCAAGGACGTCGACGCCATGCAGCCGCACATCCGCGCCTTCGTGGAACGCGCCGTCACCTTCACGGCCTGCCCCGCATGCGGCGGCACACGGCTGGCCGAGCACGCCCGCAACTCCAGGATCGACGGGGTGTCGATCGCCGACGCCTGCTCCATGCAGATCAGCGACCTGGCCGTGTGGGTGCGCGGGCTTGACGAACCGGCCGTCGCACCGCTGCTCGAGGCGCTGGGGGAGACCCTGGACTCCTTCGTGGACATCGGTCTGGGCTACCTGTCGCTGGAACGCCCCTCCGGCACGCTCTCAGGCGGCGAGGCGCAGCGCACCAAGATGATCCGCCACCTGGGCTCCTCGCTCACCGACGTGACCTACGTCTTCGACGAGCCGACGATCGGGCTGCACCCGCACGACATCGCGCGCATGAACGAACTGCTGCTGCAGCTGCGCGACAAGGGCAACACCGTCCTGGTGGTCGAGCACAAGCCCGAGGCCATCGCCATCGCCGACCATGTGGTCGACCTGGGCCCGCGCGCCGGGTCGCTGGGCGGCGAGGTCATGTTCGAGGGCACTGTCGAGGGGCTCCGTGCCGCCGACACGCTCACCGGGCGGCACCTCGATGACCGTGCCACGCTCAAGCCGGAGACCCGCGCAGCGGCCGGAGCGCTGGAAATCCGCGGAGCGGACATGAACAACCTGAAGAACGTCGATGTCGACGTGCCCCTGGGCGTGCTCACGGTGCTCACCGGCGTCGCGGGGTCGGGCAAGAGCTCGCTGGTCCGCGGCTCGGTCTCCGGGCGCGAGGACGTGGTGACCATCGACCAGGGCGCCATCAAGGGCTCCCGCCGCTCCAACCCGGCGACGTACACCGGCATGCTCGAACCGATCCGCAAGGCCTTCGCGAAGGCCAACGGCGTGAAGCCCGCGCTGTTCTCCGCGAACTCCGAGGGCGCCTGCCCCACCTGCAACGGCGCCGGGGTCATCTACACGGACCTGGGCATGATGGCCGGGGTCGCCAACCCGTGCGAGGAATGCGGTGGCAAGCGCTTCGACTCGCTGGTCCTCGAGTACAAGCTCGGCGGCAAGGACATCTCAGAGGTGCTGGCCATGTCCGTGGCGCAGGCCGAGGAGTTCTTCGCCGCCGGAGAGTCGCGCATCCCCGCGGCCCACAAGATCCTCTCCCGCATGCTCGACGTCGGCCTGGGCTACCTGAGCATCGGACAGCCGCTGACAACGCTTTCCGGCGGTGAACGCCAGCGCCTCAAGCTGGCCATCCACATGGGCGAGCCCGGCGGAATCTACGTGCTGGACGAGCCGACGACCGGCTTGCACCTGGCCGATGTGCAGCAGCTCATGGGCCTGCTGGACAAGCTCGTGGACTCGGGCAAGTCCGTCATCGTGATCGAGCACCACCAGGCCGTCATGGCGCACGCCGACTGGATCATCGACCTGGGTCCGGGTGCCGGGCACGACGGTGGCAACATCGTCTTCCAGGGAACCCCGGCGCAGCTTGTCGCCGACCGCTCGACGCTGACCGGGCAGCACCTGGCAGCGTACGTAGGGGCGTAGGCGGCCGGCGGCCGCCGCGTTCCTAGTGTCCGAACTCGAACGGCGACACCGGCGCGCCGGCGCTTCCGTTCAGCGTGTCGATCGCTTGGACCTGCCCATCGGTCAGGTCGAACGAGAACACGTCCAGGTTCCGGGCCATGCGCCCGGGGTCGGCGCTCTTGGGGATGGGAACCACGCCCCGCTGCACGTGCCAGCGCAACACCGCCTGTGCGGGCGTGACCTGGTGCGCGTGCGCTGCAGCGAGCACCGGCTCGGATTCCAGCAGGTTGTTCCGCCCGCGCCCCAAAGGACCCCATGCCTCGGTCACGATGCCGTGCCCCGCATGGAACGCCAGGCGCTCGTCGTCGATCCAGTACGGGGAATGCTGGATCTGGTTCACGTCCGGCACCACGCCCGTTGCGCGGATAAGTTCCTGCAGCTGCCCGGTGGTGAAGTTCGAGGTGCCGATCGCGCGCACCCGTCCGGCCTTCAGCAGTTTCACGAGCCCTTCCCAGGCCTCGACGTAGCGGCCCTCGGCGGGGTTCGGCCAGTGGATGAGGAACAGGTCGATGTACTCGACGCCCAACCGCAGGCAGCTGTTTTCCCAGGCATCGCGGACACCCGTCACCGAATGCCACTTCACGTTGAACTTCGAGGTGATGAACAGTTCCTCGCGGGGCACCGACGTGCTGCCGATTCCCTCGCCGATGCCCGTTTCGTTCCCGTAGTTCTCCGCGGTGTCGATGAGCCGGTAGCCGGCCTGTAGGCCGTGCACCACCGCGGCCCCCGCCTGCGCGTCATCCAGCGGCCAGGTGCCAAGGCCGATCGAGGGCATGAAGGCCCCGTTGTTCAGTTCGCGGAGCGGGACGGAAGTGTGTTTGTCTGGCATTGGGCCATGCTATGGCACTTTCCTGCCCACCGGTAGGGGGTGCCGGAGGCCTCCCGAGGGTGCCGGCAGCGAGGTTGTCCACAACCCGCCGGGTGGCTGCCACGGCACGGCCCCGCGGCGTCCACACTTGTCAGGTGCGGCAGGAAAGCCCTGCCGCTTCAGATCCCTGGAGGACACCATGACCGACCACGTGACGATTCGCGGTGTGGTGGGCACCGAACCGCGACTGAGCAATGGCACCAGCGGCGCGTCCATCGCCAAGTTCCGGCTGGTCAGCAACGAGCGGAGGCAGGATCCCGAGACCGGCCAGTGGGTCGACGTGCACAGCAACTGGTTCACCGTCTCGTGTTTCAGGGCCATGGCATCGAACATGCTGGCCAGCATCCACATGGGCGACCACGTCCTGGTCTACGGCAAGGTCCAGCTCCGGGAGTTCGACCGAGCCGACGGGACCCGCGGTTTCAGCGCGGACATCGAGGCGCTCGCGCTCGGCCACGATTTGCGATTCGGCATCAGCGCCTTCGAACGGGTGCGCCGCCAGGACAGCGAGGACGGGGCGGTCCGCGGGTCGCGGGGACGCCATCCGCACGGGCGTGCGGGGGAGCAGGAAGAAGAATTCACCGCCACCGGCTGGCCCGAAAACGATGCGGAAAGCACCGGCGAAGCCGACACCGACGCCGCGTGAAAGCGGGCGGCCAAGCCCCCGGACCGGGGTCTTGGCCGCCACTGTGCCCAAGAACATGGCAGACCCACCGAAACTCACCGGTGGAAATTGTGAGGAAGACTCCCCAAGGCACTAGCCTTGAGGGCATGGCGGAATTCATTTACACGATGACCAAGGCTCGCAAGGCCGTTGGCGACAAAGTCATTCTCGACGATGTCAGCATGTCGTTCTACCCAGGCGCAAAAATCGGCGTTGTGGGTCCTAACGGTGCCGGCAAGTCGACCATCCTGAAGATCATGGCGGGGCTGGACACGCCCTCCAACGGCGAGGCGCGCCTCAGCGACGGATACAGCGTCGGCATCCTGCTGCAGGAGCCGCCGCTGAACGAAGAAAAGACGGTCCTGGGCAACGTCCAGGAAGGCGTCGGCGAGATCTACGAAAAGATCACGCGCTACAACCAGATCTCCGAGGAGATGGCACAAGACGGTGCCGACTTCGACGCGCTGCTCGAGGAAATGGGCCACCTGCAGGAAGCCATCGACGCTGCCGACGCCTGGGACATCGACTCCCAGCTCGAGCAGGCGATGGACGCGCTGCAGTGCCCGCCGGGAGACTCCGATGTGACCCACCTTTCCGGTGGTGAACGTCGTCGCGTCGCACTGTGCAAACTGCTCCTGCAGAAGCCGGACCTGCTGCTGCTTGACGAGCCCACCAACCACTTGGACGCCGAGTCCGTGCTGTGGCTCGAGCAGCACCTGCAGGCCTACCACGGTGCAGTCCTGGCCGTGACCCACGACCGCTACTTCCTGGACCACGTGGCCCAGTGGATCGCCGAGGTCGACCGCGGACGCCTGATCCCGTACGAGGGCAACTACTCCACCTACCTGGAGAAGAAGCGTGAGCGCCTCGAGGTCCAGGGCAAGAAGGACGCCAAGCTGGCCAAGCGCCTGGCGGAGGAACTCGAGTGGGTCCGCTCCAACGCCAAGGGTCGCCAGACCAAGTCGAAGGCACGTCTGGCCCGCTACGAGGAGATGGCTTCGGAGGCCGAGCGCACCCGTAAGCTCGACTTCGAGGAAATCCAGATCCCCGCAGGTCCCCGCCTGGGCTCCGTGGTCATCGAGGCCAAGGACCTGAAGAAGGGCTTCGACGACCGCGTGTTGATCGACAACCTGTCCTTCTCGCTACCGCGCAACGGCATCGTGGGCGTCATCGGCCCCAACGGCGTCGGCAAGTCCACGCTGTTCAAGACCATCGTCGGCATGGAACCGCTGGACGGCGGCAACCTGCAGGTCGGCGAGACCGTGAAGATCTCCTACGTCGACCAGAACCGCGGCGGCATCGACCCGAACAAGTCGCTGTGGGAGGTCGTCTCCGACGGCCTCGACTACATGCACGTCGGCCAGGTCGAGGTTCCGTCCCGCGCCTACGTCTCGGCGTTCGGCTTCAAGGGCCCGGACCAGCAGAAGAAGGCAGGTGTGCTTTCCGGCGGTGAGCGCAACCGCCTGAACCTGGCGCTGACCCTCAAGCAGGGCGGCAACCTGCTGCTCCTCGATGAGCCCACCAACGATCTCGACGTCGAAACCCTGTCCTCGCTGGAAAACGCGTTGCTCGAGTTCCCCGGCTGCGCCGTGGTCGTCTCGCACGACCGCTGGTTCCTGGACCGGGTCGCCACCCACATCCTGGCCTACGAGGGCACGGATGAGAACCCGGCGAACTGGTACTGGTACGAGGGCAACTTCGAATCCTACGAAGCGAACAAGGTCGAGCGACTGGGCCCGGAGGCTGCAAAGCCGCACCGCGTCACCCACCGCCGCCTGACCCGCGACTAATACCGGTCAAGACAACGGCCCGGCCTACTGGATTTCCAGCGGGCCGGGCCGTTGCCGTTGGTGCCGGGGCCCTAGTCGTCGGCCGGCAGGCGGAGCATGCCCTCCTGGGCGACCGAGGCGACAAGCTGGCCGGCGCGGTTGAAGATGCGCCCGGTGCCCAGGCCGCGGGCGCCCGAGGCGCTGGGGGACTCCTGGACGTAGAGCAGCCACTCGTCGACGCGGAACGGGCGGTGCCACCACATGGCGTGGTCGAGGCTCGCCACCGACATGCCGCGGGTGATCCAGGTCAGCCCGTGGCGGCGCAGGATCGGCTCCAGCAGCGTGTAGTCGCTGGCGTAGGCCAGGGCCGCGCGGTGCAACGCGTCATCGTCGGGCATCGGCGCGGTGGTCTTCATCCAGACGGCGTTCACGGCCCGGCGGTCGCTGGGCTGCTGGAAGTACAGCGGTTCCCCGACATAGCGGATATCGAAGGGCCTGTTGTAGGCGAACTCCTGGGCCACCGGGTGGTCGATCTCGCCGATCAGGTCCGCGGTCGTCGGCAGCGTCTCCGGATCCGGCACGCCCTGCGGCATGGCGTCCTGGTGGTCAAGGCCCTCGGAGTGCTCCTGGAAGGAGGCGATCATCGAGAGGATCGGCACGCCGTTCTGGTAGGCGTGCACGCGGCGCGCGGAGAACGAGCGCCCGTCGCGCAGGCGCTGCACGCCGAAGGTGATGGGCAGCCGGGCGTCGCCGGCACGCAGGAAGTACCCGTGCATCGAGTGGATCGGGCGGTCGCCCTCCAGGGTCCGGTAGGCGGCCATGACGGACTGGCCCAGCACCTGGCCGCCGAAGACCCTGTCGCGGGCCTGTGGCGGGGTGTGTCCGACGAAAATGTCCTCGTCGGTGCGGGCCTCGCTGCCGCCCTTGAGGGACAAAAGCTCCAGCAGGGTCTCAGTGGTGGTGTTCGGTGTGCTCACGCGGGCTCCCTTGCGCAAAAGTGGTCTGGTTAGACACTATCGCCCCCGGGGCGCACCAGGCCCGTGCCGCGGCGCCGAATTGCGCGAAACGTGAAGATTCACACGGGTACGCACAGTGCCGCCCGGTGCCCGCGGCATGAAAGTATGGAAGGCATGGCCAGTGAAACAGTTGTACTGACAGACCCGGAAACCGTGGCGGACCTCGGGACCTTCCTTGCGCGCGCCCGCTCGATCGACGACGGGGCGGTGCTGGCGCAGGCGTCGGGGAACGTGCTGGCCCTCTACGTGCCGGTGCTCTTCCCGGAAAACCTCGGGGATGCCGTCCCCACCATCCTGGGCATGCGCGCCGTGGCGCTGGGCGGCCCGGCGCGGGCCGAGGGCGTGTACCCGATCTCCGCGATGACCGAGCGGCTGGCCCGGCTGGGTGCCGGCTCGCTGGACCTTGTCATGCCGCCGGTCGAGGTCGGCGCGTCCTGGGCGGGGCGGCAGGTGCCGCGCGGAGGCTGGGAGCGGCTAGCCGAGATCCCCGATGACGTGCTGCTTGAGCGCGCCGCCGAGGGCATGGGTGCCGTGGCGCAGGCATTGCCGGAGAACGCCGGCAAACCGGTGCTCGCCACGGTGCGCTCGCGCATCTGGGCCACGCCCATGCGCGACATGGAGGTTTCGATGCCGCTGGGCATGGCCTTCGGCGCGCAGGCGCTGGGCTTCCTGCGCCCGGGTGCGACCTCGGTGCTCTTCGGCTCCGGCGGCTGGCTGCGCCTGGGCAGCACCGGAGGGAACATCGTGGCCCGCCAGGGCGGCGTGCTGGGCTAGCCGGGTTCCCCGGACGGCCCCGCCTGTGCCGGCCGTGCGCAGCGGCGCGAGCCCCCTGGTCCGCGGCTAGTCCGCGGCGTTCACCAGCGAGTGGGCGGCGCGGTCGAAGTAGTCCCAGAGGGTTTCCTCCTGCAGCGGCGGAAGTGCCAGCGCATCGAGCGCGTAGCGCATGTGCCTGAGCCAGGCATCGCGGTTGTGCGAGTTGATCGTGTACGGGTGGTGGCGCATGCGCAGGCGCGGGTGGCCGCGGCGTTCGCCGTATGTCTTGGGCCCGCCCCAGTACTGCTCGAGGAACAGCTGCAGGCGCATTGCCGCCGGGCGCAGGTCCTCCTCCGGGTACATGGCGCGGAACTCGGGATCTGCGGCCACGGATTCGTAGAACTTCTCGGTCAGCTTGGCGAAGGTCTCGCGGCCGCCGACCTGGGCGTAGAACGTTCCCTCGTAGGCGGCGGGGTCGTGGTCGTCATTGGGGGAGAGCTTGCCCTCCGGCAACTGGTTGCCCAGCGAGGCGCCGACAGGGCGCAACTGCCCCAGAGGCATTCCCAAGGGGGTGTCGGTGGGCAGCAGCACGGGCTTCGGGGCGGTGGCTGCTTCGGCCTGGTTCTCGTTCACGGTGGCTCGGGTCCTTTCAGCTGCCGGTCCTGCCCGGCGTCGGTTCCTCAATTATCCCCGGTTTCCCGGCACCGCGGTGCGGGCTTTCGCGCAGGGCGTGGGCGGGCGCCGCCGACGGGGCAGGGCGCTCAGCCGCCCAGGTGCTTCGTGGCCTCGCGCAGCGAGAGCCCGCTGAGCCGCTCCCGGTGCGCATCGACCCAAGCGAGCACCCAGTCCGGGTCGGTCCTTGCATACTGGCGCAGCGACCAGCCCAGGGCCTTGCGGATGAAGAACTCCGGGTCGTCGAGGTTGCTGGCCAGCGCGTGGTCAAGCAGCGCGGTGTCCGTCCGGGCACCCAGGTGCAGCTGCGCGATCATCGCCATGCGCCGCTTCCACATGAAGTCGTCGGTGGCCCACTCCCGCAGCATCGGCTCGACGATCCCGGGGTGGGCCAGCAGGGTTTCCCCGTAGCGTCGGGAGCAGCCGTCCACGATGTCCCACCAGGCGCCCTCGACGATCATGCGTTCGTAGAGCTGCAGGAACTCCGGCCTGCCCCGGCACACCCGGTGCGCGCAGAGTTCCGCCGCGGCGTACCAGTGCTCGCGGTGCGTGGCGTTTTCCCACAGCTCGGTGGCCGCGCCCAGCCTGGCCGCGGCGGTGTCCAGCCCCGCCTCCGCGGCAAACTCCCGGGTGGCGGCGCGGACCTGGGGAACCCGCACGCCGAGGAACGGCTGCCGGCTCTTCATGTAGGCCTGCTGGCCGGCGGCCCGGCCCTCCTCGACGTGCGGGAGCAGCCGCCGCGTGAGGCGTTCGACGGTGCCCTGTCCCTCCCCGGGCCCGGTGCGAGGCACGGTTCAGGACCCGGGGGCGAGCGGCGCGTGGCGCACGGGGAAGTTGACGCTGCGGGCGATGAAGCACACCGAGTTGGCCTCGTGGTGCAGCGAATCGGCAAGCCCGCGCTGGGATTCGTCGGCCAGCTCCACCACCGGGTGCAGGGTGGCCTCAAGGAACTCGCCGCTGCCGTCGCGGTTCAGCCGCAGCGTGCCCGTGGCGGCGCCGTCGTACCCGGTGACCACCACGCCGTGCTTCACCGCCACGTGCAGGTAGGAGAGCATGTGGCACTGGCTCAGCGCCGCGAGCAGCAGCTGTTCGGGGTTCCAGCGGTCGCGGTCGCCGTGGAAGGTCGGGTCGGCGGTGCCCGGGAGGTCCGGGAGCCCCGCGGCGGAGACCACGTGGTCGCGGCCGTAGCCGCGGTAGCTGGAGGTGCCCGCCCCGCGGTTGCCGGTCCAGTGGATGGAGACGGAGTAGTTGTGCAGTGCCAGGTTCATGGTTCCATTCTCTTCCAGGTGCGCCCGGCGGACGCAACTCGTGACAAGGCGCGAGGGGGCCGTGCGGGATGGTTGCCCGCACGACCCCCTTCCGGCGATGGCGCCGGGTGCTACTTGTCGGCTGCCTGGGCGGCCAGGGAGCGGACGACGCCGTCGCGGGCCTCGAGGACCAGGCGGCGCAGCGCGCGCGAGCCGTCATCGAGCGTCGCCAGGAACGCGTCCGTCGCATCCAGGGTCCCCTGGCTGGTCTGCGCGGCGGGGTAGAGTCCGACGACGATCTGCTGGGCGATCTCGTAGCTCTTGGTGTCCCACGCGGTGCGGGCCGCCTCGAAGTAGGTGCCGGTGTAGCCGGCGATCAGCGAGGCGTCGTGCACGCGGTTGAAGCCGGCGATCGCGGCGCGCTGCTCGAGGTTGGAGAGTTCCCCGTCCAGGATGGCGTGCCACGCGGCGGCCTTGGCCTCGGCCGTCGGGATGGCGGCGCGTGCGGCCTGTGCGGCCTGCTGGCCGTTGGCCGTGTTGTCGCGCGCCAGCTCGGCGTCGATTTCCGGCACTCCCGCGCGGCCACCGGCGGCGAGCGAGGAGAGCAGCTCCCAGCGCAGGTCGGCGTCGACCTCGAGGCCCTCGAGCACCAGCGTGCCTTCAAGCAGCGCGGCGACGGAATCAAGCTGTGCGGGCGAGCCGGCGCGCAGGGCGAAGGCCTTGGCGAACTGCAGCTGCGAGTCCGAGCCCGCCGCCGCCTCGTTGGCCAGCTCCCAGAGGCGGTCCGCGGCGCGGGTTCCCGCCTCCGCGGCGACCGAGCGGTCGACGTAGAAGTCCAGGGCGGTGTTCAGCTGGCGCAGCAGCACCATGACCACCGAGGAGTCGGACTCGTGGCCGATGTTGTTAAGCACCAGGTCGACGTAGGCGCGCGCCGGGGTTTCGGCGTCGCGCGCCGCATCCCAGGCGGCACCCCAGACCAGCGTGCGCGGCAGCGAGGAGGCGAAGTCCTTGAGGTGGTTGGTGGCGGTGGCCAGCGAGTCCTCGTCCAGGCGGATCTTGGCGTAGGCCAGGTCGTCGTCGTTGACCAGCACGAGCGCCGGGCGCTTGAGCCCGATGAGGGCCTCGACGGTGGTGGAATCGCCGGCGACGTCGAGTTCCTCGCGGTGCACGCGTACCAGCTTGCCGGCCTCGTCGAAGTCGTAGAAGCCGACGGCCAGGCGGTGCGGGCGGATCACCGGGTGTTCGGCGACGGCGCCCTGGGTGATCTCGAACCCGGTGATGGTTCCGTTGTCGTCGGTGGAGATCTGTGCACGCAGGGTGTTGACCCCGGCGGTCTCCAGCCACTGCTCGGACCACTTGGCCAGGTCGCGGCCGGAGGCATCCTCGAGCTCGCGCATGAGGTCCGGCAGCTCGGTGTTCTTCCAGGAGTGCTTGGCGAAGTAGCTGCGCACGCCGGCCATGAACTGTTCCTGGCCGACCCAGGCGACAAGCTGGCGCAGCACGGAGGCGCCCTTGGCGTAGGTGATCCCGTCGAAGTTGACCTGCACGTCCTCGAGGTCCTTGATCTCGGCGACGATCGGGTGCGTGGAGGGCAGCTGGTCCTGGCGGTAGGCCCAGGTCTTCTCCATGATGTTGAACGTGGTCCAGGACTGCGTGAACTCGGTGTTCTGCGCGGCGGCCAGCGTGGACATGAACTCGGCGAACGACTCGTTCAGCCACAGGTCGTTCCACCAGCGCATGGTCACCAGGTCGCCGAACCACATGTGCGCGAGTTCGTGCAGCACGGTGATGGCGCGGCGTTCCACCATGGCTTCGGTCGGGCGGGAACGGAAGACGTAGGACTCGAGGAACGTCACGGCGCCGGCGTTTTCCATGGCGCCGGCGTTGAACTCCGGCACGAAGAGCTGGTCGTACTTCTCGAACGGGTACGGGGTGCCGAACTGCGCCTCGAAGAACTCGAAGCCCTGGCGGGTGAGCGTGAAGATGTTCTCCGCGTCCAGGTGCTCCATGAGCGAGGCGCGGGCGAAGACGCCCAGCGGGATGGTGCGGCCGTCGCTGCTGGTCAGCTCGGAGCGCACGGCGCGGTACGGGCCCGCGACGAGCGCGGTGATGTAGGAGGAGATGCGCGCGGTCGGGGCGAAGGCCCAGGTCTTGGCTCCCTCGTGGGCGGGGACGGGCTCCGGGGTGGTGGAGTTGGAGATGACGTCCCAGTGTTCCGGCGCGGTGACGGTGAAGGCGAAGGTGGCTTTCAGGTCGGGCTGCTCGAAGACGGCGAACATCCGGCGGGAGTCGGGAACCTCGAACTGCGAGTAGAGGTAGACCTCCCCGTCGACGGGGTCCACGAAGCGGTGCAGGCCCTCGCCGGTGTTCATGTACAGCGCGTCGGCGTCGACGACCAGGACGTTCTCGGCCGCGAGGTCCGGAAGCGCGATGCGCACGCCGTCGGAAACCACGGCCGGGTCGAGTTCGACGCCGTTGAGGTTCACCGAGCGCACGCCCGCGGTCACGGCGTCGATGAAGGTGCTGGATCCCGGCACGGCGCCGAAGCGCACGGTGGTGCGGGATCCGAAGACGGTGTCCGACCCGGTGAGGTCCAGCGCGACCTCGTAGGAATCGACGCTGACGAGTTCCGCGCGGGTCTGTGCTTCTTCGCGGGTGAGGTTCATTCCTGGCATGGTCGGCTCAGGCACCTTTCGGTCGGGAAATGCGGCATGGGTGGTTCGACTGCGTGTTCGACGGGCCGCACGCACCCGGACCGCAGGTGTGAAGCAAACCTTGAACAATGTGCCCATTCTCTCACCACGACCCCACCGGGCCGCAAGTGTGAACCACCTGTCGGACGAAAATCGTCATGCGCCACGGACCACGGGGGGGGCGGTCCCTCTCCGCAGTGCCCCGCCGCACCGCCTGCCCACGGGCCCCCGATCCAGGTGTCACGAACTTAGCGTCGTCCCGAGGGTGCGGATAAACTGGAGCCGAACTTTCCCCACAAGCGTCTAAGGACTTGTCACATGCGCGTTCACATCGCCACCGACCACGCCGGCCTCGAGCTCAGCGCCCACCTCATCGAGCACCTCGCGGCCAGGGGCTACGAGATGGTCGACCACGGTCCGACCGCCTACGACGCCGAGGACGACTACCCCTCCTTCTGCATCAACGCCGCCCTGGCCGTCGTGGCGGACCAGGCCGAGGGCCTCGACTCCCTGGGCATCGTGCTCGGCGGCTCGGGCAACGGAGAACAGATCGCGGCCAACAAGGTCGTCGGCATCCGCGCGGCGCTGGCCTGGAACCTGGACACCGCGCGACTGGCCCGCGAACACAACAACGCCAACGTTGTGGCCGTGGGCGGCCGCCAGCACTCCCTCGAGGAAGCCACCGGCATCATCGAGGCGTTCCTGAACGAGCCGTTCTCCAACGTCGAGCGCCACATCCGCCGCATCGGCAAGATCGCCACCTACGAGACCACCGGCGAGGTCGTGGCCTAACCGGGCCGCACCGCCGCGCCGGACCGCACAGAAACATGCCAGAAGGCCACTCGGTACATCGACTTGCCCGCCAGTTCGACGACGTCTTTGGCGGGCAGGTCCTTGCCGTGTCCTCGCCGCAGGGACGGTTCGCGCCCGCCGCGAAGCTGATCGACGGGCAGCATCTGCTCTCTTCGCACGCCCATGGCAAGCAACTCTTCCTGGGCTTCGGGAACGACCTGGTCCTGCGCGTGCACCTGGGGCTCTACGGCGCCTGGAGTTTCGGGGGAGACGGGCACTTCTCCGGGGCTTCCTCGATCGGCGCACCCCGCCGCGTGGGGGAGTCGGAGCAGGCTTCCTCGACCGACGGGCAGCCCTACGACGGCCCGCCGGAACCCGTGGGCCAGGTCCGCGCCCGGATGGTCTCCGCCCACGGCTGGGCGGACCTGCGCGGCCCCACGGCCTGCGAGGTACTCACCGAGGAGCAGGCGGCTGTCGTCCGCGCCAAGCTCGGACCCGACCCGCTCACCGCCGCGGCCGGGGAATTCAACCTGGCCAAGGGCCGCGGTTCGCGCGCCGAGGTTGCCGAGGATGCGCGGGCCGCACAGGTGGAATTCGTCACCCGCCTGTCAAAGAAGAAGACCCCGATCGGGACCGCGCTGATGGACCAGGGACTGCTGGCAGGCGTCGGCAACATCTACCGCGCCGAGACGCTCTTCCGCTGCAACATCGACCCGTTCATGCCGTGCAACCAGCTCTCCGCGCCCCGCGCCGCCGCCCTGTGGGACGACATCGTGTCCATCATGGAGGACGGTGTGCGGATGGGGAAGATCATCACCACCCGACCCGGCGACCGCACCGGCACCGGCCCCCTCTGGCCGGACGACGCCTACTACACCTACCAGCGCCAAAACCTGCAATGCCGGGTGTGCGATGCCGGGATCGCCTTGGCGGAGGTCGCCGGCCGGAAGCTCTACTGGTGCCCCGGATGCCAGCCCAAGGCCCGCCGGCGCGCCTCCCGCTAGGTCGGCCGGACGTGCGTACTTGCGCGGTGACAAGGATCGGGGCGGTTGGAAGCGCCGATTTGCACAGTGCGGAAATGTGGTGCTAAGGTTTTATCCGTTGCCACCGACGAGGTGAAACAACACGGGGATGTAGCTTAATGGTAAAGCCTCAGTCTTCCAAACTGATTACGCGGGTTCGATTCCCGTCATCCCCTCCAACGAGCGGCCCGGTTTCCATGGAAACCGGGCCGCTTTTTCGTGCAACCGGCCGTTTTGCAGCGGCCCACCCGCGAACGGGCGGCATAGGGTTCTTCCATGCTCAGATTCACAGCCCCGGACCGGGTGCCGCGCTGGCCCTACGCGCCCTTCGGGATATTGACCCTTCTGCACCTGTATGCCCAGGCCACCGGCGCAGAGGCCCTGGCAAGCTGGACGAAGGCCTGGCTGATGCTGGCCTTGCTGCTGGCATTCCTGCTGACGGTGCCACGCGGTACCTGGCTGACAACGGCCTTGGGGGCCACGGCTTTGCTCGGATCCAGCCTCGGGGACAACTCGGACCTGGGCGGCGAGGAATTCCTGCGGGGACTGGGCGCCTTTGCCGTCGCGCACCTCGCCTACATCGTCCTCTTCTCATGGGGCCTGGGGCTGCGGTTGGGCCAGGCCCGGAAATGGACGTTGCTCTACCTGCCCTTGGTCCTTGCCATCCTGTCCGCGGTGCTTCCCCACGCCGGAGCCATGGCTCCGGCCGTCGCCGTCTATGCATCGCTGATCCTGACGATGGCCGCGCTGGGAAGCGCAGGCAACGGCGCAACGGCATGGGGTTCGGCGCTGTTCGTGGCCTCGGATTCCGTCCTGTCCCTTGACCTCTTCGTGCCGGGGTTCGATTTTTGGCAGATCGACCTGGTCATCATGGCCACCTACACGATTGGCCAGGGACTCATCATCTACGGCGTGGTCCGGATGCTTCGTGAACTGCCGGCGGCACCCGTCCCCGGCGCCGAGGCTGGGGGTGGCGGCAACCTGGGATCAACACCGCATCCGGCACGGTAATCCTCGTCACATGCGGCGTTGAAAAGCATGGGAAATCAATGTTTTGAGCGCCGCAAGCGGGGGAGAGCCGCGTTTTTGGGCCGTCAAACCGGGATTTTCTCCAAGTGTTCACCGGGATTCCGCGGAAGCAATACCCGAATTGGGTTTTCGGCCAACTCCTAGTATGTTTGTTCCGCGCCGTCGACGAAATCCAAACTTCTGGTTGACGGGCCGATTAGTGGAAACACGCAGGTTCTGCATAGAATGTTTCTGCACTAATCGGGGTGTAGCTCAGCTTGGCTAGAGCGCGCGCTTTGGGAGCGTGAGGTCGCAGGTTCGAATCCTGTCACCCCGACTCTGTACCTTCAACCCCGCAACGGATGCCGTTGCGGGGTTGAAGTCCAGTTAGACCAAACCCCAGACACCAGGAGTACAACGCTGTGAAGAGCGCCGTCGAAACCCTCAACCCTACCCGGGTCAAGCTCACCGTTGAAGTTCCCTACGAGGAATTGAAGCCGCGCATTGATGAGGCTTACAAGACCATCGCCAAGCAGATCCAGGTTCCCGGCTTCCGTGCCGGCAAGGTACCGTCCCGCATGATTGATCAGCGCGTGGGCCGTGGCTACGTCCTGGAGACCGCTATCAACGAGGGCATGAACACCTACTACCAGCAGGCCGTGACCGAGAACGAGATCGTTCCGCTGTCGCGTCCCGAGGTGGAAATCACCGAGACCCCGTCCGCAGAGACCGCCGGCGAGGGCCAGCTTGCCTTCCAGGTCGAGATCGACATCCGTCCGAGCATCGAGCTCCCGGAATACAAGGGCCTCGAAGTTACCGTTGAAGCCCTCGAAGCCGGCGAAGACGACATCGAAAAGGCACTCGAGGACCTGCGCGGCCGCTTCGGCACGCTGAAGACCATCGAGCGCCCGGCCGCCGACCAGGACTTCATCACCCTTGACCTGGTTGCCAGCGTTGACGGCGAAGAGATCGACTCCGCTACCGGCCTTTCCTACCAGGTTGGCTCGGGCACCATGCTTGAGGGCATGGACGAGGCCGTTACCGGCCTGTCCGCCGGCGAGGATGCAACCTTCGAGACCAAGCTGGCCGGCGGCGAGCACGCAGGTGCCGACGCACAGGTCAAGGTCACCGTTACCGCCGTCAAGGAGCGCGAGCTTCCCGAGGCCAACGACGACTTTGCTCAGCTGGCTTCCGAGTTCGACACCATGGCCGAACTGCGCGAATCCCTCGCCAAGGACGCCGCAGAGTCCAAGGTCATGGAGCAGGGCGTTGCCGCCCGCGACCTCGTTCTGGAGAAGCTGCTGGCTCTCGTCGAGGTTCCGGTTCCGGAATCCGTCATCACCGAGCAGGTTGAGCAGCACTTCGAACAGGGTGCCCACAACGAAGGTGAAGAGCACGACACCGAAGAGCACCGCACCGAGGTTCGCGAGAACACCGAAAAGGCCTTCAAGAACGAGATCGTTCTCGACGCCGTTGCCGAAGCAGAGAAGATTGGCGTTGCCCAGTCCGAACTGATCGACTACATCGTCCAGACCGCAAGCCAGTACGGCATGGATCCGAACCAGTTCGCGCAGATGCTCGACGGTGCCGGCCAGGTCCCGATGCTGGTTGGCGAAGTTCGCCGCCGCAAGGCACTTGCAAAGGTCCTGGAACTGGCAGTGGTCACCGACTCCAAGGGCAACGTCGTTGACCTGAGCTCGTTCGTCAGCGCAGAGGGCGACGAGGACTCCGCTTCCTCGGCATCGTCCGCTTCCTCCGCCTCCTCGGCTTCGGCAGCATCCGCAGAGTAACTCCTGCACCGCCCCGGCGGTAGCTTTTCCCGATCGCGGGGTCACCATGTGTGGCCCCGCGATTGTTCTTTAAGCCCACGGCACAGGGGTTTTCGCCGAGGGCGCACACACCGTCTGCGACCCATGCGCCGACAGCGAACAGCTGCCGTTGAGCTCCCAAAGTCGCTTGCCAAGGCAGTAATGTTCAAAGAAGTAAAGAGCCAGTGGCCCGACGGACAGAACATCGGGGCACGGCATCACGGAGAGGTATCAGAACATGTCCAGTGACTCCCGCACTCCCACGATGGCTTCGGTAGACCCGGCCGCACGTGAGGACTACATCTACAATCGACTCCTCAAGGAGCGGATCATCTGGCTCGGCTCGGAAGTCCGAGACGACAATGCGAACGCCATTTGCTCGCAGCTGCTCCTGCTCTCCGCGGAGGACCCGGAGAAGGATATCTACCTGTACATCAACTCCCCGGGCGGATCCATCACCGCGGGCATGGCGATCTACGACACCATGCAGTACATCCCGAACGACGTGGTGACCGTGGCAACCGGCCTTGCCGCATCCATGGGACAGTTCCTGCTCTCCTCGGGCACCCCGGGCAAGCGCTACGCCACCCCGAACGCCCGCATCCTGATGCACCAGCCTTCCGGCGGCATCGGCGGCACGGCTTCGGACATCCGCATCCAGGCGGAACTGATCCTTCACATGAAGAAGGTCATGAGCGAGCTGACCGCGGCACAGACCGGCCAGACCGTTGACACCATCCTCAAGGACAACGAGCGCGACAAGTGGTTCACGGCCACCGAGGGCCTCGAATACGGCTTCTTTGACCACATCGCCCAGTCCTCCGGCATCGTCTCCGGTGGCGGCGGGGTCGCGAAGTAACGCGACGGAATCCAGCAGACCCAACTGATTTCCCAGGAGAAACGATGAATTTCACCCCGCACGCCACCTCCGGCGAAATGCCCTCGGCACGCTACATCCTTCCGCAGTTCGAGGAGCGCACCCCCTACGGGTTCAAGCGCCAGGATCCGTACGCGAAGCTCTTTGAAGACCGCATCATCTTCCTCGGTGCACAGGTCGACGATGCCTCGGCCGACGACGTCATGGCCCAGTTGCTCGTTCTCGAGTCCATGGACCCGGAACGCGACATCACGCTGTACATCAACTCCCCGGGTGGCTCGTTCACGGCAATGACGGCCATCTACGACACGATGCAGTTCATCCGCCCCGAGGTCCAGACCGTGTGCCTCGGCCAGGCAGCCAGCGCCGCCGCCGTGTTGCTCGCAGGCGGTGCACCGGGCAAGCGCCTCGCGCTTCCCAACGCCCGCATCCTGATCCACCAGCCGGCAATGGGCGGCGGCGAACGCGGCACCGCGTCGGACCTGCAGATCCAGGCCGAAGAAGTCATGCGCATGCGCTCCTGGTTGGAGACCACCCTTGCCGGGCACAGCAACAAGTCCGAGGAGGAAGTCGGAAACGACATCGAACGCGACCTCTACATGACGGCAGAGGAAGCAAAGGCCTACGGCCTGATCGACGAGGTGCTTACGCCGCGTAAGATCAAGCCACAGGCGATTTCGCACTAATGTAGCGTCGGCAGCGGGTGGTGTGGGGTGCGGGGAAGTCGCACCACGCACCGCCCGTTCGTCCATTCCGGCGCTCCTCTGTCATAGAGTTAATACAGTTCAGCATCGCCGGCCCCTCGGGTCGGTTCTACCGGTACCAGATAAGGGGACCACCACTATGGCACGCATGGGTGAAGGGTCTGATCTGCTCAAGTGTTCCTTCTGCGGGAAGAGCCAGAAGCAGGTTCGCAAGCTCATTGCCGGGCACGGCGTCTACATCTGCACCGAGTGCATCGAACTCTGCAACGAGATCATCGAGGAAGAACTTGCCGAGGTCGAGGAGGGAACGGCCTTCGAGCTGCCCAAGCCCAAGGAGATCTTCGACTCGATGCAGGAGTACGTCATCGGGCAGGAGGGCGCCAAGCGTTCCCTGGCCGTGGCCGTGTACAACCACTACAAGCGCATCCAGGGCGGTGCCGCCGCCAAGACGGTGTCAGCGCTCTCCGATGCCAACTCGCTGGATGAAGTCGAAGTCGCCAAGTCCAACATCCTGCTCATCGGCCCCACCGGCTGCGGCAAGACCTACCTGGCCCAGACCCTCGCCCGCCGGCTCAACGTGCCCTTTGCCGTGGCCGATGCCACGGCACTGACGGAGGCCGGCTACGTGGGCGAGGACGTGGAAAACATTCTCCTCAAGCTCATCCAGGCAGCGGACTACGATGTGAAGAAGGCCGAACAGGGCATCATCTACATCGACGAGATCGACAAGATTTCCCGCAAGAGCGAAAACCCCTCCATCACCCGCGACGTGTCAGGCGAGGGCGTACAGCAGGCACTGCTGAAGATCCTCGAAGGAACCGTTGCCGCGGTCCCGCCGCAGGGCGGGCGCAAGCATCCGCACCAGGAATTCATCCAGCTCGACACGACAAACGTGCTGTTCATTGTCGCGGGTGCCTTCGCCGGCTTGGAGGAGATCATTTCCTCCCGCGCCGGGCGCAAGGGAATCGGGTTCGGGGCCCCGCTTTCGGCGCTCAAGTCGGAGGAAGCCTCCTATGCGGACGTGCGGCCCGAGGACCTGCTGAAGTTCGGGTTGATCCCCGAGTTCATCGGCCGCCTGCCCGTCATTACCACCGTGGAAAAGCTCGATCGCGACGCGTTGATCAAGATCCTCAGTGAACCGAAGAACGCCCTGATTAAGCAGTACCAGAAGATGTTCAGGATGGACGGGGTCGAGCTCACTTTCGAGCCCGGGGCCCTCGAAGCGATCGCCGACCTGGCCTTGGCCCGCGCCACCGGGGCACGCGGCCTTCGTGCGATACTTGAAGAAACCCTCAGCGCCACGATGTTTGAGATGCCCAGCCGCGACGACGTCGCCGAGGTCATCATCACGGCGGATGTCGTGGTCAATGGCGCAGAACCCACCCTGATCTCCGAGCAGCTGGCCGCCAAGCGCGGCAAGAAGTCGGCCTGATCCTCCACCGATCAAAGCCGGCCCTGCGGGGCGGCCCAACCAAGTCCACAAAGGAGCAAGCACTTGTCTGAAAAAACCCGTGTCGATTTCTGGTTCGATCCCGCATGCCCATTCGCCTGGGCCACCTCGCGCTGGGTGCTGGAAGTCGAAAAGGTCCGGGACATCGAAGTCGCCTGGAACGTCATGTCGCTTGCCGTGCTCAATGAGGACCGCGAGGACCTGAACGAGCACTACCAGGAGCTCATGGGGAAGGCCTGGGGCCCGGTGCGCGTGATCATCGCCGCCGCCGAGGCACACGGTGAAGACGTCATCGGATCCCTCTACACGGCCATGGGCGAACTGCTGCACTACGAAAAGGTCACCGACTACGCCGAGGTCGTTTCGCGGGCGCTTGAAACCGTTGGGCTCCCCGCTGAACTCGCTGACGTTGCCTCCAGCACCGATTTCGACGACGCGCTGCGCGTGAGCCACGACAAGGGTATCTCGCAGGTGGGCCAGGACGTGGGAACCCCGATCATGTCGTTGAACGGCACCGCGTTCTTCGGCCCGGTCATCACGCGCGTGCCGGCCGGCGAGGAAGCCGGAACGCTGTTCGACGCCACCGTGACGCTGGCAGCGTACCCGCACTTCTTCGAGCTCAAGCGCAGCCGCAACGAGATGCCGGAGTTCAACCTCAACTAAGCGGCAAACCCGTCAAGAGGCGATATCGCCAGCAACTTCCGGCAAGGGCTGGGGTGGAGCACAGACTTCCGCCCCGGCCCTTGCCCGTACCCGTGAGAGTGCGTATAAAAGATATACGCATCGATACCGGAACGATGCCGAACGAAAACCAAAGACGCAGAGACGTGGTCGTGGAATCTCTTCGAACACGGTTGTAGCAGCGATACAACAAGACCTACGTACCGAGGATTTCGTCCGGTTCTCGAATCATCGCTGAAAGAGGACCTGCCGAGTCGAAGCCCCTCCGACATTAGTGTTTGTTGGCCGAAGGGGCTTCCCCTCTGTCCGGGGCAGGAACCCGGAATGCCCGAAGTCGCACAAACCAAGAGGTCGGTGACCGCCATATGGCGGTCACCGACCTCTTTGCTCTTGCCGTGGAATTGCTAGGCCTGGACGGGTTCCTCGGCCGGGGCCAGCACGACATCGCTCACGGCGATGGCGCCCTCGGCGGCCACCAGGGTCAGGTCCTTGGCGTTGCCGGCGGCCAGCAGGTCGCCGAGCCCGCGGCGCAACAGCTCCAGCTGGGCCTCGGGTGCCGAGACGACACCGCTGAGTACCTCGGTGCGCTGCTTGACCTTGGCCTCGGACTTGGCCTTGCGGATGCCCGAGAGCGCCTCGCCGACGATGGGCAGCACCGCGGTGTCGGCGCCGGCGACGGCATCGGCCAGGTGGGCCGAGCTCGGCCATGCGGCGCGGTGCACCGAACCGGAACGCCACCAGCCCCAGACCTCTTCGGTCGCAAACGGCAGGAACGGCGCGAACAGACGCAGCACCGCATCGAGCGTGGTGGCCAGGGCAGCAAGCACGGAGGCCTGCTCCTCCTCGCCGCGGGCGCCGTAGGCGCGGTCCTTGATGAGCTCGACGTAGTCGTCGGTGAACGACCAGAAGAACGACTCGGTGATGTCCAGCGCGCGGGCGTAGTCGTAGGCGTCGAACGCGCGCGTGGCGTCGTCGATGACCTGCGACAGGCGGGCGAGCACGGACTTGTCCAGGCCGTTGGTGATGACCGAGGCATCGCCGGTGATGACGTTGGCCTCGGTGGCGCCGAGGTTCAGCACGAACTTGGAGGCGTTGAGGATCTTGATCGCCAGGCGGCGGCCGATCTTCATCTGGTTGATCTCGTACGCGGTGTCGGCACCCAGCTTGGCGCTGGCGGCCCAGTAGCGCACGGCGTCGGACCCGTAGTCGTTGAGCACGTCGGTGGGGACCACCACGTTGCCCTTGGACTTGGACATCTTCTTGCGGTCCGGGTCAAGGATCCAGCCGGAGATCGCGGCGTGCTTCCAAGGCGCGACATCGTGCAGGGCATCGGCGCGCACGGCGGTGGAGAAGAGCCAGGTGCGGATGATGTCGTGGCCCTGCGGGCGCAGGTCGAACGGGAAGACCTTGTTGAAGAAGTCGTCCTCGCGGGACCAGCGACCAACGATCTGCGGGGTCAGCGAGCTGGTGGCCCACGTGTCGAGCACGTCGGCGTCGCCGATGAAGCCGCCGGCGACGTTGCGCTGGGACTCCTCGAAGCCCGGGGCCGCGTCGGCGGCCGGGTCGACCGGGAGCATCCCGTCGGTCGGCAGGATCGGGTTCTCGTAGTCCGGGTCGCCCGCGGCGTTCAGCGGGTACCAGACGGGTACCGGGACGCCGAAGAAGCGCTGGCGGGAGACCAGCCAGTCGCCGTTCAGGCCCGAGATCCAGTTCTCGTAGCGCGAGCGCATGAAGGAGGGGTGGAACTCGATCTGCTCGCCGCGGGCGATCAGGCGTGCGCGGCGGTCCTCGTCGCGGCCGCCGTTGCGGATGTACCACTGGCGGGAGGAGACGATTTCCAGGGGCTTGTCGCCCTTTTCGAAGAAGTTCACCGGGTGGCTGATCTTCTTCGGCTCGCCGTCGAGCAGCTCCGCGGCCTTCAACAGCTCGACGACGCCCTCCTTGGCGGAGAACACCGTCTTGCCGGCGATCTGCGCGTAGGCTTCGCGGCCGGCCTCGGTGGTGATCCACTCCGGGGTCTCGGCGATGACGCGGCCGTCGCGGCCGATGATCGCGCGGGTCGGCAGCTGCAGCTCGCGCCACCAGGTGACGTCGGTCAAATCGCCGAAGGTGCAAACCATCGCGATGCCCGAGCCCTTGTCCGCCTTGGCCAGCGGGTGCGGGTACACGGTGACCGGGACGTCGAAGAGCGGGGAGGTGACGGTCTTGCCGAAGAGCGGCTTGTAGCGCTCGTCGTCCGGGTTCGCGACAAGGCCGGCGCAGGCGGCCAGCAGTTCCGGGCGGGTGGTCTCGATGAAGACCTGGGTGCCGTCCTCCGCGGTGAACGGGTAGCGGTAGTACGCGCCCGGCATCTCGCGGTCCTCGAGCTCGGCCTGGGCGACGGCGGTGCGGAAGGTGACGTCCCACAGGGTCGGGGCCTCGGACATGTAGGCGTCGCCCGCGGCGAGGTTCGCCAGGAAGGCGCGCTGGGACACTGCGCGCGAGTCGTCGTCGATGGTGCGGTAGGTCATGTCCCAGTCGACGGACAGGCCCAGGGTGGAGAAGAGGTGCTCGAAGACCTTTTCGTCCTCGACCGCGAGTTCCTCGCACAGCTCGATGAAGTTCTTGCGGGAGACGACGTCCCAGTCGCGCTGGTTCTTCGCCGGGGTGGCCGGCGGGCGGTAGCCCTCGACGTAGGCGTAGGTCGGGTCGCAGCGCACGCCGTAGTAGTTCTGCACGCGGCGTTCGGTGGGCAGGCCGTTGTCGTCCCAGCCCATGGGGTAGAAGACGTTCTTGCCGTTCATGCGCTGGTAGCGGGCCAGCACGTCGGTCTGGGTGTAGGAGAACATGTGTCCCACGTGCAGCGAACCCGAAGCGGTCGGCGGCGGGGTGTCGATCGAGTAGACCTGCTCGCGCGTGGTCTGCGGGTTGAACTTGTAGGTTCCCTCGGCACGCCAGCGGGCGTCGAGGCGTTCCTCCAGGCCCTCCAGTGCGGGCTTGTCGGGAACGGAAACTGTTGCGGGCGTGTCTGTGCCCAAGGTGTCTTCAGCCATGGCTCCCATTCTTCCATGTCCGCGCCGTTACCCCCAGTCGGGGCCGGGGTGGTGCGCGCCACAAACGCGCCGCGGGACAGGCCCCGGGGCGCGGCGCGATGAAGCGTGCGCCCCGGGGGAGTCGCCAGGGAGCCGCCCGGGAGTCACCCGGCGGGGACCCGTGCGGTTTCGGGGTCCGGGCCGACAGCGCGGGCCAACGGTCAGGGTCAGGGGGCGAACCAGAGGGTGGTCTCTCCGGGGACCTGGGTGGCCGGCGCGCTGCCCGGGTCGGTGTCGGGGCCGGTGCCGGCTCCGCTGGAGAGCACGATCCGGGATGCGTCGAGCCCCTCGGGCAGGTCCGCCGGTTCGGTGCCGAAGTTCGTCAGCACCCGCCAGCCGTTGGGGCGCCGGTAGTGGGCCAGCGTGGCCTCCGGCTCCGAGACCCATTCCAGCGATTCGGTTCCCTGCAGGGTGCGGCGCCACGCCAGTGCCGAGCGGTAGAGCTCCAGCGTGGAACCCGCCGTGCCGTCCTGCGCCGTGACCGCGTGGCGGGAGAACCACGCCGGCTGGGGAAGCCAGGGTGCGCCGCCGAAGCCGAGGTTTTCCCCCGAGGCGTCCCACGGCAGCGGCACCCGGCAGCCGTCGCGGCCCTTGACCTTGCGTTCCGTGCGGAACCAGGTGGGGTCCTGCAGGGATTCCGGGGGCAGGTCCGCTGCCTCGAAGAGGCCCAGCTCCTCGCCCTGGTAGAGGTAGGCGGAGCCGGGCAGGCCCAGCATGAACAGCGTTGCGGCGCGGGCGCGGCGCAACCCGCGCTCCGGGTCCGCCGCCGGTTCCAGGCCGCCGGAGAGCAGCCAGGCTTCCCGGCCAGCGCCGTCGGTGCCGTCGGGAAGGGCGTAGCGCGAGGGATGGCGGACGACATCGTGGTTGGAGAACACCCAGGTGGAGGACGCGCCGGAGGCCTCGGCCTCGGCCAGGCAGCGGGCGACGATGCCGCGGAAGGCGGCGGGCTCGAAGGGCGCCTCCAGCAGGTCGAAGTTGAACGCCTGCCCCAGCCCGGTGGGCCTGGCGTAGCGCAGCCGGCGCTCGGTGAACGGCACCCAGGCCTCGGCGACCGCGGTGCGCGGCGGGTCGTAATCGTTGAGCACCGAGCGCCAACCCGCGTAGATCTCGTGGACGGCGTCGCGGTCGAAGAGCACGTCGGAGCCGTCGTCGACGGTGATCGCCAGGTCCGGCTTGGAGCGCAGCGGCAGGCTCATGTCCTTGACCAGGGCGTGGGCGACATCGACGCGGAACCCGTCAACGCCGCGGTCCGCCCAGAAGCGCAGCGTGGTGTGGAAGTCCTCGCGCACTTCCGGGTTCTCCCAGTTCAGGTCGGGCTGTTCGGAGGCGAAAAGGTGCAGGTACCACTGGCCCGGGCGACCCGCGTTGTCCCCGGCGGATTCTGTGACGCGGCTCCAGGCGGGCCCGCCGAAGTGCGAGGGCCAGTCCGAGGGCGGAAGTTCGCCGTGCTCGCCCAGCCCGTCGTGGAAGTGGTAGCGGGCGCGTTCCGGTGAGCCCGGGGCCGCAGCGAGCGCCGCGGTGAACCACTCGTGGCGGTTGGAGCTGTGGTTGGGAACGACGTCGGCGATGACCTTGATGCCAGCCGCATGCGCCGCGGCGACCATGGCGTCGAAGTCCTCGAGGGTTCCCAGTCGCGGGTCGACATTCCGGTAGTCGTCGACGTCGTAGCCGCCGTCGGCAAGCGCCGAGGGGTAGAAGGGGGAGAGCCAGATCGCGTCGATGCCCAGCCGGGACAGGTAGTCGATGCGGGAGGTGACGCCGGCGAGGTCGCCGATGCCGTCACCGTTGGAGTCAGCGAAGCTGCGCGGGTAGATCTGGTAGACGGCGGCCTGGCGCCACCAATCCCCGTCCGGTGTGGCTGGCTGTTCTGTCTGGTTCACGGTGCGGTGGTCCTCTCGTGGCGCCGGCCGGCGGGGCAGGGCGGTGTGGCAGGGCGGTGGGGCTGCGGCGGGACATGGTGCAGCCGGCGCGCGACGAAGGGCCTCGCGCCTAGATTATTTTTATGACGAAACTAATTGTGTTGTCAAGGTCCGCCCAGTCGGCAGGTACAGGGGGAAGCGGCGGTCCGGGCGGCCACCCCGGCATCGGGTGGATCGGCAATTACGACCGTCATGAAATAAACTTCCCCCATGTCAACGAAAGCCACGAGAGGAAGCAGGAGCGCCGCACGCGGCCAGACTGCCGGACCTGGCGGACCTGCCGGACCTGGCGGACCTGGCGATCCGGGCCCGGTGGTGCTCAGCGACCAGGAGCGCGAGGTGGCGCGTGCCCTGCTGGTCCACGGGCCCACCTCGCGCGCGCAGCTTTCCCGGCGGCTGGGGCTCAGCGCCGCCAGCCTCACCCGGCTGGGCAAGCCGCTGCTCGATGCAGGGATCGCCACCGAGATCGACCTGGTGCTGGACGGGAGCGTGGGCCGCCCGGTCCGGCTGCTCGACATCCGCCAGGACGCCCGGTTCTTCGTCGGGATCAAGCTCACCGGGACCTCGGCCCAGGGGGTGCTCACCGACCTGCGCGCGAACTGCCTGGCGCGCGGGGAGCGGGAGCTGCCGGGCCACGGCGAGGACCAGGTGCTCGGGACCCTGGCGGCGCTGGCCGCCGAGCTGCGCGTGCGCTCCGGCAAGCCCGTTGCCGGCATCGGCATCTCGATCGGCGGACAGGTCTCCGGCGGGACGCTCGTGGAGCGGGCGCCCTTCCTGGGCTGGCGCAACGTGCCGCTGGGGGAGCTGCTGCGCGAACGCACCGGGCTGCCGGTGCTTCTCGAGAACGACGTGACGGCGCTTGTGGCGGCGGAGCAGTGGTTCGGCGCCGGGCGCGGGGTGGACGACTTCGCCGTGGTGACGCTGGGCGCGGGCATCGGGTACGGGCTGGCCATGGGCGGGAAGGTGGTGCGCGGGCGCGACACCGGGTTGGGACTCGGCGGCCACTTCCCGATAGACCCCACCGGCCCGTGGTGCCCCGCAGGGCACCGCGGCTGCTCGACGGCGATGTTCTCGATGCCAGGTATTTGCGCTCAGGTTTCCGCGGCGCTGGGGCGCGAGGTCGGCTACGCGGAGGTGTTCGGGCTGGCGGAGGCGGGTGATCCCGATGCGTCGTCTGTCCTGCGCAGCGCGGCGCACGCGCTGGGGCGCTTCCTGGCAGCCGCCGCCAACCTGGCCATGGTGAACACCGTGGTTCTCGGCGGCGAGGGCATCGAGCTGTTCACCCGGTACGGCGGCGAAGTGCGCAGCGCCCTGTCCGCGGACCGCGACCCCGAGGCCGGAGAGGTACGCCTGGAGGTGCTGGGCGGGGATTTCGACAAGTGGGCGCGCGGTGCGGCGGCGGTTGCCATCCGGGAGTTCGCCTTCGCGTGAGTCCGCCGTCGACTGGGTCGGCGGTGCTGGAGGAACCGCCCGGCTCGGGCTAGGGTTCGGACATGGGCACTTTCCGCGTCATGCGCGCATACGACGAACCGGACGGCGGATTCCGGGTGCTGGTGGACAGATTGTGGCCGCGCGGGCTCAGCAAGGAACGCGCGCAGCTGGACGACTGGGCCAAGGACGCGGCGCCGTCAGCCGAGCTGCGGGTCGCCTTCAACCACATGGCCGAACGCTACGCCGAATTCCGAGAACACTACCTGCGGGAACTGGAGACGGGTTCCGCGGCTGCGGGGGCCGGGCGCCTGCTGGCCCTGGCCGCCGACCACCCCGACATGGTGCTGCTCTTCGCCGCCCGCAACCAGGTGGAGAACCATGCGCTGGTGCTGCGCGACTATCTCGAGGCGCGGCAGGCGGAGGGGTAGACGGAGCGCAGGGCCAGCAAGGCGCGCCGGTCCAGGGCAGCTCAGTCGAGCAGCGCCTCGAGGCGCGCGGCGAGCGAGAGCAGTTCCCGGTCCCGGTGGGCGGTGCCCTGCAGGGTGATGCCCACGGGCAGGCCGCCGGCCGTGAGCCCGGCCGGAAGCGTCACGGAGGGCACGCCCAGCACGGTGCCGGGTCCCGTGTGCCGGGTCACCAGCGGGAAGAGCGGCACGGACCGGCCGAGGTGCTCGACGGTGTCGTCCTGACCCAGCAACTGCGGGACGGTCGGCATCGTCGGGAAGAGCAGCGCCGCGATGCCGGCGTCGGCCATCGCGGCGGCATACCGTTCGCGGGCGATGTCCGTCAGTCCGCGGGCCGCGGCATAGGCGTCGGCCGTCACGGGGTGCTCCACGTAGCCCTGCAGGATGGCCCTGACATCGGGCGATGCCGCGCGGGCGGGCAGCTGTGCCAGGGCCTCGCCGGGGGCGATGTCCTCCGCCGCGGCCAGGTAGGCGGCCAGCAGGCGCGGGGCTTCCCAGCCGACAAGGTCCCACTGGGCGGCATCGGTCAGCGCGAAGACCGGATCCAGGTCGATGTCGACGATGTCGGCGTGGGCGCCGAGCCCCTCCAGCACCGCCTCGAAGCGCAGCCGGACCGCCGGGTCCAGGTCCCGGCGGAAGGCGGTGGGCACGCCGAGCACCGGCAGTTCCCCCTCCCGTGCGGCCTCCGGCTCGTGGGTGACCCAGGCGTCGACCAGCGCGGCATGGGCGACGCTGCGGGTGTGCACGCCGACGGTGTCGCGGGACCAGGAGAGCCCGATGGTGCCGTCGTTAGGCCAGCGGCCGGTGCTCGGGCGGAAGCCGACGACGCCGCAGGAAGCGGCGGGCACCGAGATCGAGCCACCGGTGTCCGTGCCCAGCGAGACCGGGACCAGGCCCGCGGCCACCGCCGCCGCGCTGCCGCCGCTGGAGCCGCCGGCCGAACGCAGCGGGTCGAAGGGGTTGCGCACCGGGCCGAAGGCCGCGTTGTTGCTGGTGATCCCGAACGCCAGCTCGTGCATGTTCGTCAGCCCGGCGACGCGGCCCCCGCGGCGCTTGAGCGCCGTGACCACCAGGGCGTCGGCGTCGGCCAGGTGGCCGCCGAACACCGGGCTTGCCGCGTTCGCCGGCATGCCGCGAACCTCGATGTTCGCCTTGACCGCGAAGTCGAAGCCGCCGGCGAGGTCCGCGGTGCCCACGGCCTCGGTTCTGTCACCGGCATCGTCACCGGCGCCGGCGGGGCGGTGGGTCCAGATCCCGGGCTCCAGGTCACGGCCCGTCATGCCGTCGGTGCCGGTGCCGGTGCCGGTGCCCGTGCCTTCCGTGCCTATGCCGTGCTCGCTCATGCCGTGTCCTTGCCTCTGTAGGGGAGTCCCCGCGGGGAACGCTGCCGGGCACGAGCCTATGCGCGGACCCGGGGCGGCGCCATCGTCAGTTCTGCCGACTTGACGACCGCGGTGCCTCCTGCAGCGGGCCCCACCGGGCGGCGAGTTCGCTGCGGCTGCCGACCCCGAGCTTGGCGAAGACCCGGGACAGGTGGGTGCGCAGGGTTCCCAACGAGCAGCCAAGCTCGGCGCAGGCCGCGCGGTCGCTCACGCCGCGGGCCACGGCGAGGGCCACGTCGCGTTCGCGCGCGGTGAGCGAATCCAGCCGGGAGCGGCCTCCCTCGCCCGGCAACCGGCCCCCGCCCGGCAGCAGGCGCTGGAGAAGGTCGCCGCTTCCTTGCAGCAGCCGCACCTGCTCGCCGCTGAACGGCGTGCGGCCGGCCGCGCGCCAGATGCGCAGGTCCAGGGTCCCGGGCAGCGACTGCGCGGGAAAGTAGTTCATGCCCTCGGCGAGTCCGTCGACGGCCAGGAAATCGCGGTGGAACTCCGACTCGTGCAGTCGGGCGGGGTCGACGGCGTCGAAGACGCGCATGGCCCGGCCCGCAGCGCGCATCCGGGGCGTGAGCGGGTCGTGAAATTGGTAGTGCCCCAGGTAGTTGCCCATGTTCTCCGCTGACATGTTGATCCACACCGGGGCGGCGAAGGATCCGTCGGCACCGACCCGGCAGGAGGCGAAGAAGTCGGCATCGAAGAGGCGCAGCAGCGCGTGCCCGAGCGCCAGGCGGCGGCCGCGCTCATCGGATTCCGGGGCAGCGGTGAGTGATTCGAGGAACCCGGAGAAATCCGCAAGCGTGCCCATGGGGGTGGTCCTCCCTGCCGGTGGGGTACACAGGGGAACCGGCGTACCGGGAACAGTCTGCCACGGACGGCGGGCCGCGGCTCCCGGACGGGGCGGTGTGCAGGCCGCCCGCGCCGGTGCAGGGGCGGGCAACGAAACGACACGGTGCTTGGGGCAACGCACCGGCGGTGGTTAGGCTTCGCTCATGTCACCACGGAATTCACTGAACCAGCACGTAGAAGCACCCACCGGGCCGCGGCCCCTGCACGTGGTCGCCTGCGCCCACGGCACCGACAACACGAGGGGCCGCGGGCTGGTGGACGGCCTGCGCGCGGACCTGGCGGCGGTGCTCGCGGCCCAGGGCGTGCACGCGCAGGTGCACGAGGCCTATGTCGATGTGCAGGAACCCGGGCTCGGCGCGGTGCTCGCCGCGTTGCCGCCCGGGGAGGACGCCGTCGTCGTCCCGTTGCTGCTCTCGGAGGGCTTCCACACCTCGGTGGACATCGCCGAGGCGGTGGCGACACGTCCGGCAACCCGCACCGCCGCCCCGCTGGGCCCGGACCCGCGCCTGGCCGGGGTGCTGGCCCGGCGCCTGGCCGAGGCCGGGCACCGGCCCGGGGACGCGGTGGTGCTCGCCGCGGCGGGCACCCGGATCGAGTCCGGGCAGCGGCAGGCGGCCCGGATGGCGCAGCTGCTGGCCGCGGAACTGGGACAGCCGGTGGCCGTGGCGTACTGCTCCGCTGCGGCGCCGTCGGTACCCGATGCGGTGGCCGCGGCCCGCGCGGCGGGGGCGCAGCGGGTGGGCATCGCCTCCTTCCTGCTGGCCCCCGGGTTCTTCCACGACCGGCTCTCCGGCGCCGGCGCCGACCATGTCTCCGGGGCGCTGCTGCCGGACGTAACACTCGCTCAATGTGTCGCCGGAAGACTCGCCGAGGCACTCGCGGATGGTGCCGCGGGCACCGAATGAGTCGCCGCGTGACGAGATGACGCTTCGGGTCGGGAGGCGTTGGCGGGGTGCCCCGGGCCGGACTTAGGGTCGGGGCATGACACAGGCAACCGACACCCCGGCCCGCACGCGGCCCGCCCGCCCCGCGGCCAAGCCGCACGGGCAGTGGAAGATCGACGGCACCGCGCCGCTGAACCCCAACGAGGCGTTCAAGGCGGACGACAACGGGCTGAACGTGCGCGAGCGCATCGAAAAGGTCTACGCGCACGGCGGGTTCGACTCCATCGACCCCACCGACCTGCACGGCCGCTTCCGCTGGTGGGGTCTCTACACCCAGCGCAAGCCGGGCATCGACGGCGGCAAGACCGCCACGCTGGAGCCGCACGAGCTCGAGGACCGCTACTTCATGCTGCGCGTGCGCATCGACGGCGGCACGCTGAGCACCGAACAGCTGCGCACCATCGGCGGGATCTCCCGCGACTTCGGCCGCAACACCGCCGACGTGACGGACCGGCAGAACATCCAGCTGCACTGGATCGACGTCGTCGACGTCCCGGAGATCTGGCGCCGGCTCGAGGCCGTCGGGCTGGACACCACCGAGGCCTGCGGGGACGTGCCGCGCGTGATCCTGGGCTCCCCGGTGGCTGGGATCGCCAAGGACGAGATCATCGACCCGACCCCGGTGATCCGCGAGATCCGCGAGCGCTTCATCGGCGACGCCGAGTTGGCGAACCTGCCGCGCAAGTTCAAGACGGCGATCTCCGGGCACCCCTCGCAGGACGTGGTGCACGAGATCAACGACATCGCGCTGATCGCCGTCATCCACCCGGAGCTCGGCGCCGGCTACGACCTGTGGGTCGGCGGCGGGCTGTCCACCAACGCGCGGCTTGCCGAGCGCCTGGGCGTTTTCGTCTCCGCGGAGGTGGCCGCCGAGGTGTGGCTGGGCGTCGTGTCGATCTTCCGCGACTACGGCTACCGCCGGCTGCGCAACAAGGCGCGGCTGAAGTTCCTGATGAACGACTGGGGGCCGGAGAAGTTCCGCCGCGTGCTTGAGGAGGAATACCTCGGCTACGCGCTGCCCGACGGCGACGCGCCGGCGAAGCCGACGACCCCCGGGGACCACGTGGGCATCCACGAGCAGAAAGACGGGCGCTTCTTCATCGGCGCATCCCCGAACGCGGGCCGGCTCTCCGGCACGCTGCTGCTGGAGCTGGCCGACCTGCTGGAGCGCCACGGCTCCCGGCGGTTGCGCACCACCCCGCACCAGAAGCTGCTGGCGCTGGACATCCCCGCGGAGTCTGTCGCTGCCGCCGCGGCGGAGCTCGACGCGCTGGGCCTTGCCACGGCGCCAAGCATCTTCCGCCGCTCGGCGATCGCCTGCACCGGCATCGAGTTCTGCAAGCTCGCGATAGTCGACACCAAGGACACCACCATCGCCGCCGTCGCCGAGCTGGAGGAACGCTTCGCCTCGAAGTCGGCGGTGCGCCTGCCGGCATCGCTGTCCCTGCACGTGAACGGCTGCCCGAACTCCTGCGCCCGCATCCAGACGGCGGACATCGGGCTCAAGGGCCAGCTGCTGCCCGACGGCAACGGCGGGCAGACCCCCGGCTTCCAGGTCCACCTGGGCGGGGGCCTGGCCTCCACCTCGCGCGACGAGGCCGGCCTGGGCCGCACCGTGCGCGGCCTGAAGGTCACCGCCGCCGAACTGCCCGGCTACGTCGAGCGGGTGCTGGAAAACTACTCGGCGGGCAGCCACGAGGGCGAGTCCTTCGCCGCCTGGTCGCACCGTGCCGCGGACGAGGACGTGCTGTGAGCGCCGCGAACGTGGTTGCGGACGCCGCGGACCGTGCTCTGGCCGACCGCGCGCTGGCGGAGGCCGGCGCCGCGGCGCTGGGCTTCGACGCCCCGGCCGCCGAGGTCATCGCCTGGGTCAAGGCGAACTTCGCGACCGCCGAGGTGGCCGTCGCCTGCTCGATGGCCGACGCGGTGCTGCCGGCTGTCGTGGCCGAGGCGCTGCCCGGGGTCGACGTGCTCTTCCTGGAGACCGGCTACCACTTCGGGGAGACCCATGCGACGCGCAACGAGGTCGCCGCGGCGCTCGACGTGCGGATCGTCGACGTGCTCCCTGAGCGCACCGTGGAGCAGCAGGACGCCGAGCTCGGCCCCCGGCTGCACGAGCGGGACCCTGGCACCTGCTGCAGGCTGCGCAAGATGGAGCCGCTGGCGAAGGCGCTGGCCGGCTACCGGCTCTGGTTCACCGGCGTGCGCCGCGACGAGGGCCCCACCCGCGCCGACACGCCGCTGGTGACCTGGGACGAGGCGCACGGCCTGGTCAAGGTCAACCCGCTGGCCGCCTGGAGCTTCGAGGAACTCACCGGCTACGCCGCGGAACGCAACGTCCCGGTGAACCTGCTGCTGGCCCACGGCTACCCCTCGATCGGCTGCGCACCATGCACCCGCCCGGTGGCCGAGGGCGAGGACCCGCGTTCGGGCCGCTGGGCGGGCCTGGCCAAGACCGAATGCGGCATCCACCGATGAGCCGCACCCGCCCCGTTTCCCACCGACTTTCCCATCGACTTTCCCACAGCGTTTCCCACCGACGAAGGAGCCAGAGATGAGCGCCACCACGACAGCCGCCCCCGCGCCGGCCGGCACCACGGATGTGCTCGACGCCCTGGAGGCGGAGTCCATCCACATCCTGCGCGAGGTCGCCGCGGAGTTCGAACGCCCCGCCATGCTCTTCTCCGGCGGCAAGGACTCCGTGGTCATGCTGCACCTGGCCACCAAGGCCTTCTGGCCCGGCACCGTGCCCTTCCCGGTGCTGCACGTCGACACCGGGCACAACTTCGCCGAGGTCATCGCGTTCCGCGACCGCACCGTCCAGAAGCTGGGCCTGCGCCTTGTCGTGGCCAGCGTGCAGGACTACATCGACGACGGGCGGCTCGCCGAACGCGCCGACGGCACCCGCAACCCGCTGCAGACCACCCCGTTGCTGGACGCGATCTCCGCGAACCGCTTCGACGTGCTCTTCGGCGGCGGGCGCCGCGACGAGGACAAGGCGCGCGCCAAGGAACGCATCCTGTCCCTGCGCGACGAGTTCGGCCAGTGGGACCCGCGCAACCAGCGCCCCGAGCTGTGGAACCTCTACAACGGGCGGCACACCCCGGGCCAGCACGTGCGCGCGTTCCCGATCAGCAACTGGACCGAGCTGGACATCTGGCGCTACATCGAACGCGAGGGCATCGAGCTGCCGGAGCTCTACTACGCCCACGAGCGCGAGGTCTTCGAGCACTCGGGCATGTGGCGGGCCGTCGGGGAGTTCAGCGCCCCGGCAGCGGGCGTGCCAGTGGAAACGCGCACCGTGCGCTACCGCACCGTGGGGGACATGTCCTGCACCGGGGCCGTGCTTTCGGCGGCCCGCACGGTGGCCGACGTCATCCGCGAGGTCGCCACCACCACGCTGACCGAACGCGGGGCCACCCGCGCCGATGACCGCATCTCCGAGGCGGCCATGGAAGACCGCAAGAAGGACGGCTATTTCTAATGAGCACCACGAACCTGGACATCCCCGCGGCACCTGCCGCAGCTCCCACCGCAGCCACTGTCACGGCACCCCCCGCAAGCCTCGGCACGCGCGGGCTCTTCCGCTTCGCCACCGCCGGTTCCGTCGACGACGGCAAATCCACGCTGGTCGGCCGGCTGCTGCACGACGCCAAGGCCGTGCTGGCCGACACCCTGGAGGCGCTGGCCCGCACCTCCGCGGAGACCGGCTTCGGCGGCGGCGACGGCACCCTGGACCTGGCGCTGCTCACCGACGGGCTGCGCGCCGAGCGCGAGCAGGGCATCACCATCGACGTCGCCTACCGCTACTTCAGCTCCGGCGCGCGCTCCTTCGTGCTCGCGGACTGCCCCGGGCACGTGCAGTACACCCGCAACACCGTCACCGGTGCCTCGACGGCCGACGCCGCCATCGTGCTGATCGACGCACGCAAGGGCGTGCTGGAGCAGACGCGCCGCCACCTGGGCGTGATAGGCCTGTTGCGCGTGCCGCACGTCATCGTCGCGGTGAACAAGATCGACCTGATCGACTACGACGAGGCGCGCTTCGCGGACATCGCCGCCGACGTGGCCCGCGTGGCCGCCGGGCTGGGCCTGCCGGCGCCGCACACCCTTCCGGTCTCCGCACTGGTGGGCGACAACGTGGTGGAGCGCTCCGCACACACCCCCTGGTACACCGGGCACACGCTGCTGGGGCTGCTCGAATCCCTGCCGACGCGCGACGAGCAGGCCACCGGCGGGGACGTGAACGGGGAAGCGAACCGAGGCGGGAGCCGGGCCGAGGCGTTCCGCTTCCCGGTGCAGCTGGTGCTGCGGCCGCAGGGGGCACTGGCCCCGGGGCTCGATGCCGAGGCGTTCCGCGACTACCGCGCCTATGCCGGGGCGGTCACCGAGGGCACCGTCGCCGTGGGGGACCGGGTCACCGTCGCCTCCCCGGGAGCCCCGCGCCGCGAGACCACCGTGGTGGGGATCGACGCCGCGGGCGTTGCGCTGGAATCGGCCGCCGCGCCCGCCTCGGTGGCGCTGCGGCTGGCCGACGAGATCGACATCGCCCGCGGGGACACCATCGCCGCGGCCGGGACGCTGCCGGAATCCTCCGCCGAACTCACCGCGCAGCTGTGCTGGCTGGCCGCCGCGCCGCTGCGCCCGGGCGCCACGGTGCTCGTGAAGCACGGCACTGCCACGGTGCGCGCCCGCGTGGAGGCCATCACCGGGGTGCTTGACCTCGAGGACTTTGCGCTGCGGCCCGCGGAAACACTGGAACTCAACGACATCGGCACGGCTCGGCTGCGGCTTGCCGCGGCGCTGCCCACCGAACCGTACGCTGCCCACCACCGCACCGGGGCGTTCCTGGTGATCGACCAGCAGTCCGGCAACACGCTGGCCGCCGGGCTCACCGGCGAACGCGCCACCCGGTAGCCACCGGGCCGGACACCCCGAACCGCCCCCAACCCAACCCAACCCAACCCAACCCAACCCCGAGACCCCGAGGACACCCCGCCCATGGACACCATCAGGTACACCGCCGAGCCACCGCACCGCGGCCCCGGCCGCCGCGCGCTGCTCGCCGGGGGCACGGGACTGCTGGGACTGCTGGTCCTCGGCGCCGCGGCAACCACCACGGTGCCGCGGCCCGGGACCGCCGCTGCGGCACCCGCCACCCCGGCGCCCGCCCTGCGGCTGGGCTTCTTCGCGAACCTCACGCACGCCCCGGCGCACGTCGGGGTCGCCCGCGGGCTCTTCACCGCGGAATTGGCCGGCTCCGGCACCGTGCTGGAAACCAGCACGTTCGGGGCCGGGCCGGAGGCCGTCGAGGCGCTGAACGCCGGCGCCATCGACGCCGCCTACCTGGGGCCGAGCCCGGCGATCGCCGCCTTCACCGCCAGCGGCGGGCGCGGGCTGCGCGTACTGGCCGGCGCTGCCTCCGGCGGCGCCCAGCTGGTGGTGCGCGCTGGGATCACCGGTGCCGCAGGGCTGCGCGGGGCAACCCTGGCCACCCCGCAGCTCGGCGGCACGCAGGACGTCGCGCTGCGCACCTGGCTCGCCGGGCAGGGGCTGGAAACGGATCTGCGCGGCGGGGAAGTCTCCATCACCCCCACGGCCAACGCGCAGACCCTTGAACTCTTCCGCTCCGGGGCGCTGGACGGGGCTTGGCTGCCCGAACCGTGGGCCTCCCGGCTGGTGCTGGAGGCAGGCGCCACGGTCCTCGTCGACGAGGCCGACCTGTGGGACGGGACCGACACCGGCGCGCCGGGCAAGTTCCCCACCACGGTGCTGGCGGTCTCCCCGGACTTCGCCGCCCGCCACCCCGGGACCGTCGACGCCCTGCTGCGCGGGCACCTTGCCGCGCTCGACTGGATCAACTCCGCCACGCGGCCCGAGGTGCTCAAGACCCTGAACGGGCAGCTGGAGCTGCTCGCCGGTGCGGCGCTCTCCGACGCCGTGCTGGAGCGCGCGCTGGGCAAGCTGGACTTCACGGCGGACCCGCTGGCCGGGGCCTACCCGCGCCTGCAGGCCAACGCCGTCGCCGCGTCGCTCGCCGAACCGGCAAGCCTCGACGGGCTCGTGGACGGCTCCTTCCTGGAGCGGGCCCGTGCGGCCCGTGCGGCGAGCCCCTCGGCAGCAAGCCGCTCAGCGGCATCTTCCTCCGCGGCCGGCACCTCTGCCGGAACGGGGGCACGGGCATGAGCATCGTCATCGAGAACCTCTCCAAGGACTACGGCGCGGCACCCGTGCTCTCCGGCATCACCACCACGATCGCCGAGGGCGAATTCGTGGCGGTGCTCGGGGCCTCGGGCTGCGGGAAGTCCACGCTGCTGAACGTGATAGCCGGGCTCGAGCCGCCCACCGCCGGATCCGTCACCGTCCCGGCCGGCGGCGCCGCCTTCATGTTCCAGGACGCGGCGCTGCTGCCCTGGCTGACGGCGCGCGCCAACATCGAGCTCGCCCTGGAACTGCGCGGGATCGGCCGCGCCGAACGCCGCGAGCGGGCCGGGAAGCTGCTGGAACTAGTCCACCTTTCCGACGCCGGGTCCAAGCGCCCGCACGAGCTCTCCGGGGGCATGCGCCAGCGCGCCTCGCTGGCGCGTGCGCTCGGGCAGGACAAGCCCGTGCTGCTGATGGACGAGCCGTTCGCGGCGCTGGATGCGATAACCCGGGACCTTCTGCACGACGAGCTCGAAAGGCTCTGGCGCGCCCACCGGCGCACCGTGGTCTTCGTGACCCACAACGTCCGCGAGGCCGTGCGGCTGGGCCAGCGGGTCCTGCTGCTCTCCTCCCGCCCCGGCCGCGTGGCCGCGGAATGGGAGATCGACCCCTCGGTGCGCAGCGACCCGGCCGCGGCCGCGAAGCTCACCCAAGACATCACCCAGCGTCTGCGCGAGGAGATCCGCCACCATGCCCACTAGCCCCAGCACCGTTTCCACGCACGCCGGCGGGCAGTCCGGCAACCGTGCCGGCACCCCCTCCGGCACCCCCTCCGACGGGCAGCCCGGCACCCCCGCCGGCCACCCGGACGGCGGCCCCGGCAGCCCCGGCGGACCCGTCGACACCCTGAAGGAACTCGAGGCCGGGCTGGACAACCTGCAGGGTGCCCCGGCGGCCGCCCGCCGGTCCGCCGCCTCGCGGGTGCTGCTGCCGCTGGGCACGCTCATCGGCCTGCTGAGCCTGTGGCAGCTGGCCGCCTGGTTCGCCTCCCCGCGCGTCGACCTGTTCCCCGGGCCGCTCGAGGTGTTTGCCGCCGCAGCGGACCTGGCTGCCGACGGCCGGCTGGGGGAGGCCGTGGCCACCAGCCTGCAGCGCGGGGTGCTCGGGTTCCTGCTGGCACTGGCCATCGGCACCCCGCTGGGGCTGCTGCTTTCGGCCTCCCCGCTGCTGCGCCGAGGCATCGGCCCGCTGGTTTCCGGCCTGCAGGTGCTGCCGTCGGTGGCCTGGGTGCCGGCGGCCATCATCTGGTTCGGCCTCACCGACGCCACCGTCTACTTCGTCGTCGTCATGGGCGCGACCCCCTCCATCATCAACGGGCTGCTCTCCGGCATCGACACCGTCCCGCCGCTGTACCGGCGGCTGGGCACCGTGCTGGGGGCCGGCCGCGCCCAGGGCCTGCTGCGCATCGTGCTGCCGGCGGCGATGCCCGGCTACCTGGGCGGACTCAAGCAGGGCTGGGCATTCTCCTGGCGCTCGCTGATGGCCGCGGAGATCATCGCCGTCGGCGGCTCCATCGGCTTCGGCCTGGGTTCGCTGCTGCAGCAGGGCCGGGACCTGTCCTCGATGGCGGTTGTCGCCTGCGCGATCCTGGCGATCCTGGTGGTCGGCATCGTGATCGAGCTGCTGGTTTTCGCGCCCCTGGAACGGCGGCTGCTGCGCCGCCGCGGCCTGGCCCCCGGGGCCGGGCGATGAACCAGCGCTCCACGCACCCCGACTCCGACCACCCGATGCCCCGCCCGATTTTGAACCTGAACTTGAACCCGAATTTGCACCCGAACCCCCGCCCGAAGGAGCAGGCCATGACACCACCCACCGAGTCGCCCATCCACCCGCTGGCCCTGCGCCTGGCCGGCAAGGACGTGCTCTGCGTCGGCGCGGGAAAGGTCTCCGCCCGCCGCGTCGAACAACTGCTGGAGGCCGGGGCGAAGATCACCGTCATCGCCCCGGACGCCGCCGGGCCGATTGCCCGGGCCGCCGCCGCAGGGAAGCTCCTGTGGCTGCGCCGCGGCTACGAGCCCGGGGACCTGGAGGGCATGTGGCTGGCCCACACCGCCACCGGCAACAAGGCGCTTGACGCGCGGGTCTCCGCCGACGCCGACGCCCGGCAGACCTGGTGTGTCAACGCCTCGGACCAGGCTGCCTCCAGCGCCTGGACCCCGGCGGCCACGCGGACCTCCGAGGGCGTGACGGTGGCCGTCACCGCCGGCGGGGACCCGCGCCGCGCGGCCGGGCTGCGCAACGCCATTGCGCTGGCCGCCGACACCGGCCTGCTGCCGCTGCGCCGCCGCCGCTCGGGTGCCGGGTCCGTGGCACTGGTCGGCGGGGGCCCGGGCGACGCCGGGTTGATCACCGTTACCGGGCGCCGCCTGCTGGCCGCCGCCGATGTGGTGGTCGCCGACCGGCTGGGCCCGCGCGGGCTGCTCAAGGAGCTCGATCCGTCCGTGCGCATCATCGAGGTCGGCAAGGCGCCGGGCGACCACCTGGCCACCCAGGACGAGATCAACGCGGTGCTTGTCGCCGAGGCCAGGGCCGGCAACCGGGTGGTCCGGCTCAAGGGCGGGGACCCGTTCGTGCTGGGCCGCGGCGGCGAGGAGGCCGCCTACTGCCGCGAGCACGGCGTCGAGGTATCGGTGGTCCCCGGGGTCACCAGCGCCATCTCGGTGCCGGCAGCCGCCGGGATCCCCGTCACCCACCGCGGTGTGGCCACGGGATTCTCGATGGCCACCGGGCACGAGGAGCTCTCCGAGCTGCCGGCCCGGCCCGACCACACGCTTGTGCTGCTGATGGGCGTGGCCCGGCTGGCGCGCAACACCGCCACGCTGCTGGGCCGCGGGTTGCCCGCGGACACCCCGGTGGCGGTCATCGAGCGCGGCTGGTGCCCGGACCAGCGCATCACCATCGACAGGCTGGATTCCATCGCCGCCACCGCCGAGCGGATCGGCGTGGCGAACCCCGCGGTGATAGTCATCGGCGACGTGGTGCGCATCAGCCCGCACGCCGCCGGGACCCCCGCGGCAACTGCAGCGGCCACCCCCGCCGCTTCACCCGCGGCCCGCGAGCTGCTGCCCGCCGTTTGACCCGCCGGCTGAACCGATGGCCGCACCCGAAACCCACCCCCAGCCACACGGCGCAACACCCCGCAGCCACGACCCGCTGCCACACCCCCAGGAGACCAGCATGACCGAGAAGAACCCGCCCGCGACCACCACCGGGGCACGCACGGCCACGCCCGCCGCCTTCGCCGCCCGCCCGCTGCGCGTGGCCATCATCGGCGCCGGGCCCGCCGGCGTCTACGCCGCGGACATCCTCACCAAGGCCGAGCGCGACTTCGAGCTCGCCATCGACCTCTTCGACCGCTACCCGGCGCCCTACGGCCTGATCCGCTACGGCGTGGCCCCGGACCACCCGCGCATCAAGGGCATCGTCAAGGCGCTGCACAAGGTGCTTGACCGCGGGGACATCCGCTTCTTCGGCAACGTCGACTACGGCACGGACCTCACCATCGCCGAGCTGCGCGAGCACTACGACGCCGTCATCTTCGCCACCGGCGCCATCAACGACGCGGACCTGAACATCCCGGGCATCGAGCTGGAGGGCTCCTACGGCGGTGCCGATTTCGTCTCCTGGTACGACGGGCACCCCGACGTCCCGCGCACCTGGCCGCTCGAGGCCAAGGAAATCGCGGTGCTCGGCAACGGCAACGTCGCCCTGGATGTGGCGCGCGTGCTCTCCAAGCACGCCGAGGACCTGCTGGTCACCGAGATCCCGGAGAACGTCTACGCCGGCCTTGCCGCGTCCCCGGTCACCGATGTGCACGTCTTCGGCCGCCGCGGCCCGGCCCAGGTCAAGTTCACCCCGCTGGAGCTGCGCGAGCTCAGCCACAGCCGCGACGTGGACATCGTGCTCTACCCGGAGGACTTCGAGTTCGATGCCGCCTCCGACGCCCTGATCAAGTCCAACAACCAGGTCAAGACCATGGTCGGCACGCTGACCAACTGGCTGATCGAGCAGGAGGAACGCGAGGAGCGCGGGGAGGCCGCGGAAGCCGCGGAGGCCGCCGGGCGGGGTACCGGGCCCGGCCGCCCGCGCCGCCGCCTGCACCTGCACTTCCTGCAGTCCCCGGTGGAGGTCACCGGCGCCGGCGGAAAGGTCGACGGCATCAGGTTCGAGCGCCAGGAACTCGACGGCACCGGCAACGCGCGCGGCACCGGCGAGCTCGTCGACTACCCGGTCCAGGCGGTGTACCGTGCCATCGGCTACTTCGGCTCGGCGCTGCCGGAGATCGAGTACGACGGGCGCACCGGCACCGTGCCGAACCTCGAGGGCAAGGTGCTGGACGCCGCCGGCACCCCGGTGCCCGGGCTCTACGCGACGGGCTGGATCAAGCGGGGCCCGGTCGGCCTGATCGGGCACACCAAGTCCGACGCCGCGGAAACCATCGCCCACCTGCTCGCGGACCTCGGCGGGTTGCCGGTGGCGGCCAACCCGGCGCCCGAAGCCGTTGTGGAGCTGCTGGCGGCCAAGGACGTCGCCTACACGACGTGGGAGGGCTGGGTGGCCCTGGATGCGCACGAGCAGGTGCTCGGCGCCGCAGCCGCCCCGGCACCGACCCCGGACGGGCCGGTGGCGCGCGAGCGCGTCAAGGTCGTGGAACGCGCCGAGATGGTTGCCGTGTCCCGCCCGGTTGGGGACCACACCGGTGACCACGCCGTTGACCACTCCGGGGAAAAGGCGGGAGAACCTGCGGCCTCGCGCGGGTAGTGGCGACGCGGCGTCCCGCACTGGCTAGACTTTGGTGCATGTCACAACAGATTTCACATGCACCACAGTCACAGGCAGCAGCGGGGCACGCGGCGGTCGTCACCGGCGCCTCCACCGGGATCGGGGAGGCCACGGTGCGCGCCCTGCGTGCCGCCGGCTGGACCGTGTTCGCGGTGGCCCGCCGCGCCGACCGCCTCGAGGCCCTCGCGGAGGAAACCGGCGCCATCGCCGTGCCCGCGGACGTCACCGACGACGCGCAGGTCGACGCCGTGCTGGCCGCTGTGGCAGCAGCCGGCGGCATCGACACCCTCATCAACATCGCCGGCGGCGCACGCGGCGCCGACTACCTGGGCGCCGCGCAGAACGAGGACTGGGACTTCATGCTCCGGGTCAACGTCATGGGCACCATGAAGCTGACCCGCGCGTTCCTGCCGATGCTGCGCGCCCACGGCCAGGGCACCGTGCTGAACCTGACCTCCACCGCGGCGCTGGCCAGCTACGAGGGCGGCTCCGGCTACAACGCCGCCAAGGCCGCCCAGCGGGCGCTGACCAAGGCGCTGCGCCTGGAGGAGGTGGAGCACAACCTCCGCGTCATCGAGGTGCTGCCCGGGCTCGTGCACACCGAGGAGTTCGCGCTGCGCCGGCTGGACGGGAACGCGGAGGCCGCCGCGGCCGTCTACCGCGGCGTGGAGAAGCCGCTGACGGCCGACGACGTCGCCGGGGTCATCGGCTACGCGGTGAACCTGCCGCACCACGTTAACCTCGACGAGATCGTCATCCGCCCGGTGGCCCAGGCGGCAAACCACAAGCTGCTGCGCACGGGCGCCTAGCCGTTTCGCCATCCAGCCGCACAGCCCGCCACCGGATCGGAGCAGCACCGTCTTGAACCCCCTTCGCCGCGTCACCGCCTACCTGGGTGCGCACCTGGCCAACCTGCTCTGCGGGCTGGCGCTCGCGTCCCTGGCGCTGACCCCGTCGCTGGTGCCGCGGCCCACGGTCTTCCAGGGCTTCCTGGCCGGCCTGTGGTTCATGGTCGGCTTCCAGCTGGGCTTCGCGGTGCGCGGCCTGTGGCGGGTTCTCGCAGGGAAACTCGCCGGGAAGTTCCCGCGGACGAACCCACGGGTCGCAGCCGCCGCCGAAGCCGAGCTCCGGGGCGACAGGACACGGAGCTCGGCCATCGTCCCCGCGGCGGTGGGGATCGGGCTGCTGGCCTACGTTCTCGGCTACGGGGCCCTGGTGGTTTCCTGGCAGAACCGGGTCCGCGAACTGGTGGAGATGGAGCCGGTCGACGGCGCCGGACACGCCGCCTTCCTGCTGAGCACGTTTGCGACGATGGCAGTGTTCTACGGCATCGCCCGGGGTATCGGCGCGCTGCGTGCGCTGGTCGGCCGCCGCGTGGCGCGCCGGGGCGGTACCGAAGCCCGGGCGCGCTGGGCCTCGCGGGCCACGGGAGTGATTACTGTGCTGGCCCTGGTTGCCGGGCTGACCGGTGCCGGGCTCGCCGCCGTCGGCGGGATCTACGCGGACCGCGATGCGGGGACCCTCGCCGGGAGCGTGCGGCCGTTGCTTGATTCCCGCTCCGGCGGGCCAGGGTCCTTGGTCGACTGGGACGGGCTGGGCAGGCAGGGCCGCGCCTTCGCCGGCGGCGGGCCAAGCGCCGCAAACATTGCCGATGTCACCGGCGTGCCCGCCATGGAACCCGTGCGCGTCTACGCGGGGCTGTCCCAGGGGACCGACGTCCACGCGCGTGCCGCGCTGGTTGTCGATGAGCTGGTCCGCACCGGCGGCTTCGAGCGCGACGTGCTGCTCGTGGCCACGCCCACGGGCTCCGGCTGGCTCGAACCCCAGGCCATCGCGTCGCTGGAGTACTTGTACGGCGGGAGGACCGCCACGGCCTCGATGCAGTACTCGTTCCAGCCCAGCTGGGTCTCCTTCCTGTTCGACCCGCAGCTCGCGGCCGAATCCAGCCGTGCGCTCTTCGACGCCGTCCACGACCGCTGGCAGCAGCTGCCTGAAGGCAAGCGGCCCAAGCTTGCGGTCTACGGGCTGAGCCTGGGCGCGCAGGGCATGGCCGGCGGCTTCGAGGACCTCGACGACCTGCTGGCCCGCACCGATGCAGCGCTGTTCACCGGCCCGCCGTCCAACTCGCAGCCCTGGCGCGGGCTGCAGGCGAACCGCGATCCCGGCAGCCCCGTCTGGCAGCCGGTGTACCGGGAGGGGGAGCAGGTACGCTGGCAGTCCAAGCCCGGCGACTTCGCCGCGCTCGGCGGATCATGGCGACAGCCGCGGATCGGCTACCTGCAGCACGCCACCGACCCGATCACCTGGCTGGACCCCGCTGTCATCCTCCGGCGCCCCGAGTGGCTGGCCGGGCCTGCGGCATCGGGCGGCCGCGGAGCCGACGTGAGCGACTCCATGCGCTGGATCCCGGGCGTCACCTTCCTGCACCTGGTCACCGACATGCTGGTCAGCGAGGCCGTACCGCCGAGCCACGGACACAACTTCGGGGACGTCGCGGTCGATGGCTGGGCGCAGGTGCTGCCGGGCCATGGGCGCAGCGAGGCGCAGCTGGCATCGATCCAGTCGGTCATTGCGCAGATCGACACGCACGACCCCATCTGGGAGTAGCCACCCGGAGGTGCCGGATGCGCCGCTGGGAGCATCCCGCTGGGAACGCTGCCGCCGGGCGCCGCGGTATTCCAGTTCCGCGGAGGCGCCGCGACTTGGTTTGGAACCCAGCTCCTCGGGATGCTGATCACGGTTGCGACCTTGGGGATTTGCTACCCGTTCGCGGTGGTTCTGGTGGAGCGCTGGCGCGCGAAAACACCTACCTGCTGGGGCGGCCCATGTATTTCAAGGGAAGCGGCTGGGGGATCTTCGGGCTGTGGATCAAGTGGTTCCTGCTGTGCATCATCACGCTGGGATCTACTCGTTCTGGGTGTACCCGCGGCTTAGCGCCTGGAAAATCGAAAACACGGTGCTGAGCTAAGCCTTGGAGCGTGACGGTTGCCCTGAAACGGTGCCGTGCACCCGAACCCGTAAGGTTACCCGGCCCTGAACGGTCGGGTAACCTTACGGGTTGCTGTTTTAGGTGTGCCCGTCGCGGGCTTTGCGCTGCTTCCTGGCGGATCCCGGCACGCGCCCGGCACCAGCCCAGTTCAAGCGGCCTGGGGTTCCGCAGCGGGATGGAAAATCCAGTTGCGCCGGGGTATCTGCAACGGGTCCACAGATTTCGGCTGGATGACATGGGGCAGCCCCTTGAGCATCACGATGCGAAAGTGCCCGGCGTGGTGGGCCACGTGGCACCGAACGCACAACAGGCATCCGCGCGAGACATCGGTCCTGCCTCCCGCGCTCCACTCGTCAAGGTGGTGCGCCTCGGTCCGGTTCAACGGCATCGAGCATCCCGGATTGCAGCATCCCTTGTCCCTCACTGCGATCGCGCGGCGCTGGGCGCGGTTGAAGTACCTCCGGGTCCGTCCGAGTTCCAGCGGGACGCCCTTGCCGTTGAGCACGATGGGGATGATTCCCGCATTGCAGGCGATGCGCCGGCAATTCGAGGCCGAGATCTCCTGCCCGTGGTCGGTCACCCCCGCGTTTTCCAGTTCCCCGGTCAGGCTCTTGAAGTCGATGGTCACCGTGAGGGAGAAGTGCGGCAGCATCGGCATCTGCCCGCCGAGTTCCCCGCAGTTGTCCCTGGTTGTGTCCCCGGATCTTCCGCCGCTCGTGGTGACGATGCGGATCGAGTCGAGGACAAACTGGTGCAGGCGCTGGGCGCGCTGCCTGGCGTACGCCTGGTCGAGCGTCTCCCCGGGCAGCACCTCGACGCCCGGCTCGAGCCCGGCAGACCCGTTCCGGACCCCGGTCGTGTCGCCGAATCCTTCCACCGGCCGCATGTCCGGCGGAAGGGCCGGGTCGACCGCCCACTCCGGGATGGGAAGCGGCGGCGTGTCGGATTCCGGCGCGGGCGTGGTCCCGGCCTTGGTCGTGGGGTTGTTGAGGATGTCGGCAGCGGTGGCCAGCAGCTCGTGCCCCTCGGCGTTGGTGATGAGCCTGTATTCGTACCCTTTGTGGCTGTGCCCGAGGTAGTACGCGCCGATGAACATCGACTCCGATTCCTCGCGGCGCTCCACGATGCCCGCATCGAGCCGGCGGGCCTGGTCCTTGAGCAGCATGGCAGTGCCCTGTGAATTCCGGGTGGCCACCGCGTCCGCAAGCTCGGCCTCGAAGCGCCGCGCGACCTCATCCGGGTCGGCCTGCTTGCCGATCTCCGGACCCATGGCCTCGAGTTTCTTCGCGAGCCCGGCCACGGTCCGCGGATCGGCGGTGGCGTCGCTGAACACCTTGCCGAGCAGGGGGAACTTCGGCGGGACCTCCCGGCCATTGAAGCCGGCGTGCGGCAGCAGGTTGGCCGCCGTTTCCACGCGGTGCAGGGCCTGGAAGTGCGTGAGGTGCTGCTGGTTCTTGAGGAACTCTGCTTCGTCGCGGTACAGCGGTTTGCGGCCGGGGCGGTTGGTTTCATCGGCGGGCAGCTCCCGTGCCCCGGAGAGGAAGTCCGCGGGGTCGGCGAGCAGGGCGTTGAGTTCGGCCAGCGGGGCCTCGGTGATGGTGTGCAGGTCGGCGTCGGTGGCGCGGGCGGCGGCGAGGACCTGGCCGTAGCCGGCGATCCTGTAGAGGTCCTCGGTGAGGGAGACGAAGGCCGCGGCGCGGACCTGCGATGGGCCGACGGCCGCCGCGGCCCTGTCGAGGATGACCCGGAAGGCCGGCTTCAGGACGGCGAGCAGCCGCAACCCGTCTTCGGCGGCATCCCGGTTCGCGTGCGTAAAGACGGCGGCATCGATGGCGGCGGCGATCTGTTCCGCGAGGTCCTGCTGGTTGGTCATGACAGCAAGCATGGGCGATGGCGCGCCCCGGTGGGGGACACGGCGTGGGGAATGTGGATAAGTGCTGTCGGGTTTGGGGGGAGCTGCGCGTGCCCGGGTCAGCCGACGTTCAGCGTCACCAGCACCGCCGCGTGGTCGCTGCCGGGGATCCGCAAGGTGGCGTATCCGCAGGTGGACACGTCGGAGGAGGTAAGCACGTGGTCGATCACGATGCCGGGGGAATACGCCCGGTCGCGCGGCCAGGTCGGCTGCAGGCGTGCCAAACCGCCCGTGGAGGCGTCGGCCAGCGGGGCGTCGGCATTGGAGCGCAGCAGGTCGCGGAACTCGCGGTGGTCGTAGGTCGCGTTGAAGTCCCCGGCCAGGATGCGGGTGCCGCCCGCGGCATTCACCGAGGCCAGTGCGCCGACGTCGTGGCGCCAGGAGTCGACGGCATCGGGCAGCGGGGGAAAGGTGTGCACATTGGTGATCTCCATGCGCCGTTCCCCGCCGTCCGGCCCGGGAACGGTGAACGCCGTGGTGGGGTTCCCGAACGCCATGGCAGCCACCCCGGGCACGTCGCGGACCGTGAGCGGGAACCGGGAGAAGGTCGCGGCCCCGGCGGCGCCGCCCTCGGGCACCTGGACCGTGTGCGGAAGCAGCTCGCCCAGCCCGGCCGCCTCCAGCGCCTCACCGAGCGCGGGTGTGAACTCCTGGAGGGCCAGCAGCTGCACCTTTTCGCGGCGGACCGTTTCGACGATGGCTGCCGCATCGGCCCGGCCAAGCCTGGCGTTGAGGCTCATCATGCGCAGCCCCGTGGCCGAACACTCACTGCCTGGAATGCTCTGTCCCGCAGGGGCTTCGGCGGGCCGGGGCGCAAACGGGGCCACGAGCAGCACCGCCAGGGCGATCGCGGCGCCGCCGGCCAGCGCGGCGGGGACCCAACGGCGCGCGAGCGCGAAGAGCAGCAGGGCCCCGAGTGCCGGGACGATGAAAAGCGGGGTCAGTGAGAGCAACTGCACCCACGGGGTGCCCACCGGCTGGCCGGCCAGCCGGAGCCCCAGCAGCAACAGCACCGGGACAAGCAGGACCCAGCCGGTTCCGGCGGCCAGGGTCCGGCGGCGGGGGCGGGAGATGGCGGGGGATGCGGAGCTCGGGGGCATCGGACAAGGATAGCGGGTGTTCCCGGGAGCCGGCCCGATGCGCCGACGGGCCCGGTGCGCACCCCCGGTCGGGGCGCGCCCGGGTTGGACCGCCCGCGGGTTGAAGTTTCGGCACCCCTGCGCGCTAGACTTGGTGCAACACGACGTCGACCCGGCCATCACCGGTGAGTCCCCGGAAGAACGGCTAACCCGCAACGCGCGGGGGACCCCAGTAGAACCGGGCGGGTAAGCCCGTCACAGCAGTCAATGAGCGGCCGGACCCGGCCCCGGGAGACCGGGCGGGGAGGGCAAGCGGGGTGGTACCGCGAGGCGCAGTGACCAATCACTGGGACTCGTCCCTGTGTTGGAGAAGCCCGGCGCGAACGTGCGCCACCGATCCCAGGACTGCCGCAGATGACCAGCTACCCCAAGGCCTCGACCGACCCGCATGGCGCGACGCCAGCCTCTCCCCGTTTCCCGGAGATCGAGGAGCGCGTCCTTTCCTACTGGAAGAACGACGGAACCTTCCAGGCCTCCATCGACGCCCGCGACGCCGGCATCGACGGCGCCAACGAGTTCGTCTTCTACGACGGCCCTCCCTTCGCCAACGGCCTGCCGCACTACGGCCACCTGCTCACCGGCTACGTCAAGGACCTTGTCGCCCGCTACCAGACCCAGCGCGGTTCCCGCGTGGAGCGCCGCTTCGGCTGGGACACCCACGGGTTGCCGGCCGAGCTCGAGGCCATGAAGCAGCTGGGCATGAACGACAAGGTGCAGATCGAGGCCATGGGCATCGACAAGTTCAACGACGCCTGCCGCACCTCCGTGATGAAGTACGCCGACGAGTGGCAGAGCTACGTCACCCGCCAGGCACGCTGGGTCGACTTCGAGAACGACTACAAGACGCTGAACGTCGAGTACATGGAATCGGTCATCTGGGCCTTCAAGCAGCTGCACGAGAAGGGCCTGACCTACCAGGGCTTCCGCGTGCTGCCGTACTGCTGGAAGGACGAGACTCCGCTGTCCAACCACGAGCTGCGCATGGACGACGACGTCTACAAGGACCGCCAGGACCAGACAGTCACCGTCTCCTTCCCGCTGCTGGCCGGCGAGTCGGAAATCTCCAAGGAGCTGGCGGGCGTGCAGGCGCTGGCCTGGACCACCACGCCGTGGACGCTGCCCACCAACATGGCCCTGGCCGTCGGCCCCGACGTTCTCTACGCGGTGCTGCCCGCCGGCGAAAACGGCGTGAAGGCATCGAACGCCACCGGCGACTTCATCCTCGCCGAGGACCTGGTCGGCGCCTACGCCAAGGACCTGGGCTACGCGGACGCCGCTGCGGCGCAGGCAGCCATCACCGCCCGCTACGCCGGCAAGGAACTCGCCGGCATCAGGTACGCGCCGCTCTGGGACACCTTCACCGACGTCGAGACGTACAACACCGCCAATGCGTGGCAGATCCTGCTCGCCGACTACGTGACAACCACCGACGGCACCGGCATCGTCCACCAGGCCCCGGCCTACGGCGAGGAGGACCAGAAGGTCTGCGAGGCCGCCGGCATCCCGGTGATCCTCTCCGTCGACGAGGGCGCCAGGTTCCTGCCGCTCTTCAAGGGCGGGGAGCTGGCGGAAATCGTCGGCGTCCAGGTGTTCGAGGCCAACAAGGCCATCACCAACCTGCTGAAGAACGACGCGCGCCTGATCAAGCAGGCCTCGTTCGAGCACTCCTACCCGCACTGCTGGCGCTGCCGCACCCCGCTGATCTACCGTGCGATCTCCTCCTGGTACGTCGAGGTCACCAAGATCAAGGACCGCATGCTGGAGCTGAACCAGCAGATCAACTGGATCCCGGAGAACGTGAAGGACGGCCAGTTCGGCAAGTGGCTGGAAAACGCCCGCGACTGGTCGATCTCCCGCAACCGCTACTGGGGTTCCCCGATCCCGGTGTGGGAATGCGACGGCGAGGAGTGCACGCACCGCGAGGTCTTCGGCTCGCTCGATGAGATCCAGGCGGCCTTCGGGCGCCTGCCGCGCAACCACGAGGGCGCCCCGGACCTGCACCGCCCGTTCATCGACGACCTGGTCAAGACACACGAGGGCTGCGCCGCGGACGGCACCATGCGCCGCGTCGAGGACGTGCTGGATGTCTGGTTCGACTCCGGCTCGATGCCCTACGCCCAAGCGCACTACCCGTTCGAGAACAAGGACTGGTTCGACACCCACCACCCGGCGGACTTCATCGTCGAGTACATCGGACAGACCCGCGGCTGGTTCTACACCATGCACATCCTCTCCACCGCGCTCTTCGACCGCCCCGCGTACAAGAACGTGATAAGCCACGGCATCGTGCTGGGCTCGGACGGGCAGAAGATGTCCAAGTCGCTGCGCAACTACCCGGACGTCAACGAGGTCCTCGACCGCGACGGCTCCGACGCCATGCGCTGGTTCCTGATGGCCTCCCCGATCCTGCGCGGCGGCAACCTGGTGGTCACCGAGGGCGGCATCCGCGACGGCGTGCGCCAGGTGCTGCTGCCCATGTGGAACGTCTGGCACTTCTTCTGCCTGTACACCAACGCCGCGAACCACGGCGCCGGCTACCAGGCGAAGCTCTCGTACTCCTCGACGGACCCGCTGGATGCGTACATGCTCGCCGCCACCGGCGACCTGGTCCGCGAGGTCACAGCGAAGCTCGACGCCTACGACATCTCCGAGGCCGCCGAGTCGATCCGCCAGTACATGGACACGCTGACCAACTGGTATGTGCGCCGGAGCCGCCAGCGCTTCTTCGACGAGGACACCAACGCGTTCGACACGCTCTACACCTGCCTGGAGACGCTGACCCGCGTGAGCGCCTCGCTGCTGCCGCTGGCCAGCGAGGAGATCTGGCGCGGGCTCACCGGCGGCCGCTCGGTGCACCTGGCCGAATGGCCCGACGCCGAGGCCTTCGGCCGCAACGACGAGCTTGTCGAAGCGATGGAGGCCACCCGCCGGATCGCCTCCGTCGGCTCCTCGCTGCGCAAGGCCGCGAACCTGCGCGTGCGCCTGCCGCTGGCCGGCATGACGGTTGCCGCACCGAACGCCGCGGCGCTCACCGGCACCTTCGCCACCATCATCGCCGACGAGCTGAACCTGCGCGGCGTCACGCTGATCGACGCCGCCGAGGCCAATGCCGCCGAGTACGGCATCAGCCAGCAGCTGGTGGTCAACGCCCGCGCGGCCGGCCCGCGCCTGGGCAAGAACGTGCAGGTGGCCATCAAGGGCGCCAAGTCCGGGGACTGGTCGGTGTCCGACGCCGGAACCGTCACCGCCGGCGGCCTGGACCTGGAACCGCACGAGTACACGCTGGAGACGGTCGTCGCTGCCACCGAGGGCGACGAGTCGATCGCCGCCGCGGTGCTGCCCGGCGGCGGGTTCCTGGTGCTCGACACCGAGGTCACCGCCGAGCTCGCCGCGGAGGGCATCGCGCGCGACATGGTCCGCGCCATCCAGTCCGCCCGCAAGGACGCCGACCTGCTGGTCGGGGACCGCATCCGCACCGAGATCACCGCCGACGCCGCGACCGTGGCGGCGCTGCACGCCAACGCCGAGCTCGTCAAGGGCGAGACCCTGAGCACCGGCCTGGTGCTGCACACCGCCGAGGACGGCGCCGCACCGGTCGTCCGTGTCGAAACAGTGGCCGCCGCAGAGGCCGCCGAGAAGGAAATGGGACCAACCACGTGAGCACCCACGACAAGTACTCCGTAGAGGGCGTCTACGCCGAACTGCTGGCGCGCGCGCCGGAGAACAAGATCGAGCCGCGCATGGAACCCATGCACCGCGCCATGGAGATCCTCGGCTCGCCCCAGCGGGCGTACCCGATCATCCACGTGACGGGCACCAACGGCAAGACCAGCACGGCCCGCATGATCGAGTCGCTGCTGCGCGCCCACGACCTGCGCACCGGCCGCTACTCCTCCCCGCACCTGGTCTCCGTGACCGAACGCATCGCGATCGACGGCGAACCCGTGGACGAGGAGACGTTCGTGCGCATCTGGCACGAGATCGCCCCCTACCTGCAGATCGTCGACGACGAGCTGGCGGCCCAGAGCGAGAACAGGATGACCTACTTCGAGGCCGTCACGGTGCTCGGCTTCGCGATCTTCGCCGACACCCCGGTGGACGTGGCGATCATCGAGGTGGGACTGGGCGGCATCACCGACGCCACCAACGTGGGCGACGGCCAGGTCTCGGTGGTCACCCCGATCTCGCTCGACCACACCGACCTGCTGGGCGACACCACCGAGCTGATCGCCACCGAGAAGGCCGGCATCATCAAGCCCGGCGGCTTCCTGGTCTCCGCGGCCCAGCCTGCCGACGCCGCCCAGGTGCTGCTGGAGCGGGCCCGCGAGCTGGGGGTCCCGTACCGTTTCGAGGGCATCGAGTTCGGCGTCGAGAACCGCATCGTCGCCGTCGGCGGCCAGCAGCTCGACCTGCGCGGCCTGGCCGGGAGCTACCCGGGGATCCTGCTGCCGCTGCACGGCGAGCACCAGGCGCAGAACGCCGCGGTGGCCCTCGCCGCCGTTGAGGCGTTCATCGGGGGAGGCGAAACGCAGCTGAACCACGACCTGGTCCTGGAGGGTTTCGGCGCCGCCACCAGCCCGGGCCGCCTCGAGGTCATCCGCACGGCCCCGAGCGTGCTGCTTGACGCCGGGCACAACCCGGACGGCATCCGCGCCTCGGCCCGCGCCGTGAAGGAGGCCTTCGGGTTCTCCAAGCTGGTGCTTGTCATTGGGATCCTCGCGGAGAAGGACGCCCCGGCGATGCTCGCCGAGCTGCGCGAGCAGTACATCGACCTGGTCGAGGACATCTGCATCACCCAGTCCAACTCCCCGCGCGCCATCCCCGCCGGGGAACTGGCGGCCATGGCACTGGAGGCCGGGTTCGACGAGGAGGACCTCTTCGTCACCGAGCGCCTCGACGACGCGCTGGAATGGGCCGTCGGGCGCGCGGAAGACTCCGAGGACTTCGGCGGCGGCGTGCTCGTCACCGGGTCCATCACGCTGATCGGGGAGACCCGGATGCTGATGGGGGGCAAGTAGGCGATGGCGCGCATGACCAAGGCGCAGCGCGAATGGCGCCCCGGGCAGCCGAAGAAGCCCCGCTCCACCCGTGTGATGTTCGCCTCAACGGTGCTCACGCTCGAGGCGTTCCTGGCGGTCTTCGTCGCCCTTGCCTACTCCGGGCTGAACCGCGACACCGTTTCGCCGGTGCTCGCGCTGGGCGCCGGCGTGGTGCTGGCGCTGGTGTGCATCTTCACCTGCGCCCTGCTGAAAAAACCGCTGGGATACGCGATCGGCTGGGGCCTGCAGGTGCTTTTCGTGCTGACCGGCTTCCTGATGACGGAGATGTTCGTGATCGGCCTGGCCTTCGCGGCGACCTGGTGGTACGCGCTGACCAAGGGCCGTTCGATGGACGTGGAGTCCGCGCGGCGCGCCAGGGAACAGGCCGCGTGGGACGCCGCGAACCCGGAACCCGGCGCCCCGTAGCCGGCGCGCAACCGTAGAATCAGTACCAAACACCGTTTTGAACCACTTACCCGTGACAGGAGCAGCTTCATGACCATTGAACGCACCCTCATCCTCATCAAGCCGGACGGCGTCAAGCGCGGCCTGACCGGCCAGGTCCTGGCCCGCATCGAAGCCAAGGGCTACGTGATCGCCGAACTCAAGCAGGTTGCAGCAACCCGCGAACTGCTCGAGGCGCACTACGAAGAGCACGTGGGCAAGCCGTTCTACGAGCCGCTCGTGGAGTTCATGCTCTCCGGCCCGGTCGTGGCGGTCATCGCCGAGGGCCACAACGTGATCACCGGCTTCCGTTCGCTGGCCGGCACCACCGACCCGACCACCGCCGCCCCGGGCACCATCCGCGGCGACCTGGGCCGCGACTGGGGCTTGAAGGTCCAGCAGAACCTTGTCCACGGTTCGGACTCGGTCGAATCCGCAGCCCGCGAGATCGGCATCTGGTTCGCCTAAGGCGCCCCGGCACGCGATACGCCACGGGCCCGGCACCTTCCCCCGTAGGGGAGTGGTGCCGGGCCCGTGGTGCATCCGGACGGATATCAACGGCGGGGCGGGATCACTGCCTGCCGGCGCGTACCGAGGCAACCAGCGAGTCGATGCCCAGCGCCAGCACCGCCCCGAGCGCGTACGCCGCGAGGTCCAGCGGGACGAAGGTGGAACCGAGCACCAGCCGGGCCGGCGGGAAGGCGGCGGAAAGTGCCGCAGGGAGGGGAGTGAGCTGCAGCAGCTCGATCGCCGTGCAGAACGCCAGGGTGATGGCCGCGGTCCGCCAGGGCGCCGCCCCCGGGCGCAGGAACACCAGCAGGACGTAGACCAGCACCGCGTAGAACACCCCGCCGGAGAGGTCCGCCACGGGTCCTGCGGCCAGGAAGCGCGCCGCCAGGCCCAACGCGATGACCGGCAGCACCAGCAGCGCCGCGGCGATCCGCCTCCGGCGCGCCCGCGGCTCAGCCACCGAAGAACGCCTGCGGGAAGCGAAGGACGACGCTGGCGGCCAGAAGCACCAGCAGCACGATGGTCATCACCCAGGTCCATTCGGCGAAGAACCGCCTGACCCCGGACGGCGCGGGGATGACCCCGTGCGCCACGTTGCGGGCCGTGGTGAACATGAACATCGGGATCATCATCGTCCACACCACCATGCAGTACAGGCACAGGGCGTTGATCTCGTACAGGGCCTGGGACCAGAGCCAGGTGATGAAGACCATCGCCAGCGTCACGCCCACCTGCAGCCCCACCCAGTACCAGCGGGCGAAGCGGGCCCCGGCCAGCAGTGCCATGCCGATGGTGATGACGATGCCGAAGCCCACGATGCCCAGGAACGGGTTCGGGAAGCCCAACAGCGCGGCCTGGGCGGACTTCATGACGGTGCCGCAGGAGACCCACGGGTTGATGTCGCAGCTTGTCACGTAGTCCGGGTTCTTGTAGAGGGCCACGCGCTCAAGGACCAGGATGCCGGAGGCGATCCAGGCGACGGCGCCGGTGATCACCAGGAAGAGGCCGAACGGTTTGGCCCGCCGCAGCGCCGGCAGCCCCGCCTCGTCGATGCCTGTCGAGTCCGCGTCGGCTCGGGACGTGCTCATCAATAACTCCCTTGGTTTCCCTGCAGTGGTTCGCACGGCGCCGGCAATGCGGTGCCGCTGCTTGAAGTCTAGTGTCCCGCGACCCGGCCGCGGGTCTCCCGGCGCGCCACGGACCACGCCCTGCCGCAGGTCACAGGGCAGGCGGCAGGTGCGGGGCGGGCACCGGGCGACATGCCGGGACGCGCCGAAACGTGCGGGTGGGTCGGCCGAACTTCCTTGGTGTGAGACAATTGCTGTGGTTGTTCGCGGATCCACAGTCTGCTTTCAACCCAACGACAGGCTTTCAAGCCCGATTGCGATGCATCTGCTGCGAAGAGACCGCCTATATGAAGGTCTTCAGCGAATACCGCGATACGGCCGCCGCAACAGAAAGCGGCTTGTTTGGAAAAGCGCCGTTGGTTCTGCCGGATGCCGCGCCCCACCATGGTTGGCGCACCCTGCAGGACGAGCACACGACTTCCGCTAGGACACGCGGCCACACCGGCCCGGTTACTGCGAACCTACCAAGGCTCGGCGAGCTATCTGTGGGAGCTGCCGATCCATGAGGAGCACTCTTTTAACATGGCTACAAAACGCGAAGATTCAAAAGCCGCAGGTCAGGCACCCCAGGGGCGGGGCCGAACCAGCCGCCCACGCAACGCCTCCAGCGAACCGAACGTCCCGGCGCGTCCCGTGCGCCGTGCGATGACGCTCGCCGAGCTCAACGACGCCGCTGCGGCACCCACCCGCAAGACCCGTGCCGCAGCCCCGGCGCGCACCGCCCCCGCACGCACGGCCCCGGCACGCCGCCGCCCCGCCGCCAAGAACGAGGCGCCGGTCGAGGCCGTCATCGAGGCACCGGCAGCCGCCCCCGCCGCCGAGGCCCCCGCTAAGAAGGCCCCGGCCAAGCGCGGCCCGCGCCGCGCCACCTCCGCCGTGACCAGCCCCGGCACCGCTGCCGCCGGAACCACCGAACCGGCCCCCGTCGCGGCATCCGCCGCCGAGCCGGTCGCCGACACCCCGGCGCCGGTCCAGGAGCAGGCAGAAGCCAAGAGCGAGACCAAGACCGAGGCGAAGGCCCCTGCCAAGCGCCCGGCACGCTCGCGTTCCCGCCGCGCCTCGGCGCCCGCCGGCGACTCCGCAGGCACCCCGGCGAAGGAAGCGGCAGCGGCCGAGGTCGCGGTCGTCGAAACCGTCGAAGCACCGGCTGCCGAAGAATCGGTCGTAGAAACCCCTGCCGCCGAAACCCCCGTCGTTGAGGCGCCGGCCGTTGAGACGCCGGCCGGGGAAACCGCCGAGGTTGCTGCCGAGGCGCCCGCCAAGCAGTCCCGCAAGCGCCCGACCCGTTCCTCCCGCTCGACCAAGTCCGCAGCCCCGGCCGAAACCGCCGAGGAAGCCGCACCGGCCCCCGCCGCCGAGAGCATCGTCGAGGCCGTCGCCGCCGAGGCCATGGCCAGCACCGAATCCGCCGGCATCACCGATCCGTTCGCGATCCCGGAGATGGCGCTCTCCGTGCTGTTCCAGGCCCCCGACCTTTCCGCGGTGGCCCCAGCCGCCGAGGACGACGAGGACGAGGATGCCGCCGCCAGCCGCCGCAACCGCCGTTCGCGTTCCCGTGCCCGCACCGAGGGCGAGGCCTCCGAGGACGCCGAGTCCGACGAGGACGATGCGGACGGCGATGCAGTGGTTTCCCGCCGTCGCCGTCGCCGCCGCCGCGGCGATGCCGACCTGGAGCTGGCCGGCGGCGAGCAGGACGACCCGCCGAACACGGTGACCCGTGTGCGCGCACCGCGCACCTCCCTGGATTCGGTCATGTCCAACAAGGTCATGTCCGTCAAGGGCTCGACCCGCCTCGAGGCCAAGCGCCAGCGCCGCCGCGATTCCCGTGAGTCCGGCCGCCGCCGCCAGGTGATCACCGAGGCCGAGTTCCTCGCACGCCGCGAATCCGTCGACCGCCAGATGATCGTGCGCCAGCGCGAGGACCGCATCCAGATCGGCGTCCTGGAGGACGGCATCCTGGCCGAGCACTTCGTCTCGAAGACCCAGCAGGACTCGCTGATCGGCAATGTCTACATCGGCAAGGTGCAAAACGTGCTTCCGTCCATGGAAGCGGCCTTCGTCGACATCGGACGCGGACGCAACGCCGTGCTCTACGCCGGCGAGGTCAACTGGGACGTCGCGGGCCTTGACGGCCAGCCGCGCCGCATCGAGCACGCGCTGAAGTCCGGTGACACCGTGCTCGTGCAGGTCACCAAGGACCCGGTGGGACACAAGGGTGCCCGCCTGACCAGCCAGATCTCGCTGCCGGGCCGCTACCTGGTCTACGTGCCGGGTGGCTCGATGACCGGCATCTCCCGCAAGCTCCCGGACGTTGAGCGCAACCGGCTGAAGAAGATCCTCAAGGACCACCTGCCGGAGAACGCCGGCGTGATCGTGCGCACCGCGGCCGAGGGTGCCTCCGAGGAAGAGTTGATGAACGACATCAACCGCCTGCGCGCCCAGTGGGAAGGCATCGAGGCCGCCTCGACGTCGACCAAGACGCTGGCCCCGGAACTGCTCTACGGCGAACCGGACCTGACCATCAAGGTCGTCCGCGACGTGTTCAACGAGGACTTCACCAAGCTGATCGTCTCCGGCAACGAGGCGTGGGACACCATCGAGGCCTACGTGACCTACGTGGCCCCGGACCTGATCTCGCGCCTGGAGAAGTGGGAGAACAACGAAGACATCTTCAGCAGCTTCCGCATCGACGAGCAGATCCACAAGGCGCTGGACCGCAAGGTCTTCCTGCCTTCGGGCGGCTCGCTGGTCATCGACCGCACCGAAGCCATGACCGTTGTCGACGTCAACACCGGCAAGTTCACCGGCTCCGGCGGAAACCTCGAGGAAACCGTCACCAAGAACAACCTGGAGGCGGCCGAGGAGGTCGTGCGCCAGCTGCGCCTGCGCGACATCGGCGGCATCATCGTCATCGACTTCATCGACATGGTGCTCGAGTCCAACCGCGACCTGGTGCTCCGCCGCCTGGTCGAGTGCCTGGGCCGCGACCGGACCAAGCACCAGGTTGCCGAGGTCACCTCGCTGGGACTGGTGCAGATGACGCGCAAGCGCATGGGCACCGGGTTGCTGGAGGTCTTCGGTGAGAACTGCGAGGCCTGCAACGGCCGCGGCGTGATCACCCACGACGAGCCCGTCGAGCACCGGCGCGCCTTCAACTCCGCCGGGGAGCCGCACGCGGCCTCCACCCGCACCCAGGAGAAGCCGTCGCGGGCCGAGCGCCGCCGCCGCAACCGTGCCTCGGAAGAGCCGGCTGCCCCGGAGCAAGCCGTCGAGGCCGCCGGCGAGACGCACGCCGCGGAACCCGTGGCCGACGAGGCCAAGGCGACAGCTGCACGCACCGCCTTCGCGAACATCGCCGCAGCCGCCCATGCCGCGCACGAGCACGAGGATGCCGCGGCCCAGGCCGCAGGCGCCACGCTGACCGTGGGCGGGGAGCAGGTCCTCGTGCCCAACGCACGACGCCGCCGCGCCGGTTCCGAGGCTTCGGCCCCGGAACTGACCCTGGAGAACCTCGAGGCAGCGCTTCCGGACAACTCCCCGGAGGTGCAGTCCCACGACGCGGGCGGCACTGACGAGGCGCAGGGCACCCGTGCCCCGCGCAGCCGCAGCCGCCGCAAGGCCCGCTCCAAGGCCCCGGCCCCGGCGCAGGCCCAGGAAGAGGCTGCCGAGCCGTCTGCACCCGTGATCTCGGGCGTGGCAGGCCAGGCTTCCGCCGCGGCACCTTCGGAGACGAAGGCCGCAGTGGCAACCACCAAGACTTCGGGCATCGAGCCGGTGGCGCGCGCCAAGCGCAGCCGCCGCGCCACGAGCCCGCAGGGCGGGTCCGACGCCGCAGTTTCTGTGGCATCGGACACGCTTGCAACACCGGGTTCCGCCCATGTTGCTTCGCTGGCAGGCATCCAGAAGGCCCCGCAGCCCCTGAACGACGCGAATGCGCCGATCATGCTGGGTGTCGGGGTGCCGGTCAACGAGTTGAAATAATTGGGTCTTGACGACTTGTTGGGGTAAGTTGTATTTGCCCCGACAGCGCTTTCTAGCGTAGTCTGGATCCTCGGTGCGAACGCCAGCTATCGGATTCTTCCGCTCGGCGTGCCAGCACAGCGCAATCCTCGTAAGTATTTGAGGTAGTGATGCGCAGCAAGACATATTGAACGTCGAGTAGAAGTGAGTACCCACGTGGTGTACGCAATTGTCCGCGCTGGCGGCCGCCAGGAAAAGGTTTCTGTTGGAGACCTCGTTACCCTTGACCGCCTGAAGGCTGCCCCAGGCGCCTCCATCGAACTCCCGGCATTGCTGCTGGTAGACGGCGAGAAGGTAACTTCGGCAGCCGACGACCTGGCCAAGGTTAAGGTGACCGCTGAGGTCGTTGAGAACCTTCGTGGCCAGAAGATTGTCATCCAGAAGTACAAGAACAAGACCGGTTACAAGAAGCGCCAGGGTTTCCGCGCTTCGCTGACCAAGGTCAAGGTCACCTCGATCGCTTAATTGCGGTTGATTCCAAGAATTCTCATTACCTGAAGGTAGGCATATTCAATGGCACATAAGAAGGGCGCGAGCTCCACTCGCAACGGTCGCGATTCCAACGCCCAGTACCTCGGCGTCAAGCGCTTCGGTGGTCAGGTCGTTTCGGCCGGCGAAATCATCGTTCGCCAGCGTGGCACCCACTTCCACCCGGGCGCCGGCGTTGGACGTGGCAAGGACGACACCTTGTTCGCACTGCAGGCCGGGGCCGTCGAATTCGGCACCCGTCGCGGCCGTCGCGTCGTGAACATCGTTATCGCTGACTAATTAGCGCATAACCGCATTCATTACACATGGGAGGGTGGGCCGCACGGCTCACCCTCCTTGTGCATTTGTTCGAAAAACCACTGTCCGTTCGATCGCTACAATAAAGACCGAACGAGACAATCCACCCCTTTTTGCTAGGAGCTTTCAACCGTGGCAGCCTTCATCGACCGAGTGGTCCTCCATGTCTCCGGTGGTACCGGTGGGCACGGCTGTGTCTCCATCAAGCGCGAAAAGTTCAAGCCCCTCGGCGGCCCCGACGGGGCAAGCGGCGGCAACGGCGGCGACGTGATCCTTCGCGTCGACTCGCAGACCACCACGCTGCTGTCCTACCACCACTCGCCGCACCGCCACGCCGGCAACGGCGAGGGCGGCAAGGGCGACCTGCGCCCGGGCAAGAACGGCGAATCCCTCATCCTTCCGGTGCCCGAGGGCACCGTGGTCAAGAACCGAGCCGGCGACATCCTCGCCGACCTCATCGGCGAAGGCACCGAATACATTGCCGCGGCCGGCGGCCTGGGTGGGCTGGGCAATGCCGGGCTCTCCAGCCAGAAGCGCAAGGCGCCCGGCTTCGCGCTGCTGGGCATTCCCGGTGACGAAGCCGAAATCATCCTCGAGCTGAAGTCCGTTGCCGACGTCGCCCTGGTCGGCTACCCCTCGGCCGGTAAGTCCTCGCTGATCGCTGCGCTGTCCGCCGCCCGCCCGAAGATCGCCGACTACCCGTTCACCACCCTGGTCCCGAACCTCGGTGTGGTGGAAGCCGGCGACGTCCGCTACACCGTTGCCGACGTGCCGGGCCTGATCCCCGGGGCCTCGCAGGGCAAGGGCCTGGGCCACGAGTTCCTGCGCCACGTCGAGCGCTGCGCCGCACTGGTGCACGTGTTGGACTGCGGCACGCTGGAAGCCGACCGCGATCCGGTCACCGACCTGGACATCATCCAGGCCGAACTCGATGCCTACGAGACCGACTCCTCCTTCGCCGGCGCCGACGGCCAGATCATCCCGCTGAACGAGCGCCCGCGACTGATCGCCCTGAACAAGGTCGACATGCCCGACGGCCGCGACATGGCCGAGTTCGTGCGCCCGGAACTGGAAAAGCGTGGCTACCGCGTCTTCGAGGTTTCCGCGATGAGCCGCGAGGGCCTGCGCGACCTGTCCTTCGCCATGGCCGAACTGGTTTCGGAGGCGCGCGCCAAGCTCGAGGCCGCCCCGCTGGCCGTTCCGGTCGAGGTGGTTCGCCCGCGCGGCGTCAGGAACAGCGGCGCCGGCTTCGTTATCCGCAAGGAAGAGCGCAACCTCGAACCGCTCTACCGCGTTATCGGCGAGAAGCCCGAGCGCTGGATCAAGCAGACCGACTTCCGCAACGACGAGGCCGTCGGCTACCTGGCCGACCGCCTGGCCAAGCTCGGGGTTGAAACCGAACTGTTCAAGAAGGGTGCCCGCCCGGGCGACGCCGTGGTCATCGGCTCCGAGGCCGACGCCGTCGTCTTCGACTGGGAGCCGACAATGGCCGCCGGTGCCGAACTCCTCGGCTCGCGCCGTGGCCAGGACGTGCGACTTGAGGAATACGGCGCCCGCCCGTCCCGCGGCGAGAAGAAGGCCATCCACTCGGACCGCAAGGATGCCAAGGCGGCCGCCCGTGCCGAGCTCGAGGCCGAGCGCAAGGCCGGCATCTGGACCGAGTCGGTGAACTACAAGCACCAAGAACCCAAAAAGGGGGAGTAGGAAACCACCGTGCGCGCCACCAACCACCCTTCGGGCATTGACGAACGCCAGGACCTGCCGCGCGCCTCGCGCATCGTGGTCAAGGTCGGTTCTTCGTCGCTGACCACGCTCAACGGCGGGATCTCCGAGGAAGCACTCTCCAACCTCGTGGACCGGCTCTCGGCGGTCAGCACGGCCGGGACGCAACTGATCCTCGTGTCCTCCGGCGCCATCGCCGCCGGCCTGGCGCCCCTGAACCTGGGGCGCCGGCCGCGCGACCTTGCCACGCAGCAGGCCGCAGCCTCCGTGGGGCAGGGACTGTTGATGGCCAAGTACACCCAGGCGTTCGCCGCCCACGGGGTCACGGTGGGGCAGGTGTTGCTCACGGCCGATGACCTGATCCGCCGCCAGCAGTATGCCAACGCGTTCCGCGCGTTGAACCGGCTGCTGGCCCTGGGAGTGGTGCCGATCGTGAACGAGAACGACACCGTGGCGACGCACGAGATCCGCTTCGGCGACAACGACCGGCTGGCGGCCCTCGTGGCGCACCTTGTCAAGGCCGACGCCCTGCTGCTGCTCTCGGACGTCGACGCGGTCTACGACGCCCCTCCGAACGACGGCGGGGTGCGGATCGCCCGCGTGGACAGCAACGCCGACCTGGAGGCAGTGAGCATCGGCTCCACCGGTGGCGCGGGCCTGGGCACCGGCGGCATGGCCACCAAGGTCGAGGCCGCCACCATGAGCGCGGAATCCGGCATCCCGGCCCTTGTCACCTCCACCGCCAACGCCGCAGCGGCGCTGGCGGGGCAGGACGTGGGAACCTGGTTCTCGGCCCGCGGCGGACGCCGTTCGACACGCATGCTCTGGCTGGCCCACCTGGCCGCCACGCAGGGCCGGCTGTTGCTTGACGCGGGAGCCGTCAGGGCCGTGGCCTCCGGGGTGGCCTCGCTGCTTCCCGCGGGCATCACCGGCCTGCACGGCTCCTTCGAGGCCGGCGACGCCGTGGAGATCTCCGATGCCCAAGGTACGGTCATCGCCCGCGGCCTGGTGAACTACTCCTCGGAGGAACTGCCGCAGATGCTCGGGCGCTCCACGCACGAGCTGGCCCAGGACCTCGGCACCCAGTACGAGCGTGCCGTGGTGCACGTGGACGACCTGGTCGTCGTCTAGCACCCCGACCCCTGGCACCGCTTCGCGGTGCACCAAGCGGCCGGGCCCGCCCTTGACACAAAGGGCGGGCCCGGCCGCTTCGTGCGTAGACTGATATGCATGAGCCAGATTGCCAATGCACCCCTGAACACCAGCGACGCTACAGCCGAGGCCGCAGTGTCCGGCGGCCCGCTGGATGCCGTCGCCGCGGTGGCCGCCATGGCCGACCGCGCCCGCACCGCATCGCGCGTGCTGGCCCGCGCCGACCGGAACTGGAAGGACCGCGCGCTGGAGGCGATCGCGGCATCGCTGGACGCGAAGCGCGCACGCATCATCGCCGCAAACGCGAAGGACCTCGAGGCCGGCCGCGCCAACGGCACCTCCGATGCCATGCTGGACCGCCTCAGGCTTGACGACAAGCGCGTCGACGGGCTCATCGCGGCGCTGCGCGAACTGGCCGGGCTGCCGGACCCGGTGGGCACCGTGCTGCGCGGGCAGACCCTGCCCAACGGCCTGCGCCTGCGCCAGGTGCACGTGCCCATGGGCGTCATCGGCGCCATCTACGAGGCCCGCCCGAATGTCACCGTTGACATCGCCGGCCTGGCGCTCAAAAGCGGCAATGCCGTGCTGCTGCGCGGCGGAACCGCCGCCGCCGAGTCGAACCGCGCCCTGCTGGTGCTGATCCGCGACGCCCTGGAATCGGTGGGCCTGCCCGCCGACGTCGTCGCCTCGGTCGACGCCTACGGGCGCGACGGGGCCGACGCGATGATGGGTGCCCGCGGCAAGATCGACGTGCTGATCCCGCGCGGGGGCCGCGAGCTGATCCAGCGCGTGGTGACCACCGCCAGCGTCCCGGTCATCGAGACCGGCGAGGGAAACGTGCACATCTACCTTGACGAGTCGGCCGACGCCGCGATGGCGGTGCCGATCCTGCTCAACGCCAAGACCCAGCGCCCCTCGGTCTGCAACACCGTGGAGACGCTGCTGGTGAACGCCAACGCGGGTGCCGCCGGGGAGGTCCTTGCCGCGCTGGCCAAGGCCGGGGTGCGCCTGCACGTCGACGAACGGGCCGCCGCGCTGGCCGGGTCCACCCCGACGATCCCCGCCGTGGACGCGGACTGGGACACCGAGTACATGGACCTGGACCTGGCCGTCGCCGTCGTCGACGACCTCGACGGTGCCATTGGCCACATTCGCCGGCACACCACCGGGCACACCGAGGCGATCCTGACGAACAACCTGGCCCACGCCGAGCGCTTCATCGCCGAGGTCGATTCGGCCGCGGTCATCGTCAACGCCTCCACCCGCTTCACGGACGGCGGGCAGCTGGGCCTCGGTGCGGAGGTCGGGATCTCGACGCAGAAGATGCACGCGCGCGGTCCGATGGGCCTGCGCGAACTGACAACCACCAAGTGGATTGTCCAAGGTGATGGGCATGTTCGTTCGTAGCCACGCGCCAAGGTGGGTACGATAGAAGACAACGAGACAAATAGTTAGAACACCGTGCCGCGGGTTCGCATCGAATCCGCGGCACACAACATCCTGGAGAAACATGTTTACCCAGTCCCTGAATGCGGCCGTCCTTGCCTCCGAATCGGCCGAGGGCATCCCGACCGAGACGATGGCCCTGATCATCGGCGGCGGCATCTTCCTGGTCTTCATGCTGATGCTGCTGGTCACCATGTCCTACACCAACGTCGGCAACCGCCACGAGGTCAAGGCGGAGGCCGAGGACACCCACCGCCAGCACGCCAACAAGCACGGCCATCACTAGCCGACTCGAGGCCGAACGCACGGACCGCCCATTTCGCCTCGGCGTCATGGGCGGCACGTTCGATCCGATCCACCACGGCCACTTGGTCGCGGCCAGCGAGGTCGCCTCGGTGTTCGACCTTGACGAAGTCGTGTTCGTGCCCACCGGCACACCGTGGCAGAAGTCGGACCGCGAGGTTGCGGAGGCGGAACACCGTTACCTGATGACGGTCATCGCCACGGCCGCAAACCCGCGTTTCACCGTCAGCCGGGTGGACATCGACCGCCCGGGTCCGACCTACACGATCGACACGCTGCGCGACCTGCGGGCCCAGCGTCCGGACGCGGAGCTGTTCTTCATCACCGGCGCGGACGCCATGGCGAAGATCCTCAGCTGGAAGGACGCCGAGGAACTCTGGACGCTCGCGCACTTCGTCGGGGTGACGCGGCCGGGCCACGAGCTTCCGGTCCTGGACCGGAACGACATCTCCCTCATGGAGGTGCCGGCCATGGCGATCTCGTCGACGGATTGCCGCGAACGCGTGCGTACGCACCATCCGGTGTGGTACTTGGTGCCGGACGGCGTGGTCCAGTACATCGGCAAGTACAAGCTTTACAACGATAAGAACTACGCAGTAGACGGCCACAAGTAGGACGGCCGGGAAATGGACAAGATGAGCGACGAGACCGGGCCCGCGCTCAGCAGGCGAGCCCTGCGTGAGCAGCGCCGTGCCGAGGCCGAAGCCCAGCTTGCCCTCCAGGCGGAAGGCAAGGAGGCGAAGGCCGCCGAACCGATCGGGAAACCGGTCGTCGTCAAGCCTTCGTCTTCCGCGCCAGCCGCCAAGCCGCGTGCGGGCCGCGCCGTGGACGCCGCCCCCGTGGCAGCTCCCGCGGCCCCTGCTCGTCCCGCGGAGCCTGCCCGTCCCGGGGCTTCGGTGCAGGCCCCGTCACAGGCGCCCAAGTCGGCTCCGAAGCCCGTCGCGGAGACCAAGGACCAGCCAGCCACGGCTGCGGCACCCTCGAAGCCCGAAGTAGCGAAACCCGAAGCCGCTAAGCCCGCTCCCGTCAAGGACGTACCGGCGAAGGTCGTGCCGTCAAAGTCGGAAACGGCGAAACCGGAAGCTGCGAAGTCCGCTCCGGCCATCGATGCGGCCCCCGCTGCGGTGCCGGCCAAGCCGGTGGCCGCCAAGTCGGAACCGGTCAAGCCCGTTCCCGCACCGGTCAAGCCTGTGCCCGCCCCGGAGGCCCCCGCCCCCGTGGCGACCGGCAATGCGGAACCGGCACGCAGCCGCCGGGCCACCGGGGGAGAAGTCGACGCGCTGCCGCAGCGCGCCTCCCTGCAGCGGGCACGCGACCGCGAGGCCCTGCGCACCCGGCGCCGGCTGGAGCAGGAAGTCTCCGAACTCTCAGCCAAGGATCCTTCTCCGGGGGACGACCCGGCCCCGCTGACCCGCAAGCAACTGCGCCTGCAGGCCCTGGGCGCGGCAGCGGGATCCACCCTGGTCGAGGACAAGGCGCCGGAGGTCGGCAACACGCCGGAACCCGAGGCTCCGGCCGCTGCACCGGCCCCCGCCCAAGCACACCCTTCCAAGCCCGAAGCGCCCAAGGCGGCGGCCGGGAAGCCCGCTGCGGCAAAGCCCGAAGCATCGCAAAAGCCTGTGCCGGCCGAGCCCGCCAAGACCGAGCAAGCCAAGGCGGAGCCGGCCAAGCCCGTGGCGGCGAAGCCTGCGGCACCCAAGCCGGCAGCACCCGCGGCGCAGATGAGCGTCGAGGACGCCCTGGCCCTGCGCCGCCGCTCCGGCGGAGCCGCGCCCATCGACCCCTCGCTGGCCCAAGCGCCGGAGGACCTCGGCGACGTGGACCTGGAGGTCCTGGCCCAGCAGCGCGAACTCGCTGCACGCGCGGCAATCATCAGCCGCCGCGCCGCCGAACGCCAGCGCCTCGAGGAATCCAACTCGCAGCGCGCCGGGCAGCGGCGCTCGGACCCGTTCACCGGGTCCATGAACATGCTGCGCGACGAGGACATCGAAAAGAAGCTCGTCAACACCGGGATCTCGGGTCCCGTCACGCGCGGCTTCCACATCTCGATGACGGACCAGGGGACCATCGTCGATGCCCCTGCCGCATCGTCGGCACCAACCAAGACTTCGGCCCCGGGTGCGCCAGCGCCCGCGGCCAAACCTGCTGAAAAGCCTGCGGCTGCTACTCCGGCCCAGGCAGCTTCCCGCGAGTCCAAGTCGCAGGGAGCAAACCCCGCTGCTGCAGCAGCACCGGCAGGTGCGGCGCCCTCCCGGGCCGCCGCACCTGCCTGGCCGATGGCCGCGGGCACTCCCGCGCCGGAGGCACGGGCAACACCCAAGGCCACGCCGCTGGCGGATGCCCACGGCACCGTCGACGTCGAGCCGACCGTCTCCCACCCCCCGGTGCGTGCCGTCCGCGCGCAGGGACTGGAGCCGCTTGATGCGCAGACCGCCGGGATGCGCCGTGCCAACAACATGTACCTGATGGTCATCGCGGCATTGTCCGTTGGAGGTGCGGCGCTCGTTGCCGGCCTCATCATGATCCTCAACTCGAACTAGCCGACCCCACCCGGGTCGCACCCGACCACTCAAGGAGAATCCCATGAGCGCCCACGAACATTCCCTCAACCTGGTGAAGGCCGCAGCCCTCGCCGCCGCCGACAAGCTTGCCGAGAACCTCGTCGCCCTCGACGTCTCGGAGCGCCTCGGTGTCACCGACGCCTTCCTGATCGCCTCGGCCGCCTCCGAGCGCCAGGTCAACTCGATCGTCGACGAGATCGAGGACAAGCTCGACGAGCTCTTCGACATCCGCCCGGTCCGCCGCGAAGGCCGCGGCACCGGCCGCTGGGTCCTGCTCGACTACTCGGACGTCGTCATCCACGTCCAGCACAACGAGGACCGTGTCTTCTACGCCCTGGAGCGCCTCTGGGGCGACTGCCCGGTCATCGAGCTGCCGACCTCCGGCGAGCCGGCAACCGACATGTCGCACGTCGAAACCCTGCCGGACGTCCTGTAGGGCCACCCGATTTGCGCCGCGGTCCAACCGTGGCCTATGATGGATGAGTTGCCCGCGAGGGTGGCTCCCATTCGGGGGTATGGCGCAGTTGGTAGCGCGTCTGCATGGCATGCAGAAGGTCAGGGGTTCGAATCCCCTTACCTCCACCGAATGAAAACCCGCCGGATCATTGAGATCCGGCGGGTTTTTCGTGTGCACCCCGGCGTCGGCTTGCTATCATGTGAGCGAATCCGCGTTCCAGGCAGCGGCAGGCCGGACCCCAGGGGCAACTCATGAACAACAAGTCCACGATCGCGGTCTTCGCACTGGGTGCGGTTCTTGCCGTGTCGGGCTGCGCTCCCGGCGGGAGTGCCGGAACCGCGGGTTCCGAAACCGCCTCGCCCACCGGGGTCGCACCGGTCAACGGCCCGGCGCAGGTTCCTGACTACGCGCAGGTGCTGCAGGAACGCATCCCCGAGGTCATGAAGGCCAACGCCGTTCCCGGGGCCACGGTGCTCATCAAGTCGCCCACTCGGGGAGACTGGTCGGGAAGCTTCGGAACGGCCGAGCTCGGTGGGCAGGTGCCGATGAAGCTGGAAGACGTCTTCCGGATCGGCAGCAACACCAAGACCATGACCGCGACGGTCATCCTGCAGCTTGTCCAGGAGGGCAAGCTCGGGCTCCAGGACCCGATCGCGAAGTTCCGGCCCGATGTCCCCAACGGGGAGAACATCACCATCGCCCAGCTGGCGGAGATGCGCAGCGGGCTCTTCAGCTACACCTTCGACGAGGGATTCAACGCGACGCTCGACAGGGAGCCGCAGAAGGCCTGGACGCCGGATGAGCTGCTGGCGATCGACTTCAAGCACCCGTCGAACGCCGAACCCGGCACGGAGTACGAGTACAGCAACACGAACATCGTGCTGCTGGGGGTCGTGATCGAACAGCTCACCGGGATGAGTGCCTCCGAGGTGTTCCGGGAGAGGATCTTCGAGCCGCTCGGCCTCACGCACACCTCGCTCCCGGCAAACACGGAATCGACCCTGCCGGAGCCCCATGCCCGGGGCTACCAATTCGGAACGAACGAAGAGACCGTCGACTCCTATGCCGTCCCGGCCGCCGACCTTCCGGCGGCGCTGGACGGGACGCTCAAGCCGCTGGAATTCACCGACGCAAACCCGTCCTGGGCATGGACCGCCGGGGGTGCCATCTCCACGGCCGAGGAACTCGCCGTCTACGCCAAGGCGCTGGTGGAGGGCGGCCTGCTGGATACGGCGACCCAGAAAGCCCGCCTCGAGAGCATCCGGCCCACGGTCGAGGGCCAGGATGGCGGGGTCGGGTACGGCCTCGGCATCGCCCGGTTCGCCCCCGGAATCCTCGGCCACGACGGGCAGCTGCCCGGGTACTCCTCGTTCATGGCCCACCACCAGAACACCGGCGACACGATCATCATCGCCGTGAACCTCTCCGCCTCCCCGGTGAACGGCGAGAATGCGGCAGTCTTGGTGGCCAAGGGCATCATCGCCGCGCTCTACGGAGCCTCGGAGGCCACCGCGACCTCCGGGTAGCATCAGGACGGCACGGAGTCTCGGTGCAGGAATCAGCCGCGCCCGGAATCCTTCCACCAGGCCACGGTGGTGGCCGCCCCGTCGGCCAGCCTGGTCGGGGAGAGACCGAGCAATGCCTGACTGCGGGCGGAGTCCATCACGAAGGGGGCATCGAACTGGTAGGCGGTTTCTGCAAGCTCCCGGGTTGCGGGGTGGACGGCACCGATGGCCCGCAGCAGCCAGCCGGGCAAACCGGTGATCCCGGGGGCGGGGCGGTCCGCAGCGGCCGCGTAGGCCTCTAGCATGGCCCGCTGGCTTTCCGGCGGCGCCGTGGGCGCATGGATCACCGTGTTCCACAGCTCCGGGAGTTCCGCGGCACGCACCATGGCCGCGGCCAGGTCGGGCACGTAGGTGAAGGAATGCGGCAGGTGGGGGTTGCCGATGGCGGTGAGCCGCCGGCCGCCGAACACGGCCTCGAGCATCCGCGATCCGGCATGGGCCGTCGTGACGTGGGGCCCGTAGAAGTCCGAGGCCACCACCGAGACCGTGTCCGTGGCCGAGGCCGCGCGCGCCGCCAGCAGTGCGGTGCGGACCCCGCGCTTGCCGCCGGCGGCATTGCGCGGCGAGTCCTCGGCCATCGGGTGCGAGGGGTCCGAATAGGAGTAGAGGCTCTCGGGGAACACCACGGGGATGCCCCGGGCGCCGGCCGCTGCAAGGACCTCTTCATCGGCCGCCGGCAGCGTCTCGTGCCAGGCCCGGGCGGTGTATGCGGCGTGGATGCAATGGAACACGGCCCGCGCGCCGTCCATGGCCCCGGCCAGTTGCTCCGGGTCCAGGACGTCGGCCTGCATCCGGCGGATGCCCGGGTGTTCCGGGCCGCCGCCGGACCGGGTCGCCAGCACCACGCTGTGCCCCTTGCCGGCCAGCTCGAGGGCGACGGTGGTTCCAACGGGTCCGGAACCCGTGACGAGATAGTGCGTGGACATGGTGTGTGGCCTCCTACATTGGTTGTGAGAGCGGTGCTCTCGCAACCAATGTAGGAGCTCTCGAGAGATGTGTCAAGAGCAGTGCTCTCTAAAGTTGACTGCGCTCACCCCGTTGGTGTGGGATGGGGTCATGCACAAGATTCGAACCCCGCGCGAGCTGGCGCGCGAACGGACCATCGAAGAAATCATGCGCCTCGGCCGTGAACAGGTGGCCACCCGGGGTGCCGCAGCGCTGTCGTTGAGGGCCGTGGCCAAGGACCTCGGGATCGTCTCCTCGGCCGTCTACCGCTACGTTTCAAGCCGGGACGAACTGCTGACCCTGCTGGTGGTCGAGGCCTACACGGATTTGGGGGACGCCGTGGACGCCGCGCTGGAACGGCCCAGTGGATCCGACGCTGAACGGTTTGCCGCATTGGCCCGGGCGGTGCGCAGCTGGGCCGTTGCCGAGCCCTCACGCTACGGGTTGCTCTACGGGACCCCGGTTCCCGGGTACCAGGCGCCTCCCGGGCAAACCGTCGCGGCCGGAACCCGGGTGGTGGTGCGGTTGATGGGGATCGTCGAGGAAGCCTGGGGTGCGGGGCGGATCGCGGCCGCCGAACCCCGCGGCGGCCTGCCCCCGGGACTTGCCGAGGACATGGAGGGCATCAGGGCCGAGTACGGGCTGACGGCCCCGGCCTGGCTTGTCGCCCGCGGGCTGGGCGCGTGGTCGGGGTTGTTCGGGGCGGTGGGATTCGAGGTGTTCGGGCAGTACGGACCCAACACGCTGCGGGACCCCGCGGAACTCTTCGACCTGAGGGCCAGGGAACTTGCCGCGGGACTGGGACTCGCCGACTGACGGGCCCCGAAGTGCCGAGCCGACAGCCGCGTGCAGGGCGGTAGGGTGTTGGCATGCGAAACATCCCCGACAGCCTCGACCCGGCCGTGGTGGCCGAGATAGACGACCGCCTGGAGCGGGTGGCCGGCGAGGAAGGTGTCACCATTTCCTGGGCGGTTGAGAGCGGCAGCAGGGCGTGGGGTTTCCCCTCCCCGGACAGCGACTACGACTGCCGCTTCCTCTACCTGCGCCCCAAGCACGACTACCTGAGCCTGTGGCCCCATCGGGATGTCATTGAAACCCCGTTGGACAAGGTCTTCGACGTCAACGGGTGGGATCTTGCCAAGGCACTGCGTTTGCTGCTCAAGGGCAATGCAACGGTCGTCGAGTGGTTGGCGTCGCCGATCGTGTACCGGGGCGATACGGTCCTTCGGGAAGGCCTGCTGGAGTTGGCCGACGAGGTCATCGACCCCGCGCGGGTCGGGCGGCACTATCTGCATGTGGGGCGGAACCAGTGGGACCAATCCTCCGAGGTCGTGCCCCTGAAGAAGGTTTTCTACGCGTTGCGCCCCGCTGCCGCCCTGCGGTGGCTACGCATGCACCCGGGCTCGGCCGTCGCGCCGATGGACCTCGCAACGCTTCTGCGTGAAGGGGAGGCGCCGGCGGAAGTGGTTGGCCGGTCCGAGGAACTCATGGCGCTGAAGTCGGTGACCCGCGAGCTCGGCACGGGCGTCTTTCCCCGGGCCTTGGCCAGTTTTGCGCTCTCGGAGTTCGACCTGGCACACGCCGCGTACGAGGATGCGGACCCGGGCATTGAGGCCTGGAAAACGACAAGGGTCGACGACTACTTCAGGTCGCTGCTGGCCTGATCCCCGCATCCCCGGGCCCGGCCTCAGTCCAGCGGGTAGCCGAAGCTGAAGCGCGACCCGGGGTCCCACGCGGCCTTGAGGGCGCGCAGGCGTTCCACCGTCGGTTCGGGCCAGGCGCGGCGCACGACCTCGGGGGTTGCGGCAAACCCCTGGAAGTTGATCTGCGTGCCACCGTGGGCCCACGGTTCCAGGGCCTCAAGCACCGCGCCGCCCGCGGCCTCCACGGCCTGGCGCAAGGGCGTCGGATAGGGGCCGACCACCATCAGCGAGAACTCCGCCTCGCGGCCGCCCACCGCGTTGGCCTGCTCCGGGCCCCGCGACAACGCGCCGCCGAGGTGGCGGATCTCGGCCATGATCAACGGAACGTCGTTCCCGGGCCCGGCCGTGCCGAGCAGGGCATCAATCGCACCGGCGTCCAGCCCGCGCAACAACAGCGACCCCTCCCACACCGGCATGGGGTCGCTGGGGTCCTGGTGGACCGAGCCGATCGCCGCGTAGGGCATGGCGCAGACGAGGTCGATGAGCGGGAGGGCCGCTCGGCGCATGGGCTCGAGCAGTGCCGCGCCGGCTTCCTCCCCGCCGACATGGACGTAGCGCAGGTGCACCGAGAGCCGCCCGCGCAGCGGTTCGGGGAAGGATTCGTCGTCGGGCAGCCGGAGCAGTGCGATCGACGTGGTGGTGGACTCGGGCAGCGCCGGCGCCCATTCGCGGTAGGAATGCAGGACGGTGGCGGCGTCGTCGCCGGCATAGAACACTGCGCCGGCGTAGAGCCCGGGCACCTCGACGAGGTCGAACTCGATCTCGGTGACGATGCCGACCGAGCACTTGCCCCCGCGCAGCGCCCAGAAGAGCTCGGGTTCCGAGGCGGCGTCGACCTCCAGCAGCGAGCCGTCGGCCGTCACCAGCTGGATGCGGCGGACCCGGTCCGCGGCGAAGCCGAAGGTCCGGCCCATCGGGCCCATGCCGCCGCCGAGCGTGTAGCCGACGACCCCGACGTCGGGCGAGGACCCGTTCAGCGGGGCGAGGCCGTGCGGTGCGGCCTGCTCGATCACGCTGTCCCAGCGAACCCCGGCGCCCGCGCGTGCCCGGCGCCGGGCCGGATCCACGGACAGCGACTGCATCCGGGAGGTGTTCACCAGCATGCCGCCGTGGGCCTGGTGCGGGTAGCCGTGCCCCGTCGAATGCACGTGGACGGCGAGCCCGGTGCGTGCGGCGTGGCGCACCGCGGCCGCCACGTCGGCGGCGGACTCGGGCAGCACCGCGAGGTCGGGCCGGAACGTGTGGGCCAGGTTGAAGCCCAGGCACGCCTCCTCGAACCCGGCGTCGCCCGGGGCGAACACCGCCCCCTGGAATTGTGCGCGCAGGTCGTCCGCGCCGAAAGCTGTGGTTGGACTCACGAGTGGCTCCCTTCCGGTCCACGACCCAAGGTAGCCGATGGAAACCGGTGCGCCAAGGGGTTTTCACCGGCGGCAGGCCTCCGGGGTCCGGCGGCCGCGGCACGCCGAGCCATGGGATGCTTGGGGGATGGATCTCGAGGTGTCGCCCGCGCTGACCATCCCGGCCCGCGAGCTGGAATGGCGCTTCTCGCGCGCCTCGGGCCCGGGCGGGCAGCACGTGAACACCTCCGACAGCCGCGTCGAACTCTCCTGGGACGTGGAACGGTCCTCCGTGCTTTCCGGGTGGCAGCGCGAACGGCTGCTCGCCCGCCTGGAACCCCGGCTGGTTTCCGGGGTGCTGGTGGTCTCGGCCGCGGAGCAGCGCTCCCAGCTGCGCAACCGCGAGACGGCGCTGGCCAAGCTCGCCGCGATCGTCTCCGCCGGGCTTGTGCCGGAGGGCCCCCGGCGCCGGGCGACGAAGCCGACCCGCGGATCGGTGAAGCGGCGGCTCGAGGCCAAGGGGCGGCGCTCCGACACCAAACGGCAGCGGCAGCGCCCGCCGCGGGACTAGCCGGCTATTCGCCGCGGCGCCTCCGGAAGATGTCGAAGACAACCCTCAGCGCGAAGATCGCCGCGACGCCGACCAGCGTGTAGCCGAAGAGCTGGTACAGCGTCAGGTCCGCCGTGACGTTCGGCCCGCCGTCGCTGACCAGCAGCATGGTGGCCATGATCCCGGTGACCCCGGCCAGGAACGTCAGGATGGCCTCGTGCACCAGCGACCTGACCATCTGCCGGTCCTGCGGGTTGGCCAGCAGGCGCATGTTCACCCCCAGGCGGCCCGCCGCGAGGTCCCCGGAGATCTGGTCCAGGCGTCGCGGCAGCCGGCGCAGCATCGGCAGCATCGCCATGACGTCGTTGTTCAGTGCCTCGCCCAGCGTGGCGGGACGCAGCACCGAGCGCACGCGGGCCTCGCCGTACTCGCGTGCCTCGGAGATGAGGTCGAAGTCGGGGTCCAGGCGCCGCAGCGTCCCCTCCAGGACGGCGACGGCCCTGAACGCCCCGGCCAGCTCGGCGGGGATCGAGATGCGGTGCTTGGCCAGCAGCGAGACAAGCTGCGTGAAGACCTCGGCCCTCACCACCGCCCCCGGGCCCAGGTGCAGGGACATGAAGCGGCTGAGCTCCCGGCGCAGCGTCACCTCGTCGAAGTCCTCGGGCAGCGGGGCCATGCCCAGCAGCGCATCGGCGATGGCCCGCGAATCCCCGCGGTAGAAGGCCAGTAAAACCTCGGAGACCAGCTGGCGCAACTCGTTGTCGAGGCGCCCGACGGAGCCGAAGTCCAGCAACATGATGTGCCCGTTGGGCTGCAGCACGATGTTCCCGGGGTGCAGGTCTGCATGGAACACGCCGTCGTCCATGATCTGGTGCATGAGCGAGCGGAAGAGCGCGACGCTTTGCTTGCGGCGCTCCGCCGGCGGGTGGGCCGCGATGGTGCCGGGGGAGCTGAGCGTGTCCCCGGAGACCATCTGCATCACGAGGATCCGGCGGGTGCTGAGCTCCGGGTAGTGCAGCGGGATGTCCACGCGTTCGGATTCGGGGTGCTTGAGCTGCGTGCTGCGCAGCGCCGAGATGTTCATCGCCTCGATCCCGTAGTCCAGCTCCTCGCGCAGCGAGTCGGCGAAGCCCTCGGCCACCTTTACGATGCCCAGCGAGCGGCCCCAGTCGGTGGAGCGCTCCAGCGTGGTGGCCATGCGCACCGTGATGTCCAGGTCGCGTTCGACCAGCGGGACGATGCCCGGGCGCTGGATCTTCACCGCCACCGCCTCGCCGGTGTGCAGCCGCGCCCGGTGGACCTGGCCGATCGACGCCGCGGCGAGCGGCACGTGGTCGAACTCGGCGAACGCGGATTCCACGTCGCGGCCCAGCTCGGCGGTGATGAGCGCTCGCACGTCCTCCCACGGTTCGGGCGCGACGGCCTGCTGAAGCTTCGAGAGTTCGGCGATGTACTCGGCGGGCAACAACTCGCCGCGGGTGGAGAGCACCTGTCCGAACTTCACGAACGCGACCCCCGACTCCTGCAAAGCCAGGCGCAGCGACTCGCCGCCGGCCGCCCGCTCGGCGGATGCCTCGGGGGTGTCCTTGTCGCTGGGCAGCCTGGCCGGAAGCAGCCCGTGGGACAGGGCGATCCTTGTCACCTCGGTGTACCTGCGGGTGCGCGCCAGGCGGGCCTTCCACGCGGCGACCCACTTGTCCGGGCGAAGCACCGAGCCGGAGGGGACCACGAGTTCGGCAACCACCAGGAAGAGCGTGGCGACGATCAGCACGATGCCGATCTGCACCGGCACCAGGGCGATGCTCGCATCGGGGTTGCGCCACACGTAGCGGGACTCGAACCCGACCTCGGCGGCCAGGCCCAGCAGCCCGGCGACGATGATCCGGCCCAGGCCGATGGCCACGCCGAGCAGCCTGCGGACAAACATCGCCAGCACGATGATGAACACCACGGCCACCGCGGCCGCCGTGATGATCCGGCCGAGTATTTCCGCAAACTCCATGCAATCCTCCAGTTACGGGCTCCGGCCGGGCCGCCCGGCCCGCCCGCGTCGCCTGCCCCACACTTTATCCCACGCCGGAGGGCGGTTCCCGGCGCACCGGCGGGGTCCCGCCGGCCAGCTCCAGCACGGCCGAGGCGACCTCGGCGGCGTTGGCGCGCAGGATGCGCAGGTGGTTCGATGCGACAACCGCATGGACGCGCACCAGGGCGTTGGCCGCCGTGGCGGCCTGCGCCGCGTCCCGCATGGTGCGCATCTCGTCGGCGGGGGATCCGTGGTGGGGGCCGCTGCCGACGACCAGGAGCGCCGGGCACGTGAGGTTGCGGTAGTCGGGGAGCAGCCCGGCGTCGATCTCGTCGAGTTCTATCACGACGTGTGCCGCCTGGTGGTGCGTCATCCGCGCGAGCAGGCGCATCGAGCCCAGGACACGCATCGGGAGGCGCAGGAGCCGGTACTGCCGCCTGACGCGCCGTCGGGCCTTCTCATGGAAGACCCGCACGGGGAAGGCCCCGTCGACAAGCACCACCCCGGCCACCTCGCCCGGGTGGGTTGCGGCATGGCGGATCGCGAGCGTGGCGCCGTGGGACCAACCGACGAGGACGGGGTTGGCCAGCCCGGTGGCCTCGATGACGGCGCCCACGTCCTCCAGGGCGCCGGAAAAGGAGTAGTCGGGCGAGTCGGCCGACCTGCCGCGTCCACGGGCATCGAAGGTGACGGTGCGCACGTGCGGGGGCAGCGCCCGCAGGACGTGTTTCCAGTCGCGCCGCGTCGAGAACGCGCCATTGAGGAACAGGACATCCGGCCCGGTCCCGGCGCCGATGGTGCAGTGGATGCGCGCGGCACCGGTGTGGACGTTCAAATGCCTGCCCATGCCTTCCTTCCTGGTGCCGCGTTCCGCGGAGCCGGTCCCGGCCCCGACAGCGCCCCTGCCTGTCGCGATCCTATGCTTCGGTCGCCGGCGGGACAACGGTTTCGCCGGCGACCGGCGGCAGGTGCCATTGGCCATTGAGCCGGATCGCGGAACCCGATCGTACTTAGCCCTTGCACTAATTAGCAGAACTGCTAAATTGAAGGTATGACAGAGAGTGCATCCGACGTATTTGCGGCGCTGGCCCACCCCACCAGGCGCCAGATCCTGCAGGACCTTCGCGGGGGCGAGCAGTCGGCGGGCGAGATTGCCGGGCGGTTCGCCAGCTCCGCGCCCACGATTTCCCGCCACCTGTCCGTGCTGCGGTCCGCAGGCCTTGTCACCGAGCGGCGCGAGGCAAACCGCATCCTCTACTCGCTGGCGGGGGAGCAGCTGGCCCACTCGGTCGGCAACTTCCTCTCGGCGGTGTGCCCCGAACAAATGCTGCTCAGGGGTCTGCGACACCTGGCGCCCTCCGCGGCGAGCCCCGCCGAAACGGCCCTCGAAGGGAGCGTCGGGCCATGAAGATGCCGGACCTGGATGCCACCATTTCCCGCCGCCTGCTGGTCAACTACAGCCTGGACCCCGAGGTTGCGCGTTCCCTGCTTCCCGCGGGACTGCGGCCCCGGCTCGCAAACGATGCGGCTGTCGGGGGAATCTGCCTGATCAGGCTCGCCGCTGTCAGGCCGCGGTGGATCGGCGCCGACGTCGGCTGGGGTGCCGAAAACTCCGCACACCGCATCGCCGTGGAATGGGACGACGACTCCGGAACCCGCCAAGGCGTCTACATCCCCGTCAGGCATTCGGCTTCCCGGATTCCCGTGGTTCTGGGTGGCACCCTCTTGCCGGGCCGCCACGAGCACGCCCGGTTCTCCGTTTCCGAATCACCTTCCCGCATGGTCGTCGATGCCAGGGCCCGGGAGATGCGGGTGCATGTAGACGTTTCGGACTCGGAGCAGTGGAGCAGCCGCATCTTCGGAACCCTTGAGGAAGCCTCGGCGTTCCAGCGCCAGGGGACCATCGGGTGGTCGCCGGCCCGGGGCGGCGCACGGCTCGACGGCCTGGAACTGGGCACCGATCGCTGGGCCGTCGGTGCCACCGAGATCCACGACGTGACGTCTTCCTTCTTCGATTCCCTGCCGGCCGGCTCCGCCACGCTTGACCATGTCTTGGTCATGCGAGAAGTCCCTGTCAGGTGGAGGGCCTCGGCCTTCCCGGACGGGCGCGGCGTTGCCGCGAGCCGGCGGGCAAGGGGTGTGCGACACTCCGGTTAACATAAAGTCCATTTACTGGGTTTATGGGGTTAGCGCCTCTAGACTTGCGTGGTATGAGCCAATCTGAGCCCACATTGCGAGCAGGCGCACCGCTTCTTGAGGTCCCCGCCCACGAGGCGGCCACCGTGCAGGCGTGCCGTCTTAGCAAAGTGAGCTTCGCCGCCTTGGTTGCGTGCCCGATTTTTGCCCTCCTGGGGTTGGTGCTCTACGGGCTTCCCGCCGTGCTGTTCATGATCACCGGCGGCGGGAGCATGATGTCCTTCAGTTCCTGCGCCAACCTCTTTACGGTTCCGGCAGCCTGCGCCTTTGCCCTGGGGTTCCTGTCCCTCCTGTTTGCCGCGGTCGGCTACTTCGTGGTGTTCTTCAACCGCAAGTAGCCCGCAGCCGGACCGCGCATGGCCCGCCAAGCGGCCCGGTGGAGGACCCGAAACACGCCTTTGCCGCCTAGGATTGAAGGCATGAGTGAAGTTCTGCCCCCATGCCCCCAGTGTTCCAGCCCCTATGCCTATGAAATGGGCGCCCTCTTGGTATGCCCGGAATGCGGCCACGAGTGGGCGGCCGAGGCGGACGAAGCCGAGCTGCCACAGGAGAAGGCCATCAAGGACTCGGTCGGCAACGTTCTTGCCGACGGGGATTCCGTAACCATCGTCAAGGACCTCAAGGTCAAGGGACAGTCGCAGTCGATCAAGGTCGGTACCAAGGTACGCAACATCCGCCTGGTCAACGGCGTCGATGGCCACGACATCGACTGCAAGGTCGACGGGTTCGGCCCCATGCAGCTGAAGTCCTCCGTCGTCAAAAAGGTCTAGGGATGCATCGGGGCGGGCCGCCGGCCCGCCCCGACTCCTGGCAGCCGACACCCCTCACCCCGAAAGTTCCCACCTCATGACCCAGCCTGCGCACACCCCGGAACCGGCAGCGGCCCTCGCAAACACCGTCGAGGACTTCGAGCACAACCTTTCATCGATCCGCCATCGTATCGATGCCGCGGCCCGCAAGGTCGGCCGCGATCCGGCATCCATCCGCCTTCTGCCCGTCAGCAAGACGGTGCCGGAGGAGCGGCTGCGGCTGGCCATCGCGGCCGGTGCCACGTTCCTGGGCGAGAACAAGGTGCAGGAAGTGGCACGCAAGGCCGAGGCCCTGGCCGATGTCCCCGGACTCAAGTTCTCCGTCATCGGACACCTGCAGACCAACAAGGCAAAGTACGTGGCCAAGTTCGCCGACGAGTTCCAGGCCCTGGACAATGTTCGGCAGGCCGAGGCGCTGCAACGCCGGCTCGAGGAGGAGGACCGCCACCTGGACGTGTTTATCCAGGTCAACACCTCGAACGAGGACAACAAGTCCGGTGTCGACCCCGCCGATGTCCAGGGATTCGTGAACCAGCTGCCGCAGTTCGACCGTTTGCACGTCAAGGGCCTGATGACACTTGCGCTCTTCAGCGACGACGAGCAAGCCGTCCGTGCATGTTTCATCCGGCTCCGCGAACTGCGCGACATGCTCCGGACGACCGCGCCGGAGGGCATGGAAATCGAGGAGCTGTCCATGGGGATGAGCGGCGATTTCGAGTTGGCCATCGAGGAAGGTTCCACCGTCGTCCGCGTCGGCCAGGGGATCTTCGGCGCACGGGCCCTGCCCGCCGGACAGTAGTGCGACGCGTTGCCGGCCGCCGATGGCGCCGGCAATGCGTTTCCCGCAAGGCCCGCGGACGGTGACCCGAAGAACCGAACCGACGGACGCCTTCGATCGAATCCCGGCTGCGGAGGGTAGCCCCCGATGTAGGCTGGCCGGGTGGACAGCCCAATAGATTGCCTCGTGGAAGGTTCCCTGGAAGTCTCGGTCGGTGGGCTATCCCGAGGTGAACTGAATGCCGAATTCCGTTCCCGGGGCATCCAACTCAACGCACATGCCCTGGTTCTTCTTGCCGATGCCGTGTTTGACGATCCGGGTATGCCGCAACCCATCACCGTTGTCGGGCGCCGGGTGGGTGACCTTGGACTGCCCGTCGGCGGCTCCCTGTCCCACGTGCTTTCCGCGGCACGGGAATGCGGGATGGAACTCTGTCCGCCGACCGCCGGCCCCTATCTGCGTCTGGCCATGACGGGACAGGTGTCTTCCTGCGACCCTGTCATGAGTAGGGGGCATGCGCCCGACGGATCTTTCACCGTGGCTGCCCCGAGGTTGCGCGACGACGACGAGTTCCCCAAGGGCTTCTACCTTCGGGTGGTCGAGGGGACTCAGTGGCTGCGGGGATACCGTTGCGACGACACGCACTTTTGGTCGCCGGATGACCGGTTCATCTTTCAACTGCTTCACTAGCCCGAATCCAGCCGCCCGCGTTGTCGAATCAGGGGGTGTGGTGGCCGCCGGCTTGGTCGTTCCCATCGTTTGTGCTGGCACTCACTGACGCACGCCACATTTTGTGCTCCCGTCCGGATGCTTCGACACGCCGAAGTCGGCGACACGCCAAAAAAATTAACTGTGTGTTGGTACTCCACAGGGTGTGGACGCCGAGTGGATTTTGCTGGATTCACGGGGTTAAAGTGGCTCATCTTATCCACAGCGCGTGTGGACTGCAGGTGACCGGAATGACAGACGTGTAATACATCATCTTGGGGTATAACCCCTCCGGCCCCACTAGATGTAGTATTGAAATAGCTGGCGAGGCCTAGTGCAAAATCCCCGAAATGTGCGGGGAAATGTATGAAACTCCGCCTCTCGAAGGCTTTGAAGCCACCGAGTCATATCGTCCCCGCGACCGACCCCCATCCGAGGGAGTCGCGGGGAGCCGGCCACACCACATACATAGATTTTTTGCACGAGGGGATTTACGGACATGACCGTCACGGTATACACGAAGCCAGCATGCGTACAGTGCAACGCAACCTACCGCGCTCTAGACAAAAAGGGCATCGTCTACCAGAGCGTTGACATCTCGCAGGATCCCGCTGCGCTGGAGCGCGTACGCGCCCTCGGCTACATGCAGGCACCGGTCGTCATCACTGACGCCGACCACTGGTCCGGATTCCGCCCGGACAAGATCGAAGAGCTTGCCCAGGGCCTCAGCGCTTCCGTGGCCTAACAAGCCCCCCTAGCTTTACCGATTCAAGCAAATTCGAGGCGATCACGATGCCTACTTCATCGTTGGCAACACCGATGCAAGAATCCGCCACTGCGGCGGAGGTATTCACCAGCAGCCACCTGATCTACTTTTCTTCCGCATCCGGCTACACGCACCGGTTTGCAGGGAAGCTGGGGATCGAGTCTGCGCGCATTCCTTTGCACGGTCGGGATCCACAACTGGTGGCCGCTGAACCATTCGTGCTCCTCATTCCCACTTACGGTGGCGAAAAGGGCGAACGGTCAATCCCGCCTCAGGTTGTGAAGTTCCTCAACGACGCACGCAACAGGAACCTGTTGCGTGGCGTGGTGGGAGCCGGAAACACAAACTTTGGAACCACCTACTGCTTGGCCGCAATAAAGATTGCAGCCAAGTGCAATGTTCCGCTTCTGTACAAATTTGAACTCATGGGCACCCAGGAAGACGTGACCCGAGTTCGCGAAGGATTGGAAGTCTTTTGGACACGAACGTCGCAGAGTCTGACGTGAAGCAGGATTCTAAGGAATTGCCTGCAGCTTTTCAGGGCTTGGGCTACCACGAGCTGAATGCCATGTTGAACCTTTACGGTTCCGACGGACGCATCCAGTTCGAGGCTGACCGCGCTGCAGCCCGCCAGTACTTCTTGGAGCACGTGAACAACAACACCGTGTTCTTCCACGACCTCGACGAGAAGCTCGAGTACTTGGTCAAGCACGAGTACTACGAGCGTGAAACGCTCGACCAGTACACGATGAACTTCATCCGCGACCTCTACCGCGGGGCCTACGCCAAGAAGTTCCGCTTCGAGACCTTCCTGGGCGCCTTCAAGTTCTACACGTCCTACACGCTGAAGACCTTTGACGGCAAGCGCTACCTGGAACGCTACGAGGACCGCGTGTGCATGGTTGCCATGCACCTGGCCCGTGGCGATGAGGAACTTGCCGTCTCCCTGGTCAACGAGATCATCGAAGGCCGCTTCCAGCCGGCCACCCCGACGTTCCTTAACGCCGGCAAGGCACAGCGTGGCGAACTCGTTTCCTGCTTCCTGCTGCGCATCGAAGACAACATGGAATCGATCTCCCGCGGCATCAACTCCTCGCTGCAGCTCTCGAAGCGCGGCGGCGGCGTTGCCCTTTCGCTGACCAACGTGCGCGAGCACGGAGCCCCGATCAAGCAGATCGAGAACCAGTCCTCGGGCGTCATCCCCGTGATGAAGCTCCTCGAAGACAGCTTCTCCTACGCCAACCAGCTCGGTGCCCGCCAGGGTGCAGGTGCCGTGTACCTGAACGCTCACCACCCGGACATCTACCGCTTCCTGGACACCAAGCGCGAGAACGCCGACGAGAAGATCCGCATCAAGACCCTCTCGCTGGGCGTCGTCATCCCGGACATTACCTTCGAGTTGGCGCGCAAGAACGAGGACATGTACCTCTTCTCGCCGTACGACATCCAGAAGGTCTACGGCATGCCGTTCTCGGACATCTCGGTCACCGAGAAGTACTACGAGATGGTCGATGATGCCCGCATCAAGAAGACCAAGATCAACGCCCGCGAGTTCTTCCAGACCCTGGCCGAGATCCAGTTCGAGTCCGGTTACCCGTACATCATGTTCGAGGACACCGTAAACCGCGAGAACCCGATCAAGGGCAAGATCTCGATGAGCAACCTCTGCTCCGAGATCCTCCAGGTTTCCACCCCGTCGGAATACAACGAGGACCTCGGCTACAAGACCGTGGGCAAGGACATTTCCTGCAACCTCGGTTCGATGAACATCGCCAAGGCCATGGACGGCAAGGATCTCGGTGCCTCGATCGAGACTGCGATCCGCGCACTGTCGGCCGTCTCGGACATGTCCTTCATCAACTCCGTTCCATCGATCGCCCAGGGCAACGCCAAGACCCACGCCATCGGCCTCGGCCAGATGAACCTCCACGGCTACCTGGCCCGCGAGCGCGTCCACTACGGTTCGGAAGAGGGGTTGGACTTCACCAACATCTACTTCTACACCGTCGTGTTCCACGCACTCCGTGCCTCGAACAAGATCGCCATGGAGAAGAACGAGACCTTCGAGGGCTTCGAGGATTCGAAGTACGCCTCGGGTGAGTTCTTCGACAAGTACACCGAGCAGGAATGGGTTCCCGCCACGGAACGCGTGCGCGAACTCTTCGCCGGCATTGACATCCCGACCCAGGACGACTGGCGTGCGCTGAAGGCCTCCATCATGGAGCACGGCATCTACAACCAGAACCTCCAGGCCGTGCCGCCGACCGGTTCGATCTCCTACATCAACAACTCGACCTCGTCCATCCACCCGGTGGCTGCGAAGATCGAGATCCGCAAGGAAGGCAAGATCGGGCGCGTCTACTACCCGGCACCGTACCTGACCAACGACAACCTGGAGTACTACCAGGATGCGTACGAAATCGGCTACGAAAAGGTCATCGACACCTACGCCGCAGCCACGCAGCACGTGGACCAGGGCCTGTCGCTGACGCTGTTCTTCAAGGACACCGCCACCACGCGTGACATCAACAAGGCGCAGATCTACGCATGGCGCAAGGGCATCAAGACCCTGTACTACATCCGCCTGCGCCAGATGGCACTTGAGGGCACCGAGGTCGAGGGCTGCGTTTCCTGCGCACTGTAACCGCGCGGTGCCCACGCACCACCGATTCACCTCCGGTTGCCAGGTAGCGATAACCTAATAACCGAATGCGTACGACGGCGGGTCTCCACCCGCCGTCGTACGTGCACCCGTATTTACCAACAAACTTAGCAAGAATAGAGGGGACGGAAATGACTGAGAAGCTAAAGCTTGCCGGCCACGTCGAAGCCATCAACTGGAACCGCATCCAGGACGACAAGGACGTCGAGGTTTGGAACCGCTTGGTCAACAACTTCTGGCTGCCGGAAAAGGTGCCGCTGTCCAACGACATCCAGTCGTGGAACACGCTCACCGAGGACGAGAAGCTGCTCACCATGCGCGTCTTCACCGGCCTGACCCTGCTTGACACCCTGCAGGGCACCGTCGGCGCCGTCTCCCTGATCCCCGATGCGCTGACCCCGCACGAAGAGGCCGTGTACACCAACATTGCCTTCATGGAATCGGTGCACGCCAAGAGCTACTCCTCGATCTTCTCGACGCTGTGCTCGTCCAAGGAAATCGACGACGCATTCCGCTGGTCCACCGAGAACGAGAATCTGCAGAAGAAGGCGCAGATCATCGAGAGCTACTACTACGGCGAAGATCCGCTGAAGCGCAAGATCGCCTCGACCCTGCTCGAGTCCTTCCTGTTCTACTCCGGCTTCTACCTGCCGATGTACTGGTCTTCCCGCGCCAAGCTCACAAACACCGCAGACCTGATCCGCCTGATCATCCGCGACGAAGCCGTCCACGGCTACTACATCGGCTACAAGTTCCAGAAGGGCCTCGAAGGCCTCTCGGAAGAGCGCAAGCAGGAGCTGAAGGACTACACCTTCGAGCTCATGTTCGAGCTGTACGAGAACGAGGTCCAGTACACGCACGACCTCTACGACGGAGTCGGCCTGGCCGAGGACGTCAAGAAGTTCCTGCACTACAATGCCAACAAGGCGCTGATGAACCTGGGCTACGAGGCCATGTTCCCGGCATCGGTCACCGATGTTAACCCGGCGATCCTTTCGGCCCTGAGCCCGAACGCCGACGAGAACCACGACTTCTTCTCCGGCTCCGGTTCTTCCTACGTGATCGGCAAGGCCGTGAACACCGAAGACGAGGACTGGGACTTCTAGGTCCTGCCTCAGCTGTTTGCCCAAGGGTGCCAATTTCCAAACCGGAAGTTGGTGTGAGTTTTCATGCTAGTTTGCCAAAATTCCAAGTTAGGTGGCCATTTTTCAAAAACCTGGCCATTTTTCCAGGATAGTTGGCCACACCAGTATTCGGTTCGTCGAGAATCGTGAGACATGCATAGAGCCCAGCTCCGAGAATGGAGCTGGGCTCTAAATTTATCTGGCCAGATATTGAAGATCCCGTGTTCCCAATGGATCGCGTAGGAATTTGAGTTTTGTTCGGATCCAGCCAATATGACGCTGGCATTGTGAACCGTCCCTGATTTGATGCCCCTGTCTTTCGAGAGAAAGATGGCAACCATGCCAAAGAAGTATCCTGCCGAAGTTCGTGATCGCGCCGTTGCCATGGTGGTGGACAGACTTTCCGAATACCCCTCCGTGTATGCAGCCTGCAAGGCGTTGGCCCCGAAGCTGGATGTCGGCCCCGAGTCGTTGCGTCGCTGGGTGGACCAGTCCCAGGTGGACGCCGGCCAGAAGGACGGTCCAACGACCGATGAACAGGACGAGCTCAAGCGGCTGCGCGCCGAAAACCGGGACCTGAAGGAAGCCAACGAGATCCTGAAGGCGGCCTCGATTTTCTTCGCGAGGGAACTCGACCCTCGCCGCCGTTGATCTGCCGCTTCATTGACGAGCAGCGGGCCGAAGGTTTTGCGGTCGAGTCGATCTGCGCCGTCCTGCGTGAGCAGGGCGTGCAGGTCGCCGCACGAACCTACCGGGCCTGGAAGACCAGACCGCCGGCCCTGCGCGCCATCGAGGACGCGAAGGCCATTGACACGTTACGCGGCCTCAGCTACCGAGACGCCAAGAGACGACCGAGGCCCGAAATCCTCTACGGCCGCCGGAAGATGACCGCGTGCCTGCGCCGCCACGGCTTCCCCGAGGTTTCCAAACACACCGTGGACCGGCTCATGCGGGACGAGGGCATGAACGGCCTGGTCCGGGGACGCAAGACGCGCACCACAATCCCGGGAAAGGACGGCAAGCGCACCGGGGACCTGCTGAACCGGAACTTCAGCGCCAGTGCCCCGAACCGCGTCTGGGTCACGGAATTTACTTACGTGCCGGTGAATTCCGGGGTCGTTTACGTCGCCCTGGTTATTGACCTGTATTCGCGGGCCATCGTCGGATGGGAAACCTCCACGGTGAAGGACACCGCCTTCGTGGAAAAATGCCTAAAAATGGCGCTGTGGCGCCGGAAACACGCCAACAGGCCGGTTGACAAGGGGCTGCTGCATCACAGCGATGCGGGAAGCCAATACACCTCGATCCGCTATACCCACACCCCGGACATCGAGGGTCTGGTTCCCTCGATTGGCAGCGTCGGGGATGCGTACGACAATGCGGCCGCCGAAACGGTGATCGGTCTGTTCAAGAACGAGGCCGTCGCCAAGGGTTCACCCTTCCGCGCCGGTGCGCTGAAGACCGAATTCGACGTCGTTGGGGTCGTTTTCGACTGGGTCCACTGGTACAACAATGAACGCCTGCATTCCTCCCTCGGCCACCAGGCACCGGAGGAATACAAGCGAAGCTCCTATGATGAAATCTCCGGCTCGTTACCCGACGCTGCCGCCCACAAGACGGCGGCATGAATTCCGGGACGGTTCAAAGCCCCGCTGACGTGGCAGGGTGGCTGGCGCCCGGTACAGTGCTCCAAACGAAACGCTTCGATGGAAAACCAGTCCGTAACCACGCGAAGTTTGTGTCCGTAGACCACCGTTTCGTCGTGATCACAAGCGCAAACTTCAGCTGGAGCGCTGAGAACGGCAACATCGAACTCGGCGTGGTCATCGACGATGGTCATCTGGCCGAGCGAATTGAAAGCGAGCTTCTCGCGGCCGAACACTATCTCTACGAGCGCCTGAAAGGGATATAACAATGGGCACTCATACTTGGACCTGGCGACTCAGCATGAGGCCTGGACGGAACTCGCCGCCATCCCGCCAGGCCATAGAATAACCCCCAGAATGAATTCTCCGCTTTACTTGATTCGACATAGAGCGCGCAATCTCATGGCGTAGGTCCGAGCGTGATCAGGCACGCGATGGTCCGCGTGGCACACACTACGAGGCACAGCGGCCGCTTCCTTGCTCGGTGACTCAAAGCTGACGCTGTCCTCAACCTCGGCCTTCTTCAGCCAGTTGTGCAGGGTTGCTTCCGAGATGCCGAAGCCCTTGGCAAGCGGCGCCAGCGGCGCCAGCGGGGCTTCGCGCTTCCGGGCCACCACGACGACATCGCGGCGGACCTCGACGGGATGGTGCCTGGGCCCGGGAACATCCTTCCTGCGAGGAATGAATCCTCTCGAGTCAGGAGTCAATAAAACCCGGGGCAGCCCCGTTTCCTGTTCGCACTTGAGAGCCCCGTGCAGTCCCCTCAGTCGTCTTCCATGTCGTTGTCTTCACCTTCGAAGTGCCGTACTGTGATGCCGAACTGGATGTGGTTCCTGTCGAGGGCGGCTTCGAGGCGTTCGTACAGGTCTGGGCGAATTATAAGGTCCCCGCCGTGGACCGCCGGCGTAAGAGGGGTGTAGCTGCCGTCGTGGATGAGGAATCCGCGCCAGTTGCGTCCCACCAGAGCTGGTCCTTCGCCGTCAACGAGGCAGTGGCGAACTGTCGGAGACTCTGGACGCAGGTCGAGAAATGCCACGAGTTCGAGGCGGGGCACGAGAGTGAACGGGTGAAGTCCGACGCCCCGGTTGGAGTGGGGTGCGCCCTGCTGGCCTTGGTAGTCGGCGATCGCGGTCAACGGCCCTTGAAGATCCTCAAAGATTTCTGCGGCTGAAGCTCGGTCAACACTCGGGAGTAGCTGGTCGTACGGGGCCAGCCAGATGTTTGGCGGATAGGTTGCGAGGGGCATCGAATCGATCGAAATTGGCGCGTCGCTTACCTCAAGGCCAGTTGTGATAAGTAGTTGTCGGCGTGGCTGTTTGGGGTAAGTGCTGGCCAAAGTGGCCTGCCGTTCGAACATGCCGATTTGAACCCAGTCATTGTATGGCTTCTCTGCGACACGGATAGGCCCTGCATCTTGTCCTGTGAGGCTGCGTGTCCGCTCGAGTTCGACCGCGGTTGGCGGCGGCCATTCGTCCTCGTTGTCCTGCCACGGAATGGGAGTCAGGGAACGCGTCAGAAGATGGTGGCGGGTTGCCGGACGCGGAACGCGCGACGATTCTTCGAGGAGTGCCCATCTGGCCGAAGGGGCAAGCGAGAAAGCGTACCCGGCCTCAAACCTCCGGGCATCGGCTGTCAGGAAGCCTGCACGGGCACTTGCTGCTCTAATTCCAGCTGCTGCCCATTGGATGGCGTTCTCCATTTCTTCTTCATCGTTGAAGTAGGCTTCGGGGATACTTCGCGACGATGGCGAGCGGAGCTGGCCGATCTGTTCGCTGGAGCGCTGTTTGATGCTTTCGACTCGGTCGACCAGATTTTGGATCACGGCTTCGCGCACGCCGGGGGGTTCGTTGGCGTCCGCGAGGCGATCGTTCAGGAATAGGCGGACAAGCCCCTCGACCTGCCCTCGGGGTTTGTTCCGGGTCATTCTGCTTCTTCTTCGTACTCGCGGACGAGGGTTTGGAAAGCGGTGCTGACGGACAATGCCGGCATTGTGGCTGGCGGTTCCGGCACGGGGCATCCGTGGGTGTCGAGAATTTGGCCTGCTAGTGCTCGGACGGACAAGTTGTCGCTCGCCGCGAGTTGGGTGAGTTCCGCGGCGAGGTCGTCTCCGAGATCCCCCTTCGATACATTCACGCGCACAGTTTCGAGTAGCCACGTGCTGCGACCTGCGTCCAGGTTTTTGCGGAGTATGTATGAGAGCGCGCTTTGGGCGACCTTCGGACGGACGGCGAGGAGGAATTGGGTAGCGACCAGGGCGAGTCGGATCGGTTCTCGCGCGGCATGGCAGATGGTTGCTAGCGCCAGTGTTGCGATAGCAACGTTGAGGTCGTCGGTCGAGTCGGGCACTGGTGTGGGGTGGTAGACGTGCGTGCCTGTTTCGGCACTCCCGGGGAGACGGTGACTGATGATGTCGAAGGCCGCGTCCCAGCAGTCGGAGGCGGTGCCTCCGGGGCTGGTCGTGGGCTGCACGGCGAATGCTGTGATGATGCCTTGGCTGCTTCCGTATGAGCCGTAGGATGCGGCGGCGACACGGTTGGTGACCGCTGCGGCGAGGGCGCGTTCGGCGGTGTCGGGGGCAAGCTTATGGGCCTGCTCCCATAGTGCTCGGCGTTCCCGGCCGGCGAACTGTCGCCAGCCTCCGCCGCCTCGGATGCGCTGGTATGCGGTGACGAGGCAGTAGCTGGCTACCTCGACGACCGCCGTGTCGCCATAAGCGTAGGCGGCAAGACCCTGTCCAAGGTCGGCGAATATGTCGTTTCGGGAGAACGTGGAAATCTCGCGGGCGATGTCGTCGATGAGGGTAATTCCGGCGTGGGCCCCATCGGCCAGTGTCGTTTCGAGAATGCGGAAGCCAATTGCATTGGTGGCTGCGTCGATGTCCCATGTGGCGGGCTCGTCTTGGTAGCGCTCCTTGTCGATTGCGTGGGCGATGCTGATCGCGCCTGCGCGTCCTTCGGGCGCCTCGGGACGTTGAGCTGCAGTGAGGCGCTTGAGGAGTGCGTGTGGGTCCGGCGCCTGCTCCGCATGGAGGAACGAGCCTTGGTCTTCCCGGTCTGGCTTCGCTGCTCGAGGGTCAAACTCGGGGCCACCTAGATCCATGACAGCTTGGACGAGCGCCTGGTCTACGGTGTCTTCGGACTGGTTGCGCGAGTACTGCATCGGCTGGTTGTCGTACGACGCAGCGATGTTGTTAACCAGGACGCTGAGCATCGTGTCGCCGGGTTGGCTAGTCCCTCGCTCAGGTGCCAGGCGGCTGAGGATTTCCAAATCGACCGTTGGCGATCGCCAGGTGACGCTTGTGGTGAGCCGCAGTGCGGCGAGGACGGCCGGGTCTGCTGTCGCGCGGTGGTTCTGCAGCAGGCGTGTCTGCGCTGCTTCTGCTCGGGCGTCTTCGAATCCGATGGTGTCGAGATAGAGGTCAGCGGCGTCGCGGGCTGCAGCAACTGGGTCAACAGATGCGGCGATCTCCCACCATTGAGTTACGTAGTGCGATGTATCACGGCCGTCGGTGTGCTGCCGTACGAGGTAGACCAGGTCGACGAGTTTGGCCAGTCGGGCTCGTGCATCCGTCGGGTCTTCGATGTCTTCGATGCTTGCGACGATCTCGGAGAGCGTGGGGTCTTTATGGCCGCCGTAGCTTGAGAGCAAATCGGTAGCCCGGTTCCAGCACTCGCGTGCTTCGTCGGTTGCTCCTGCTGCGATGCAGATGCGGGCGATCTCAAGTTCGAATGCAGCTTGCTGGCTGTATCCGGTGTGGTCGTCGTTGCGACGTTCACGGACGACGGCGAGGAGGGCATGGACGGCACGGATACCGATGTGGTGGGAGACTCGTCCGAGGATTGAGAGTAGATCATTGGTGGTCAGCGGACCGTTCTCGCCGAGACCGAGATTGGTGGTCGTTGTTGTGCCATCGGCTATGGCAATGAGGTGGTCGAGGACGGTATCAAGATCTGTTTCTCTCACGACCGTGAGGGAGTTCTCGATCACCTGGTGGATCAGGGGATGAATGAAGTGCAGGTCGCATGCTCGCGGCTTGCCGGTGAAAGGCTTGGCCTCGGCGACGAGGTCAGCAAGTGCGACGACAACCACGGTTGATGCGGCTTCGGGCGTTGAGGTGCCGGCGCGGACATCCTCTGCGATTCCCATAGTCGTGACTGTGTAGCGGAGCCATGCCCGGTAGAACCCGACGCCGGACAATTTTGCGCCGGCCTTGAGCACAAGGACTGGGTCGATGGCCTGCGCGAGTGTGAGGAGAGCATGCCACCTGCTGACTAACGGTTCGTCGGCGGTCCTCGCTTCAAGAATGGTGTCCGTGGCGGTATTCAGCTCTGCTTCGAGATCCGCAATACAAAGTCCCGCAAGTACATCCTGTGGTGCGACACCGTGGAAGAGGTACCCGATGGTGTCGAGCGTCGGATCCAATTCCCATGCTTGGCACGCTAGGTCATGGGGGCCGGGGAGCCCGATGGTACCATTTGCGGCGAGGTCGGCGAGGGTCAAGTAAGTCTCGGCGGCGTTGGCCGGGTCGGTCATGGCGGCAGCGACTTGGGGCATGTAGTCCGAGGGCAGTCCTGCCGTAAACGTTTCTACGAGATCGGACAAGGACGCGTCGTGCTCGCCCTCTAGGTACTCGGCGACTTTGGGAATGAGGGAAGGGTCGACGTCTTGACGCTGGGTGCGGAGTCGAAGCGCTCCGCGTTGGGCGGCCAGTTGGAGGGTTCCGTCGCGGTCGGAGGAGTAGCTGCTCCTTTCGCTCTTGCGCTGTGTCTCCCAACCTTCGATGTACGCCTTCCAGGGTGCAGCAGCGCCGGCTCGGTCGACAGCGTCGCTGATGCGGAGGCCCCATCTCGGAGGGAACGTGGCACGCCCGTTGTAAACAAGGCGTTCCGCAACGATCTCGGCACCGAGGATGTTCACGATTACGTCGGCATAGTCGGTTATCGTGTCGGCGAGGGCGTCATTCTCGTACGTGTCGATGGCTTTGCGGACTTCGATGCAAGTGACTAGGGTCGGCCAGTCGAGGCGCGATTCGGCTTGGCGTGAGATAACGCAGAGGGCCCGTTGAAGCGCTTCTGGGGAGTGGAACTGCCGGATTCCGTCTGCCACGAAGTGTGGACCTACCATCGCCTTGAGCTGGTCGTACTCGCCGAGGTTCGCGAGAAGGTCGGGGAGATGACGGAAGGCTCGGGAGTCGATAAGGAAGCCGCGACCTTCGAGCCACCTCGCGATGCTCTGTCGGATGGAGGTCGCGGTCTCGTGGTCGATGTTGCGGAGGATATGCCGCGAGAAGCTCTCATGGTGGAGGCGCAGCCCGCCGAGCCCCTTCTGGGTGTTGAGGACTGGGGCAAGCGTCTGGAGGGCGGGAATAACGATGGCTTTGATGGGTGAGCCGAGAAGCTCCGCCAGTTCGTCAGGGGTGAGCGAGAAGTCGCACAGCGCGAGCGTATCGGTGGCGAATCGTTGATCAAGGGTCATCGCGTCGCGCAGGTAGTCGTAGTACTCCTCGACCGTTGTAGCCGTGTCGGCGACCAGTTCCATACGATGGATGAGTTCGTTGACTGTGAGCGGTGCCGGGGTATCGTCAAGAGGTGATGCGCCAAGTGCGAGCCTGCACAGGTAGGTCGCGTAGAGCGCGTTTCCGTTCGAACGCTCGTGGACCAATGTGACGATGGTGTCCTCGTCAGACGAATCGACGGGGCCGCTGCCGTCGGGCGATTCAAGCAGGCCATGCTTGGCGGTGAGCGCCTGGATCTCCTCCCGAGACATCGGCAGCATCTGGACTGGCCCGGATGCGGGGACAGCTGGCTCGAGGTGGGTTCCGGGCTGGCTTGCGACGAGTAGACAGACGCCAGCGGGGAGGTTGAGGGCGGCAAGCTCCTCGACCAGACGACGTGATGGGTCTTTCTGCTGGTTGGTGCTGCGTCCGACGACTCGGTCGACGTGGTCGAGACCGTCGACGACGAGGAGGACTGGTTTGTCAGGGTGGATTTCGCGGCAGTTCTCGAGTGCCGATTCGAGTGCCTCCGTGCTCGTCGCGAACTTGGGGCGCAGGTTTTTGGTTGTTTCGGGGACCGCTTGTCCAAGCTGGTCGAGGAGACTACCTATGACGACTTCGGTCAAGACTCGATCCTGTAGGTGGTCGTCGCTTGAGCCGAGCCAGCAGTGGTGGCGTGCGACTGTCCAGGCGTTGTCTCGGTAGCGATTTGTAAGCTCTTCGCACAGCCACGATTTCCCAACGCCTGGCTCGCCTACAACGACTACTCGTCCTCCACCGGTCACTGTGCTGTCGATGTGTTTGCTGACTTGTGTCGTTGCTCCGACGCGAGCAACGGCGACTTCAGGCTCGATGGGGTGTCCTGCGGTGACGGCTCCGAAGTCGACGCGCAGCCCCAGTCGCGGCTCGATGAGGTCTCGTCGGACGACACCGGTCTCGACTACTCGCGCAGATGTTGCTGCTTGAACGAGTGCGTGTGCCGCGAATTCGGGAGTGATGTCAGCATTGGGCATGCGTCCTGCCCCAAGATCTTCGATGACGCGCCGGAGGAGGGCGCGTTCGGCAGCGCCCGGGTCAGCGAAGCTAATGGTTGAGGACGGCGCACCCGTATCGACGATGAGACGGCTGCAAGCGCGACGGAGGTCGTTGTCGCTGAGATGCTTGACCAGTTCGGCCCAGGGCTTGCTGGCGCGCAACGCGGCGGGATCGAACCGGTACTTCGCCGTTGTGATGCCCGGGAGCGGGTCGGCAGGCCGGTCGGACGGGTCAAAGGGCAACAAGACGACTGCGAGAGAGTCGTCGGGTTCTTGATCTCGGACGACGATTCGGTATGTGGTGGCTGGGGACGTCGCTAGGTCCTCTAGGAGGGAGTCGAGGATCTTATTGAGCTTAAGGTTTCTGCCGTCTTGAGTGAACGTCTCTTTCGAGAGCTGACGGTCTGTAGTTGTGTGCTTGATTTGCAGGCGGCACCGGGTATTATCCGCGTATGTGATGTTGATGTCGTCAAATCGATCTGCATCGAATCCCTTAGTGTCGACGGTGATGGTCTCCGCGACGCCTAGGACGAGGTCGACTAGGGCGACTGCGGTGATTAGGTCCTGGTAAAAGTAGCCGTGGTGGGTAGGACCGAGACTCATCGCGTTGTATCCGCCCCTTTACTTCCGCTCGTTGCTACGCTCATCCGGAACGCACCGTTGCGCGCGATTGCTGGCACGCCCGACGGAACAAAAGTATATGGCGTCAGCGGCCGGTTCGTGCGATTGTTGCCCGAGCCCCGCCCGTGCCGCTTCCATTCAGTCCGTAGAGGACGGTTAGTTTGTCATCGGGGTTCAAATGGGCCGAATCCAAGGGCTGCGGCCCGAAGCGGCTTATTTCCACCATTTCGAAGCCATGGCCCTTGAGCGCCATGGCTTCCTCTTTCTGTCGAAGGTGATTACATTAGTGCGGTTGTTTATGCTCGTCCAACGAACATAACTAGGCGTGCCGCCCCGCCCTCAATTGTGAACAGGCTGCGTCAGATGGGGCGGTGGCAGGCGTCGGCTACAATTTCGATTGCCCCCAGGGCTGGTTCGGCGGCGACCTCGTATAGACGCACTCGGCGACCGATACCTCTACTCCAAGCCCCCTCGCGCTATTGCCGATGGGCAGCGACCGTCAGACGAAGGAGCCAGCCGGTCTTCGCTCTGGGATCGCAGCACTATGACTCAAAGCCGTCGCGGCAAGCATTCTCAACGCTATTCCCCTACAAACAACACACAAATTGTTCGCAATGAAGCATCCCGGAGGAATTCGAGCGTATCTACTGTGATGAAATTTCCGGCTCGTTACCCGACATGGCCGCCCACAGAACGGCGGCATGATTTCCGGGACGGTTCATCGAGACCACTCGGGTACTCTATGGCTCTTCGTATAAATCGACTAGGAGCGTGACAAAACCACCGTCAGGCAAGCATGCATTTCACTAAGAATTCTGTCCGATTCGAGTTGACTAGGCATTTCTCCGGCGGCGTGCATGTATTTGTTACGTTTGTCTGTAATTGACCTCATCCATGCCTGTTTCTCGCTAGGTTCCATCAGCTGTCTTTTAGCGAGTTCTTTGAAATAGTCACCTAGGCTGTACTGACCATTCAACCACCCGCGGAGTATGATCACTTCCCGAAGTGAGGTGTCGAGGGCTCGCGTGGTGTGAAGGACCATTAGAAGCCATCCATGGTGCTTCGGCAATTTTGAGACTTGAACAATCCTGTCGAGTTCTCCTGTAATTGCACTTAACTTGTTAGATTGCTTTAGCTGACTGTGACCGCTCACTAGTATGCGGAGGGTGTCCACTCGTTTTTTCGTTGACATTTTAGTCTGCCTCTGGATAGATGACTCGTGCACCAGCGAATGCCGCAGCGCGGTATGGCTTAAGAATGTCGTTAGTTTTATTGGCCGCGTGGGGAGGGGGGCCAGGCATTTTTAGATCATGAAATGCAAGGCGTGCATCGTCATGCTTTAGCAATGATGCTGTGTGCTGAAGTCCGTCCAAGCCTTGGTTGATACCAAAATCAAGGGCAACGGTGGAAGAGACGAGAGTTTTGACACTGCGCATTACAGAGGAACGTCCGCTGTCCGTATCGAGACGAGCGACGATGCTGCCATTGTGAATGTCCATCCAATGAGTCCCTCTGACCTTCACTTTATGTTGTGAAGACGTTACGTTCCTGGAGCCTCTGGGATCCTGAATGGTGCTGCTTCGGCGTGCCCTTCCTGTCCAGGCCTCAGCGAATCTCGAGGACTGGAAAGTGCGAAGTTTGTCGATAATCTTGGACGCCCCGTAGTTCAAACGCTCACGGTCAAAACTGCTAAGAACATCAGACGAAGTGAAAACTATTTCATCGAACAGCTGTATGGTTCCATCCAGGTTTAGATCCGGAGCGTCCACTACGACCAACCAGAATCGGGTCGTAGCTGGTAGCGCAAATCGTGAAAGGAGGACGTGGCTTTGGCCGGAAGGGGTTTGGATTTGTCTGGATAACTGTGTGGAAACGAAGCATGCAACAAGTCCACGGTCTGTTCTCGCCAGAATATCGGGACCCTTCACAAGGAGCGGGTGGTCCGGATAAGTAACGTAGGCATTTTCGTCAAACAACTCGTGTCCAAGCTGACCAATGATTTTTCTTCGATTCACAAGATATGAAGATATATTATATCTTGACAAATTTACTAATCACTAACATGCGAAGAACCGTTTTCGTTCGTTCGCGTTAATAGTTGATGTATATATTTGCAGAATCTTTGTCTCCTCGAGACAATGCCAGTTTAACCCAGCTGTTTCATCGTGTGTCCGAGTGCCGCTGATCCCGTGATTTTCCCGGTAGCGGCGGCACTGCAGGTTTTCGGGCCTGGTGGTGAGGGCCATGTCGCTGGCAGGGGCGCCGGGTTCCACATCCCGGATTCCTGTTCTCTTCTCTCGTGAAGGGTGGGGCAAGCCGCGGGTTCAGGCGGCTATTACCTCGTCAGGCAACCTCTGCCCGCTTGATGGGTGAGGCGCGGCGGATGACCTTGCGCAGCTTCGGTTCGGTGGCGTGCCGGTTGCGCCGGGTGAGGAAGCGGCGGATTATGCCGGCCGGCGCCTTGTGACTGGGGTGGTCGGTCCCGTCGAGTGCGAAGCGGCGCAGCGCGGTGAACTGCGGCTCGAACCGGTTGAGCCATGAGCTGTAGAAGGGTGTGTACGCGAGTTCGACGTTGTTTGCCGCGGCCCAGTCCCCGACCCGGGAGTCGACCCTGGCGGAGCGGTGCGGGCCGTAGTTGTCCGTGATGATGGCGATCCGCTCGGTGATCGGGCGCAGCGACCGCAGGTAGCGGGCGAAGGCCAGGAACTCGGTCCTGCGCTTGTGGACCTTGGTGTGCCCGTAGAGCCGGTCGATGGACAAGTCGTAGCCGGCCAGCAGGTGCCGGATCCCGTGCGGGCGTTTGTAGGTCGCCCGGTTCCGCCGACGGCGCGGTGCCGTCTGGTCCCAGTGGCCGACCGCGGCCGGGGCCCAATGGCGCCCGGGGTGCGCTTGCAGGTCAGGGGCCCGAATTCGTCGAAGCAGATGACCACGTCGGGGTCGACTTCCCCGGGTTCGGTCTTGCCGTCGGCGATTTCATTGAGGTGAAGGACGCAGTTCTTCTTTCCTCGTGGTCGGGATCCGTGCTGCTCTTCCACGTCTTGATGGACTGGAAAGGAGACTCCTTGTTCGCGCAGCAGCACGCGCCGGCCCTCATAGGAAATGTCTTCCACCACCCCCTTGTCCACCAGGTGGTCGACAAGTTTCGACAGGCTCCAGGTGGAGAATGGCAGGCCGTGATCGCCCGGGCGGCCGAGTGCGATCCTGGTGATCTCGTCGCGTTGTTCCGGGCTAAATTTCGGCGGTCGCCCGCCGGCGTAGTGGGGGTGCAGCGAGTCCAACCCGTCGCTGTTGAAGTTGTGCAGCACGTCGCGGACCCGGTCTGGGCTGGTGAAGGCGACCTCCGCGACGTCCATGCCCCGCGCCGAGAGCAGCACCATCTGTGCCCGACGCCAGGAAACCACCGAGCCGGACCCGCCGCACGATCTGCAGCAACCGCGGTTCCTCGTTGTTTTCAAGTTCTCGCACCATCAAGGGGGTTTGACATCGAATTTTCCCCTGAGAGAAAGCGGAAACCCGCATACCCAGCGTGCGACCAGAACACCGTGCACGCAACGGGAGGCGCCAGGCCCGTCAGGCCGGAGGTGCAAACCTTGCAAGACGTGGTACTAGGTGAACCGTCTGGGACTGATGCCGCGGATATTAGGAAAGTTGCCAAACCTGCCAAAGAAGTCTCCAACAGAGGTCCGGAATCTCAATTGGCATCTCAGAGTATTCCGACCCCGGTGCACGGCTGTTTGAACCCTTCGTGCTCATCGGTCGTAGATTCGTCCTTTTCGCCGGAAAAGTCCGGAACTTGGAATTGCCCTCGGAGCAGCGATTTTTGCGGAACGTTTACCTTCGTGGCCAAAGCCTTGTGCACGGCATAGAACGATGGCTACTCGTAAACCTGGTCCATAAGAATGTGTACTGCACTGTCATGCACAATATCGAGGACGCTCGTTGGATAACGCTTCCAGAAAAGTTGCCAACTAGTTTGGAAAATTCGGAGGATTGTCGTTGGGCAAGATCCGCATGAAACGGGATGACAAGTAGTTGGAAAAGTTCAACCAACTTGGAAACTCACAGTTGGCACCCTTGCTGTTTCTGCGCCAGATAACGCTCTGCAAGCCACCAGTGAACATGCGCGCCCGGTCAGCACCGCCCCAAACAAACACCCTGACGCGGGGCCGGTATCGACCATTCGGTTGATTCGCGGTGCTTTGCCCCATGGGTAAGTTGGAGGCATGCTGATACCTGCCATCGTCCTCATCACGCTCGCCCTGGTCTTCTACACGATCGGGGTCTGGGCCGAACACGTACAAAAGGTCCTGAAACGGTGGCACGTGGCGCTGTTCGGCCTTGGCCTTCTCTGCGATGCCAGTGGGACCTTCCTGATGTCGAAGATCGCCGACTCCGGCGAAGTCCAGGCCGTAGGGCTCGGTGCGGGACTCAACACCATCATGGCGGTCACCGGAGCATTGGCCCTGCTGCTGATGGTGCTACACCTGACGTGGGCGATCATCGTCCTGGTGCGTAACCGCGAGTCCGAAAAGCAGGGATTCCACAAGTTTTCCCTCGTCGTCTGGGCCATCTGGCTGATCCCGTATTTCACCGGCGCCATCGGTGCCAACATGGGCTGACCCGAACCCGGTCCCGGCGGCCGGCGCACCCTATCGGAGCCGATTTCCCCGGCGTATCGTGAGGTGCAGCACTGCGTGATTCGTTCCGACAGGAGGAGGCATCATGTCATCGGGAATCTTCCGCACGAAAAGCATCGAACAAACCCTGAGAGACACCGAGGAACCCGAGCACCAGCTCAAGAAGAACCTCGGTGCCCTGGACCTCATTGTCTTTGGCGTCGGGGTCAGCGTCGGCGCCGGCATCTTTGTCCTCACAGGCCACGCCGCTGCCACGAACGCGGGGCCGGCCATTGCGCTTTCATTCCTCATCGCCGGTCTCGGGTGCGGCCTGGCGGCACTCTGCTACGCCGAGCTGGCCTCGAGCGTGCCGGCCGCCGGAAGCGCCTACACCTACACCTACGCCACCATGGGGGAGATGCTCGCCTGGATCATCGGGTGGGACCTGATCCTCGAATTCACGGTGGGAGCTGCGGCACTTGCGACATCCTTCAGCCAGTACCTGGGGGTGATCCTCGACGGGACGCCCTTCGCCATTCCGGAGGCCATCGCGACGGCCGAGGACGGCTACCTCAACCTGCCCGCCGGCGTGCTCGTCATCGGGCTGATGTTTGTCCTGATCTCCGGGGTGAAGCTCTCGAGCCGCATCAACCAGGTGGTCACGGGAATCAAGGTCCTCGTGGTGCTCGCCGTCATCATCGCCGGCGCCTTCTTCGTCAACCTCGCCAACTGGTCGCCCTTCATCCCGCCGGCCAGCACCCCGCCCGCGACCGAGGGCGGCGCGCTGCACCTGCCGCTGGTCCAGACGCTGTTCGGGCTTGAACCGAGCGTCTTCGGCGTTGCGGGTGTCTTCGCCGCGGCAGCCATGGTCTTCTTCGCGTTCATCGGCTTCGACGTCGTGGCCACCACGGCCGAGGAGACCCGCAACCCGCAACGGAACATGCCGATCGGCATCTTCGGGTCGCTGGCGATCGTCACTGTCCTCTACATGGCGGTGTCCCTGGTCATCACCGGCATGCAGGACTACAGGGACATCGACCCGGAGGACGGTGCGCCGCTGGCCACGGCCTTCGTGAACGTGGGCCTGCCGGTGATGGCGGACCTCATCTCCCTCGGTGCATGCATCGGGTTGATCGTGGTGTGCATGATCCTGTTCCTCGGCCAGACGCGCGTGGGCTTCGCCATGGCCCGCGACCACCTGTTGCCCGTCTCGCTGGCCAAGACGCACCCGCGCTTCGGCACGCCCTACAGGTTCACGATCCTTGCCGGCATCCCGATTGCGATCCTTGCGACGTTCGTTCCCCTCTCGACGCTGGCGGAGCTTGTCAATATCGGCACCCTGGCCGCCTTCATCCTCGTCTCCATCGGGGTGATCGTGCTGCGCAAGAGCCGGCCGGACCTGCCGCGTTCCTTCAAGGTGCCGTGGGTTCCGGTGATCCCCATCGCCTCGGCCCTGCTCTGCTTCTACCTGATGCTGAACCTGTCCCTCGAGACGTGGATCCGGTTCATCGTCTGGCTGGTGCTCGGGTTCATCGTCTACTTCGCCTACTCCAGGAAACACAGCAAGCTCAACGTCCCGGACGGCAAGCCGTAGTAGGCGGGCAGGCCCCGGCGAGCGCCGCACCTGGTTCGGGGGACGCCCCGTCCCAGGGTCGGTCCGGGACCGGCCGGAAACCCGCGGCTAAGGTGGAACCGTACACGACGAGGAAGGCGCCATCTTGACCGAGAACACCACACTGACCCCCGCAAGCGGCGTGCCGGAGATCCGGGCGGCCCTGGCAAGCCTGCACGATGAGCGAATCCTGGCGGTGAACCAGCGGCAGGGCAACGACCACGCGGTCAACCTGACGAAGCTTCGCGCGCTAGCCAAGGCGCTCAAGACCAACCAGGAGCTGGCGGTCGAGTTGTGGGGCACCGGGGATTCCGAGGCCCGGTTGCTGGCCCTGCTGATCTGCGGGCCCAAGGCGTTCGGGTTCGACGAGCTCGATGGAATGCTGCGGGCAGCGGTTGTCCCGAAGGTCCAGGAGTGGCTGGTCAGCTACGTGGTCAAGAAGAGCCCGCACTGCGAGGGCCTGCGCGTGTTGTGGTTCGGGGATCCCGATCCCGTGGTGGCCAGCGCCGGCTGGGAGCTGACGGTCATGCAGGTGTCCAAGAACCCCGGGCTGCTGGACCTGCCAATGCTCCTGGACACCATCGAATCCGGGATGAAGGACGCCCCGGAACGGCTGCAGTGGGCCATGAACCACACGTTGGCGGAGATCGGGATCGTGCATGCCGGGCACCGGGGGCGGGCGTTGGACATCGGCGAGAGGCTGCAGGTGCTTGCCGACTACCCGACGCCCCCGGGGTGCACCTCCCCGTTCGCGCCCATCTGGATCAACCACATGGTGGCCCGCCAGGGGTAGCAACCTTCCGCCGTAGGCTGGCCGGGACCTGCTACCAGAGCATGATCGCGCACTGCCCCGAGGCCCCCGCCCAGCTCAGCCGCACGCGTGCCACGTACTTGCGGTCCTTGAACAGCTTCACCCGGACCTTCGCGTTGCGGTCGGTACCGCTGTTGTCGTTCGCGGCCAGGTGGCGCAGCTTGCCCTTGACCTCCTCGAAGAGCACCACGACGGTGTCCGCGAAGCCGAAGGTGCCCAGCTCGTACCTGCGCGTTTCACCCGGAACGATGCTGAAGTTGGCCTGGCCACCGGGTGCCAGGGACAGCCGCACCGAGACGAACGGGGCCAGCGGCGGGTTCACTGCCGCGAGCTTCGGGTAGAAGCGCAGGATCCACTCCTTGTCGAGCGCCGAGAGCCCGCCGGCAGGCTCGAGGCCTGCATGGTACCGGGCCGGCTGGAGGATCAGGCCCGCGGGGAACCAGTACTCCATCACGGAGTCCGGGTCCCAGCTCGAGCCCTCGACCTCGGTGGGGTCCAGCTTGCGCAGCACGTTGGAGAAGGTCTGCTCGCGCGGCCAGAAGTTGGGGGAGCCGGCGAAGTACTCGTAGACCTTCGGCTCGTCCCAGACGATGCCGGCGAACGGGTTCTGGTGCTCGTGCGGCAGGCCCAGGGTGTGGCCGATCTCGTGCAAGGCCGTGGTGCGGCCGTACTCGGTGGTCAGGTCCCACCCGAAGTTCATGGTCGGCTCCGTGGCCGGGATGCCCAGGACGTCGCGACCCACGTACGACCAGGAACCGTCGGACTGGTCGAAGCCGATGCGCACCTCCGCCTCGCTGCGCTCCTGTACCTCGGTGAACACCAAGCCGATGCCCAGCGCCTTCCACGCGGCGAAGGCGTCCCGGACGGCCTGCCGCTGGGCCGCCGGCCCGTCCAGGAACCAGTAGTGCAGCACCGTTCCGTTGACCCACTTGCTGGACATCATCCGGATCAGGCGCATGCGCTCGTCGGGCAACCCCGGGGGCAAGGCCAGCGGAATCCGCGGCTTGACGTTGCAGGCCGGACGCAGTGCTTCTTCAACCATGGTGTTCCTCCTTGATCGGGGCCGCTGCCGCATCCGCGGCACGGGGCCACTGCCAGAAGTACACCACGGGACCCGCCGCCGACGCAGCAGGCACAAGGCCCGGGGCGGACGTGCCGCCCCGGGCCCGGCCTAGTTCCGGTACGCCGGGTAGTCGGTGTAGCCCCGGGCGTCGGGCCCGTAGAACGTCGAGGCGTCAGGCTCGTTCACAGGGAGGCCCTCACTCCAGCGGCGCACCAGGTCGGGGTTGGCGATGGCGGGGCGCCCCACGACGACAGCGTCGGCCAGCCCGTCATCCACCAAGGAGACGGCCTCCTCGCGCGTGGTGATCTCCCCGAAGCCGGTGTTCAGCAGGAAGGGGCCGTCGAACCGGGAACGCAGGTCCTGCACGAGCGCGCTCGCCGGGTCCCGGTGCAACACGCTGAGGTAGGCAAGTCCCAGCGGGGCCAGCGCATCGACGAGGATCCCGTAGGTTTCCCGCACGTCGGCCGGATCGAGCTCAAGGGTGCCCTGGACGTTGTGCTCGGGCGAGAGACGGATGCCGACCCGGTGCGCGCCGACCTCGGCCACAACGGCACGGGCCACCTCGATGACGAAGCGCGCGCGGCCGGCGGGCGACCCGCCGTAGCCGTCCTCGCGGGTGTTTGCCCCGGCAGCCAGGAACTCGTGCAACAGGTAGCCGTTGGCGCCGTGCAGCTCCACGCCGTCGAACCCCGCATCGATGGCGTTGCGCGATGCCCCGACGAATTCCCCGACGATCCCCGCCAGCTCTCCGGTTGACGGGGAGTGGGGGACGGGGAAGGGCTTCTTGCCCTCGTAGGTGCGGGTTTCCCCGTCGATGGCGAGGGGGCTGGGTGCCACGACCCGGTGCCCGCCGTTGGTGTCCTCATGGGTGACGCGACCGGCGTGCATGACCTGCGCGAAGATCCGTCCACCGGCCTCGTGCACCGCCGAGGTGACGTCCCTCCACCCGGCGAGCTGCTCCTCGGTGACAAGGCCCGGCTGGCCGGGGAAGCCCTGGCCGGCGTGGCTGGGGTAGGTGCCTTCGCTGACGATCAGCCCGAGCGTGGCGCGCTGGCGGTAGTGTTCGACAACCAACGGGCCGGGCACGCCGTCCCGGCCGGCACGGACCCGGGTCAGGGGTGCCATGACGAGTCTGTTGGGCAGTTCCAGGGCGCCGAGCTTCAAGGGGGAAAACAGCATGGGGTAGTGGTTCCTCTCAGGGTGGTGGTCTCTGGATAACGACAACCGCACCGGGCCGCCGATTATTTCGCGCGGGATCGAGGTCCCGGAATTTCCGCCGCTGCCCCGGCCACCCGGCGGTGCGGCGGTGAACGCCGGGGCCGGAAAAGGGCAAGGGGAAAAGCCGGGGAAATATGCCGTGAAAACCCTTTGCGAAATCCTTCATTTCGATAGAGTTGCGGAATGACTACTACTTCCGGGGAACAGGCTCGCAATTTCCGGCTGTCTGCGGCGCTGCTTGCTGCAGTGCTGGTTGCCACGCCCGCGCTCGCAGCACCGGCCCACGCGGCACCGCCAGCCCCCGCGACGGTTTCCGCCGCTCCTGCCGAATCCGGCGGCGAGGACGCGGGCCCCTCCAGGGCAGCCCCGGCGGATGCGGCACCGGTCACCGGCGAGGCCCTGAGGCAGCTGTCGGTCCCGGGAGTCGATGAAACCGCCGCTGCGAGCGAGGGCGCCCGCGAGGAAGCCGTTGCACCCACGCCGGCAGCGCCGGCGGACGCGGGTGCCACGGGACTTGGCGGTTCCGCCATCGAACCCGACCCCTCGGACGACGACCAGCTTGCGGCGCTGTCGGCCGAGCGGAGCACCCAGGAGTTCACCGCGGCCGGGCTGACCTGGACCCCGGACGCCAACGACACCGTGATCGAAGCGGCGGTCAAGGTCCGTGAAAACGGGGAATGGTCCGACTGGACGAGCCTTGAGGTGCTTAACCCGGGCTCCGAGGGCGAGGGGACCCTGGCCGGCACCGAACCCCTGCTCAGCCTGGGCGCGGACGGCATCCAGGCGCGCGTGCTGACGGACAGCGGCCTGGCCCCTCAAAACCTCGAGGTCAACCTGGTCTCGGCGGGCACCTCGGCGACGGACGGCACGGCCAGGGCCGCGACGGCGACGGCGACAGCGACACCGATGGCCGATGCCGCCGCCACTTCCTCCGATGGTGCCGCACTCAGGCCCGCCGTCATCACCCGCGCCCAGTGGGGCGCCACCGAATCGCAGGCGAACACCACCACGCGCCGCTCCGCCAAACTGCAGGCCATGTACGTGCACCACACGGCCAGCAGCAACAAGTACACCGAGGCGCAGGCCTTCCAGCAGATCCGGGGGATCTACGACTACCACACCAAGGTTCTGAAGTGGGACGACCTGGGCTACCAGTTCATCGTCGACCGCTTCGGGAACATCTACGAAGGGCGGCGCGGGTCCCTGAACGACCTGGTTGTCGGCGCCCAGGCCGGTGGCTACAACGCCAACACCATCGGTGTCTCGGCCATGGGCAACTTCGACGAGGTCGCACCCCCGAAGGCCACCATCGAGGCGCTCACGCGACTGCTGGCGTGGAAGGGCTACCAACACAACCTCAACGTCAAAGGCAGCACCACGCTGACGACCAGCACCGCCGGGCCTTCGACAGCCAGGTACGCGAACGGAGTCAAGGTGACGGTCCCTGTCATCCTCGGGCACCGCAACACCAACCTGACGGCTTGCCCCGGCACGTACCTCTACGCGAAGCTCGGCGCCATCCGCACCGAGGTCGCGACCCGCATCGCCAAGGCCACCGCCGCGTACGGGGCGGCCAGGCCGGTGCTGGCGGCGCCCGGGGCCGGCGGGAACTACTCCGCCGACTCCCCGGTGAGCCGCGACGGCAAGATCACCCTCGCCTGGAAACCGGTCAACAAGGCCACCAAATACCAGATCATGGTGCGATCACTCGATGACGAGCGCATCTGGTGGGCCGGAAGGACCGTCACCGGGACCTCTGCCGAGGTGGCCCTGGCCTACGGGGAAACCGCGATCTTCGGCATCCGGGCGCGGGACGATTCCGGACGCGTCAGTGCGACCACGCGGCTGGTGAAGAGCACCAGGCCCGGGGCGCCCGTCGTGGCCCGGAACTACAGCCGGTGGACCACTGCGGCACTGAACCTGCGCACGGCCGCGGACGCGGACTCGGCGCGGCTGCTGACCATCCCGTCGGGCAAGAAGCTGGCGATCACCGCGACGTCGGGCAACTGGAGCCGGACCACCTACGGCGGCAAGACCGGCTGGGTGTCCTCCAGCTACCTTGCGTCGGCTCCCAAGCCGGTCGGCAAGCGCTACCGCTACGCATTGCTGGACACCAAGCTGCTGCGGAGCGCGAACTCCGGCGCGGCGAAAGTGGTGGGCGTCGGCAAGTACGAGAAGGTCCAGCTGCTGAAAACCTCCGGCACGTGGTCGCAGGCGAAGCTCGGATCGAAGACCGGCTGGGTGAAGAGCTCCAAGCTTTCCGCCGCGGCACCCCAGGGCAAGAAGTACCGCTACGCGGCCATCAACACGAAGCTGCTCAAGAGTGCCGCTTCCGCCTCCGCCAGGGTGGTGGGCCTGCCCAAACGCAAGAAGGTGCAGCTGCTGAAGACCGGGAACGCCTGGTCCCAGGTGAAAACGGGGTCCAAGACCGGGTGGGTCAAGTCCTGGAAGCTCGCCAGCAAGTCACCGGGGGGCCGCTAGCGGAACCCACCCCCGGCCTGCAACCTATCCCCGTTGTTGCGTCTTGGCGGGCTTTGCGCGCACGTGCATGCGTTCGCCCTGCGGTCCGAAGAGGCTGAGGAACTCTACGGCCTGGGCGTCAGCCCGGCCGAACCAATGCGGGGTGCGGGTGTCGAACTCCGCCGCCTCGCCGGCCGGCATGACGATGTCGTGTTCGCCGAGGCACAGGCGCAGCCTGCCCTTGAGCACGTAGATCCATTCGTAGCCCTCGTGGGTGCGCAGGTCCGGGACGCTGCGGTCGGTGCCGGCCTGCAGCACGTTCTTGAAGGCCTGCAACCCGCCCCCGGATCCCCGGCTCAGCGGCAGGATCGTCATGCCGTGGTGCTTGATGGGCTTGATGTGGATCCGCGGGTCGCCGGTGGCCGGGGCTCCGACCAGGTCGTCGAGCGGCACCCCGTGCGCCCGCGCCAGCGGCAGGAGCTGCTCGAGTGTCGGGCGGCGGTGGCCCGATTCGAGGCGGGAGAGCGTGCTGACGGAGATCCCGGTGAGTGCGGAGAGCTCCTGCAGGGTGGTGTTGGTGCCGGTGCGCAGGGCCCGCAACCGGGGCCCCACGCCGGCAAGCGTGTCTTCGATGTCTTGCTCCATGCCCCCAGTTTGCCACAACGGCAAATTCTCTTGGTGCGGAACGGGGTGCCGGTGCACGCTGGGAAGGTGCGGACGACCGGCCGCGCGCACGGTTGACGACACGCCGAACCACCTAGTGCAAGGAGCAGGACCCATGGAAGAGCACCCACGAAGCTACGACGTCGCGATCATCGGAGGCGGAGCGGCGGGCCTGAGTGCCGCGCAGGCGCTGGGCCGGGCGAGGCGCTCGGTGCTGGTCGTCGACGCGGGCGAGCCCCGGAACGCGCCGGCCGAGGCGATGCACAACTACCTCTCGCGCGACGGCATGAACCCGCTGGATCTGCTGGCGGCAGGCCGTGCCGAACTGGCAACGTATGGCGTGGACATCGTTGCCGACCGGGCGACCGCGACCCGCAGGACCGAGGACGGATTCTCGGTCTCCCTGGAACGCGACCCCGGGGTCCGTGCCAGGCGGGTGATCCTGGCCGGCGGGTTGCGTGACAGGCTGCCGGAGATCGAGGGGCTTGCCGGGCACTGGGGGCACGACCTGCTGCACTGCCCGTACTGCCACGGATGGGAAGTCAGGGACCGGCGCCTGGGCATCCTGGAGAGCCCGTTCTCGGTGCACCAGGCACTGATGTTCACCCAGTGGAGCAGCGAAATCACGTTGTTCACCTCGCCCGGCCGCGGTCCGTCGGAGGAGGAACTCGAGCAGCTCGAGGCGCGCGGCGTGGAGGTCATCGAGACCGGGGTGCTGGAGGTGCGTTCGGAGGCGGGGTCCATCACCGGCGTCGAGCTCTCCGACGGGAGCATGCGGCAGCTGGACGCGCTGGTTGTCATGCCCCGGGTCGAGGTGGACCTTTCCTGCGTTGCCGGGCTGGGACTTGCCGCCGCGGAGCACCCCTCGGGGGCCGGGCAGTACCTCGAGGCCGACGCGCAGGGCCGCAGCGCCGTACCAGGGGTGTGGGTTGCCGGAAGCATCGCGGACCCGCGGCAGCAGGTCATCATGGCGGCCGCCGGGGGACTGGGCGTGGGTGCCGCGGTCAACGCGGACCTGACCCGGGAGGAGACCGAACGGGACGTGGAGGAACTGCGCAGGCTCCGGGCCGCACGGCCTGCCGGGGGCCGGGTCTAGGCGGTTCCCGCGGTGGCCAAGGACAGGGGCCGCCGGAGTCCGGGGCGGGCGCCGCTCAGAAGAGCTGGCGCCAGTTGGTGGTGGCCAGGTCAAGCAGTTCGTCGCCCTTGCCGGAGAAGACGGTGCGGATCGCGTAGAGGGCGAAGCCCTTGGCCTGGGCCGCGGTGATCGAGGGCGGCATCGAGAGTTCCTGGCGGGCCGTCACCACGTCGATGAGCGCCGGCCCGTCGTGCGCGAGGGCCTGGTCCAGGGCCCCGGCCAGGTCGGCGGAGTGCTCCACCCGGAAACCCTTGAGGCCCATGGCGGTGGCGACGTCGGCGAGGTTCGGGTTGGCCAGGTCGGTGGCGAAGGTGACGAATCCCGCCGCCTTCATCTCCAGTTCCACGAAGTTCAGCGAGGAGTTGTTGAAGACCACGACCTTCACCGGCAGCCCGGACTGGACAAGGGTCAGCAGGTCGCCCAGCAGCATGGTGATGCCGCCGTCGCCGGAGAGCGTGACCACCTGCCGGTCCGGGTGCGAGGCCTGCACGCCGATGGCCTGCGGCAGGGCGTTGGCCATGGAGCCGTGGTTGAAGGAGCCCAGCAGCCGCCGCTTCCCGTTCATGTGAAGGTACCGGGACGCCCAGACCGTGGGCGAACCGACATCGGCCAGGAACACCGTGTCCTCGTCGGCCAGCTCGTCGAGGGTGCGGGCGACGAATTGCGGGTGGATCTTCGCCCCCTTGCGCGAGGGCACGGCCAAATCGTCGAGCTTCTCCCGGGTCTTGCGGTAGTGCTTGCGGGCGTCCTCCAGGTGCCCGCGGTCTTCCTTGCGGGAGAGCAGCGGGGCGAGGACCTCGAGCGTGTCCTTGACGGTGCCCAGCAGGCCCGCGTCGATCGCGGTTCGCCGGCCCAGCTGCTCGCCGCGCATGTCCACCTGGATGACCTTGGCCTTCTGCGGGTAGAACTGCTGGTAGGGGAAGTCCGTGCCCAGCAGCAGGATCGCGTCGGCGGCCTCCATGGCCCGGAAACCGGAAGCGAATCCCAGCAGGCCGGTCATGCCGACGTCGTAGGGGTTCTCGTACTCGATGTGTTCCTTGCCGCGCATCGCGTGCACGATGGGTGCGCCAAGCAGCTCCGCGACGGCCATGACCTGCGCGTGGGCGCCGGCCACCCCGGCCCCGGCCAGGATGGTGACCTTCCGGGCGTCGTTGAGCAGCACCGCGGCCCGGGCCAGGTCCTCGGCGTGCGGCAGGATCGCCGACCGGCACGCCGGGATGCGCGCCACTCGGGTGCCGTGCGCCTCCGCCAGCGCCACCTCGCCGGGCATCACGAGCACCGCCACGCCGCGGCGCTCCACCGCGGTGCGCATGGCGATCTCCAGCAGCCGCGGCATCTGCTCGGGGGTCGAGACCATTTCGCAGAAGACCGAGGCCTCGCGGAAGAGCTCGGTGGGGTGGGTCTCCTGGAAGTAGTTGCTGCCGATCTCGGTGCCGGGGATGTGCGCGGCGATGGCGAGCACGGGCACCCGGTTGCGGTTTGCGTCGTAGAGGCCGTTGATCAGGTGGAGGTTGCCGGGTCCGCAGCTTCCCGCGCAGACCGCCAGGCCGCCGGTCATTTCCGCCTCGGCGCCGGCGGCGAAGGCGGCGGTTTCCTCGTGCCGCACCGGCAGCCAGTCGATGCCGCCGTCCTTGCGCATGGCGTCGGTGAGGCCGTTGAGCGAATCCCCGGCCACACCGTAGATGCGTTGGACCCCGTTGGCCTTCAGCGTGGCGATCATGGTTTCGGCGACGGTCGGCATGGGGGAGCCCCTTTCCTCGGTGCTGGCTGTTGCGGCCCACCCTACGCGGGGACACCGCCCGGGCCAAGACCCCCGGGAGGACCGGGCCCCGCGCACCGGGCGTCCGTGTGTCCGGCCGCGAATGCACCGATTGTGGTGCAGGTCGCACGGGTGGCTAGGCTGGTCAGCAAGAGGCGACGAGACAATGAGGCCGCGCCGGCAGCGATGCCCGATGGCCGAAGGAAGGGCGAGATGACCCACGCAACCACCGAACCAACCACCGAACCAAACACCGAATCCAGCACCGAACCCCAGGCCGGGACGGACCCGTCCGAACTGGCCGTCGGCGATTTCTACTACCGGGCCACGGGCGAGCACACGTACCGATCGACGGTCCACGCGCAGGGCGCCTGGAACGAGCACGAGCAGCACATGGCACCGGCCACCGGCATCCTTGCGCACGAATTGGAGAAGTTCCAGCCGCGTCCCGACATGCGCATGGCCCGGATCAGCCTGGACATCCACGGCATCATCCACGGCGGCGAGTTCGAGGTGCGCACCCGCATGGTCAGGCCCGGGAAGACGATCGAGCTCATCGAGGCGGAAATGCTCTCGCGCGGGCGCACGTGCATCGTTGCCCGCGCCTGGCGCCTGAAGACCCTCGACACCACGGCCGTGGCCGCATCCGAGGACCAGCCGGTGGTGCACCCCGAGGAACTGGTGCCCTCCGCGGACATGTCCCAGTGGCCCGGCGGCTACATCCGGGGCCTGGAATTCCGCGGTGCCACGGGCCACCGCCCGGGCAAGGGCGTGGTGTGGATGCGCAACGGGTTTGAGATGGTGGAGGGAAGTGCCACCCCTGACCTCGTGCGGCTGATGGGCATGGTCGACACCGCCAACGGGGTGGCTCCGCGCGTGGCGCCGGGTCCCGGGTCCTGGATGTTCCCGAACGTCGACCTGCAGATCCACATGCACCGGGCACCCGAGGGCCAATGGCTCGGCATCGAGGCGCAGCAGACCTACGGCATCGACGGGATAGGCCTGACCTCCGCGGTGCTGCACGACGTCCGCGGCCCGTTCGGGCGCAGCGAACAGATCCTCACGGTGCGCCCGCTGCCCGGGAACTGACCGGGGTGCCGGGGCCCGTGGCCGCCTGCTCGGCGAGGCGGAACGCGGACTCCAGCCGGACCACGGCCCGCCGGTAGTGATCCGCGGCCGGTTCACTACCCGGCCCAGCGGCAGCGTGTGCGACGGTCTCCGGGGCGTGGTGGTCCCGGCGCAGCGACTCGGCCTCGGCGAGCGCCCGCGCCAGGGCGGAAACCTCCGGGACGCCCACGTCGTTCATCGCCGGGAAGTCCAGGGCGGCTGCAGGGTCGAGAGCGTAGCGTCCCCAGGCCAGCAGCACCGAGTCGTGCCGTGCCGCCAGCGCCGCATGCCGGGCGGCGGCCAGGGACCGCGCGGCCGCGAGCGCCCGACGGCGCCTGCCGCGTACCGCGAGCCGTCCGGCGGCAAGGCCGCCGGTGGCAACCGCTGCCGCGCAGGCGGCGGCGGTCCACCGGTTGTGCGCGGCGGCAACCAGCAGCAGCGTGGCCACGGTGCTGCATCCGATGAATCCGTTCCAGAACCCGGCATCGGGGTCCCGTTCCCGGGAAGGGCCGGCGCACACCAGCCAGGCCGTTGCGGTGCCGGCGAGTACCGCCAGCACACCCACTGTCAGGGCAACCACCGCGGCACCTCCGTGTCCGGGCGCGGGCCCGGCCGGTTGCGGGGCCACCTGGATCCCATTCCAGCCCGGTGCCGGCCGCCGGTCAAGGGATGGGGCACCGCTGTCCCGGGGCCGCACGCCGCAGCGACGGCCCCGCTATGCCGTGGCGTCGGCCAGCAGTGCCTTGACGGCCTTCTTGCCCATCGGCACGAACCCGGCCTCCAGGTAGCGGGCGCGGACCTGGCGGTCGGCGCGGAAGAGCGCGTAGCCGCGCTTGAGCAGGAAGAGGATCGGCTTGCGGCGCTCCTTGACGTCGCGCACGAAGCGGCGCAGCGCCGTCTGGGCCGGAGGGACGTCGATGTACAGGGCACGGACCTCGATGCCGAGCGCCCGCAGCGGTGCCAGCACCTCGCTCACGAAGATCCCCTCGGCAACCAGCGGGCCCTGGGCCAGCTCCAACGGGCGGGTGCCGTCGTAGCTCGAGGTGCTGATCGAGTAGTTCGGCACCTGCGTCTGGCCGGTCTCCAGCAGTTCGACGAGTCCGTCGACGGCCTTGTCGCAGTTCCAGGTGCCGGGGTGGTCCCAGTCGACCTCGCCGTACCCGGTGTGCGGGAGCGGGGAATCGGCGGTGTCCTCGGAGATTTCCCGGTAGTAGTTGTCGAGCTCCACGTGGGGGCGGCCGAAGCGGTGGGCCAGGTAGGATTTTCCGGATCCGGAAGCACCACCGAGCAGGATCAGGGGCAGGTGTTGTTTCGGCACGCCCTCCATTATTCCTTCGATCGGCCCCGGACCTAGAATCGAGTCCATGAGCCTTTGGAATCCCGATGCCGACCACGCGCTGCGCGTGCTGCACGATACGCCGTCAGGGGACCCCGCGGCCGACCTCATGGGCGGCGTCGAGCTGCTCTCGCGTGTCCGCGACGGGCTGGCACCGGCCACGCTGCGGCTGTACCGGCCGGACCCCACCATGGCGTTCGGCCAGCGGGACGTGCGCCTGCCGGGATACGAACAGGCCGTCGAGGCGTCGCGCGGGCACGGGTTCGCACCCGTGGTGCGCAAGGCCGGCGGCCGTGCCGCCGCCTACCACCGCGGAACCCTGGTCCTTGACCACGTGGAGCCCGCCGAGGAAGCCATGCTGGGCCACCAGCTGCGGTTCGGGGTGCTGGGCGAGCTGTACGCGTCGGCGTTGCGCCGCGGCGGGGTCGACGCGCAGGTCGGGGCGATCCCCGGGGAATACTGCCCCGGGGACTTCAGCGTCCACGGGCTGCCGGGCGTGCAATCCCCGGTGCGGCACGCCGTGAAGCTCGTGGGCACGGCCCAGCGGGTGGTCGCCGGCGCCTGGATGTTCTCCAGCGTGTTCGTGGTCCAGGACTCGGCGCCCATCCGCGCCGTGTTGGACGACGTGTACCGGGCCATGGGCATCGAGATGGATCCCTCAACGGTGGGCGCCGCCGACGACCTGGTTCCCGGGTACGGCGTGGAGCGCTTCATCGAGCACCTGCTGGCCGAGTACGCGGTCCACTCGGAGCTCGCCGGGGGCTGAACCGCCGGCGTGGCCTAATGCGAGCGCTTGCCCACGGACAGCCCGGCCAGGAACGCGGCACCGGCGATGCCGATGGCCACCAGCGCCCAGCCGGTGACCTCCTTGGGACCGAGCAGGTACATGCCCGGCAGGAACTCGCCGTCGTCAAGCGGCGCGTAGGCCATCCAGCCGAAACTGACGACCTCGCCGCTTCCGATCCACAGGGTGGCGATGCCCGCGGCGGCGGACAGCACCGCGATGACCGCCACCACCGTGGCCAGCTTCACGCCCGGTGCACGGCGGGGTGGTTTTGCGGAATCCGTTGGTTCGCCCATGGAACCCAGTCTGCCACGCAACGCCCACAAAACGCTGCTGGTTAGGCGGTTTGGGATGGTCGGAGGCCCAGGCCGGGGCCGCCCCCGGGGACCGCCGGGCGCATCGCCGCCTGCCGCACGAGCGCAACACGGCCGGAATCGCCGGGACCGGCGCCGGGTTTGGCGCGATACTGGGGACATGAGATTCCAGCGCACCACCAAGCTCACCGTCGTCGGCGCCGGAAGTGTGGGCACCTCGCTCGCCTACGCCGCGCTGATCCGCAACTCCGCCCGCGAGATAGTGCTCTACGACATCGCCCGGGCCAAGGCCGAGGCCGAGGTGCTGGACCTGGCGCACGGCACGCCGTTCGCCGGCTCCTCCCGCATCACCGGGGGCGATGACATCGGGCTCGTCGCGGGCTCCGACGTGGTGGTCATCACCGCCGGCGCCAAGCAGGAGCCCGGGCAGACCCGGCTCGAGCTGGCCGGTGTCAACGCCGGCATCCTGGAAAAACTGCTCCCGCGGCTCGTGGAGCTGGCGCCGGATGCCGTTTTCATCCTGGTGACGAACCCTTGCGACGTGCTCACGGCCGTCGCCGAACGCCTGGTCGACCTGCCGGCCGGGCGCATCTTCAGCTCCGGCACCGTGCTGGACTCGGCCCGGCTGCGCTGGCTGGTGGCAGAGGCCGCCGGGGTCGCCCCGCGCAGTGTGCATGCGCTGATCGTCGGGGAACACGGGGACACGGAGTTCCCGCTCTGGTCCACCGCAACGATCGGCCAGGTCCCGCTGGCCGAATGGCGGGACGAATCCGGGGAGCTGCTCTTCCCCCGCGAGCGCCTGGAGACCCTCACGCACGACGTCGTCAACGCCGCCTACAAGGTCATCGCCGGCAAGGGGGCCACCAACCACGCGATTGGCCTCTCCGGGGCGCGGATCGTGGAGGCGGTGCTGCAGGACGAGCGCTGCATCCTCCCGGTCTCCAGCGTGCTGCACGGCTACCGGGGCATCGACGGGGTGGCGCTGAGCGTCCCCTCGATCGTGGGTGCCGGCGGCGTGCAGCGGGTGCTTCAGACGCACCTCGACGAGCGCGAGGAAGGGCTGCTGCAGCGCTCCGCGCAGGCCCTGCGCGAGTCGATCCGGCTGGTTACCTAGACCGGCGGCACCGCCCGGTTGAAGGCGCCCGCACTTGAACGGCCGTGGGAGCCATGCGGCTGCACGGCTCCCACGGCACCATGGGGCGGTAGGGGACTCAGTGTCCGCGCGCGATCCACTCGTCAAGGTGCGGGGCCTCGGCGCCGATGCTTGTGGCATCCCCATGTCCGGTGTTCACGAGGGTCTCGCCCGGCAGGGTCAGCAGGCGCCCGCGGATCGAGTCGATGATCGTCTCGAAGCTCGAGTAGCTGCGCCCGGTCGCGCCCGGCCCGCCGTTGAACAGCGTGTCGCCGGAGAACAGGGTTCCCAGGGACTCGACGTAGAAGCAGGTGGAGCCCGGCGAGTGCCCGGGGGTGTGCAGCGCCACCAGGGTGGTGCCGGCAACCTCGAAGCTGTCCCCGTCGGAGATTTCGGCATCCGCCGCGGTGCCCGGGAAGATCGCTTCCCAGAGCATCGCATCGGCCGGGTTCAGGTGGACCGGAGCGTCCACCAGGTCCGCGAACTCGCGGGCGTAGCGGATGTGGTCGTCGTGCCCGTGGGTAAGCAGCACCGCCTTGACGGTGCGGTCCCCGACGGCCGCGCGGATCCTGGCCGGCTCGTGCGCCGGGTCGATCACGAAGACCTCGGCGTCGTCCCCGAGGATCCACACGTTGTTCTCGACCTCCCAGGTGCCGCCGTCAAGGCTGAACGTGCCCGAGGTGACGAGGTTCTCGATCCGTGCCGGCATCAGAGTTCCACCACCGAGCGCAGGACCTTGCCCTCGCCCATCTTGGTGAACGCAGCCTCCACGTCGCCCAGGGAGATGCGCTCGGAGACGAACGCGTCGAGGTCCAGGCGGCCGAGCTTGTACTGCTCCACGAGCATCGGGAAGTCGCGGCTGGGCAGGCAGTCGCCGTACCAGGAGGACTTCAGCGAACCGCCGTGGCCGAACACGTCCAGCAGCGGCAGCTCCAGCTTCATCTCCGGGGTCGGCACGCCCACCAGCACCACGCGGCCGGCCAGGTCGCGGGCGTAGAACGCCTGCTTGTAGGTTTCCGGGCGGCCCACGGCCTCGATCACGACGTCGGCGCCGAAGCCGCCGGTCACGGCCTTGATGCCTTCCACGGCGTCCTCGGTGCGGGAGTTCACGGTGTGGGTGGCGCCCATGGACTTGGCCATGGCCAGCTTGTCGTCGTCGATGTCGACGGCGACGATGGTTGTCGCCCCGGCCAGCTGCGCGCCGGCGATCGCGGCGATGCCCACGCCGCCGCAGCCGATCACTGCCACTGACTCGCCGCGCTTGACCTCACCGGTGTTCATGGCCGCCCCGATGCCGGCCATGACCCCGCAGCCCAGCAGGCCCACGGCGGCCGGGTCCACGTCCTCGTCGACCTTGGTGCACTGGCCGGCGGCGACGAGGGTCTTCTCGGCGAACGCGCCGATGCCCAGGGCGGGGGAGAGCTCCGTGCCGTCCTCGAGGGTCATCTTCTGCGTGGCGTTGGCGGTGTTGAAGCAGTACTGGGGCTGGCCCTTGGCGCAGGCGCGGCACTGGCCGCAGACCGCGCGCCAGTTCAGGATCACGCGGTCGCCGACGGCGACGTTGTCCACGCCCGTGCCGATCTTCGAGACAACGCCGGTGGCCTCGTGGCCCAGCAGGTACGGGAAGTCGTTGCCGATGCCGCCGAGCTTGTAGTGCAGGTCGGTGTGGCAGACGCCGCAGGTGAGGATGTCAACCACGGCCTCGCCCGGTCCCGGGTCGGGGACGACGATGGTGACCGTTTCGACGGGGGCATCCTTGGCGCGGACGATGACGGCCTGGACCTTCTGGGACATGACACTCCATTCATGGGCGGACGCACCCCTGCGCCGCCCCTAGGACTTAACGAGGAAGGGTGCCGGCGGCCGTGTTCGGCCGGTGGCACCCTTCCATCCAAGCACAGGGACGCCTAGACGCGCTCGAGGACTTCCTCGATGCGGGGGTTTGTTGCGGCGGTCCCGTCGGGGAAGATCAGGGTCGGCACCGTCTGGTTGCCGCCGTTGAAGTGCTCGACAAGTTCCGCGGTGCCCTCGACCTCTTCGATGTTCACCTCGGTGTAGCCGATCCCCTTGGAGTCCATGAGGCGCTTGAGGTTGCGGCAGTATCCGCACCACGAGGTCGTGAACATGGTGACGGACCCGGCTTCGGGGATGTACGGGGCAAGTTTCTGTGTTTCGGTCATGCTTTATGTAACCACGGACGCCAGGGTCTTATTTCACGGCCCCCGGCGGGCCGGCGGTTTCCGGGCCCCGGCGTCTGCCGGTGCGGCCGACGCCCGGAACCGAGGTCGCCTGCCTCATCCAGCCCGCGAGCAGGGTCTCGTCGATGTCCGCACGGGATACAAGCTCGACGCCCCGGGTCGACTTGCCCATGCCGACGGGCGCGGCCGGCGGCACGGGTTCCAGGGCGGTGCCGTTGATGAACATGAGCTTGACATGGCCCGCAAAGCCGCCGCAGCTGAAGCACCAGCCATCGCCGACGCCGTAGTAGGCCAATCCCCATTTCACCGAACGCTGCAGGCCCGGCAGCGTCCTGGCCGCCAGCGCATCGATGGCCTCGGCAATGCCCCGCTGCGGCTGGGGAAGGCTTGCGAGGTAGGCGAAGACCGGTTTGTCCCCGTCCGCGGCCTTGGCGGGGCTTGCCCTGCCGGTCATGGCTTCGGGAAGGGCGAAGGCGCCTGTTTCCCCGACGGGTGGGGACGTGTCGCGGTTCTCCGGGTGGTGTTTGTCGCTGCTGACCATGCAGGGAATTATCCTCGGGAACCGTGAGGAATCCAGCTGCCGGATGCCTGCCCGGATACCTGCCTGGCACTGCGGCGCCGGGCCGGGAAGCCCTTTCGCGCCTTCGGCACACCGGAGCCGCGGCATTTCGGGGAATCCGCGCAGGCGATACGGTATCCATGGGACGTTCCGGGCCGCGAGCGGCCACCGGGTCCCTGCGGATACCGAGGAACTCAACGCGAAGGGGCGACGGGATGTGTGGACGATACGTGATGGCCAAGGCCATCGGCGACCTGGTGGCGGAGGCCGAGGCGGAGGCCGACGCGAACCTCGAGTTGCGCCAATCCTGGAACATTGCCCCGACCAGGGATGTGCCCATCGTCCTGGAACGCCTGATTGAGGGAGCAACTCACCGGCAGGTGCATGTCGCAAAGTGGGGGCTTGTCCCGGGCTGGGCCAAGGACCCTGCCGTCGGGGTACGCGCCTTCAACGCACGCAGCGAAACCGTCCTCGAGAAGCCGACCTTCCGTGCCGCCATCAAGGCCCGGCGCTGCGCCGTGCCCGCGGAGGGCTACTACGAATGGCTGGCCGGGGAGACGCCCAAGGCCAGGAAGCGGCCCTTCTACGTGCATCCGGCCGACGACTCGCTGATCTTCTTCGCCGGGATCTACGAATGGTGGAAGGACCCGCAGAAGGAGGACGGCGACCCGGAACAGTGGCTGCTCTCCACCTCCATCCTCACCTGCCCCTCGCCGCCGGCCGACTCCGGGGCTCCCGTGCTGGGGGAACTGAACGGCTTGCATGACCGGCTGCCGATTCCGCTTTCCCGGGACGCGCTCGCCGAATGGCTCGACCCGGAAAACCGGGATGCCGCAGGGCTTGTTGAGATGGTTCGGGCCGGGGCCTACGACGTGGCAGCCGGATGGGAACTGCGCGAGGTCGACTCCGCTGTGGGAAACGTGCGCAACAACGGCCCGGAGCTCACGGAGGAACATTCGGGCCTGTTCTAGGCCAAGGTCCGGCCCTGCCGCATGCGCTCAAGCACGAGCGCCAGGGCCGGCCAGGCACCGCGCCCGGCACGGATCCGCGCATGGGCCCGAAGCCGGAGGTCGGGGTCGTGCAGCGGCAGGATGCTCAGGCCGGGACGCGGCGGACGGTTTTCGGGCAGCAGGCCCACGCCGAGCCCCGCAAGGACCAGGTCCTCCACCAGGTCCAGGCTGTCGGACTGGTGGCGCATCGCCGGCTGGAACCCCGCCATGGAGGAGATCAACCGCAGCACCGTCTCGTCCGCCCCGTTGCGGGAGTTCCCGATCCAGTCGCTGTCCCTGAAGAAGCCGAAGACCTCCGCCGCGGCAGGGACGCTGCCGCCGGCCGCGATGCGCGCCGCGGCGTCTGCCGGCACGCCGAGCCCCCAGGGGGTGCTCCACAGTTCCATGCTCTCGATGCCCGGGCCCGGCGGGTCGGGAGCCAGGTTGTAGTCGTAGGTCAGGGCGAGGTCCAGGTCGTCGAGTTCCAGCTGGCTTAGGGCCTCGGCCGGTTCGTGTTCCATGACCTTGATGTCCACGGCCGGGTGGCGGTCCGCCAGGTCCAGGATGATGGGCATCAGCGTCCTGCGGATCGCCGTGGCGAAACCGCCCACGCGCAAGGTGCCCGAGGGGTCGGCGCCGGGATCGAGGTCCAGCCGGGCGGCATCCACCGCGGCCAGGATGGTTCGCGCATGTCCGGCAAGCCGGCGCCCGGCAGCGGTGAGGCGGACCCCGCGGCCGGAGGGCTCCAGGAGCTCTGTTCCGGCATCCCGGGACAACGCGGCGATCTGTTGCGAGACGGTGGACGTCGTGGTGCCCAGCACGTCGGCGACGGCACGCATCGAGCCAAGTCGCGCCAATTCGAGAAGGTATTGGAGGCGTCGGGTGTCCATCGTTCAATTGTGCATGATTGACGAACGATATGTTGATGATTATCGCGTGGACACGGACAAAGCCGGTGGCGTGTACTTAAACCCATGAGTACCCGCACAGCACCAGCATCCACCTCCCACTCCGCCGGGATCGGCGCCCTGATGGCTGTCGCGGCCATGGGGTGCGTGCAGCTGGGGCTCGCGGCAGCCGCCACGCTGGCCGGGACGATCGGCCCCGAGGGCGCGGGATGGCTGCGCCTGGCCTGGGCCGCGGTCATCATCGTGGCCATCGCCAGGCCCTGGAAGCAGCGTTACAGCCGCGCGGTCCTGGGAACCTGCGCCTTGCTGGGGCTGGCCACGGCCGGGATGACGATGGGTTTCATGATGGCCATCCAGACGCTGCCGCTGGGTACCGCCAGCGCCCTGGAGTTCCTGGGCCCGCTGTCGGTTGCGGTGTTCCAGGGCAGGGGCGCCGCAAGGTGGTGGGCCGTTGTCGCGGGCGTCGGGGTGCTGGGCCTGACGGAACCCTGGAGCGGCGCCGCGGATCCGGTGGGTGTGCTCTTCGCCCTGGGATGCGCCGTCTGCTGGGCCGCCTACGTGCTGCTGACCCAGCGCGCGGGCGATGCGGTGGAAGGCATCGGGGCACTGGCCATTTCCATGCCCGTCGCAGCCATCGCCGCGACGCTGGTGGTCGGGCCCGCGGTGATCGGCCAGATCGACCTGCCCATGTTGCTCATCGGCTTCGGGTTGGCGTTGCTGCTGCCCGTGATCCCGTTCAGCCTCGAGATCCTGTCCCTGCGCCGCCTGACGGCCGCGGCGTTCGGCACCCTGATGTGCCTGGAACCCGCCATCGCCCTGGTGGTCGGCCTGCTGCTCCTGGACCAGGTGCCGCGTCCGGCCGCGCTTGCCGGGATCGTCCTGGTCATCGTGGCAGGCATCGGTGCGACGAGGTCGGGCCGGAGGAAGCCCGTCGACGAGGATTCGGGGAGCACTGGGGCGCTGCCCGTGTCGGCGGGTACCGGCACCTAGCCGCCCGGGGCTCCTGCGAGCCATGTCATTGTCGCCGTCACTGCGATAGTGTGGCCGCCAGGTTGGGCGACACGAGCCCGGTCTCCCGGTGCGCCGGTCCGGCCCCTGTCGGTGCCGTGGCTGGTGCGACGTTGTTCCGTATCGATGAAAGGAAATTGACATGGCTGTTTCCGTTGAATTGGGCAAGGCCCTCGATAAGGCCCTCGAAAACGCGACCCTGGACGAAGTCCTCGACTCGCCGCCTTCGGCCCTTGCCGGGCTCACCGAGAAGCACGATGAAATCCTGGCCGGCATGGGGATCAAGACCATCCGGGATCTGGGGAGCAACAAGTACTTTGCGGTGGCCGGCGTGCTCGTCGCACTCTCCGGCAAAACCGGATAGGCGGACCACGCCACCTCGACCGCATGGCCGGAGGGCGGGTCCGGCCCCTTGCGCGGGCGGACCCGCCCTCCGCGTGCTTGGGGCCCGGATGAAGCGGTGGCCCAGGGACCGTGCACTGATACCCTCGAGTGCATGAAGCAGCACGAGCTTGAATCGCTCGCCGCCCTGCGACGGGCCAAGGACATGATCGACCGCGAATACGCCAGGCCCCTCGATGTGCCCACCATGGCGGCCGGGGCATTGATGTCCACGGCGCACTTCTCCCGGCAGTTCAAGGCCGCATACGGGCTCAGCCCGTATGCCTACCTGATGACCAGGCGGATCGAGCGTTCCATGGCCCTGCTGCGCTCGGGGATGAGCGTCACCGATGCGTGCATGGAGGTCGGGTGTACCTCCCTGGGGTCCTTCAGCAGCAGCTTCACCCAGATCACCGGCGAAAGCCCCAGCGGGTACAGGAACCGGGAGCATGCGGCGGTGGAAGCCATGCCGGCCTGCATTGCCAAGTCGGTGACAAGGCCCAAGAGCACCAAGACGCCCAGGTACTAGCCGGAGTCCCGACGGTATCGAGCAGGATCCAAGAAGCGCACCAGGCATCCTGGCCGTAGCGTGGTGCGCATGGATATTTCATTGAACTACTCGCACATCACCGTCAACGACGTCGACGAAGCCATCCCGTTCTACCGAGACGGCCTGGGCCTGAAGGTGGAGAACGACGTGTCCTCCGGCGAGCACCGCTGGGTCACCCTGGGATCGGACAGGCAGCCGGGGCTGGGCATCGTGCTCTCGGACCCGCACGCGGGCCGCTCGGAGGCGGACGGCAACGCCATCCAGGAACTGCTCACCAAGGGAGTGCTTCCGATGACGGTGTTCAGCACCGGAGACCTCGACGGCCTCTTTGAACGGGTCCGCGCCACCGGGGCCGAGATCCTCCAGGAACCCATCGACCAGCCGTGGGGCCCGCGCGACTGTGCATTCCGCGACCCGTCGGGGAACATGATCCGGGTCAACCAGCGCGCCGACTAGGCCCTCCGGGACCCGCAGGGCCCCGGCAGCAGCAAGGGGGCACCCCGCGCACGTGAAGCGGGGGTGCCCTCCTTGCCTGTGCGGCCCGGTGGCGCCTACCTGATGGGCGGGTAGGGTTCGGTCGGATCCGGCTGGCCCGGCGGGAACGGCGTGGACGGGTCCGGCGGCATCGGTACGGGCTCAGGTTCGGCCGGCGGCTGGTGCGTCGGATCGGGGTGGACCGGCGGTACCCTTTCGGGTTCCGCCGGCGGGTACGGGCGTTCCGGCGGCTGCGGAATGCTCATGGCGGGGATCCTTCCTGCAGGGGGAATTCGCACCAAGTCTAGGGTGCGTGCGGCGTCGTTGAAAGGCTCCTTCACACGGGACCGGACGTAGAATTGAGGGGTTCCACTCCTTACCGAGGACGGCCTCCCATGTCCCTCTCAACCAGCCCACTCACCACCATCATTCCCGTGACCGACGGCGAAAGGTCGCGGCGTTTCTACGAGGACACCCTGGGGCTTCCGTTCCAGGGGAAGGCTCCGGACGGCAACATGCTCTTTGCCCTTGCCGGTTCCGGGGTGCTTGCCCTGCTGAAGGACCCCGACGCGAAGCCCTCCGTGCACACCACCGCAAGCTTCGAGGTCGGCGACATCGCCGGCGTCATGAGCGAACTCGACACCAAGGGCGTCGTCTTCGAGGACTACGACCTGCCGGACCTGAAAACCGTCGACCACGTCTGTGTCCTGGGCTCGGAGAAGGCCGCCTGGTTCAAGGACCCCGACGGCAACATCCTCTGCCTCCACCAGAACGCCGCCTGAGCCGGGGCCGGAAGCACGCCGGTACCCGCGAAGATGCGGGGCCAGCCAACACGAGTCGCAAGACCCGCGGAGTGACTCCCGCATGGCCGCCGGAAGGGGACTGTGATCATCAAGAACGTGGACGGACCCGTGGAGGCTGCCGAAGCGGCCTCGAACTCTCGTGCCTTTGTGGCCGTCGCGCGGACCGGTTTTGCGGTGAGCGGGGTCCTGCATGTCTTGGTGGGGGCCATCGCCGTGCAGCTGGCCTTCGGGAAGGCGGGGGAAGCCGACCAAGGCGGAGCCATGGGCGAACTGGCTGCCAGCCCTGCGGGGTACATCCTGTTGTGGCTGGGTGCCGTGTCCTGCGTGGCACTGGCCCTGTGGCAAGCGAGCGAAGCGATTTTCGGCTACCGGCACCTGCAGAAGAAGGCAATGCTCCGGCACAGGTTTTCCGTGGCCGGGCAAGGGCTGGCGTTCCTGTTCCTGGCGCTGGCGTTTGCCTCGTTCGCGTCGGGCCGGAGCAGGGACAGCGGTGAAGCCACGAGCGATTCCTCGATCCAGGTCATGAAAGCGCCGTTCGGCCCGCAGCTGCTGATCGCGGTGGGTGTTGTCGTGGCCCTGGTGGGTGTCGCCTTTGCGGTTCGGGGAGTACGTACCTCCTTCACCCGGCAACTGAAGATGCCTGCATCCGCCCCGGCCCGAAGGTTCCTCACAATGCTTGGAATGGCGGGATACGTCGCGAAGGGCACGGCACTGTTTCTGGTCGGGCTGCTGTTCATAGTCTCGACCCTGCAGGCCGACCCGGAAGAAGCCACCGGGCTGGATGGTGCCTTGAAAGCGGTGCGCGGGCAGCCGTACGGGCCGTACGTGCTCACCCTGCTTGGCGCCGGGCTGGTGTGCTACGGCTGCTTTCAAATCACCAAGGCGAAGTTCGCCCGCATGTGAGGGTGCGCGGGTGCGGCGGCGTCCGCCCTGGGGTCTCAGATGATTTCCAGGTGGGGGCCCCGGTGGACGGCCCGGTAGATGCGGTTGCGCAGGTCGTTGGCCTGCCGGGAAGACAACGTGCTCTCCAGCGGCCTGATCGTGATGCGCAGCAAGGCGTTGTCCTGCCCCGCGCGGATGCCCAACCGTTCCCGTGCGGATTCCGGAAGCTGTCCCAGGCCCGTGCGTGAGAGGAGCTGCACGGATTCGACAAGGCCGGCGTCGTCGCCGAGCGCCCTGCGGACCACATCGCCGAGGGTTTCCTCGTCCTCCCCGGCATCGACCACCACGGAGATGTCGCGCCGTGCCGAGGGGAGCAGCGACACCGGCTTCCATGGGGACAGGTCCTGCATCTGTTGGGCCGCGCGCTCGCCGGTGGAGCGCAGGTAGCGGATGTCGGGGATTCGCTTGCGCAGCATCAAGGCGCGGTCCAGCCCCATGCCCAGGGCCAGCCCCGACCAGAGCGCGGGATCCAGCCCCGCACACCGGAGCACTTCCGGGTGGATGCGCCCGCATTCGGCCAGTTCCAGCCAGTGGCCCTCGTGCATGACATCGATCTGCCGGCCGTCCGTGGTGTAGGGGTGCACGGCTGGCGTGGCGCGCCAGCGGGCCCCGGGGAGGACCGCGTCGACAACCGTGCCGATCATCCGGGTCAGGTCCTTTTCGGTGGTGAGCGGCGTGGAGCGGATGCGCCAGAGGTCGACCTGGTGCGGTTCGCCCACGTGGGTGCGGTCCACGACATCGCGCCGGTACACCAGTCCGGGAACCGCAAGCAGCTCGTCGATGTTGGCGCGGCCCGCGTAGAGCCGCAGGGCGGCCGGAAGCTCGGCGGAGGTGTGGCTGCGCAGCATTGCGGTCGGGCTGAGGTACCGGGTGTACCGGCGGGCCCGGGTCACGTCGTTGCCGTGGTATTGCAGGCTGTCGTAGTTGTCCCTGACGGACACGATTGGCGGGTTCCTGATGATGTGGGTGGTGCAGTTCCACGACTGCCGGAGGGAATCGAGAACGCCGTGCAGCAGGGTTTGCATGGCGTGGGTGCCCTGTGCGGGGTCGCTGAGGTCGCGGACCGTGAGGGAAGCGTGGAGCTCGTCGGGCGTGAGGTAGATCGGGGGTTGCATGGTGTCTCCTGGAATGCTGCGGGGAAAGGGGGATCACCCCCGGTGGGCAGCAGTGGAGACGGCGAATGCTACGGGCGCACGTGCACGTTCCCACGGCTGGTACCCAGCCGGGGGCTCGTAAATCGTGGATCTTTGCGCATGGGTCAACGGTAGCAGGCTCCGGTGGCGGGCGCCGCGGGTTGCGGTGTTGTGCCGTCACGGCCGATGCGGTGCGCGGTTCGGCCTCGCGGCAGGAACGGGTCCGACGTTGGACCCGTGGGTGAGGACGCCAAGGGCCCGTCCGAGAGCCCGGAACAGGGGCAGCTGCGACATCGCCACGTGACGTGCTACAGGTGGCGCAGGTAGCGCCCGGGGACGTTCATGAAGGACCGCCAGTTGGTGACCAGATCCAGGTCGTCCCATTCGCTGTGCCGCAGGCCCCATGGCCCGACCTCGTAGATTTCGGCTCCCGGCAGTGCCGCCAGCAAGGGCGAGTGGGTGGACATGACGACCTGGGAGTCGCCGGCGGCCATCAGGTCCTTGAGGATTCCCACCAGGGCCATGCAGCCGGAGAACGAGAGCGCCGATTCGGGCTCGTCGAGAACCCACAAGCCGCCTTCCCGGAAGCGGTCGGCGATGAGTTCCAGGAATGATTCCCCGTGGCTCATTTCGTGGAAGCGTGGCTCCGGCCGCGTTCCCGGGTTCTGCTCGAGGTACGTGTAGAAGCCGTGCATGGTTTCCGCGCGAAGGAAGTACCCGCGTCGGCTCGCACCGGGATTGCGGATGACCTGCAGGTGCTCCTCGAGCCCGGACTCGGTGGCCCGGGTGCTGTGCATGGCACCCGTGGAACCGCCTTCCGGCGACAACCCGTAGCTGACGGCAATCGCCTCGACCAACGTCGATTTCCCCGACCCGTTTTCCCCCACCAGCACGGTGGCCGAACCCAGCTCCATGCCCTGCTCCAGCAGGTGCCTGACCGGAGCCAGGGTGGCGGGCCACTGCTTCCGGGGCGCCGGGTTTTGTGCGTGTTCGGTGATGCGTCGAACGGGGAGGTTCGAAATGTGCATGATGCCGGGAATACCCTTTCGAAGGATGCGGTGGCTGATGCTAGACGCCGGAGACCAGCCCGTCCGCACCGATGCCGAAGGCCGGGTTGTGTACGAAGTCCCAGCGGAAGCCGTCCGGATCCGCCACGCACGCGCTCGTTCCGCCCCATTCCCTGGTTGTCGGGGCTCCGATGGACGTGGCGCCGGCCGCCATCGCCATGGCGTACAGGTCTTCGACTTCTTCAACGCTGTTGGTGTTGTGTCCCAGGGACATCGGCGGTGCCTGCACCCCGTGGCCCACGTCGCCGTATTCCCCGGGCATCGAGGCGATGTTCCACAGGGCCAGCATCAAGCCGTGGCCCGCCTGGACAAAAAGGATCTGCCCGGGCATGTGGGAAATCTCGCGGAAGCCGAGGCCGCGGACGTAGAAATCGCGTGAGCGCTCGACGTCGCGCACGCCCAAGGTCAGGGCGGTGATCATGGGTGCGGGTACTGGTGTCATGGGCATGAGTCTAGCCCCCGGAACCTGTCGAAGACCTGATGCCGGGACACAAGTTGTCGTATATGTGTTCTAGTCTCACCTTGTGTAGAACATAGTTTCTAATAAAATGGATGAGTGCCCAGAAGATCCGCGCGGCGCTGCTTCCCGGAACCATGCGGCTCCCGGGGGCGGCGCCGTTTGGCGGGCGCGGGCGAGTGAGAGGTGGGGGCGTGGGCATTTTTACCCAGTCGATCGAGGTCGACTGCACACCGGCGGGGGTGCCGATTCGCATGCGCTGGCAAGGTCGGGAATACAAACTGGCCGCCGATCCGGTGCGGTGGTTCCAACGGCGCGACTGGTGGAAAGAGGAGCTGCGGGCCGAGCGGGGGCGCGGTCCGGGGCTTGTCGACTACGAGGTCTGGCGACTGCAGGTCAGGCTCGCCGGGATCGGCCCCCTGCGCACCTTCGAGGTCTCCCGCCAGGTCGACACGGGAAGGTGGCGGATCATCAGGATCCACGACGCGTGCGCGGAAAGTGCCTAGCCCTGCCCTCTGGCCGTTCGGCAAGCGGGGTGCAAGGCTGGAATCCGGTTGTTTCGCGATGGACGCAGAGGTGGTCTTGTGCAGGAAGTGTTCGATGTGGCCGTCATTGGCATGGGTCCCGGCGGGGAAGTGGCCGCCGACAGGCTGATCACCGCCGGCAAGAAGGTTGTGGTGTTCGAGTCTGAGCTCATCGGGGGCGAGTGCGCCTACTGGGCCTGCATCCCCTCCAAGACGATCCTGCGGGGACCCGAGCTCAGGGACGAAGCGGCACACACCGCCGGGGCCCGGGACCTCACGCTCGACTGGGAATTGGCGCGGGACTACCGCGACTACATGGCCAGGCACCTGGATGACAGTGCCCAGGCCGCGGGGTACCAATCCCGCGGGGCGCATGTCGTGCGGGCCAAGGCAAACATCGCGGGCCCCGGCCGTATCCTGGCCGACGGCCGCGAATACCTGGCGGACCACATCATCGTCGCCACCGGAACCGACCCGGCGTTCCCAGCCTTCCCAGCCTTCCCCGGATCGGACCTGGTCACGGTGTGGGGCAATCGCGAGGTGTACACGCTCGCTGCACTGCCCGGGGCTGTGGCCGTTGTCGGGGGAAGCGCCGTCGCCCTGGAAACCGCCACCTTCCTTGCCGGATTCGGAGCGAAGGTCGTGCTGCTCAACAGAAGCGGGCGGCTGCTGGGCCGCGAGGAACCCGAAGTCGCCGCGCTCGCCGAACGCCACCTGCGCGGATCGGGGGTGGAAGTGCGCCTGAACTGCTCGATCGCCCGTGGGCGGGTCGAGGGGGGCAGGAGCGTGCTGGTGCTTGATGACGGAAGCGAGATCGCCGTGGATGCGGCCGTCTTCGCCACGGGAAGGACCCCGCGCACCGAAGGGGTGGGCATCTCGCTGGCCGGAGGACGGCTGGATGACCGGGGGTACATTCAGGTGGACGAACACTGCCGAGCCGCGGACGGCCTCTGGGCGGTAGGGGATGTCACCGGAATCATGAGCTTCACCCATGTCGCCAAGTACCAGGGACGTGTCGTTGCCGACTGCATCCTCGGGCTGGAGCGAACGGCGGGCTACGGAGGAATCCCACGGGTGGTGTTCGCCAGCCCGGAAATCGCGGCGGTCGGACTCACCCGGAAGCAGGCCGAACTGCTCGGGATCGAAACCGAGGCCGTCAGGGTGGACCTGCCCGAAACCATCGCACGGCCCTGGACCTACGAACAAAACCCGCGAGGGGAGCTGGGCATCCTTATCGACCGGCGGCAACAAGTCATGGTCGGGGCCTGGGCGGTGGCGCCACAGGCCGGAGAATGGATCCACCACGCGGCCCTGGCCATCAGGACGCGCGTGCCACTTGCGGTCCTGCGCGACCAGGTCCCGCAATTCCCCAGCTACAACGAGGCATACCTCGTGGCACTCGACAGGCTCGGGCACCCGGGATAACCCGGCCGCCGGACACCGGTTCGCCACTTCCCGCGAAACGCCGCGACATCGGCTGCCGGCACGATCGGGCGCTCATGGCCGGCCTTGGTCCGCGCGATTTGATTAGAACAGGTGTTCTAATATGATGGCTCTACCCCCTGCACGGCGGACGGCCCACGTTGCTCCCACACCGAGACGACGGAAAACCCCCGAACCCGCACCCGGAAAACACCAGGGGCGCTGCGAAGGGAGGTGCCGCAATGCCCCAGGGATTCACCCACCTGCACGTGGCATCCGCCTTCAGTGCACACTACGGGGTCTCCTGGCCCGAGGACCTCGTCCAGGCAGCGCTCGCCGACGGCGCCGACGCCCTGGCCATCACCGACCGGGACGGACTCTACGGAAGCGTCAAACACCTCAAGGCCTGCATCACGCACGGAATGGACCCCATCCTGGGGGTGGACCTCGCAACCCTCGAACCCGACCCCCGGCCACGCGACGGCAGGACACGCAACCCCCTGCGCGTCTCCGGGCGCATCACCATCCTGGCCAAGGGACACAGCAACGGAGCCGGCTACAAGGCCCTGTGCCGCCTGGTCTCCGCCGCACACCAACCAACAACACCCGAAGGCACACGCAAACAGCACCTCGGCATCACCCCCGGGGAACTGGCAACCCACGCCCTTGACCCCGACGGCGAGCCACTGCTCACCATCCTGCTCGGGCCGAACTCCGACGTCGGACTGGCAACCCAGCACCAGCACTACGACCAGGCCCGCACCCGCATCCACCAATGGCGCACCCTCCTGGGAGAGAAGGCACTGCGGGTGGAGATCGTCACCCACCTCAACAACCCCGGGGACCGCCTCAGCACGGCACACGCGATCCGCATGCTCCGCTGCGCGGAAACCGCACACATCGCCCCCGTCCTCACCAACGCCGTCAGGTACACCGAACCCGACGGCGCCGCAACGGCCGACGTCCTTGACTCCGCACGCGCCCTCACCTCACTCGAAACCCTCAACGACATCCAGCCCAACGGACAAGGCTGGCTCAAGGCCGCCGAACACATGAGACTCCTCGCCGCCGAAATCGCCCGCGAGGCCACAAACCCCCGGATGGCAGCAACACTCCTGCGCAACACCTCGGCGCTCGCCGACTGGGCACGCCTCGACCCCGTCGCCGACACCGGATGGGGAATACCCGTGGTCCCCGAAACCCACGTCATCGGCATCACCGGGGAACCCAACCGCGAACTCGCCGCACGCGCGGAAGCGGGCATCAACAGGCTCATCCCCCGGGAGGGCAACAACCCGCACATGCGCCAACGACTGGGGGAGGAGCTGGACACCATCTCCGACCTCGGATTCGCCACCTACTTCCTCACCGTCGCCGAAGTCAGCGACATGATCACCCGCATGGGCATACGCTCCGCCGCCCGCGGCTCCGGCGCCTCCTCGCTTGTCAACTACCTCACCGGCATCAGCCAGGTAAACCCACTCACCCACGACCTGCTCTTCGAACGCTTCCTCTCCCGCGACCGCGCCACCCTCCCGGACATCGACATAGACGTCGAATCCGCCCAACGCCACACCATCTACCAAAAAATCTTCACCCGCTTCGGCGCCGACCGCGTCAGCCTCATGAGCATGCAAAACGGCTACCGCGCCAGGGGGGCGGTACGGGACGCCGGCCAGGCGCTCGGCATGGAGGAGGAAGACATCGACACCATCGCCAAGCAACTCTGGCGCTTCTCCGCTGCCTCCTTCCGCGACGCCCTGAACGAGAAACCCGAACTCGCACCCTTCGCCGACCGGCTCGGCACCGAAAAACAACTCGACCTGCTCGTGGACCTCACCGAACGCCTCGACCGGCTGCCCCGGCACATCTCTATGCACCCCTGCGGAGTCATCCTCTCCAACAACACGCTCCTGGACCGAACCCCCGTCCAACCCAGCGGACTGGACCTGCCCATGAGCCAATACGACAAACACGACATGGACCCCATGGGACTGCTCAAGCTCGACGTCCTGGGGGTACGCATGCAATCGGCCATCACCCACGCGCTCGCCGAGATCCAACGCATCCACCCCACCGCCCAGGCAGTCGCCGCCGCGGGGGGACACCAAGGCAACCGACCGGGGGAGATCCCCGCCTACATCAAACCCGACGGAGCCATCGACCTCGCCCTCGTCCCGCTCGACGACAAACCCACCTTCGAACTCATCCGATCCACCCACACCCTCGGCTGCTTCCAGATCGAATCACCCGGGCAACGGGAACTCATCGGCAAACTCGCCCCCCGCGACTTCAACGACCTCATCATCGACATCTCCCTCTTCCGCCCCGGACCCATGAAATCCAACATGGTCAAGCCCTACCTGGAAAACCGACACGGATTCGCGCCGGAGAAATACCCCCACCCCACCCTGCGGCCCGCGCTCGCCGAGACCCACGGTGTCACCGTCTTCCACGAGCAGGTGCTGCGGATCCTGCACACGATGACCGGGTGCGGGCTGGCCAAGGCCGATGTCTACCGCCGGCTGCTCGGCGGCCCGGCGGAACCCCGGGTCGAGGCCTTCTTCCGCTCCGCCGCCGGGGAACGCGAGTACCCGCCGGCCGTCATCGACGAGGTCTGGCAGACGCTCGCGGCCTTCGGGTCCTTCGGGTTCTGCAAGGCCCACGGGGCCGCCTTCGCCGTGCCCACCTACCAGTCGGCCTGGCTCAAGGCCCACCACCCCGAGGCATTCCTCGCCGGGATCTGGGAGCACGACCCGGGCATGTACCCCAAACGGCTGCTGGTGGCCGAGGCCAGGCGCATGGGCATCAAGATCCTGCCGCTGGACATCAACCGCTCGGCGGCAAGCTACCGGGTCGAGCGGCTGGAGGGGCTGCTGCCGCCCGCGCAGCTGCCTGTGGTTCCCCGTGCCGTCGGGGCCATGCTGCCCGGGCGCTTCGGGATCAGGCTGTCGCTGCGCGGGATCCGCGGGGTCTCGGAGCGCGAGGTCGCGCGGGTTGTCGCCGGCCAGCCCTACGACTCGATCGCCGACGTGCGGGACCGCTCGGGGCTCACCCGCACCTCGTTGAACCACTTCGCGGCGCTGGGTGCCTTCGACTCGCTGCAGCGCTCCGCCGGGCGGGGAAACCGCGCGGACCTTGTCGCCCACCTGCGCGGCGGGGCGCACAAGTCCCTGCCACAGCGCCACCGCCCGATCCCCGGGCAACTTGCCTTGCCGCTGGGGGACCTTGACCTTGCCGCCATGGCCGTCGGGGCGGCGGACACCCCGCTGGAGGAGGTGGTGCGCACCGAGCTTGACCTGCTGAGCCTCGATGTCAGCGCGCACCTGATGTCCTCCCATGCACCGCTGCTGGACTCGCTGGGCGTCTCGCGCGCCGAGGAGCTGCTGGCGATGCGCAACGGCACCGAGGTCCTGGTGGCAGGGGTCAGGGTCGCCACGCAGACCCCGCCGATGCGCGGCGGGCGACGCGTGGTCTTCATTTCCCTCGACGACGGCACCGGCTGCGTGGATGCCACATTCTTCCACGAGGCGCAGCAGCGTTGCGGCCCGTTGCTCTTCTCCACCCGCCTGCTGTTGATCCACGGGGTGACAAGACGCACCGGGCCGCGCGGCATCAGCCTTCAGGCGTTGGACGCCTGGGACCTCTCAGAGAAGTCCCTGCTGCCGGGCCCCGGGTACCTGGGCGATCCGGGCCGCGCGAAGGACGGGCACGGCACCGCCCCGGGCAGGGAAACGCAGCAGCAGGGTCCGAGGAAATCGCTGGCGCAAACCATGTTCGACGAGGGGCTGGACCAGCGCGGGTACCTGGGTGCCTGAGGGGTCCCGGCATCCGTTGTCGGACCGAAGCACCCGTGTGATACTGGGGCTAGCGGCGGACCGCCCTGGAACGGAGGCTGGCGTTGTGATCCCGTCAATGATCGTGTTCGGGCTTGTTTTCGGCCGCTGGTGGAAACCGGCAATTCTCGGCGGGGCCTTGCTCTGCTCGGTGCTCGTCGGCCTTGCCAGCGTGTTCGAGTCGGGCGGCGTCTTCGCATGGTCCCGGGTGTTCGGCGCCGCGGCTCTGGGCGCGGTGAGCACCGCGTTCGGTGTCGCGATCCGCCAGCTGCTCCACCAGATTGTGCTCAGGATCCGGCTTGCCGGCAAATCCGGGGTCAAGCGAGCCTGAACCGCATCCCGCCCGCCGGACGCTTCGCCGGCACCCGAGCCGGGGAATCTCGGGGCAAGGCCTGTTGCTTCCCTTGCCGCGGGACTAGCCTGTGCACCATGGATTGGAAACTAGAACTGGTATTTGTTCCCGTGTCCGATGTCGACCGGGCCAAGGACTTCTATGTGAACAAGGTGGGATTCAACGCGGACTATGACGAGCGGCCCAATGAGAAGATCCGGTTTGTGCAGCTGACCCCGCCGGGCTCGGCTTGTTCGATCTGCATCGGCGAAGGGCTGAACGATGCCGCACCGGGAACTGCACCCAGCATGCAAATGGTGGTCAGCGACATCCAGGCAGCGCACGACCAGCTGGCGGCCAACGGCGTCGAGGTCAGCGACGTCGATGTCCAGGACTGGGGGAGCTTCGTGTACTTCGCCGACCCGGACGGCAACAAGTGGGCGGTGCAGTACATCCCGCAGCGCCCTAACGGCTGATTCCACCGGCGTTTGGACCCGGAGGGGTTCCCTGCGACCGAAATCGGCAGTATACTGCCGATTTCGGTCATGATTGACTTGCTTTTTTCTACAAAAGCCATGTTTCGGCAAAATATTGCCGAAACATGGCTTTTGGTGGAGTATGGAGAGAGGAAGCATGTAAATCGGCAGTTTCTTGCCGCTTGAGGAGGCTGGATATGGAGAGCGTTTCGGTCATAGCTGACAGTATTCGCGCTGCTCGCAAGAAGGCCGGGCTTACCCAGGCAGACTTGGCCGATCTTGCCGAGGTATCGGAACGAACGGTCAGGGCCATGGAATCGGCCAGCGGCAATCCTTCGCTGTGGGCGGTTGTTTCCGTTCTTGGTGTTCTGGGACTCAAGCTGACGGTCGCGCGATGAACCTGGAGGTGCTCAAACGCGTACACGGTGCCGATGTTTACAAAAACGGAATTCTGGCTGGGAACCTGTCCCGGACGGATGAGGGTGCTGTCCGGTTTACCTATGTGACGGAATACCTGGGCGAGGGTAACCCGCCGGTGGCATTCTCCCTGCCGCTATCCGGCGAACCTGTTGAAACACCGCATGGTGCGCTTCCGGCATTCTTTGCGGGGCTGCTGCCGGAAGGACACCGATTGACGGTGCTCAAGAACGCCACCAAAACCAGTTTTGACGATGAAATGACCTTGTTGCTGGCCGTCGGTGCGGACGTTCCGGGCGACGTCCAAGTCGTTCCCGCCGGCGGGGACCCTGTGGAGCCCGATGCCTTGGCCAATGCTTCAACCCTGGCGGACCTTGACTTTGCTGTCCTCGCCAATTCCGTCGACCTGCACGGATTGCCCGGTGTACAAGACAAGGCGAGTGCTTCGATGCTCACTACCCCGTTGGCCGCGCGGGGACAACGCTACCTGTTGAAACTGGATCCGGAGAAGAACCCCCACCTTGTGGCCAACGAAGCTGCACATTTGGCAGGGGCCAAGGCACTGAAGATCCCTGTTGTTTCCAGCGAAGTCGTCCACGACAAAAACGGCCGCGCCGGGCTGCTGGTTAAGCGTTTTGATAGATACCGGGACGGCGACAAACAATGGCACAGGTTGCCGCTGGAAGACGGCACCCAGGTCATGGCATTGCCACCCGCTGCCAAATACGGCGTTGCGTCTGAGGAAGTGGCACTTGCACTTGCCGAAAGATGCGAGGCCAGGTTGCCGGCCATTCGCAATTTCTACCTTCAGTTCCTCTTTGCATGGCTGACCGGCAACGGGGATCTGCATGCCAAGAATCTCTCAATCCTTGGCGACACTTCCGGGGGGTTTTCCCCTGCACCGGTGTATGACGTTCCCTGTACGTTGCTGTATGGCGATGAAACGATGGCGTTGCCCATCGCGGACAAGGTGAAGAACATCCGGGCACGGCACTGGGCGGAATTTGCTGCCAACTTGGGGATGCCGCCCCGAGCGGCTGCTTCTGCAAACAGGTTGGCGTTGAAGGCGGCGATGTCGATCGACTTGGAAAGGTTGCCGTTTGAAGGATCGCCGTTGCGTGGCGCCCAAAGAGAACTGCGTTTTCGCCGCCACGAACTAGAAGCATAGGGCAACCCGTCCTACAACGTCGCCTTGGCTGGGGACGGGAACCCGCCCGGATAAATTCGCGTTGCCCGACTTGGTCTCCCGGGTACCCGGCCGGGAGGAACGAACACCGGGCCGGGGCCGCGTACGGACTGGGGGCAAACGGCATTGCCTGGCACCAACCGCACCCACACCGTATGACCGCTTCCTGTTGAACGGGTCCGACCAAGACAACTCCGGGTTGCGGACACGCTTGGGCCCCGAATCACCCAGGGAATGATTGCAGTGCCCTACGGCGACACCGGATAGCGGCTGGTGATCGCCACGCGGTTGAACATGTTGATTGCGGCGCTGAGCCATGCCACCGCCGACACCTGCGCGTCGCTGAGCACGGACGATGCCATCGTGTACGTGTCGCGGGGGACCTGGTCCACCGACACCAGGGTGATCGATTCGCTCAAGGCCAGGGCCGCGCGCTCAACGGCCGTGAAGTACTCCGACTCTCGCCACGCCGGCAACACCGCCAAGCGGTCGCTGCTTTCTCCCAGTTTTATCGCATCTCGCGTGTGCATGCGCAGGCAGTAACTGCACCCGTTGAGTTGCGAGGCCCTGATCTTGATGAGTTCGCACAGCTTCGGGTCGAGATCGGCCGCCCTGGCCGCCTCGGTGGCGGCCTTGTTCATGGCCAACAACGCCGCATACGCGGCCGGATCGGACTTGCTGAGGTTCACGCGGGTTTCCATGCCTGCATGTTAGTCCGCGAACCCGGGAACAACTAGAGGTTGGTTGTATTCGTGGGGGTCGGGACGGCTTTGGATGGACGGACGCAGGCGGTGCCGGGTTTTGATAAGTGCATCTGCTTGTGAATGCAGTTCGTGGAACATGCCCGCGGTCAAGGGGCCAGCTTGTAACTGCCGGTACTCCGGCGATGGGAAAACGTTCGCCAGGACCGGGCGACCAAGGGGTCGGGCCAAGCCACCTTTGAAAACGCATCCGGCTTCCAGTGCTGGTGCCCCCAAAATGCAGGCGCGGTGGAGGGAATCCACTCGAACGGTGGTCAGATGCCGAGGAGGCCCGCCGCTGCCAGATGTGCACGTACATTCGGTGTCAAGAGCTGTTCCCGATGTTCGCCGATGCGTTGGACCAGGCTCTCGGTTTCATCCAGTACGTCCCCTGCGCTCCATGCCCGATCACGGCTTCCCCGGCCGACCGATCTCAGCACGCGGGCTTCTTCTAGTTTCCGGATTCCGGAATTTGCCGCTGTATTGCTGAGTCCCAGTCGTTGGGATGCGGATTCAACAGTTAGGAGCGGTGTGGCGAGTAGCGTGTCGATGAGGCTGTCCGCCGCGGAGCCTGCTCGGGGCTTGACCATTTCACGCCAAAGACTCGGCATCTCGGCAAGAATCCGCGCCGAAGCCTCGGCTTCCTGACAAACGACGATTGCACTACTTGCGAGGAATTCCACGAATAGGGCACCGCGACCTGTTCGATAGGTGTTGACGAGCTCGAAATACCAGTCGCGGCGTGCGGCGAAAGCAGAGGCAATGGGTATGACAGCCGTCTGGGTCAATCCGCGGTATCTAAGGATCGCGTTGATGAGGGCCCGTCCTATGCGCCCATTTCCATCAGTAAACGGGTGGATGCTCTCAAAGTGGGCATGCGCGAGGGCCGGAATGTCTCGTCTGCCGCAAAAAGACTGCAAATCAGCCATCAGGGCTTCGGCTTTTTCCGGAGCGGGCGGAACATGGACGGCATTTCGAGGAGAGTAGTCAGAACCCCGGATCCAGTTCTGTACATCGCGGATCTTGCCGCATACCGGGTCTCGTAGGGATCGTCTTTCATGAGAATTGCGTGCGCAGTTGTCAGGGCGCCGATATCCGCGGGGTTTTGGGTCTCGGCAGCCCGGATCAGATTTTCGATAGCGTCTGCGGCGGAAATAGTTGATTTGGCATCGTCGCTGGCCCGAATCCCGAGGGGCGCGCGTGCAAGATCAATCTGAGGCGCTTCAACGAATTCTATTTTTGAGGATGACTGGGCCTCAATGCGAAGCAGGAATCCGGTCAGCGGCGCCAGGAGCATGCCGGCGGTTGCATCAAGGCGAGTAATCGACACAACGGCTTGTTCGCATAGGGTCGACAGTTCAGAATCCGGAACCCAGACTTCGTCCGCAATCAAGGGGGGAATGCTGGCAACGAAGCGTGTGAACATGCGGTCTTCTTTGGGGCCTTGACCGCTTGGTGTCCAGGACAAGAGTTCCGAATCACGGGACGGCCACGGAACCTTCATTGATTCCTCATTAGCCTTGGATGGTGGATCTGCTATCCAAGGTTATGGTCACAACCTTGGATAGCCAGTGGGTTCTCCAAGGCTATGGAGTCGGGAAACGCGCTGTCTCACTCCGCTTGCTGGCGGGTTGCAAGGTTTGAGGCAGTGATGCGGCTTGTGGGATGTGGATTTGTACTGAGGCCAATTGCCCTGCCGGCACGCGCGCCGATTGGTGGGGCGCCGAAGGGTTCCGTTAAGCTGGATGTTGGCTGGCTGTGGTCATCGTATGCCACAAGCTATGAAGCCGGACAACGAAACGAGGAACCGTAGTGCTTGAGCAAATCACACTGACCGTCGATGGTGAACAACGCGAGGTGAATGCCGGTACTACCGGGGCCGAGCTGTACTTTGATGACCGCGACGTCGTGGTCATGCACGTCGATGGCGTGCTTCGCGACCTTTCCCGCCCGCTTGAGGCCGGGACCGCCGTCGAGCGAGTCACCATCGATTCCCCCGCCGGGCTCGAGGTCCTGCGCCACTCCACCGCGCACGTCATGGCCCAGGCCGTGCAGCAGCTGCGTCCCGATGCCAAGCTGGGCATCGGCCCGTACATCACCGACGGTTTCTACTTCGACTTCGACGTCGCCGAGCCGTTCACTCCCGAGGACCTGAAGACCCTCGAGAAGATGATGCTCAAGATCGTCAACCAGAACCAGAAGTTCGCCCGCCGCGTCGTCACCGAGGACGAGGCCCGCAAGGCCATGGCCAACGAGCCGTACAAGCTGGAGCTGCTGAAGAAGGCCAACGAGGCCGATTCCGCCGGCGAGGGCGTGAACGTCGAGGTCGGCGCCGGCGAGATCACGATCTACGAGAACGTCGACCGCAAGTCCGGCGACGTCGTGTGGTGCGACCTGTGCCGCGGCCCGCACCTGCCCAACACCAAGCTGATCTCCAACGCCTTCGCGCTGACCCGCACCTCGGCGGCCTACTGGCTGGGCAACCAGAACAACCAGCAGCTGCAGCGCATCTACGGCACCGCGTGGCCGACCAAGGAAGCACTCAAGGCATACCAGGAGCGCATCGCCGAGGCCGAGCGCCGCGACCACCGCAAGCTCGGCGTCGAGCTTGACCTCTTCTCCTTCCCCGACGAGCTGGGTTCCGGCCTGCCGGTGTTCCACCCGCGCGGCGGCATCATCCGCAAGGAAATGGAAGACTACTCGCGCGCACGCCACGTCGAGGCCGGCTACGAGTTCGTCTACACCCCGCACATCACCAAGGGCCACCTCTACGAGGTCTCCGGCCACCTTGACTGGTACAAGGACGGCATGTTCCCGGCGATGCACGTGGACGCAGAGCTCAACGAGGACGGCACGGTGCGCAAGCCCGGCCAGGATTACTACCTCAAGCCGATGAACTGCCCGATGCACAACCTGATCTTCGGCTCCCGCGGGCGTTCGTACCGCGAACTGCCGCTGCGCCTGTTCGAATTCGGTTCGGTCTACCGCTACGAGAAGTCCGGCGTGGTCCACGGCCTGACGCGCGTGCGCGGCATGACCCAGGACGACGCCCACATCTACTGCACCAAGGAGCAGATGAAGGACGAGCTGACCGAGACGCTGAACTTCGTGCTGGGCCTGCTCAAGGACTACGGGCTGGATGACTTCTACCTGGAGCTCTCCACCAAGAACGAGGAGAAGTTCGTCGGCGACGACGACGTCTGGGAGGAAGCCACCCGCACCCTTGCCGAGGTCGCCGAGGCCTCCGGCCTGGAGCTGGTCCCGGACCCGGGAGGAGCGGCCTTCTACGGCCCGAAGATCTCCGTGCAGGCCAAGGACGCGCTGGGGCGCACCTGGCAGATGTCCACCATCCAGCTGGACTTCAACCTGCCCGAGCGTTTCGAGCTCGAGTACCAGGCCGCCGACGGAACCCGCCAGCGCCCGGTCATGATCCACCGCGCGCTCTTCGGCTCCGTGGAGCGCTTCATGGGCGTGCTCACCGAGCACTACGCCGGCGCGTTCCCGGCATGGCTCTCCCCGGTCCAGGTCGTGGGCATCCCGGTCGCCGAGGCCTTCAACGAGTACATGTTCGACGTGATCGACAAGCTCAAGGCCGCGGGCATCCGCGCCGAGGCCGACATCTCCTCGGACCGTTTCCCGAAGAAGATCCGCACCGCGTCCAAGGAGAAGGTGCCGTTCGTGCTCATCGCCGGTGGCGAGGACGCCGAGGCCGGGGCTGTGTCCTTCCGCTTCCGCGACGGCAGCACCGACAACGGAGTGCCGGTGGACGAAGCGGTTGCCCGCATCGTTGCCGCCGTGAAGAACCGGGAAGCCTAGATCCATGGGGGAGTCCACACGGGCACAAGCCATCGAAGCGCCCGAGGAGCTTTCGCAGGAGGAGCGGGACGCGGCAGTCACCGACGATTTCGAACTCGCCGGGGTGCCCGATTCCTTCCAGCGCCTGTGGACTCCCTACCGGATGGCCTACATCAAGGCCGGCCAGAACCAGGTCAAGGACGAGGAATCGTGCCCCTTCTGCGTTGCGCCATCGCGCAGCGACGAGGATTCGCTGATCCTCCACCGGGGCAGGACCGCGTACGTGATCCTGAACCTCTTCCCCTACAACCCTGGCCACATCCTGGTTTGCCCCTACCGCCACGTGCCGGACTACACCGACATCACGGAGGAGGAGACCGCGGAGATGGCCGCGCTGGCGCAGAAGTCGATGCGCGTGCTGCGCCATGTTTCGCGTCCCACGGGCTTCAACCTGGGCATGAACCAGGGTGTCACCGGAGGGGCCGGCATCGCCGCGCACCTGCACCAGCACGTGGTTCCGCGTTGGGCCGGGGACGGGAACTTCTTCCCGATCATCGCCCAGACCAAGGCGATGCCCGCCACGCTGGGGGACATCCGGGGGGACCTTGCCGCCGGATGGCTTGAGATCGACTAGGGCTGAACAGCACTTCACGCAGTGGCCGCCGGGCATTTTGCCCGGCGGCCACTGCGCTTAAGCGCGCTTCCCGACGGGCCGCTCACATTCCCAGGTTGTCGGCATGGCGGTGTGCCACCCTCCATTCGCCGCCCTCGCGGCGGTATACCTGGGTGGCCCGCAAGGTGTAGCTGACGGGCGTTCCGTCGACGGAAGCCGAAGTGTGCTCCAAGCCTGAGGTGTAGGCCATCGACCCCGCGACGTCGTACTCCTGGAGCTCGAACTCGTAGGCGGTGCAGTTGGAGAACCGCCCCTCCAGAAAGCTGAAGGTCTCCTCGACCTCGTCCAGGCCATGGGCATTGCGCAGGGCACCAAGGATGCTCACCGGCTCACGGTCGGACCAGATGGCCCGGCGGGGTCCAGCGTCTCCTTGGTGCAAGTAAAATTCCGCTTCGTACAGCGTTGTCCTGATCCAGTTGAGGAATTCTTCCCGGTCGGCCATCCGGCAAATCTACGCGCGGGCCCAGCCAGTGGCAAGGGCGTCCGAGACCATCGGCGCGGCCAGGCGATCCGGGTGGTGCAACCCGACAGCCTGCCGTTTGTGGCGCGCGAGGGGTTGCCACGGGCGGATTTTGTGTGTAGGCCGGGGCTGATCGCCGTGTTTGCGGGTTCCTCGGCCATCCAGGCGCCGACGCGCAACCCCAAATGATTAGTAGACTTGTCTACCGGTTGTCGAATGTGACGACACACCCGAGGTCTTTGTTACGTCCTCGTCCTACGATGATTCGCATACTGCTCACCTTATTGAAAGGAACTCAAGGTGTCTGAAAACGAAGGCGTCTCAACCCCGGCAACTACCGTAGGTAGCGATCGCGTCAAGCGCGGCATGGCGGAAATGCTCAAGGGCGGCGTCATCATGGATGTTGTCACCGCGGAACAGGCCCGCATCGCCGAAGATGCAGGCGCCGTGGCCGTCATGGCCCTCGAGCGCGTCCCGGCCGACATCCGCGCCGAAGGCGGCGTGTCGCGTGCCAGCGACCCGGACATGATCGACAGCATCATCAACGCCGTCTCCATCCCGGTCATGGCCAAGGCACGCATCGGCCACTTCGTCGAAGCACAGATCCTTCAGTCCCTCGGTGTCGACTACGTCGACGAGTCCGAGGTGCTTTCCCCGGCCGACTACGAGCACCACATCGACAAGTGGGACTTCAAGGTTCCCTTCGTCTGCGGTGCAACCAACCTCGGTGAGGCCCTGCGCCGCATCAACGAGGGTGCAGCAATGATCCGTTCCAAGGGCGAAGCCGGCACCGGCGACGTTTCCAACGCCACGGGCCACATGCGCAAGATCCGCGCCGAAATCGCGAAGCTCGCAGCACTTCCGGCGGACGAACTGTACGTTGCCGCCAAGGAACTGCAGGCCCCGTACGAACTGGTCAAGGAAGTTGCCTCGACCGGCAAGCTTCCCGTCGTGCTCTTCACCGCCGGCGGCATCGCCACCCCGGCAGACGCCGCCATGATGATGCAGCTGGGTGCGGACGGCGTGTTCGTCGGCTCGGGCATCTTCAAGTCCGGCAACCCGGCACAGCGTGCCGCTGCCGTGGTCAAGGCCACGACCTTCTACAACGACGCCGACGAACTGGCCCGCATCTCCCGCGGCCTGGGCGAGGCCATGGTCGGCATCAACGTCGCCGACATCCCGGCACCGCACCGCCTGGCAGAGCGCGGCTGGTAGCACCCGCGTCCCGGCCTTGCCGGGGCCAACACGAAGGCCCGGACCCGGACCCGCGCACCCCTAGGGGGCGAGGATCCCGGTCCGGGCCTTCGTCGTACCTTCCGGCTCGGCGTGTGGCCCGGATTGGCCTACCGCAGGACCATGTGCCGGCCGCGGCCCAGCAGCCGCATGCCGTTGGCCTCGAAGAACGGGGCGGAGGTCGGCGAGGCCGCGGCGATCAACTCGATGTGCGACCTCTCCTCAAGGCCCAGCGGGTTTGCCATGCCGCGGGCCAGCCCGTGCAGCAGGGCCGAACCGACACCCGTGCGCCGGTGCGCCGAGCCCACGGCCAGCCCGTGGATCGCCAGCTGCCCGCCGAGGGCTTGCTGGGCGAATGCGCGGCCGACCAGGTCGCCGTCAACGGTCCGGGCTGTCGCCTGCTCGATGCGCCGCAACGCCGGGTGTCCAGCGCTGAGCCCCGCGGCGGCGGGGTCGCGCCACAGGTTTGCCACGTGCAATTCGCGGGCGTCGGCCCCGGAGGCCTCCGGCACGTCGGTGCCCAGACGCACCCGCCCGGGCCACAGTTCGGGCGGGCTCATCAGTTCACCGGCATGCCAGCTGACCTGCGCGGAGTCGGTGAAGCCGGCGTCCTGCAGCCCGCCGGCCGGGGCGCCGGAGTTGACCCAGGCCTCGACGCGGCGGGCGCCGAGCCGGGTTCCCTCGGCCAGGCCGGGGCGGATTCCCGCCTCCTGCGCGTGCCGGGGGAAGAGCAGCACGAGCCGGCGTCGTGCCGGCTGCCAGGCCCACGCGCAGCCGTGCGTCGTGAAGAGTTTGCCGCCCGTGGCGATCGCCATGGCCTGGTGCCACTGGGTCAGCGTCTCCTGGGCAAAACTGATGGTGGTCATGAGTCCTGTCCCGTGGCCAGCCCGCGGCGCACCAGCAACGGCTCGATCCGTGCCTGGCGGCCACGGAAGAGCCCGTACGATTCGAGCGGGTCGCGCGTGTTGCCGCGCGAAAGCAGTTCGCCGCGGAAGCGGTCCCCGTTCTCCCGGCGCAGGCCGCCGTTCTCGGTGAACCACTCCACGGTGTCGGCGTCCAGGACCTCGGACCAGATGTAGGAGTAGTAGCCGGCCGAGTAGCCGCCGTCGAAGATGTGCTTGAAGTAGCCGGTGCGGTAGCGCGGCGGCACCAGGTCCGGGACCAGCCCGGCCTCGGCGAGGACGCGCTCCTCGAAGGCCGCCGGGTCCGCGACGGGCTCGCCGACCGGCAGCGAGTGCCAGGCCAGGTCGAGGATTGCCGCACTGAGGTACTCGGTCGTGGCGAAGCCCTCGCCCCACAGCGCCGCTGCCTCCAGCTTGTCGATGGTGCCTTCCGGCAGGGGTTCCCCGGTCCGGGTGTGGGAGGCGTACCCGGGCAGGATGTCCCGGTGCAGCGACCACATCTCGTTGACCTGCGAGGGGTACTCCACGAAGTCGCGCGGCACCGAGGTCCCGGCCAGCGACGGGTACTTGCCCGCGGAAAACAGCCCGTGCAGGGCGTGGCCGAACTCGTGGAAGAGCGTGTTGACCTCGTCGAAGCTCACCAGGGCTGGTTCGCCCGCGGCCGGCTTGGGGATGTTCAGCGTGTTGGTGACCACGGGGCGTTCCCCGAAGATCCCGACGGATTCGCGGATCGAGTTCATCCAGGCTCCGCCGGCCTTGGTGGGACGGGCGAAGAAGTCGCCCAGGAACAACCCCAGCACGCTGCCGTCCTCGTTGCGGACCTCCCAGGTGCGTGCGTCCGGGTGGTAGAGGGGCAGGTCGGTGCGCTCGGCGAAGGAGAGTCCGTAGAGCCGGTGCGCTGCTGCGAAGACGCCGCGTTCAAGCACCGCGTCGAGCTCGAAGTACTCGCGCAGCGCCGCGCGGTCAAGGGTGTAGCGTTCCCTTGCCACCGCGGCCGAGTGGTAGGCCCAATCCCACGGGCGGATCGGCGACCCGGCAACCTTCGCCAGTTCCTCGGCTTCCGCCCGCGCGTTGGCCACGGCCGCGGGGACGAGTTCGGCAAGGCGTTCGCGCACCGCCTCGAGGGACGGCGCCGTGGCATCCTCCAGGACGACGTCGGCATGTGTGGCATGGCCCAGCAGTTCCGCGCGGGTTGCGCGCAGCGCGGCCATCTGTGCCGCAAGCTCCAGGGTGCGGTTTTCGCCCTCCAGCCCGCGGGACACCGAGGCCTCGAAGAGGCGGCGCCGGGAATCGCTGTTTTCCAACGTGGCCAGCAGCGGCTGGGAGGTCGGCAGCACCAGGGTCAGCAGGTAGCCGGAGTCGTGGCCGGCCTCGCGCGCCGCATCCGCGGCCGAGGCAAGCTCGCCCTCGCTGAGCCCGGCGAGGTCCGCGGCGTTTGCGAAGTGGACGGCCGCCTCGTTCATGGCCCCGAGCAGCTTGCGGGAGTACTCGGAGGAGAGGTCGGTGATCCTCCCGTTGAGCTCGCGCAGCGTCGCCTTGCGCTGTTCGTCGAGCTCCGCGCCCGCGGCCCGGAAGGTGCGCAGCGTTTCGGAGACCAGCCGTGCGTCCTCGCCCCGGAGCCCGGAGGCGTCGAGGGAGGCGAGGCGGTCAAAGAGCTCCTGGTCCAGGTGGATCGCGTCGAGGTGGCCGGAGTAGAGGGCCTGGAGGGTCGGATCGATCTCGCGCAGCGCATCGGTGCCGTGCGCGGAGAAGACCGTGCCGTAGGCCATCACGGCCCGGCGCAGCAGCTGTCCGCTGCGTTCCAGGGCGAGGAAGGTGTTCTCGAAGCTCGGCGCGTCGGGATTGCGCGCGATGGCGCGCAGCTCCTCCAACTGCAGCGCCACCCCCTGCTCTGCCGCCTCCAGGTAGTGGGCCGCGCTGATGGCGGGGAAGTCGGGGAACTCGAAGGGCAAGGTGCTTCGCTCAAGCAACGGATTCTGCATGCCTCCAAGCCTGTCACATGCCCGCCGCGCCGTGTGTTTCCCGCGCCGCCGGGACTCCTCCGGGGTTAGGCTCGTGGCTATGCGCGAACGACGAGCCGCTTCCGCCCGGGCCGGGCGATCCATTGCCCTGTTTCCCGTGCTCGCCTTGCCCCTCGTGCTGGGGGCCTGCTCCGGGGTTCCCGTGCAGCCGCCGGGCACCGCGTCGTCGGTCGAGGACACGGTGCCCGCATCGTCAGCGACGCCGGCAACAACACCGACTCCAGCACCAGCACCCGCACCGGCGCCGGAAAGCGAGGCGCAGGAACCAGACGCGACGGCATCGAGGTCATCGCCGCCCGGCGATCCGGGTTGCCCCGGGGAGCAATGCCTCGAGGTGGCCGTCGCCGGCGACATCCTGCTGCACCCCGCCCTGTGGGAGCAGGCCGCACGGGACGGCGGCGGGAAGCTCGACTTCGCACCGCTGCTTGCCGGCATCGCGCCCTTCCTGGACGAGGCCGACCTCTCGCTGTGCAATCTCGAGACACCGCTGGCGCCGAAGGGCGGACCGTACCGGGGCTACCCCATGTTCACGGTGCCCCGGGAAATCGTCCCGGCCCTCAAGGCCGTGGGGTACGACGGCTGCACCACTGCCAGCAACCACTCGATGGACGGGGGAGTGGCCGGCGTGGTCCGCACCCTCGACGCGCTGGATGCCGCCGGCCTCGTGTCCACGGGCTCCTACCGAAGCGCGCAGGAAGCGGGCAAGCCCCTGGTGGTCCGGGTCGGCGGCGCCAAGGTCGCAGTCATCGCCGGCACCTACTCGCTCAACGGCGTCGCCGAGGACCATCCCTGGCGTGTCGATGGAATCGAGCAGGCTTCGCTGGTGTCCCGGGCCAAGGCGGCACGCGCCGCGGGGGCCGAGATCGTCCTGGCCGCCATCCACGACGGGGCCGAATACACCCAGCGGCCCACCGCCGGGCAGAAGCGGCTCTACCGGGCGCTGGCGGACAGCGGCGAGTTCGACTTCGTCTACTCCCACCACACCCACTCGGTGCTGCCCATCGAGAAGCGCGGCGACACCTGGATCGTTTACGGGCTGGGCAATTCCGTGGCGCAACACGCCACGAAGACCCCGCTGAACCGCGAGGGCATCACCGTGAACATGCAGTTCGTACGGACCGCGGACGACTGGAAACCCGGGCAGCTGCGGTGGGCCCCGCACGTCATGGCGCAGGACCCGGCGCGCTGGTGCGCGCTGCCCGCCCCGGCCGGAAAGCCCTGCACCGACAAGGCCGGGGATGATGCATCGCTGGCACGCACCACGGCAACCGTCAACGCCTTCGGTGCCCGGGACGCCGGCGCCACGCAATGGGTTCCGGGGACCCGCTGATCCCGGCACTGTCCGACGCGCCGTGTCATCAACATGGGATGCGGGCCGCCGCGGGCTTAAACTTGGCTGTCCGCCTGCCCAAGCCGCAGGCGGGGATACAAGGACAACCAGAAAGCGACACACGTGTCACGAATAGGAGTGCTCGCCCTGCAGGGCGATGTGCGTGAACATCTCCACACCCTCGCCGCCCTGGGCGCGGAGGCCGTCCCGGTCAAGACTCCGAAGGAGCTGGCACAGGTCGAGGGCCTGGTCATCCCCGGCGGCGAATCCACGGTCATCGACAAGCTCTCGCGCATGTACGGCGTGGCCGACGCCCTCAAGGCGCGCATCGCCGACGGTTTCCCGGTCTACGGGTCCTGCGCCGGGATGATCATGCTGGCCAACACCATCGCCGACCCGACATCCAACCTCAAGGGCGAGCCGCAGCAGAGCTTCGGAGGCATCGACATGGTGGTGCGCCGCAACGCCTTCGGCCGCCAGGTCGACTCTTTCGAGGTCGACATGCAGGTCCGCGGCCTCGAGTCGCTCTCCAGCCAGGACCCCGACGAGCCGACCAAGCCCGTGCGCGCCGTCTTCATCCGCGCACCGTGGGTCGAGTCCATCGGCCCGTCCGTGGAGGCGTTGGCCACTATTCCTGCCGCGAACACGCCGATGAACGCCGACGGGGTTCAGGTGGATAGAATTGTTGCAGTACGTTCGGGAAACCTGCTGGCGACGTCCTTCCACCCGGAGGTGACGGGCGAACGCCGTATTCACGAATTATTCATCCACATGATCAGAGGAGAAGCGTAAGCATGTCCGGCCACTCCAAATGGGCAACCACCAAACACAAGAAGGCCGCCATTGACGCCAAGCGCGCCAAGTCCTTCGCCAAGCTGATCAAGAACATCGAGGTCGCGGCACGAGCCGGCGGCGCCGACGTTGCCGGCAACCCGGCACTTGAACTCGCGATTTCCAAGGCCAAGAAGACCTCGGTCCCCAACGACAACATCGACCGCGCCGTCAAGCGCGGTGCCGGCCTGACCGGTGAGGTCATCGACTACACCGAGATCATCTACGAAGCACGTGGCCCCCAGGGCTCGGCCCTGCTGATCGAGTGCCTCACCGACAACAAGAACCGCGCCGCCTCCGAGGTCCGCCTGGGCATCACCCGCAACGGCGGCACCGTGGCCGACCCGGGCTCGGTGGCCTACCTCTTCACCCGCAAGGGCGTCGTCGGCCTGCCGAAGAACGGCCTGACCGAGGACGACGTCCTCATGGCCGTGCTCGACGCCGGCGCGGACGAGGTCAAGGAGGCCGGTGATTCCTTCGAGATCCACAGCGAGCCCACCGACCTGCGCGCCGTCGTTGCAGCACTCGAAGAGGCGGGCATCGAGTACGAGAGCGACGAAGTCGAATTCGTGCCTTCGATGCAGGTCGACCTCGATGCGGATGCCGCCACCAAGTTCCTGAAGCTTGCCGAGGCGCTGGAGGAGCTCGACGACGTGCAGAACGTCTACTCGAACGCCAACATCAGCGCCGAGGTCATGGCAGAACTCGAAGAGGCCTAGGCCTCCTTGGCCCTGCGAGTGGTGGGCGTCGACCCCGGACTGACCCGTTGCGGTCTGGCCGTGGTCGACGTCGAACCCAACAGGCGCGCCACGCTCATCGACGTCACGGTCATCGGGACCGAAGCCGGGACGCCGCTTGACCTCAGGCTGCTGGCGATCGCCGACGGCATCGATGCCTGGCTCGATGCGCACAAGCCCGACGTTGTCGCCCTCGAGCGAGTCTTCAGCCAGCTCAACGTCAGCACCGTCATGGGCACGGCGCAGGCCTCCGGCATCGTGATCGTTGCCGCGGCCCGCCGCGAGATCCCCGTGGCGTTGCACACCCCCACCGAGGTCAAGGCCGCGGTGACGGGATCCGGGCAGTCCAACAAGCAGGCCGTCGGCAAGATGGTCGCGAAGATCCTGCGCCTGGACGAGCCGCCCTCGCCCGCCGACGCCGCAGATGCCGCGGCCCTGGCCATCACGCACGGGTGGCGCGGAGCTGCCTTCGGGGCGGCCGGCGCCGCCGCTTCCGCGTCCTCCCCGCGCGGCGGAACCTCGGGCCTGACCCCGGCCCAGCGGGCCTGGATCGCTGCCGAGGCCAAGGCGCGCAGCGTCAAGTCCCGCTGACGGGGTGCCGTCGGGAACCCGGCGGGTACCGGCTCCCGACGCTGCCCGGCGATCAAATCCACGAACGACAGGCGCCAGACCTGTAAGCTGTTCGTAGATATATTCGTATTGCCGGGCCCGTTCGCCGGCAAACCCCAAGACACCGGAGGCCTGCCAGATGATCAGTACGCTCAGGGGAGTGGCGCAGCAAGTCAACCTGAACAGCGCCGTCATCGAGGTCGGCGGGTTCGGCATGCTCATCCAGGCGACACCGCAAACTCTTTCCACGCTCTTCGTGGGCCGCGAGGCCCTGGTGCACACCTCCATGGTGGTCCGCGAGGACTCGATGACGCTCTTCGGGTTCGCCAGCGGAGAGGAGCGCGAGGTGTTCGAGGTCCTCATCGGTGTGTCGGGCATCGGCCCGCGCACGGGGCTTGCCATCCTCGCCGTGCACACCCCGGAGGAAGTCCGCATCGCGGCAAGCACCAAGGACACCAAGGCCTTCACCAAGGTATCCGGCATCGGGCCCAAGGGCGCCGAACGCATCGTGCTGGAACTCTCCGGGAAACTCACCCCCACCGGTGCCGTGTCCACCGGTGGCACCGCCGCCGCCCCCGCCTGGGAGGCCCAGGTCATCGAGGCGCTCACCGGACTGGGCTGGACCGAGAAGGACGCCACCAAGGCGCTCGAGGCCCTGGCCAAGTCGGATCCGTCCACCACCGCCAATGGCAGCGTTCCCGAGATCCTTCGGGCCGTGCTGCGTTCCCTGGGCCGCGGCACGCGGGCCTGACCCTAGGAGTAGACCATGAGCGAATCCGGCACCCTCACCAACGCGGGTTCCGAACCCGAGGAGCGCGCCCTCGAGGCTGCGCTCCGCCCCAAGAACCTCGACGACTTCGTGGGTCAGTCCCGGGTCCGCCAACAGCTCTCGCTGGTGCTCGAGGCCTCGAAGATCCGCGAACGCACCGCCGACCACGTGCTGCTTTCCGGCCCTCCGGGCCTGGGCAAGACGACGCTGTCGATGATCATCGCCGCCGAAATGAACGCGCCGCTGCGCATCAGCTCGGGCCCCGCCATCCAGCATGCCGGGGACCTGGCCGCGATCCTCTCCTCGCTGACCGAGGGCGAGGTCCTCTTCCTGGACGAGATCCACCGGATGAGCCGCCCCGCCGAGGAAATGCTCTACATGGCGATGGAGGACTTCCGCGTGGACATCATCGTCGGCAAGGGGGCCGGGGCCACGGCCATCCCGCTCGAGCTTCCCCCCTTCACCCTCGTCGGGGCCACCACCCGCGCCGGCCTGCTTCCGGGCCCGCTGCGCGACCGCTTCGGGTTCACCGGGCACCTGGAGTTCTACAGCGTGGAGGAACTCGAGTTGGTGCTGCGCCGTTCGGCCATGATGCTTTCGCTGAAGGTCAATTCCGCGGCCTTCAGCGAGATCGCCTCGCGTTCGCGCGGCACCCCCCGCATCGCCAACCGCCTGCTGCGCCGCGTGCGCGACTGGGCGCTGGTGAACCGGCTGGAGAACATCGATGCCCGGGCGGCGTCCGCCGCGCTTGACATGTACGAAGTCGACGCGCGCGGGCTGGACCGGCTCGACCGCTCTGTCCTGCACGCCCTGTGCACCAAGTTCGGCGGTGGGCCGGTGGGCCTTTCGACGCTGGCGATCGCCGTCGGGGAGGAGACCGAAACCGTCGAAACGGTTGCCGAACCCTACCTGGTGCGCGAGGGCCTGCTGGGCCGCACCCCGCGCGGCCGCATTGCGACGGCGGCGGCCTGGGACCACCTGGGCCTGCGCATGCCCGCCGAGGCGATGTTCGCCGGGCGAGGTGCCTTCGATGACGACGGGGACGACGCCGAGTGACCGGATTCCCTGTCGGCCCGCCGGTCCGACGGTGGGGATTCAAAGGATACTGACAGGGCAAATGTTGGTCTTGGTCACAGTTTCTTCATCTTCGCAGGATAGGATAAGTACGCCCACCGGCTGCAATCGATCCGTGCGCAGACCGATGACTATGACTGAGAAACAGGTATTTACTCGTGACCGATTACGTTTTGGCCCAGGCCGCCGCTGGCGCGAAGGCCCCATTCGACCCGACCATGCTGATCATGCTCGCCGCATTCGGCCTGCTGATCTTCATGATGATGCGCGGCCGTAAGAAGGCGGCCAAGGCCCAGGAAGAGATCCGCTCGAACCTGCAGCCCGGCGCCGAGGTCATGACCCAGTTCGGCCTCTTCGGACGCATCGTGAGCATCGACACCGATGAGAACAAGATCGTCCTGGAGGTTTCCCCGGGCAACAACGTCACGGTCCACTCGCAGACCGTTGCCAAGGTCGTTGCCTCCGAGGCCGCAGCCCCGGCCGTTGAGGTTCCGGCCGTCGAGGTCCCGAACGACGCTTCGTCGCTCACCGAGTCCACCGTGACCCCGGCGGAGACCCCGGCAGCCGACGCAGCCGGCAACACCGACTCCGAAACCCCGGAGGAGACCCTGCGCCGTCTCAACAACGAGGACAACGGCCCGAAGGCCTCCTAAGTCCCAACACCCCTAGCAGTGAACGGTTGGCGGGACGTCCCCTGGGCCCCGGGCCCGGGGACGGGCCATCCCAGCCGACCGGCATTCACCAAGCGGCCCGGGGCACCGACACGGAAGTTCGCTTCCCGGTGCCCCGGGTTTTACGCGGAGACTTCGCCCGCCACTTGAGGCGGTCGCACCAATCAGAAAGCCTCACGATGTCAACTACTGGTCCGATCAAGCAGGCGCGCAAATCCCTGCTGTGGCTCGGCGTCATCTTCCTCATCTCGGCAGCCATCCTTGTTACGGGCGTGCTGGGCGGGAAGTCGACTTTTGCCCCGAAACTGGCCCTCGACCTCGAGGGCGGCACCCAAATGATCCTGGCGCCGCGCGTGCAGGGCGGAGCCACCGCCACGCAGGAGCAGCTTGACCAGGCCGTGGAGATCATCCGCGACCGCGTCGACGGTTCCGGTGTCTCGGAAGCCGAAATCACGACCCAGTCGGGTCGCAACGTCGTCGTCTCCATGCCGGGCGTTCCCGACGCCCGCACCCGCCAGCTGATCCAGGCCTCGGCCAACATGGAGTTCCGCCCGGTCATCATCGCCGGCGCCTTCGCCGCAGTTCCCGAGGACCAGCGCACCCCGGCAGCGGACCTGCCCAAGCCGACCGAGGAACCGAAGAACGCCTCGGACACCAACTGGATCACCCCGGAGCTGTACACCGAGTTCGAGGCCTACGACTGCCCCGCCGAGCTGGGCAAGGGCGCGGACACGGTCCACGACCCGGCCAAGCCGATGATCTCCTGCGAGCCCGACACGGGCGCCAAGTACATCCTGGGGCCCGTTGAGGTCCCCGGCGCGAACATCGCCGACGCATACTCCGAAATGGCCCGCGGCCAGCAGGGCGCAGTAACCGGCCAGTGGGCCGTGAACCTCGTGTTCAACGAAGAGGGCAAGAAGCAGTTCGCCGAGGTCACCCAGCGACTGGTGACGTTGCCGGGCTCGCAGAACCAGTTCGCCATCGTGCTCGACGGCACCGTGATTTCCGCTCCGACCACCAACGCGGTGATCGCCGACGGCCGGGCCCAGATCACCGGCAACTTCACCGAGGAAAGCGCCAAGGCGCTGGCCGACCAGCTGAAATTCGGCGCGCTGCCGATCAGCTTCGAGATCCAGTCCGAACAGCAGATCTCCGCAACCCTCGGCGCGGACCAGCTCAAGAGCGGCCTCATCGCCGGCCTCATCGGCCTGATCCTGGTGGGCATCTACTCGATCTTCCAGTACCGGGCCCTGGGCTTCGTGACCATCGTTTCCCTGCTGGTCTCCGGCGTGCTGACCTACCTGGCGCTCGTGCTGTTGGGTTGGTCCATGAACTACCGCCTGTCGCTGGCAGGCGTCGCCGGGCTGATCGTGGCCATCGGCCTCATCGCCGACTCCTTCATCGTCTACTTCGAACGCATCCGCGATGAGCTGCGCGACGGCCGCCCGCTGGCCTCCGCCGTCGAAATGGGCTGGAAGCGCGCCAAGCGCACCATCCTCGCGGCCAAGGCCGTGAACATCCTCGCCGCCATCGTGCTTTACGTCGTGGCTGTCGGCAACGTCAAGGGCTTCGCCTTCACCCTGGGCCTGACGGCAATCATCGACATCATCGTCGTGTACCTGTTCACCCACCCGGTCCTGCAGCTGATCGCCAAGACGAAGTTCTTCGGCGAGGGGCACCGCTTCTCGGGCCTCGACCCGTCGCTGCTCGGCGTCGTGCCGCTGTACCAGGGCGCCGGCAAGGTCCGCAGCTTCAGCACCGAAGCGGATGCCGCCCGCGGCAGGAAGAACGCCAGTGCGGCCAAGGAGGCCGAACGTCGCCAGACGATCGCCGAACGACGCCAGGCCGCCGCCCACGGCGTGGCCACCAAGCAGGACGACAGCGCTGATAAGGATTCATCACATGGCTAATCTCGCAACATGGGGCAACGAGCTCTACACCGGCAAGCGGTCCTACCCGTTCGTCGGCAAGCACAGGCTCTGGTTCGCCATCACCGGCGTGCTGGTGCTGCTCTCGATCCTGGTTCCCGTCGTCAAGGGCGGCTTCAACCTGGGCATCGACTTCCGCGGCGGTTCCGAGTTCACGGTCTCCAGCGTGCAGCACGTGGACATCGCTGCCGGTGAACAGGCAGTGCGCGGCGTCGCACCCGAGCACCACCCGAGCGTGACGAACATTGCGCCGAACACCATGCGCATCCAGACCGAGAAGCTGAGCACCGACCAGACCCTGCAGGTCGCAGACGCGCTGGCCTCGGCCTACGGCGTCACGAAGAACGAGGTCACCTCCACGTTCGTCGGCCCGACCTGGGGCGAGGACGTCTCCAAGCAGGCGTTGATCGGCCTTGTTGTCTTCGTGGTCCTGGTGGCCCTGCTGATGGCAGCGTACTTCCGGACCTGGAAGATGTCGCTGGCTGCCATCATCGGCTTGCTGGCCGTGGTGGTCATCACCGGGGGCGTCTACGGGCTCTCCGGCTTCGAAGTCACCCCGTCGGCAGTCATCGGCTTCCTGACGATCCTCAGCTACTCGCTGTACGACACCGTGGTGGTGTTCGACAAGATCCGCGAGAACACGGCGGGCTTCACCGAGCAGCACAAGAGGAACTTCGAGGAACTGGTGAACCTGGGCATCAACCAGACCCTGGTCCGCTCGATCAACACCTCGGTGGTTGCGGTCCTGCCCGTCGCCTCGATCCTCTTCATCGGTTCCTACCTGCTGGGCGCCGGCACGCTGAAGGACCTCTCGCTGGCGCTGTTCGTCGGCATCATCGTGGGCACCCTGGCCACCATCTTCGTCCAGGCACCGCTGTACGCGTGGCTTCGCCGCAAGGACGCAGACGTGGTTTCCCACAACAAGAAGATCGCACTGGCGCGCCAGAACGCCTAACGCGCTCCACCCGGTCGGCGGGGTGGCGGATGTAACGTCCGCTACCCCGCCGACTTGTATTAAGCCGATGTGCTATAACCTTGCAGAAGACGTTGGCGAACCCCTTGGGCCCGGTTTCCCGGCCGAGGGGGCCCGCCGCCATCGCAGCGCGCGACCGCTGGTCACCCCCAGCATCGCATCATATCGAGAGGAGACACGCTCCAATGGTTGAGAACCAGAGTGTCACGATGCCGGGGACCCCGGGACCGCCGCCGAAGCGTGGGACGATTTCCAGGCTGGTCCGGCTGGCAGGCAGGGGCGCCAGCGCCCAGCCGCCGACTCTCGAGCCCCTGCTGCGCACCGTGCGCGCCCAGAACCCGAAGGCCGACCTGGATTTGCTGATCCGCGCCTACGCGGTCGCCGAGCACCACCACGAGGGCCAAAAGCGCAAGAGCGGCGATCCCTACATCACCCATCCCGTCGCGGTCGCGACGATCCTCGCCGAGATGGGCATGACCGGGTCGATCCTTGCCGCGGCGCTGCTGCACGACACGGTGGAGGACACCGAGTATTCGCTGGACGCGCTGACCCGGGAGTTCGGCGAGGAGATCGCGAAGCTCGTGGACGGGGTCACCAAGCTCGACAAGGTGAAGTTCGGCGAGGCCGCCCAGGCCGAGACGGTGCGCAAGATGGTCATCGCGATGTCCAAGGACATCCGCGTCCTGCTGATCAAGCTGGCCGACCGCCTCCACAACGCCCGCACCTGGCGCTACGTGTCCCCGGAATCCAGCGCCAAGAAGGCGCGCGAGACCCTGGAGATCTTCGCGCCGCTGGCCCACCGCCTGGGCATGAACACCGTCAAGTGGGAACTCGAGGACCTCTCCTTCGCGGCCCTGCACCCCAAGGTGTACGAGGAGATCGTTCGCATGGTGGGGGAGCGCACCCCGGAACGCGAGAAGTACCTGGGCACCGTGCGCGCAGCCATCGAAGCGGACCTGAACGATGCCCGCCTCAAGGCGACGATCAGCGGCCGCCCCAAGCACTACTACTCGATCTACCAGAAGATGATCGTGCGCGGCAAGGATTTCGACGACATCCACGACCTGATGGGCGTGCGCGTGCTCGTCGACTCGGTGAAGGACTGCTACGCGGCGCTTGGGCTCATGCACGCGCGCTGGACCCCGTTGCCGGGCCGCTTCAAGGACTACATCGCGCTGCCCAAGTTCAACCTCTACCAGTCGCTGCACACCACGGTGATCGGCCCCGGCGGAAAGCCCGTCGAGATCCAGATCCGCACCCACGACATGCACCTGCGCGCCGAATACGGCGTTGCGGCGCACTTCCAGTACAAGCACGGAACCGCCGCTGGGGACGTGAAATCGGGCCAGCAGGACATGGATTGGCTGCGCAGCCTCATGGACTGGCAGAACGAGACAAGCGACTCCAACGAGTTCCTGGACTCGCTGCGCTACGAGATCAACTCCGCCGAGGTCTTCGTCTTCACGCCCAAGGGTCAGATCATGGCGCTGCCGGCCGGGTCAACCCCGGTGGACTTCGCCTATGCCGTGCACACCGACGTCGGGCACCGCACCATCGGTGCCCGGGTCAACGGCAAGCTGGTTCCGCTGAACAGCGAACTGCACCATGGCGACCTGGTCGAGGTCTTCACCTCCAAAGCCGAGGGCGCCGGGCCGAGCCAGGACTGGGCGGGGTTCGTGAAGTCCCCGCGCGCACGGAACAAGATCCGCCAGTGGTTCACCAAGGAACGCCGCGAGGAGTCGATCGAGAAGGGCAAGGAGCAGCTCACCAAGTCGCTGCGCAAGAACAACCTGCCCCTGCAGAAGCTCATGACCCACGACGTGCTCAGCGCCGTGGCCCAGGAACTGCGCCACCATGACATCGCTTCGCTCTACGCAGCGGTCGGCGACGGGCATGTCTCGGCCCAGAACGTCATCGAGCACCTCACCGCCATGGTCGGCGGGGAGAGCAGCACGGTCGAGGCCGCTCTCGAGGAAACTCCGATCTACGCCGTGCCCGGGCGCCTCGCGGATTCCGATGCCGGCGTGGTGGTCCAGGGGGCCGGTGAGGTGCTGGCCAAGCTCGCACGCTGCTGCACCCCGGTGCCGCCGGACCCGATCCGCGGCTTCGTCACGCGGGGTTCGGGTGTCTCGGTGCACCGCGCCGACTGCGTTAACCTCAAGCAGCTGGAGCTGCAGCCGGACCGCGTGGTCCAGGTCCAGTGGGCACCCACCAAGTCCAGCGTGTTCCTCGTTGAGATCCAGGTGGAGGCGCTCGACCGCAAGTCGCTGCTCTCGGACGTGACAAAGGTCCTCTCGGACAACCACGTCAACATCCTGGCCGCCAGCGTGAACACCTCACGGGACAGGGTCGCATTCTCCCGCTTCGCCTTCGAGATGGGGGATCCGAAGTACCTGAACCACGTGCTCAACGCCGTGCGGCGCATCGACGGCGTCTACGACGTCTACCGTACCACCGGAGGGCACAAACGCTCCTAGGCGGCCGCCGCTTCCGGTGCCTCCTCCATGAGGCGCCGGATGATGGCCAGGGCCCGCAGTCGTCCGGGGCGGCGCACCGAGGACTCGATTTGTTCGAGCATCCGCGGATAGCTGCAACGCAGCCGTGCCGAACCCTGGATGGAACGCAGGATGGCGAAGGCCTGTTCGAGTTCGCTGTTGAAGGCCACGTCCATGGCCGTGCGCAGCGGCGAGGTGACGTTGACCCCGCCCAGCGTGCAGATCTGGTCCTCGTCGACGATGCCTTCGCTCAGCCGCAGCATCATCCGCGCCGTCGGCGGGCATGGCCTGTGGTAGCGGGGAACCACGAGTTCCAGTTCCCCGGGCATCGGCGCACAGCCGTAGACCCACGCGGCGGTGCGCCGGCACAGCGCGCTCTGCATTCCCAGGTGCTCCGCGGCGACCACGGAGGCGACCTGGGCGCGGGCTGATGGCGTGTCGCTGACCGTGGCCGGGACGTAGGCCCCGGGCAACACCTCGCGCAGCACCCCGCGCAACCGCATGGCCTGCAGCTCGTTGAGCGTGAAGGGCTCGTCCACCAGGGTTATCTGCTCCGCCAGCGGGCGGGGCCGCCGTTCGGGAACGCGGGACTCGGCGTGCCGTGCCGCGGGTGCCGTGGTGGTGGGTATGTCGCTGGTCGCTGTGCTGTGCATGCCTCCAGCTTCACAGCCACTGCGGCGTTCCGGGCGGACCCGGGGCGGATTGTGGATAACGGGTTCGGTGGACCCGTGGCCGTCAGCTCGCCCCGGGTTGCGGTTCCGGGGTGTCGTCCAGTTCGGCGTGCCGCGGGCTGTGCGGGTTCATCAGCGAGTGCCGGCGCCCGTAGGTGAAGTAGATGACCAGGCCGATCGCCAGCCACACCACGAATCGCAGGTGCGTGTCCCAGGAAAGCTGCCAGATCAGGACCAGCGAGAACAGTGCACCGATGGCCGGGACCACCGGCATGAACGGCAGGCGGAAGGTGCGCGGGGCATCGGGCTTGGTGTAGCGGAAGACGATGACGGCGACGCAGACCACGACGAACGCGGCAAGGATGCCGATGTTGGTGAGGTCGGCCACCAGGCGGATGGGGAAGATGCCGGCCAGGAAGGCAGATCCCAGTCCGGCGATCCAGGTCACGCGGGCCGGGGTTCCGTGGCGGTCCACCTTGGAGAACCACTTGGGCAGCAGTCCGTCGCGGCTCATCGAGAACCAGACGCGGCTGACACCGAGCAGGAACGTGAGCATCACCGTGAGGATGGAGAGCACGGCGAAGACGGAGATGATGCTGGCCACCACGGGCAGCCCGACCCCGGTGAAGGCGGAGGCGAACCCCGCGGTGGGGTCGATGTCCTGGTAGTTCTGCATGCCGGTGAGCACCAGCGTCGCCGCCACGTAGAGCAGCATGGCGATCACCAGGGAGTAGATGATGGCCTTGGGCATGTGCTTCTTGCCGTCGGTGGCCTCCTCGGCCGCGGTGCTCATGGCGTCGTAGCCGAACACCGCGAAGAACACCGTCGCCGCGCCCGTGAGGACCGGCCCGAAGCCGCTGGGCATGAACGGGTTGTAGTTGTTGGTGTCGATGTAGAAGATGCCCAACCCGATGATGAACAGGATCAGCACGATCTTGATGCCCACCGCCACCAGCTCGAAACGGCCGAACGTCTTCGTGCCCCGGGCCAGGATCCAGGTGACAAGGAGGCACACCAGGATCGCCGGGACGTTGACGACGCCGCCCTCGTCGGCGGTCGCCGAGATGCCCTGCGGCAGCTGGACGCCGAACCCGGCGAGGAACGCATTGATGTACCCGGAGATGCCGATGGCAACGACGGCGACGATCGCGATGTACTCCAGCAGCAGGTCCCAGCCGATGAACCAGCCGATCAGCTCGCCGAGCGCGACGTACCCGTAGGTGTAGGCGGACCCGGCGCGCGGGATCATGCCGGCGAACTCCGCGTAGGACAGGGCGGCCGCCGCCGAGGCCAGGCCGGCGATGAGGAAGGAGAACAGCACGGCCGGCCCCACGCCGGGGTGTGTGTCGTCCCCGTGCGCCACGAGCCCGGCGAGGGAGAAGATTCCGACGCCGATGATGCCGCCGACGCCGATTGCCGTCAACTGCCACAGCCCCAGCGACTTCTGCAGTCCGCTGTGCTTGCTCTCCGTCTCCATCTCGGAGATGGGCTTGCGCCGCCAGATGGACTGCGGGTTGGGTTGGTTGCTCATGCGGGGGCCTCCTGACGGAATGGCGGTGTCCGGGCAGCGGAACCAGGTGCCCGGGAGCACCGTCAGGTGTTGGAATGCAAATCTTCCTCCAGTATGCGAGCAGGGACCGACGATGGAAAGGGAAGGCCGCACGCCCTTCGGCGCACCGCACGGGAAACGCCGAAGGACCCCGATCCGTGTGGATCGGGGTCCTTCGATGGTGCGGGGGACTACTGGAAGTCCGCCGCCGACTTCTGCAGCGTCTCGAGCCAGAGGCGGCGGGCGTCAAGGGCTTCCTGCGCCGAGCGGATCTTGGACTCCACGCCCTTGGCCTGGGCCTTGGCGAGGTCGTCCTCGAGGCCGGCGATGGCGTCCTCGAGCTGGGTCAGCATCGAGTTCGAGCGGGCCTTGGTCTCCGGGTTGGAACGGCGCCACTGGTCGTCCTCCGCCGCGCGAACGGCGTCCTCGACCTGGCGCAGCGAGGATTCCACGCGCTGCATGTCTGCGCGCGGAACCTTGCCCGCGGCTTCCCAGCGGTCGCGGATGGACTCGAGCAGCTTCTTGGTAGCGGCCAGGTCATTGATCGGCAGCAGGGCCTTGGCCTCGACGAGCAGGGCCTCCTTGACGACCAGGTTGGCTCCGTACTCCTCGTCGATGGCGGCGTTGGCCGCCTGGCGGGCCTCGAAGAAGACGTCCTGCGCGGCGCGGAAGCGTGCCCACAGGGCGTCGTCGTCCTTGCGCGAAGCGCGCTTGGAGGACTTCCACTCGTCCATCAGGCGGCGGTACTCGCCGGCGGTCGCACCCCACTCGGTGGACTGTGAGAGCTCCTCGGCGCGTGCGATCAGCGCTTCCTTGGTGCGCTTGGCGTCGGCGTTCGTCGCATCCAGCTGCGAGAAGTACGCGCGGCGGTGGCGGTCGAAGGTGGTGCGGGCACCGCGGAAGCGCTTCCACAGGGCATCCTCGGTGGCGCGGCCCAGACGGACGCCGGACTTCTGCGCGCCCTTCCACGCATCGAACAGGTCATTCATGCGGTTCGAGCCCTGCTTCCACTGCACGGTGGAGGGGTCGAGCGCGGCCAGTTCCTCGGCCTCCTTGACGATGGCCTCGCGGGCCGCGAGCTCGGTGGCGCGCAGTTCCTCGTTGGCCTTGCGCTCGGTGGCTACCAGGTCCGCCACGGCAACGCGGGCGGTTTCGATGCGCGCCTCCAAGGCGGCGATGTCGCCGACCATGGCACGCTCGGCAACGGTGGCCGCCAGGTGGTCAAGGGTCTTGTTCATGTCGGAGCTCGGCGCCTTGGCGGCGACGCGCTGCTCGAGCAGCAGCAGTGCGGAGACCACTTCGTCGTGCTTGCGCACGAAGTAGGCCAGGGCCTCGTCGGCCGTGGCATCGGGGTACTGGCCCACCGGGTGCTCGGTGCCGTCGATGAGCAGGAAGACGTGCCCGTCCTCGGATACGCGGCCGAACTTAGCGGCTTCCTCCAGCGGCGTGGTGTACGTCGGGGGAGCCTGGACGGGGGCTGCCTTCTTCGCGGGGGCGCCCTTGGCACCCGGGCGCGGAACCGCGGCTGCCGCCGGGGTCGGTGCCGGGGCGGCGGGGGCTGCAGGTGCTGCGGGCGTCGCCGGCTCGGCCGGGGTTGCCTCGTGCTGCTGCTCCTCGGCCACGACTGCCGGCTGGAGATTGTCGTCGGATTGCTGACTGGTGGTCACCGCTGAAACTCTTTCGCTAAGGTTCGGCCCCGGATTGTGCGCCGGGACTCAACTGTCACCGCCACTTTACCCGCGTTGGCAAGGCCGCAGGTACTCTTCGGTGAAAATTGCGGCAACGGGTCGCGCGGTTTCGCCCTCGGCGCACCCGCGGCGCGACTAGACTTGGTACTTGGCGTGCGACGCCGCGGTGCAGCACCCGCTGCGCGGCTGAACGGGCGCCACAGGTTCCACAACCCCGATCTGACTCAAGGAGTACCCACTTCATGGCACGCAAGGCCTCACTATCCGGCTTCCCCGAATGGCTCCCGCAGGAGCGCGCGGTGGAACAGCATGTACTTGACACGCTGCGCCGGATCTTCGAGCTGCATGGTTTCGCGAACATCGAGACCCGCGCCGTGGAAACCGTCGGGCAGCTGCTGCGCAAGGGCGAGATCGACAAGGAGGTCTACGGGCTCTCCCGCCTGGCCGCCGAGGAATCGGCGAAGGACGACCCCAACGCCCTGGCCCTGCACTTCGACCTGACGGTGCCGTTCGCCCGCTACGTGGTGGAGAACGCCGGGCACCTGGCTTTCCCGTTCCGCCGCTACCAGATGCAGAAGGTCTGGCGCGGCGAACGCCCGCAGGACGGCCGCTTCCGCGAGTTCACCCAGGCTGACATCGACGTGGTGGGCGACGGCGAGCTGCCCTTCCGCTACGACGTCGAACTCGCCCTGGTCATCGCGGAGGCGCTCTCCGCGCTGCCGATCGGCGACTTCCGCCTGCGCGTGAACAACCGCAAGCTCGCCGAGGGCTTCTACCTGGGCCTCGGGCTCGAGGACACCGCCGGCGTGCTGCGCTCGATCGACAAGCTGGAGAAGATCGGAGCGCAGAAGGTCGCCGAACTGCTCAAGACCGAGCTCGGCGCCACCGACGAGCAGGCCGCGGCCGCACTCTCGCTGGCAAAGATCTGCACGCAGGACACCTCGTTCGTTGAGCAGGTGCGCGCCCTGGGAGTCACCCACCCGCTCCTGGAGGAGGGCCTGGACGAGCTGCGCCAGGTCATCGAGGCCGCCGTGCTGCGCGCCCCGGGCAAGGTCGTCGCCGACCTGTCGATCGCCCGCGGCCTGGACTACTACACCGGCACCGTCTACGAGACGGTCCTGGTGGGCCACGAGTCCCTCGGCTCGATCTGCTCCGGCGGGCGCTACGAATCCCTGGCCTCCACCGGCAAAAAGAACTACCCGGGCGTCGGCCTGTCCATCGGGGTGACCCGCCTTGTCTCGCGCATGCTCGCAGAGAACACCGCCGTGGCGGCCCGCTCGGTGCCCTCGGCCGTGTACGTGACGCTGGCCAACGACTCCTCCTGGAACGACGCACAGGACGTCGCGGCAGCACTGCGCTCCCGCGGCATCGCCTGCGAGGTCGCGGCGAAGGCGGAGAAGTTCGGCAAGCAGATCAAGTACGCGGACAAGCGCGGCATCCCGTTCGTCTGGTTCACCGCCGAGGACGGCACCCACGAGGTCAAGGACATCCGCACCGGCACCCAGGAAGCGGCCGACCCGGCCTCCTGGAGCCCCGCCGCGCAGGACCTGGCCAACCTCGTCGGCGCCCCGGCACCCGTACCGGCCTAGCGCCCGTGCCGGGTCGCGGGGAGCTCCCGCACGGGTCGCCCCGTGACTCGGCACACACCGGGCCCGGTTCCGTGGCCGCCGTCGGCCGCGTGCCGGTAAACTCGCACATAGATTCTTCACATCCGCACCCCCTCCATCCTGCGCCACCGGCGCGGCGGGCGGGGACCATGCGCAATCCGCACCCTTCTGGAAAGGAATGCAGTGCTACGCACTCACCAACTCGGCACCCTGAACGCCGGGAACATCGGAGAAACCGTCACCCTCACCGGCTGGGTGGCCCGCCGCCGCGACCACGGCGGCGTCGCCTTCCTTGACCTGCGCGACGCCTCCGGCTTCGCCCAGATCGTGGTGCGCGATGAGGAAGACTTCAACCCGCTGCGCAACGAATTCGTCCTGCAGGTCACCGGCAAGGTCGAACGCCGCCCGGAGGGCAACGAGAACCCCGCCCTTTCCACCGGCGAGATCGAGGTCATTGCCGACGAGGTCGTCGTGCTGAACACCGCCGCGCCGCTGCCGTTCCAGGTCGACGAGCACGTCGAGGTCGGCGAAGAGGCGCGCCTGCGCCACCGCTACCTCGACCTGCGCCGCCCCACCCCGAACCGCAACATCCGCTTGCGCTCCGAGGCCAACCGCGTGGCCCGCAACCTGCTGCACGACCAGGGCTTCTGCGAGATCGAAACCCCGACGCTGACCCGTTCCACCCCGGAAGGCGCCCGCGACTTCCTGGTGCCGGCACGCCTGTCCCCGGGCTCCTGGTACGCACTCCCGCAGTCCCCGCAGCTGTTCAAGCAGCTGCTGCAGGTCGGCGGCTTCGAGAAGTACTACCAGATCGCCCGCTGCTACCGCGACGAGGACTTCCGCGCGGACCGCCAGCCGGAGTTCACCCAGCTGGACATCGAGGCATCATTCGTCGAGCAGGATGACATCATCGCGCTCGGCGAGGCCCTGGTGAAGGAACTCTGGAAGCTGATCGACGTCGAGATCCCGACCCCGATCGCCCGCATCACCTACCACGAGGCCATGGCCAAGTACGGCTCGGACAAGCCCGACCTGCGCTTCGGCCTCGAGCTGACCGACATGACCGAGTTCTTCAAGGACACCGAGTTCGGCGTCTTCAAGGCACCGCACGTTGGTGCCGTGGTCATGCCCGGCGGCGCCTCGCAGCCCCGCCGCACCCTGGATGGCTGGCAGGAATTCGCCAAGCAGCGCGGCGCCAAAGGCCTTGCCTACGTGCTCTTCAAGGAGGACGGCGAGCTTGCCGGCCCGGTGGCCAAGAACCTCACCGACGCGGAGCGTGCCGGCCTGGCCGATGCCACCGGCGCCCAGCCGGGCGACTGCATCTTCTTCGCCGCGGGCTCCAAGACCGAGGCCCGCGCGCTGCTCGGCGCCGCCCGCGTCGAGATCGGCCACCGCACCGGCCTGATCAAGGACGGCGACTGGGCCTTCGTCTGGGTTGTCGATGCCCCGATGTTCGAGCCTGCCGCTGCGGCGGTTGCCTCGGGCGACGTCGCCGTCGGTTCCGGTGCGTGGACCGCCGTGCACCACGCCTTCACCTCCCCGAAGCCCGAGTTCATGGACACCTTCGACACCGACCCGGAATCGGCACTCGCCTACGCCTACGACATCGTCTGCAACGGCAACGAAATCGGTGGCGGCTCGATCCGTATCCACCAGGCCGCGCTGCAGGAACGCGTGTTCAAGATGATGGGCATCGACGAGGAAGCCGCACAGGAGAAGTTCGGCTTCCTGCTTGAGGGCTTCAAGTACGGCGCGCCCCCGCACGGCGGCATCGCCCTGGGCTGGGACCGCGTGCTGCAGCTGCTCACCGGTTCCGACTCGATCCGCGATGTCATCGCCTTCCCGAAGACGGGCGGCGGATTCGACCCGCTGACCGCTGCACCGGCGCCGATCACGCCGCAGCAGCGCAAGGAAGCCGGCGTTGACGCCAAGCCGGAGGCCAAGAAGGCCGATGCCAACGAAACGGTCGACGCCAAGTAGACCGCACCACCCGGTTCGACCCGCGGGGCGGGGGAGGGGCACTGATCCACATGGATCGGCGTCCTTCCCCCGCCCCGCGGCGTTAACGCGGGGATTCGCCAGCGCGGGAACCGCCAGACTGCAGGTGGCGGGCGCGGGCAGGGCAAGTTCGCCGCGAGTGTCGAGGTTCCTGGGCCATCGTCGGCAGCGCGTATACAAAGGGAATCCACGGACACTGTTGCTCGCCGGCGACAATTTGAACACACCCGCAACGTCCAATTCCAATTGTTGAAAACTTTGCTACCATTTGTTATCTAGATAAATTTTTGACTTAGTCGAGTTTTCGGCGGCGTGCGTCAGGCAAGCATACCCACCCCCAAAGAAAGGCCAAGACATGCCCCGTTTTGTCTGTACATTGCATCGTCGGGAACCACGTTCAACATGCATTGCCCTACGGGCTGCGGCGGGGGAGTGGGCCTCATGATCGAAGAGAAGAAGTTCCCGGGCAGCTGGCAAAGGGCGATGCTCCCCATGAGCCTGCTGGACGCGTTGGAGGGAGGGCCGAACCACGGGTACGCACTGGCCCAGAGCCTCGAAGGGCGGGGCTTTTCACCCATCAAGGGGTCGACCTTGTATCCGGCGTTGGTGAAGCTCGAAGCCGCCGGCCTTTTGGACAGCACGTGGGAAGACGGCGACGGGGCACCTGGCCGCAAGGTCTATACGCTCACCGGTTCCGGGCGCGGGCACCTCGCGGCCCAACGTGAACTCTGGTTCTACTTCAAGGACGCCGTCCTGCGAAACTGACCTACCGCGTCGGATCGAGGCATCCGCGACACCACAACATTCGAACGAACAGGACGGCATGAACAAGCGGGAAAGCCAGGCAGAGCCGTGGCGGCTGGAAGTTGGCATATGGACCGGCGAGCACCGGGATTGGGCGATGCGCGCCGCAGCCGCGATGCGCCTCTTTGGCGCCGATGCGGAAGACGTCGGGCTCAAGCTGGCGGAAGTTCGTGCGAGCATTTTGGCAAGTGGTCAGACACCTTCGTCGTTGTTCGGCAAGCCAGAAGCGTTTGGCCGCAACTTTGGCATGCGCCTGCGCCCTCCGTCGGACGTTCTTGAAAAGGATCTGCCTTTTCGGAGCCCCGTTGCGGGCCTCCAGGTGATGCTGCTGTCGCTGGGCGCTATGCTTGTGGCCCTGGGGTTGTGGATAGGAATCGACGATGGCTGGAACGGGCACAGCGCACAAGGTCAGCTTGTCGTGCTCTTCCCGCTGACGTCAGCATCGGTGGGTCTTGGCATCTGGGGGTGGGTGTTGCGAACGCGGGGCAAACTGGTTGAGGCCGGCGTGACGTGGGCCGGTGTGCTTGCCTGGACCGCCGGAACGATCATCTTGGTTTCCACCATGCCAGAAGACCTGATCCCTGCGCCCCCGAACTGGAGCATCCCCCTGGCTGGCGTGGGGCTCTTCGCCGCAGGGATTCCCCTGCGCCCAAAGACAGGACAACGAATGGTCGATGACTCGAAGTGGGAGGATTCGCGTTGGTTTTTGCATGCGGATAATCTGCTTCGCGGCCGTTACCTGTTCTCCCGAGCCCAAGCGGAAGAAGCATTGCGCGAGGCAAAGGCGCACCGTGCCCACACTGGATATGCAGGTGCCCCCGCCACGGAATTTGGGAGCGTCGAGGTCTTCGCGGCCCAACTCGCAGCCATCAATCCGTCCGCGATCAGGCGTAGCCTCCTCGCGAAGCGTGTCTTGATGATCGTTGGACTAGCCTGGTTCGCCGTCTTCTTTGTGCTTGCCCGGCTGCTCGAGGAAGGTTTGACCTGGGGAAGCGGGCTGAACATCGCTGTCTTGGTGATGGCGTCGGTGATTGTGGCCAGATCTTGGAGGCGGACGCGGATCGCCGCCGACGCCAGGAGACTGCGGCAGCGACGCACGGCGCAAGCCAGGGCGTTGAGTCGCAACGACGACTGATCTAGAAGACTCGTTCACAGGGGAGCGACACGCGCAGGATCACGGATCTGAGTTCCACACACTTGAGCCCGGCCGTCGGCGATGAACGCCCTTGGATGCCAGCGGGTCGGATTCGGTGCCCTGGGTGATGGCTTTTCAGGCCCGCTTGCCCTTGAGAACCTTCAGCGCCGCTGCCTTCTTGGCCCCGCTGCACGATGAAGCATATGCGCTGTTCGTGACCCTGATTCCCATCAGGCGGGTCATGCAGTCCGCGTTGCGCTCCAGCCCGGCGAATCCCTTCCCGCCGTAGATCCGGTTCATGGCGGCGGAAAGCCTCTTCACGTTTCCCCTGTAGGCCCGGTATTGCCGCATGTGCATGCACTCGTGGGCAGCTACATACGTTACCCGGCTCGCCGGCATGGAACTACGCACCAGGACCACGTTCTTGTACCAATCAGACATGCCGTTGGCGTACCTGCCCAGGCGCCTGTCGTTGACACTGATGCCCGAGGACGAACAGCCATACCGGTTCAGTACGGCGCGCACCTTGGAACGGAATTTCGATGGTGGTGTAGCAAAGTGAGGCATGACCGGTAGGCGCGTGCCTACGGCAACCTGCAACCACGACCTGCTGGCCGGACCGGCGGATGCGAACCGGAACGGGATTTGGGCTGGTGGGCTGCCAGTGTGCGCGGACGGTGTGATCGCCAATGCTGTGGTGAGCCCCAAGCCAGCGTTTCGGCCCAGCACAGGTTGCACATAGAGTTGTGCTCCCATCGCTTCCGAAGAAGCCGGTCGGGGAATCGGGACCGGCAAGCCAGCCTGAGGCAGCTCCGCTGTCACCAAGACCGCCGCGGCAAACATCGCAGGGGCCAATCTTCTGGAGAATTTCATGGCGAACCTCGAGAATCTATGGGATAGATGCTCCCCCAGTTCAACTCGAAGTATGCGCCTAAATGCCGTCAACCGCACGCCTGCACCGGTACCAACTTCACGGACAACATAGAGGACCGGCATTCGCGCGCCTACGCTTGGTCGCTGCACGATTACTCAGTCACGTGGCCCCGGTGCCGGCCGGTTGGGCCTGCTCCTTCGCTCGAGGCACGGTGCCCACATGAGGCGGCGCCGTACCGCAATGGTTGGTTCGGGAACGTTGCTATCCCGGCAAGTCGTCCGTGTCGACGACGAGCGTGTACGGACCCGAATTCACGAGCGAAACCTCCATCATGGCCCCAAACACGCCCGACTCCACGTGCGCTCCCAACGCACGCAGCTGGGCCATGAACTCCTCGTACAGCGGCTCGCTCACCGAACCCGGAGCTGCGGCCGTCCAGCCGGGGCGTCGTCCCTTGCGCACATCCCCGTACAAGGTGAACTGGCTGACGACAAGCAAAGGTGCATCCAGGTCCTCGCAAGATTTTTCACCTGCGAGCATCCGCAACCGCCAAACCTTTGCAGCAAGCTTTGCGGCCAGCGCCGGTGTGTCGTCGTGGGTTACGCCAAGCAGCACGAGCAAACCCGGAGCCTCGATCTTGCCGACGACTTCCCCCTCGACTTCTACCGCTGCTCGTGAAACAACCTGCAAAACTGCCTTCATAACTTCCTTAGTCTCCAAGAATGCACTTGCCCGGAATCAGCATCCGGAACCCAAGCGATGCGGGTAGCCCCGCCGGTGGGCATCATGCAACACGCCGCATTTGACTCTACAGACACGTCGTATACGTCTGCATCTTTCGTGAAACCGCCGCCAGAATGGGGGGGCGGTGTGGTCAGCCGGTCTAGTAACTTCCCCCCACAGTTGCCCTTTTTGGCCCGCACGAATCCCTGGGGAAGCGGAGAATGATGCGCATGAACACGCAGACGAGCGCACTGCCGGAGGTGGACACGGACCCCGGAAAAGTCGGGCAGGACATGGCCACTGCCGTGCTCGGCCTGCGGAAACTGACAGCAAGGCTTGCAGCGGCGTCCCTTGATGCCGCTGCAAGTGCTGTCATGCTCGGCCTCCTCGAACAGGGGCACCGCGCCATCGCCTATGCCCAGCTCGTGGCCACTTTCGAGGCCGACGCCGCCGAAGTCCACCGGCTCGACCCCACGACAGCCCAGCGTGTGGACGACTTGGTTGCCGATCCAGAAGCGCTTGCCGAGGGAACAGTGGAGATTCCACCGGTCGTCATGTGCCGGGGCATGGCACCGCACCGGAACACTGTCGCCTATACCCAGGCGCATTTGCACATTTCCGCCACGGAGGCCCGTCGCCGTCTGACGGGTGCGCGCCTGATGATCGCTCCGGCGCCCCCGCCCACGCCGGTACCGGGAACCGGGAACACGGACACGGCCCGTCCTCCTGCCGCCCCGCAAGCGAGCTACCCGGTGCTGGCCGGCGCAGCCTCGGACGGGACGGCCGACGTCGGAAATCTCGCGTCCCTCGCGGCGCGGCTTGAAGGCATGCAGCCGCGGATATCGCCGCGGCCCGACGCACGAGCCGTGACGACCGCGATCGAGGAATCACTCGTGCACGAGGCAAGAACAGGAGAACCGAAATCCTGCGGCAAGGCACTGCGGGACTGGGAGGGTTTCCTGGCCGAGGACGGCTCACCCATCACCAGTGAAGAGATCCTCGCCAAACGCGGCATGTTCTACCGTGGCTACAGGGACGGGAGCGACGAGTTCCTGCTTCGCTGCGATCCCATCGACTCCGAAGTCCTCCTCGCTTTCGGAGAAGCGTGGAGCAACCCGCGATCGCAAAAACTCCCGCCGGCATCCGCCTCAACGGCGGCAGTCACAAGGCCGCCTTCGGCACCGCCGGATGCCCATGCCATGTACCCGGCCTCGGGCACCCCAACCTATTGCCCCGCAGGAACGCCGGCACCTGAATGGGCCGTGGCCCCGGGGACCGACCAGTCGAGCTGGCCACTGAGTCAGCTCGACTGCGGGGTGCCGCCGGTCGAACCGTTCGAGGCCGGGGCGGCCGATCGGCGCAGCGCCCAGCAGTTGCTGCTCGATGCGGTCGTTGCTGCGTGCGCCGGAGTGCTCTCGAATGGCGACGTAGCCGATAGCGGAGGGATGCGCGTCAAGATCGGTGTTCTTATCGGATACAAAAGCCTCCTCGGGCAGCTCGAGGAAGCAGGCCTCACCGGCCACGGCAGACCCGTTTCGGCGGCAAACATCAGGAGGATGGCCTGCAATGCAGACCTGCTTCCAGCAGTGTTGGGTACCGAGGGAGAACTGCTAGACCTAGGGCGAGAGGCCCGCGGCTTCAACAAGGCCCAACGTCGGGCACTGGCGCTTCGGGACCGCGGGTGCACGGTTCCGGGCTGCGTCAGATCGGCCGCGACGAGTGAAGCCCACCATGTTAAGCCATGGCTCGAGGGCGGCGAGACAAGCGTCAGCAATGGTGCATTGCTCTGTTTGTATCACCACTTGCAGGTCCACGCCGGGTTGATCACGATGAAGATGATCGGTGGCGTCCCGCACCTCGTTGAACGGGCCGGTCAACCGCGCGGCGAACCGGAGCGCAACTTTCACTGGCATCCGGAACTCCGCATCTCCGTATACACGCCACCGCTGTTCGCGGACTGATCCGGCCACCATGTCGGGAATCCGCCGCAGGTACACATCGAGTTGTACGGAGAGCGCCATCGGGGGGAGCCGGGCCTCCGCCTGGACTCAGGAGCAGACAGGCTGAACTAGGCTAGGGGAGTGAACGATCTTCTCAGCGCGTTGGATGACGACGAAGACAACAACGACGAGTACGTCCGCCCCCGCGCGCCGCTCGCGGTCCGGATGCGGCCCCGTTCGGTGGAAGAGCTTGTTGGCCAGCAGCACCTACTCAAGCCGGGTTCCCCGCTGCGCCAATTGGCCGGCGTCGACGGGCCAGGTCCTTCCGGGCCTTCGAGCATCATCCTCTGGGGACCACCCGGCACCGGGAAAACGACCATCGCCCACGTCATCGCCCGAGCCCCGGGACGTCGATTCGTGGAACTCAGTGCCATTACCGCAGGAGTCAAGGACGTACGCCGGGTCATGGACCAGGCGCTGGAAGACCGCGACCTGCGCGGGCTCACAACCGTGCTGTTCCTCGACGAGATCCACCGGTTCAACAAGGCCCAGCAGGATGCTCTGCTCCCGGGTGTGGAAAACCGGTGGGTGGTGCTAGTCGCGGCCACCACCGAAAACCCGTCGTTCTCCGTCGTTTCCCCCCTGCTCTCACGCTCGCTGTTACTCACGCTGCGTCCCCTGGACGAATCCGACATCGCCGGCTTGATTACCCGTGCCCTTGAGGACCCTCGCGGGTTCAATGACGAACTCGTCATGGAGATGAGCGCGCTGGACCACCTGGTGCGCATGGCTGGGGGAGACGCCCGCCGCGCACTGACGGCGCTGGAGGCAGCAGCAGGCGTCGCATGGAGTGCGGAGGAGGCTGCGCGGCAGCTCCCGGAACCTTCCGGCGAAGCCACGCAGGCCGCCGGAACCGACCTGCCAGGCTCCGATGCGGATACCGCAGTCCGTGCGAATCAAGACGGGGACCCCGACGGCCCTGCCGCCGATGAACCACGGATCCGAATCACGCTCGAGCACACAGAGCGAGCCATGGACGCCGCCGTCCAGCGCTATGACAAGGCGGGGGACCAGCACTACGACATCATCAGCGCCTTCATCAAGTCGGTGCGCGGCTCGGACGTCGACGCGGCGCTCCACTACCTCGCAAAGATGCTTGAAGCAGGCGAAGACCCGCGGTTTATCGCCCGGCGGATCATGATCAGCGCGTCGGAGGACATCGGCATGGCTGACCCAACAGCCCTGCAGACCGCGGTCGCCGCAGCGCAGGCCGTCCAACTCATCGGCATGCCCGAGGCGCGCATCATCCTGGGCCATGCGGTGGTCCATGTGGCAACGGCGCCAAAGTCCAATGCCGCCTACAACGGGATCAACGAGGCGGTCGCCGACGTCCGCGCGGGGCGCGGAAGGGGTGTTCCCATGCACCTGCGCGACGCCCACTATGCCGGCGCCCAGCAATTGGGGCACGGCAAGGGATACATCTATTCGCACGACGCCCCCCATTCGATCGCCACGCAGCAGTACGCACCAGACGACCTGCAGGGCGTCGACTACTACCGCCCGACGGTCAATGGTGCCGAACGCCTCATCGGGGAACGGCTCGAGCGGATCAGGGGCATCATCCGCGCGAAGTTCCGCGGAAGGAAGTAGACAGGTACCAAATGCCGACCACCGGAGGGCAGCGACACGGGTCCTCCGCGATGCGACGCGGATTTGCCCGGGGTGGTAGGATGGATCCTTGGCTGGCAAGCCTTGTGTTCATCTCCTGCGAAACTTCGGTTCCCGCTGGTGCGCACGCATGGGTTGTAGTGAATTGGGAAGCGGCTTCCCACAACTCTCCACGATGGAGGCCAGCTAGATAAACAGTCGCTCTAAAAAGAAAAGGACACTCGTGGCTAACAACACTCGTGCCCGCCGTAAGGTTCGCCTCTCGCGCGCCCTCGGCCTTGCTCTGACTCCTAAAGCTGAAAAGTACATGGAGCGTCGTCCCTACGGTCCGGGCCAGCACGGCCGTGCCCGCAAGAAGCAGGACAGCGACTACGCAGTGCGTTTGCGCGAAAAGCAGCGCTTGCGCGCCCAGTACGGCATCCGCGAAGCACAGATGACCCGTGCTTTCGAAGAAGCCAAGCGCACCCAGGGCCAGACCGGTGAAAACCTGGTCGAGCTCTTGGAAATGCGTCTGGACGCCCTGGTTCTGCGTGCAGGCTTCGCCCGCACCATCGCCCAGGCTCGCCAGCTGGTTGTGCACCGTCACATCCTGGTTAACGGCCAGCGCGTTGACCGTCCCTCGTTCCGCGTGTCCGAGGGTCAGCTGATCCACGTTCACGAGCGTAGCGAAAAGATGGGCCCGTTCCAGATCGCCGCTGCCGGTGCTCACCGCGACGTTCTCCCGGCCGTTCCGGCTTACCTGGACGTCAAGCTTGAAGCCCTCCAGGCCAAGCTCGTTCGCCGCCCGAAGCGCTCCGAGGTTCCTGTAACCTGCGAAGAGAACCTCGTGGTCGAATACTACGCACGCTAAATTCGACGGGCTCAGGCTCATCCGAATGACGCAGTGCAGCACGAAGCCCGCGGCCTTGGTCGCGGGCTTCGTGCTATCCGGGCCCCGATCAGCCGGTTTCGGTTCTGTGCCACCGGCCACGATTCGGTAAGGTGGAACAGCACACGTCACCAACGGCAGAGGAAAAGCACATGACAGGGTCGGATATCGCCGGACTCATCGCAGCGGGGGTATTTGCGGTGCTTGTGGCACTGTTGGCAGTTCCCATCTGGAAGCTCGGCAAGGTGTTTGACGAGCTACGGGCTGCGGTCCGAGACGTGTCCGACGGGACCACTCCGCTCCTGACCGAGGTCACCACGACGGTTGCCACCACCAATGACCAGCTGCGCAAGGTCGAAGGCATTACAAACAATGTGTCCGACGCCTCTGCCAACATCAGCGCCCTTTCCTCACTCGTCGCGGCAACCGTCGGCAGGCCGTTGATCAAGGTCGCCGCGTTCTCTTCCGGAGTTCGCGCGGCGCTGGGCGCCAAGCCTTCGGGCAGGGGACGCCGCAGCCGCTAGGCAACGACCAGTTATCGATCCCGGCAGCTGTGGATCGAATGTGATGGGCACGGCACCGGACGTTGGGTCGTTCTCCCCGCGGAAGACACGAGGCGCGCACGGCGGCCCGGACCCAACAGGAAGAAGAGGAAGCAGAGATGAAGAAGCTTTTCTGGGTCGGCATCGGCATCGGTGTCGGCGTACTGGCAGCTCGCAAGATCGGCGAGGCAAAGTCGCTGGCGAGCCCCGACGGGTTGAACCGCACGGTGGGGCGCATTAGCGATTCACTGCACGAAGTCGCTGCCGCATTCCGAGACGGAATGAACGAACGAGAAACAGAATTGCGCCAGGCCCTGGGTCTGGATGAAACAACCGGCCACGGCCGCCACTAAACTTGTTAGCGACGTTCTGCCCGATTCACATGGATTCGGGTGGCACGCAGCGCACCACAGATACCCCGTAAGCACGAAGGGACCGAAGAGGAACAATGAAATCGCAGGAAATTGCACGCCGGTGGGTCGACTACTTTGAGTCAAAGGGCCACACCGCGGTTCCCAGCGCCTCTTTGGTCTCCTCGGACCCGTCGCTGTTGTTCACGGTGGCCGGCATGGTCCCGTTCATCCCGTACCTGACCGCTCGCGAAGAGCCGCCGTACACTCGCGCGACTTCGGTCCAGAAGTGCATTCGCACCGGTGACATCGAAGAAGTCGGCAAGACCGTGCGTCACGGCACCTTCTTCCAGATGGCCGGCAACTTCTCCTTCGGCGACTACTTCAAGGAAGGCGCGATCTCCTACGCCTGGGAGCTGCTGACAACGCCCGTTGCCGACGGCGGCTTCGGCCTTCCCCCCGAGAAGCTGTGGATCACGGTCTACCACGAGGACACCGAGGCCCTGGAAATCTGGCGCGACAAGATCGGCGTCCCGGCCGAGCGCATCCAGAAGATGGGCAAGGCGGACAACTACTGGTCCACCGGCCAGCCCGGCCCTGCCGGCCCCTGCTCCGAGATCTTCTACGACCGCGGACCCGAGTACGGCATCGAGGGCGGCCCGGAGGCCGACGACACGCGCTACATCGAAATCTGGAACCTCGTGTTCATGCAGTACCAGCGCGGCGAAGGCACCGGCAAGGACGACTTCGAAATCCTGGGCGAACTTCCCAAGAAGAACATCGACACCGGCTTGGGTCTTGAACGACTGGCCATGATCCTGCAGGGCGTCGAGAACATGTACGAGACCGACCAGGTCCGTCCCGTGCTCGACAAGGCCGCCGAGCTCGCGGGCAAGGAGTACACCTCCACCGAGGACCCCAGCGACCCGCACCACACCGACGACGTGCGCATGCGCATGGTCGCCGACCACATCCGTTCCTCGTTGATGCTGATCTCCGACGGCGTCTCCCCGGGCAACGAGGGCCGCGGCTACGTGCTGCGCCGCCTGATCCGCCGCGCGATCCGTGCGATGCGCCTGATGGGCGTGGAAACCGCGGTACTTCCCGAACTCCTGCCGGTCTCTCGCGACGCCATGAAGGGCGTCTACCCGATCGTCGAGACAGACTTCGAACGGATCGCCCGCATCGCCTATGCGGAGGAACGTGCCTTCCTGCGCACCATCGCCTCGGGCACCACCCGCCTGGAAGAAGCCATGAGCCAGTCCAAGGCCAAGGGCGAATCGCTCTCCGGCGAGGACGCTTTCACCCTGCATGACACCTTCGGATTCCCGATCGACCTCACCTTGGAGATCGCCGCCGAGGCCGGCCTGTCCGTCGACGAGGCCAAGTTCCGCGCCTTGATGACCGAACAGCGCACCCGTGCGCAGAAGGACGCGAAGGCCAAGAAGGCCGGCCACGCCGACCTGACTGTTTTCACGCAGCTCCACGAGCGCGGAGACGTCATCTTCACCGGCTACGACGAGCTGACCAGCGAGTCCACGGTGCGCGGCATCGTCCACAACGGCGAACTTGTCGAGGTGGCCGAGCAGGGCCAGCAGATCGAACTGGTGCTCAACGAGACCCCGTTCTACGCCGAGGCCGGTGGCCAGGCGGGCGACGTCGGACTCATCACCGGCGACGGCTTCGTCCTCGAGGTCCTGGACGTCCAGTCGCCGATCCGCGGACTCAACGTCCACCAGGCGATTGTGCGCGAGGGCGAATTGCCCGCCAATGCCACGGTGCTGGCCGAGGTCGACCGCGCCCGCCGCCTCTCCGGCGAGCAGGCGCACTCCGCCACCCACCTGGTCCACGCCGCACTCCACGAGATCCTTGGCCCGGACGCGCTGCAGTCGGGTTCCTACAACAAGGCCGGCTACCTGCGCTTCGACTTCTCCTGGTCCGAGGCGCTCTCCGCCGCGGCCCGCAACGAGATCGAAGAGGTCGTGAACCTCACCATCCGCAACAACCACCAGGTCCTCACCAACGTCATGCCGCTGGCCGAGGCCCGCGCCGCAGGCGCCATGAGCCTCTTCGGCGAGAAGTACGGCAACACCGTGCGCATGGTGGAGATCAACGGTGCGTGGAGCCGCGAGCTCTGCGGTGGTACGCATGTGGACGCCACCGCGCAGATCGGTTCGCTGACGCTGCTGGGCGAGGCCTCCGTCGGGTCGGGCAACCGCCGCGTCGAGGCCCTGGTCGGCATGGAGGCCTTCCGCCACGGAGCTGCCGAGCGCGCACTGGTCTCCGAACTCTCCGCGATGTTCCGCGTTCCGTCGGCCCAGCTCAACGAGCGCATCACCGACACGGTCGCCAAGCTGCGCAACGCCGAAAAGGAGATCGAACGCCTGCGCACTGCTCAGCTGGCAGCCCAGGCCGGCACACTGGTCGCCCAGGCCCGCGACATCAACGGCGTCCGCGTCATCGCGCACGACGCCGGCGAGGTTTCCTCCGCGGAAGGCTTGCGCACCCTGGCGCTGGACCTGCGCGACCGCCTCGGCTCCGAGGCTTCGACCGTCGCACTGACCGGCGCCTCGAACGGGCGCCCGCTGGTACTGGTTGCCACCAACGAGGCGGCCCGTACCAAGGGCGTCAAGGCCGGTGCGCTGGTGCGCACCGCCGCGAAGATCCTTGGCGGCGGCGGCGGCGGCAAGGACGACGTCGCCCAGGGTGGTGGCCAGGACGTCAGCAAGACGCCCGAGGCCATCGAGGCGATGGTCCGTTCGATCCAGGACCTGTCATAGTCCCGGCGGCAACCCCCGCACGAGGTGTGCTGCTCGGCGTCGACGTGGGCATGGCCCGCGTCGGCGTCGCAGCCAGCGACCCGGACGGCATGCTTGCGACGCCGGTGAAGACACTGAAGCGCGACGCAAAGAAGAACAGCGATGTGGCCGTGTTGGTGAGACTCGCCGCGGAACGCGAGGTCAGACAAATATTTGTCGGCCTCCCGCGTTCGCTCTCCGGTGGGGAGACCGCTTCGACGGCTATGGCCCGGGATTATGCCGATGAATTGGCTAATGCCCTGGCGCGCGTCCCGCTGGATGTCGAAGTTCGCCTCGTGGACGAGCGTTTGACCACTGTCAGTGCACACAGGTCGTTGCGAGAGGCAGGCTTGGACGGACGAAAGCACCGCTCGGTTGTCGACCAGGTCGCTGCCGTGGAGATTCTCCAGCAAGTGCTTGAAATGCGCCGACATGGGCAAATCGCACCCGGCCAGCTTGTTGAGCCCGAGGATCCAGGGTCAGTTGATGCTTCCTGAGGACCACGATTCCGCCCGCGTTCACGCGCGGCGGAGCCGCCTGCGTGCCGGTGAACGACTGCATGACGTGTCACTTTTAGGTTACGATCAGGTCACATCTCAAAAAGCCGAACAGGAACAGGTGGGACTCCGTCGCTCCTCGGCTACTACGTTGCCCGCGGGCAAGGGAGAACACCGCATGACTAACGAATCGTCGTTCGATTCCTCGCGCCACGAGCACGAGGTTTCGCCTCGTCGCGCCGCACGAGCTGCCCGCCAACGGGCGGAGGCCCGCGGGACCGACCCTGTTGCACCCCACCGCGAGTCGGGTTCCGCCTACTCGGCATCATCGGCCGTTTCGGCTGAAGAAGCCCTCGAAACCGTGCCTGCCGCACCCACCGAGGCCGAGCTTGCCGCCGAACACCAGCGCGCCCAGGCCATTGCCGCGGCCCAGCGTGCCCGGAACGAAAGTGCCCTGCGTGCCCGCTCCGAGGCCATCGAGGCGCAGCGCGCCGCGGCCGAACGTGTGCGTGAAACCCTGCGCGCCAATGCGGCAGGGCCCCGCCGGGCCCGGTCCGAGTCCGGACGCAGCGCCGTGAGCCCCGAGTCCGTCGGTGCCGATGCCCCGTTCAACCAGGAGCACCACGCCGGCCCGGAAGCCCGGGTTTCCCGGGAACCGGAATCGGGCGCCGGCTCCCGGGCCGGCCTCGGCCACTGGACGGCAGCAGCGCCCGCTGCCCCTGCCACGGCTCCGGCCGTTGAGGCCCCGGCGCAGGTTGCCGGTCAGTCCGCGCAGCACATGCCGGAAACGCGCCCCTGGGACGCCCGCAACCACGCCGCGATGAGCTTCAACGACATCCTTTCCCACCAAAGCCAGACTCCCGTCCGGCCGCGGCAGCCCGTGCACCCGTCGCCTGCCCAGGTACGTGACCATGCACCGGCCTTCGGACACGCAGAACGACTGCTTGCCGTGGCATCGGCCCCGGCCACCCAGGTCCACTCGATCCAGGGCTTCGCAGCCCACGGCACCGAGCCCGAGCACGAAGAGCCAGCCGAAAACGTCAATCCCGGCAGCCATGACAGCGAAGTCGCGGACGATACCTGGTCCCACGGGGAAACACCGGCACCCGTCACCTACGAAGCCGCCTACGACGCGCACGACGGCCATGCGGACGAGGGCGCCCATCCCGCCGAATACCCCGCACACCCGGATGACGCGTATCACGACTACCCCGGCGACGAGCACCACTACACGGAGCACGACCAGTCGGTTCCGGGAGCCGGGCGGGAGAGCCTCTTCGTGGGTGGCCCGAGCGCCGCGAGCCTGGCCGCCCGCAAGCGCCGCCGCCGTCGCCGCAACACCGTGATGGCCGTCGTGCTGCTGGGCTTCTGCGCCGTGATTTTCGGCGTCGTACTGGTCCTGCAGGGTGTCATGGACAAGCTGAACCCCAAGGACTTCCCGGCACCCGGCGGTGCCCCCGTCAGCTTCGAGGTCAAGCAGGGCTGGGGCCCCAAGCAGATCGGCCGCGAACTGGTGGATGACAACATCGTCGCCAGCGACAAGCTCTTCCTCGAGGCCATCCAGCTCGTCGAAACGGAGAACCGGGAAATCCACCCGGGCACCTACGACCTGCGCCTGCAGATGCCCGCCCTGGATGCCGCCACGATCCTGATCGGCGACGGCCCCGAGAAGGTCGGCTATGTCGCGATCAAGCAGAACACCCGCATGCCAGCCGTGCTGGAGGAAATCGCCACGGCCACCGGCCTGTCACGCGAATCGCTCCAGAAGCTTGCCGAGGACCCCGCGGCCTTCGGCATCAAGGGCGACGTGCCGAACCTGGAGGGCTACCTGCACCCGGGCGAGTACCGCTTCCCGATCGACTCCGACGCCAAGTCGGTGCTGCAGCTGATGGTCGACGCCACCGAGAAGTCGCTGGAGGCCGAGGGGATCACCGACCCCGCGGAGCAGTACCGGACGCTGAAGGTCGCCTCGATCCTTCAGGCGGAGGCACGCCCTGACGACTACGCCACGGTGGCCGGGGCGCTGGAGAACCGCCTGCACGCGGACAACACCGAAACCAACGGGCTGCTGCAGGTCGACTCGACGGTCATCTACGGGCTCGACCGCTACACCCTGCATTTCACCCAGGAGGAGAAGCAGGACGCGTCAAACAAGTACAACTCGTACGTCCACAAGGGCCTGCCGCCGACCCCGATCGGTTCCCCGGGCACCTCGGCCATCAAGGCCGCGGCGCATCCGAAGGCGAACGACTACTACTACTGGGTCACGGTGAACACCAACACCGGTGAGACCAAGTTCGCCAAGACCTACAGCGAGCACCAGGTCAACCAGAACGAGTTCCGCGCCTGGTGCGCCGACAACACGGACGTCTGCAAGTGAGTGCGGGAGCCGTGCCGGCCGCAGCAGTGCCGCACGGTGCCCGCGCCGCGGTGCTCGGGCACCCGGTCGGCCACTCGCGCTCCCCGCTGCTGCACTCCACCGCGTACCGCGAGCTCGGCGTGTCGATCGGCTACACGGCCATCGACACGCTTCCGGAGCAGGCCGGGGCCTTCGCCGCGCGGCTGCGCAGCGAACCCGGCTGGGTCGGCGTCTCAGTCACGATGCCGATGAAGGACGCGCTGATCCCGTTCATCGACGAGCCTTCGGAGCGGGTGCTGCGGCTCGGCGCGCTCAACACCATCGTGGTCTCCCGCGAGGGGGACGGCGTCCGGCTGCTGGCCGAGAACACCGATGTCGACGGCATCGTCCGTTCCCTGGACCTGCCGGCGTCGGGCCGTGGCGCGGCAGTGGTGGGAATCCTGGGCAACGGCAACACCGCACTCGCCGCGCTCGAGGCCTGCTCGCTCATGGGCGTGCGCCGTGTGGAATTGCTGGTGCGAAACCCGGGGCGCGCCGCCGACGCCCTCCGGCTTGCCGCAACCCTGGGCCTTGAGGCCGTTGCCCTGCCGTACGCGGACGGGGCAGGACGCTTGGCAAGCTACGACGCGGTGATCTCCACGCTGCCGGCCCGTGCCGCTGATGCCTGGATCGAGGAGCTCGGCCTGGGCCGGCGTCCGGGTACCGCGGCGGGCACCGCGATCCGCGCGGTCAAGCCCGGCGCCGTGCTGCTGGATGTCGCCTACGACCCGTGGCCTTCCGCCCTGGCCGGCGCCTGGGAGGAAGCCGGCGGCACCGTCGTCTCCGGCCTGAGCATGCTGGTGCACCAAGGCGTGGAACAAGTCAGACTTTTTACAGGAATTCAAGATGCCGACTGGGGGCACGTCACAAATGTGATGTGCGACGCAGTAGGCGTACCGCGGCCCTGATCGGGCCGCTGGGACATGGCAGGATGGAGAGCATGTTGCGTTGGTTGACGGCGGGCGAATCACACGGCCCCGCATTGGTTGGAATTATCGAGGGGCTGCCCGCGGGCATCTCCATCTCCTCGCAGGACGTGCGAGATGCCCTTGCACGCCGGCGCCTGGGCTATGGCCGCGGCGCCCGCATGAAGTTCGAGCAGGACGAGGTCTCGTTCATGGGCGGCGTGCGTCACGGGCTGACGCAGGGCGGCCCCGTGGCCATCGAGGTGGGAAACACCGAGTGGCCCAAGTGGGCCAAGGTCATGAACCCCGACGAGGTCGACCCCGAGGAACTCGCCTCCATGGCGCGCAACGCGCCGCTGACGCGCCCGCGCCCCGGGCATGCCGACTTCACGGGCATGCAGAAGTACGGTTTCGATGACGCCCGCCCGGTGCTTGAGCGCGCCTCGGCACGCGAGACCGCAGCCCGCGTGGCCCTGGGCTCCGTGGCAGCGAACTTCCTGGCCCAGCTGGGCGTGGAACTCGTCTCCCACACCGTTTCCGTCGGCACCGTCGCCTCGCCCGAGGGTTCGGCCCTCCCGCGCGCCTCGGACGTCCTGGCGCTGGACGCGGACCCGTTGCGCTGCTTCGACGCGGAGACCTCCGCGGCCATGGTGGCCGAGGTCGACGCGGCACACAAGGAGGGCGAGACCCTCGGCGGCGTCGTCGAGGTGCTGGCCTACAACCTTCCCCCGGGACTCGGTTCCTACGTGCACTGGGACCGCCGCCTCGACGCGCGGCTTGCCGCAGCGCTCATGGGCATCCAGGCGATCAAGGGCGTCGAGGTCGGCGACGGCTTCCTCACCGCATCGCGCCGAGGTTCCGCCGCCCACGACGAGATCGTGCGCGGCGAGGACGGCGTCATCGACCGTTCGGGCAACAAGGCCGGCGGCATCGAGGGCGGCATGAGCATCGGGGACGTCCTGCGCGTGCGAGCGGCCATGAAGCCGATCGCCACCGTCCCGCGTGCCCTGCGCACCATCGACACCACCACGGGCGAGGCAACCACCGCGCACCACCAGCGCTCGGACGTCTGTGCCGTGCCGGCCGCCGGCGTTGTCGCCGAGGCCATGGTCGCACTGGTGCTGGCCCAGGCCATGCTGGAGAAATTCGGCGGCGACTCGCTCGGCGAGGTCAAGCGCAACCTGGACACCTACCTGGCCGCCATCCCCGAATCCCTGGGTTCGGTCCGCCGTCCATGAGCCGCACGATCTTCCTGATCGGGCCGATGGCCAGCGGCAAGAGCGCCGTGGGCGCGGAGCTGGCCCGCCTGCTGGGTACCCGGGCGTTGGACACCGACGCACTGGTGGCCGAGGAGCACGGCCCGATCCCGGAGATCTTCGAACGCCGCGGCGAGCCGGTGTTCCGCACCCTTGAAACGGGGGCTCTGCGCACTGCCGCCCGGCGCTCCGCAGAGCAGGGCCGGGCCCCGCTGGTGGTTGCCACCGGCGGGGGAGCGGTGCTCGCAGAGGAGAACCGGCGCATCCTCGCCGACGGGTTCACCGTGTACCTGTACACGGACGCGGCAACCGTTGCGGGCCGGATCGCCGGAGATGCGACGCGCCCGCTGCTGGCCCCTGCTTCCGGCGCGTCCGTCGGCGACACACGCGTCGAGGAGCCCGGAGACGGGCAGGGCCGCCTGGCTGGGGCGCTGGAATCCTGGTCCCGGATCTTCGCCGAGCGGGCCGACACCTACGAGAAATGCGCGGATCTGCGCGTTGACACGCGTACCCTTGGCCCCGCCGCCATCGCGGAGGCAATCGCGACCGCATACCGTGATACCGGCCACTGAACGACCCTCTCGCGTGCAGATGCACGTACGCTAGTTCAGTTGGACCGGCACGAGCTTGATTCGGCCCAACCGCTAAGAGTCGCCGCAATGGAGGCGACGCGTTTTCACTCACGCACCCGCCACCCGCAATCCGCGGACCGGCCTGTGCGCTACGCAGCACTTGGAGGACCCACGATGAACACCGAGCCCACGACGATCCACGTCACAGGGGCGGCCCCGGCCGAGAACTACGACGTCATCGTCGGCAACGGACTACTCGGGCGCCTGCCAGGCATCCTCGGTGAACGCGTCAAGCGCGTCATGGTCATCCACCCGCGCGCCCTGCGGAACACCGGCGACACCGTCAAGGAAGACCTTGCGGCGGCCGGCTACGCGGCATTCTCCGCGGAGATCCCCGACGCCGAAGAGGGCAAGCACATCCAGGTCGCGGCATTCTGCTGGCAGGTGCTGGGCCAGAACGACTTCACCCGCTCCGACGCGATAGTCGCCGTCGGCGGCGGCGCCGTCACCGACCTCGCCGGGTTCGTCGCGGCCACCTGGCTGCGCGGCGTGAAGGTCGTGCACATCCCCACCTCGCTGCTGGGCATGGTCGATGCCTCCGTGGGCGGGAAAACCGGCATCAACACCGCCGAGGGCAAGAACCTCGTCGGTGCCTTCCACCCGCCGGCAGGCGTGCTGGTGGACCTCGACACGCTGGCCACGCTGCCGAAGAACGAGCTTGTCACAGGCATGGCCGAGGTCGTGAAGTGCGGCTTCATCGCCGACGAGCGCATCCTTGAACTCATCGAGGAAGACCCGGTGGACGCGACGACCGCCGGCTCGGCCCGCCTGCGCGAACTCATCGAACGCGCCATCGCGGTGAAGGCGCGCGTCGTCTCCGCCGACCTGCGCGAGGCGGGGGAGCGCGAGTTCCTCAACTACGGGCACACCCTGGGCCACGCCATCGAGCTTGCCGAACGCTACTCGATGCGCCACGGCGCAGCGGTGTCCATCGGCATGGCCTTCGCCGCCGAGCTGGGCCGCACCGTGGGCAAGACCCCCGACAAGGTGGCCGACCGCCACGTCGCGATCCTCAAGTCCCTGGGCCTGCCCACCACCTACCGCGGGGATCGCTGGAGCTCGCTGCTCGACGGCATGCGCCGCGACAAGAAGACCCGCGGCGACCTGCTGCGCTTCGTGGTGCTCGACGAGATCGGGCACCCCCGCATCCTCGACGTGCCCGACACCTCGCTGCTCTTCGCCGCCTACCAGGAGATCGCCGAATGACCATCCAGGAAATGACGCAGGGCCTGACGCACACCCAGGAACTGATGCAGGTGCCGGCCGCCGGGACGGCTGCGTCCACCGACAACATCGAGTCCGGCATCCCGGGCGTGCGCTTCGACCCGCTGACGATGAGCCAGACGATCTCCGACGAGGCCCTGGCCGACGAGACGATGGCGCGCGGCAACGCCGCCGAACAGGTGGTGGTGCTGCTGGCACGCGGCCAGGTCCGTGCGGCAAGCGAGCTCGTCGCCGAGACCCGCTTCACCGAACCGCAGAACTTCACCATGCGCGTGCTCGACACCTCGTTGACCCGCGCCCTGGGCGACCCGCAGCGTGCCGCAAGCCGCCTGCGCGCCCTGCTGGGCGAATTCAACGGCACCGCCCACGAGTCGTTGCTGCAGCAGCACCTGGGCATGGCGTACGTGGAGAGCGGCGACCTGCGCGCCGCTGCCACCCGTTTCCGCAATGCCCTTGACCTGCGCATCGCCGAGGGCGCGGATGCCCGACTCGTCGAGTCCTCGCGCCGCTGCCTCGAGGCGCTCACCGCGCGCCTCGAGGCCCCTGCCGCGCAGGGACTCTAGCGGACCGCCCGTGTCCGGGGCGAGGCACCGTGCGTGCGACGCCCCGGACCCGGCCGGCACCCCTGCCGGACCCCGGGTCTGGTAGATCACCATGGAAAGTTGGGCACCGGCACCGCTGCGTGCGCTAAACTGGATCTTGGATTTTTGACAACACGCCCGGGCGGCCGCATTTTCGCGGCCCCGCCCGCCGCGGCAAGTGATTGCCGGCGGAGCATCGGGCGCATACGGGAAATGAGTAGATCGTGGCTTCAACCACCGACATCAAAAACGGACAGGTCCTCAAGATCGAGGGCCAGCTCTGGACGATCATCGACTTCCAGCACGTGAAGCCGGGCAAGGGCGGCGCGTTCGTGCGCACCAAGATGCGAAACGTGCTCACCGGCAAGGTCGTCGACAAGACGTACAACGCCGGCGCGAAGATCGAGACCGCAACCGTTGACCGCCGCGACTACCAGTACCTGTACCAGGACGGCGCAGACTACGTGTTCATGGACCTGAGCGACTACGACCAGATCACCGTTCCGGGCACCGTCGTCGGCGACCAGGCCGGCTACATGCTGGAGAACCAGAACGCCACCATCGCCATGCACGAGGGCTCCCCGCTGTACATCGAGCTCCCGGCCTCCGTGGTCCTGGAAATCACCTACACTGAGCCGGGCCTGCAGGGCGACCGCTCGTCGGCCGGCACGAAGCCCGCCACCCTGGAAACCGGCAAGGAGATCCAGGTGCCGCTGTTCGTCGAGCAGAACACCAAGGTCAAGGTCGACACCCGCACGGGCGACTACCTGGGGCGTGTCTCCTAGTGAGCGCCCGCGCCAAGGCCCGCCGCAGGGCACTGGACATCCTTTTCGAAGCGGAACAGCGCGACGTCTCGCCGCTGGCCGCCATGCGTTTGCGTCGTGAGGCAACTGACATCACGATCAACGAGTACACCGTCACCCTGATCGAGGGCGTCATGTCGGAGCTGGACCGGATCGACGAGATCCTCTCCTCCTACTCCAAGGGCTGGACCCTGGAGCGCATGCCGACCGTCGACCGCACCGCCTTGCGCATCGGCGCCTGGGAACTGTTGTTCAACGACGACGTCCCGGACGGCGTGGCAGTGGCCGAGGCCGTGTCCCTGGTCCGCGAGCTGTCCACCGACGAATCCCCGGAGTTCGTCAACGGCCTGCTCGGACGCATCCAGCAGATGAAGCCGACGCTGCTGGCCTAGCAGCCGACAACGCAGGCAACGGCCGATGGCCGGGTTCCACGCACCAGTGCGTGGAACCCGGCCATCGGTCTCTTAATCAGCCCACGATGTTGTCTCACCCCAACGCGAGAGCTGGTTCGGGGCGGGCCCGACGCATCGGAAAACGCCCAAGTACCTGCCGGATGCCGATGATTGGCACCGTGATCTGAAAGAATCCGGATCATGATGAAGATGCCTGATGCGGGCCTGCACAACAACATTGCCTCGTATGCCACCGACCGAAGCGGGCTGTGCACGGGAACGCTGATCTTCGGTGTCGGGCTCCGCAACGAACCCGCGACGCTGGCCGGCATCACCCATCTGGTCGAGCACGTTGTGCTGTACATGGCTGAGCATTTCCCGCTCCATCTAGGTGGTGTCGTCGACGAAGATTCGGTGAAATTCCACGCCACAGGTGACGCTGAGGAAGTCGCGCAGTTTCTCAATGCCGTCGCGGCCGCCGTGTCCGGCTTCTCCAGCGTCCCTGAAGAGGTTTTCAGTCGCGAAAAGTCAGTAATCGAGGCCGAAGACCCTTCGGCTTTTTGTACGGTTTCGAACGGTTTGCTGACAAATCGATTCGGTGCCAGCGGTCTCGGCGCCAGTCAAATGGGTGCCTCTTCCACCACCGGAATCCGCCTTTCGGAAGCCGTGGAGTGGGTTGAGCGCTGGTTCACCGCGGAGAACGCGGCAGTGACGTTCTCGGGCCGCATTCCAGAATCCTTGGATATCCGGCTCCCGTCGGGAAGAGCGCAGTTCAGGGAAACGCATTCGCAGATCATCGACTCGCCCACGGTGGTTCGTTCACCGAAGGCTGGTGTGGCTTTTTCGCTCTTGGTCCCGACGGTTTTCTCTTCGTTGCTGGGGGAGGCCTTATACCGGGAATTGCATTCCAGACTTCGCCGCACCCGGGGATTGATCTATTCGGTCACCGTGCTCACCACCCGCATCGATGAACACCGGAATCAGTTGGATTTGGTTCTTGACCCGCTTCCCGCAAACGTCAGAACAACCTTCGGTGCGGGCATGGCGGCCCTTGAGGACATTGCCAAGCACGGATTCAGCGGGGACGCGGTCGAATTCGCACGCAATGCACTCCGGGTGGAGCTGGCTTGGGAAGACGGCATCGCTTCCACTTACCTGGACCAACTGGCAGTGGACGGGCTCCTGGGACGATCCACGCCGACTTTGGATGAACTACACCGGCGCATTGCAGTGCAGAGCGGAGAAGAACTCACGAGCGTGCTGGGCGGGGCTCTGCCTACGCTCCTTGTTGCGGTGGACAGCAACTTCAAGATCGGCAGGAAAGACGCGGCTGCTTGGGGGCTGGCTTCGGACCCCTTTGACATCTGGCAGCGGGAATGGGAGCAGGGGGTCAACGCTCCAACCGAGGTCGATTTGGACGGTCTCACTCCGTGGAGGAACAAATCCGGTAAGGCCGCGCTCTGGCTCACGACTGACCGACTCGTGAAGAAGAAGGGTGGCAAGACGCGATCGATCGATCTGTCGGAAGTTGCAGTCGTCGGGAGTCGACAGTGCGGGTGCATCTCACTCACGGCCCGTCGAGGTCGGAGCACTGAATTTGTCCCGGATGACTGGAAGCGAGCGAAGAGCCTCAGGCGGGCATTGCTGCGGTCCTTTCCTGCTGAAATCGTGCGGGAATTCCCGGAGGAGTAGGAGTCGGCGATTCACGGCGAATCGCCGAAACCCGACGTGCCGGGCGATCTACCGCCTAACGGTCGCTGTCGTCCGGCGCCCGTTCAGGTGCACCCGCTGCGGGGGAGCCCTCCGGCGCGGGATGGCCCTTCCGGCTGCGCTGCGGCCGCGGGCCGGCCACCAGGGCGAGCCGCTCCAGGTAGTCGCCGCCGCTGGCGATGCGGGAGATGTTCCGGGGCTTGATGCCCGTCAGCCGGTTCTTCCAGCGCGCCCGGTATGTCACCTCCAGCAGCCACGCGCGCTTCCTGTCCAGCTCCGCCAACGAGCCGACGACCATGGAGTCGGGCCGGGCCACGTCGCGCAACACGCTGACCAGCTCCCCGTCCGCGCCCAGGGCCATGAGCACGCCGCGGGTCGAGTCCAGGTCCTGGACGCCCAGCTCCAAGTCCGGGACAGGGAGCTTCAGGGCCTCGAGTGCCAGCGCGGAAAAGTGCCTGGTCCTGGCCACGTGGGCGATCGAGCTCCGCCGGATGGCCACCGTCCCGTCCGGCGCGCCGCCGGGCGTTGTCTCGTGCACCAGGATCCACTTGCCGCCGATTCCCAGGACGTACCCCCGGACCAGGTCCCTGTCCCGGCCCTTGAGCGTCACGTCGACCATGTGCCGGTAGTCCAGCGCCTTCACCAGCCGGGCGGACTTCAGTTGCGAGTGTTTCATCGGTGCTCCTTGCCGGTGGCTGCGGCCGCTGCCAACTCACCGCGGTGCCTGTGGGACCTAGACTACGATGCCGGCCAGCAATTGCGCGCGCTGCCGGTGGGACTCGTGCAGCAGCGCCACCTCGCGGGCGCGGTCGCCCGCATCGGCGTGGCCCGCGGAAATGCGTTGGCGGACCCCGGCCAGCCGCATCGCGGTGTGCGTGAAGTCGTTCATGACCCGGCCGCGCCCGATGGCCCGCGCCCACCTGCGGGCCGACCTGCGCCCGGCCGGGGTCGAGAACATTGCGACCTCGGCCGGAGTGAACCAGCCCGCCTGCCGGTACTCGTCAAGCCGCCGGGCAACAAGGCGCAGCTCGGCACGCTGCAGCAGCACCACCGAGGCGATTGCGGCCGCAAAGAGCGGAACCTGCAGCAGGAAGTAGAAGCCCAGGAACGACTCGAAGAAAATGCCGACCCCGCCGTTCCAGAGGAAGTGGCCGAACATGGCCGGCAGCAGGCCCAGCACCAGGTAGAGCGGCCAGCGGGAGCGGTCCCCGCGTTCGGCGCACAGCCCCAGGGCGAAACCCGTCCAGGCGGTGAACATGACGTGGGCAAAGGGCGAGAAAAGCCCGCGCAGCACGAACACCGCGGCCAGCTCGCCCGGGGCGCCGGATTCGGCATAGCTGGACCCGAAGTACAGGATGTTCTCGGTGAAAGCGAAGCCCGCGCCGACCATGCCGCCGTAGACGATGCCGTCGACGGGACCGTCGAAATGCGCCCTGTTGATCCAGAAGACCAGCAGCACGCCGGCGCCCTTGGCCAGCTCCTCGACGATCGGCGCCTGTATGACGGCCCCGAAGACATCGAGGTCCATGCGCCCGGCGGGGTTGAAGAAGAGTTCGGTGAACAGGTCGCCGACAAGCAGCGCACCGGCCACCGAGGCGCCCGCGCCCCAGAGCAGGGCCAGCAGCAGCACGGGCCGCGGTTCCGGGTCCCAGCGGTCCACCCAGCGCAGCCCGAGCAGGCACAGCCCCAGCGGCACCATGGCCAGCGCACCGAGCCACAGCACGGTGCCGGGGCCGAAGACCCCGGCGAGGAAGCGGGCCACGCCCAGCATCAGCAGGGTGCACAGCACCAGGGCGGCAACGACCCCCGGGCCGGGGCCGGCCGCCCGCGCGCCGGGGGTTCCCGTCCCGGCCGGGGCGCCGCTCCCGGTGCCCTGCAGCGCGGTCCACGGGTCGCGGGGGTTCGGCTCGGGGGACCGCTGCAAGGGGTGTGAGGTATCGCTCATGCACTAAAGACTACGTGTGATGCGCGTCGTGGTAATTTTGATGCAGCAGCAAAACACCGAATATGAGCCAGCAACCTTTAAATTCCGTCCTGTGAGGCGGGGAAGGAGGCCGCATCATGAGTGACGACGCCCCAGCGGCACCGAACTTAGCGCCCAAAACCGCCCGGACAGTACTCTCCGGCGAGGACATCGACAGGGTCCTGACCCGCATCGCCCACGAGATCATCGAGGCAAACAAGGGCACCGAGGACCTCGTCCTGCTCGGCATCCCCTCCCGCGGCTTTCCGCTGGCCCAGCGGCTGGCGCAGCGCATCGCCGCCACCGAACCCGGACTCGACGCCGCAGCCATCGTCGGCCAGCTGGATGTCACCATGTACCGGGACGACCTGCGCCACTCCACCGCCCGCACCCCGCTTCCCACGCGGCTTCCTGCCGGCGGGATCGACAACAAGGTCGTGGTGCTCGTGGACGACGTGCTGTACTCCGGACGCACCATCCGCGCCGCGCTGGACGCCATCGCCGACCTGGGCCGCCCGCGCATCGTGCGCCTTGCCGTCTTGGTGGACCGCGGCCACCGCGAACTGCCGATCCGCGCCGACCACGTCGGCAAGAACCTGCCCACCGCCACCACCGAGAAGGTGCGCGTGCACCTGGGAGAGCTCGACGGGGCGAACAACAACGAAGTCATCATCGAGGCCGCTGCATGAAACACCTGCTCTCCACCCTTGACCTTTCGCGCGCCGACGCGATCCGGATCCTGGACATCGCCGAGGAAATGGCGGCCGTCGGGACCCGCGAGGTCAAGAAGCTTCCCGCGCTGCGCGGGCGCACCGTGGTCAACCTCTTCTTCGAGGACTCGACCCGCACCCGCATCTCCTTCGAGGCCGCGGCCAAGCGGCTGAGCGCGGACGTCATCAACTTCTCCGCCAAGGGGTCCTCGGTCTCCAAGGGCGAGTCGCTCAAGGACACCGCGCAGACCCTGCAGGCCATCGGCGCCGACGCCGTGGTCATCCGGCACGGGGCCTCCGGAGCCCCGGCCCGGCTGGCGGCCACCGACTGGATCGACGCACCGGTGGTCAACGCGGGTGACGGCACGCACGAACACCCCACCCAGGCGCTGCTGGATGCGTTCACGCTGCGCAACCACTGGGCGCGGGTCAACGGCACCCCCACCCTGGGCACGGACCTGGCCGGCATGAGGGTCGCCATCGTCGGGGACATCCTGCACTCCCGCGTGGCCCGCTCCAACCTGTGGCTGCTGCGCACCCTGGGCGCCGAGGTCACCATGGTGGCCCCGCCGACGCTGCTGCCGCACGGCTCGAACGTGTGGCCGTGCGCCATCAGCTACGACCTCGACGCCACGCTGGCCGGCGGCATCGACGCGGTGATGATGCTGCGCGTGCAGGGCGAACGCATGCACGCCTCCTTCTTCCCGAACACCCGCGAGTACTCGCGCCTGTGGGGTTTCGACGACGCACGCCTGGCCGCGCTCGACGCGCAGGGGCAGTCCGGGACCATCATCATGCACCCCGGTCCGATGAACCGCGGCCTGGAGATCTCCTCCGCCGCCGCCGACTCGCCGCGCTCCACCGTCCTGGAACAGGTTTCCAATGGCGTCGCGGTGCGCATGGCCGTCCTATACCTACTGCTCTCGGGGGACCAGCAGCGTCCCTCCGGCCTCTAAGAACCCTTCGACACGGGAGTCACCGATGACCACCACCAACACCTACCTGGTCCGCGGCGCGAAGCCGCTGGGCGCCGAGGCCACCGACCTGCTGATCTCCGACGGAACCATCGTCGCCCTGGGCGCCGACGCGGCAACCCACGAGGCCGCCACGCACGCCACCGTGATCGAGGCCGCCGGCCAGATCGCCCTGCCGGGCCTCGTCGACCTGCACACCCACCTGCGCGAACCGGGCCGCGAGGACGCGGAAACCGTCGAGACCGGCACCCGCGCCGCGGCACTGGGCGGCTTCACCGCCGTGCACGCCATGGCCAACTCCAACCCCGTCGCGGACACCGCCGGCGTCGTCGAGCAGGTCTGGTCCCTGGGCCGCCGCTCCGGCTGGGTCGACGTGCGCCCCGTCGGCGCTGTCACCGTCGGCCTGGCCGGCGAACAGATGAGCGAGATAGGCGCGATGGCCGACTCCCGCGCGCGGGTCCGGGTCTTCTCCGACGACGGCATCTGCGTGTTCGACCCGCTCATCATGCGCCGCGCGCTGGAATACGTGAAGGCGTTCGACGGCGTCATCGCCCAGCACGCCCAGGAACCGCGCCTCACCGAGGGCGCCCAGATGAACGAGGGCGAGGTCTCCGCGGTGCTGGGCCTGGCCGGCTGGCCGGCCGTCGCGGAGGAGTCGATCATCGCCCGCGACGTGCTGCTGGCCGAGCACGTCGGCTCCCGCCTGCACGTCTGCCACGTCTCCACCGCCGGCTCGGTGGAGATCATTCGCTGGGCCAAGTCCCGCGGCGTGCAGGTCACCGCCGAGGTCACCCCGCACCACCTGCTGCTGACCGACGAAATGGTCAAGAGCTACGACCCGGTCTTCAAGGTCAACCCGCCGCTGCGCCGCGAGGCCGACGTCATGGCGTTGCGCGCCGGCCTGGCCGACGGCACCATCGACATCATCGGCACCGACCACGCGCCGCACCCCTCCGAGGCCAAGGAATGCGAGTGGGCCGCCGCGGCCATGGGCATGACCGGCCTGGAAACGGCGCTCTCCGTGGTGCAGCACACCATGGTGGAGACCGGCCTGATCGGCTGGGACGACGTCGCCCGCATCACCTCCGCCGCGCCGGCGGAAATCGGCCGCGTCGCGGACCAGGGCCGCGCTCTGGCCGTGGGCGAGCCAGCGAACATCACGCTGCTGGACGCCGAGGCCCGCTGGGTCGTTGACCCGTACGCGATGGCCACCAAGGGCCGCAACTCCCCGTTCAAGGGGCTGACGCTGCCGGGCAAGGTCACCACGGTGTTCTTCCACGGCCACCCGACAGTGCTCGACGGCGCCCTGGCCACCCCGCGACTCGTGGAAGCCGAGTAGCGTGGGAGAGTACACCCCCGCGGTGCTCACCACCGTTGCCGTCATCGTGGTGCTTGTCGCCCTGGTCCTGCTGGGGTGGCGAAACCGCCTGCGCCGCCAGGCCGGCATCGCGGCCCCGCCGGCGACCCCCGCCGATCCCGGGGCGTCGCTGGCCGAGCCCAGCGAGGGGCAGTACGTGTGCACCACCACCGCCGGGGACTGGCTGGACCGCATCGCCGCGCACGGCCTGGGCATCCGGACCAACGCCACGCTGAGCGTCCACCCGGCCGGCGTGTTGCTGGCCCGCCACGGAGCCACCGACGTGTTCATCCCCGCCGGATCCATCACCAACGTGCAGCGCGCCTCCGGCATGGCCGGCAAGTTCGTCGAGAAGGACGGCCTGCTGGTGATCACCTGGGCGCTGGGGGAGAAGGCCGTCGACACCGGCTTCCGCCCCCGCTACCACCAAGAACTGCCGGTCCTGGCCGAGGGCATCGCCGCCCTGGGACACACCGGAACACCGAACGACGAGACCCCACCACCCGCCGAGGATAAGGAAAACCAGTGACAGCAGTACCAACGACCGAGCCAGCCCTCCTGGTGCTCGAAGACGGACGGGTTTTCCGCGGCCGCAGCTACGGCGCCATCGGCACCACCTTCGGCGAGGCAGTGTTCTCCACCGGCATGTCCGGCTACCAGGAGACCCTCACGGACCCCTCCTACGCCAAGCAGATCATCGTGCAGACCTTCCCGCACATCGGCAACACCGGCGTGAACGACGCCGACGCAGAGTCCTCCCGCATCTGGGCCGCCGGCTACGTGGTGCGCGACGCGGCGCGCCGCCCCTCGAACTGGCGCTCCGAGCGCACGCTCGACGAGGAGCTGGCCGGTTACGGCGTCGTGGGCATCCAGCACGTCGACACCCGCGCCCTGACCCGCCACCTGCGCGAACGCGGCGCCATGAAGGCCGGCGTGTTCTCCGGGGCCGACGCCGCGGCGCCCGTCGCCGAGCTCGTCGCCCAGGTCAACGCGCAGGCCCCGATGGAGGGCCTGAACCTCTCCGCGGTGGTCTCCACCGACACCGCCTACACCGTGGAGCCCAAGGACCACGGCTTCGATGGCGAGGTGGAGTTCTCCATCGCCGCCATCGACCTGGGCATCAAGTCGATGACCCCGCAGCGCTTTGCCGAGCGCGGCGTGCGCGTGCACGTGCTGCCGTACAACGCCAGCTTCGAGGACATCAAGGCCACCGGCGCCAACGGCGTGTTCCTCTCCAACGGCCCGGGCGACCCGGCCACCGCGAACGTGCAGGTGGAACTTGTCCGCCAGGTGCTCGACGCGAAGATCCCGTACTTCGGCATCTGCTTCGGCAACCAGATCCTGGGCCGTGCCCTGGGCTACGGCACCTACAAGCTGCGCTACGGCCACCGCGGCATCAACCAGCCGGTGCTGGACAAGGCCACCGGCAAAGTGGAGATCACCAGCCAGAACCACGGCTTCGCCGTCGACGCCCCGCGCGAGGGCGCATCGCTGGCGCCGCTGGACCGCTTCGGCCGCGTCGAGGTCTCGCACGTCTCGCTCAACGACTCCGTCGTCGAGGGCCTGGCCTGCCTGGACCTGCCGGCGTTCTCCGTGCAGTACCACCCGGAGGCAGCCTCCGGCCCGCACGATGCAAGCCACCTGTTCGACCGCTTCATCGACGTGATGCGCGCCGCGGGCACCGCCGCCGCATCGACCTCCACCACCGCCTCCACTCAGGAAGAGAAGTAATGCCCAAGCGCGAAGACCTCAAGTCAGTCCTGGTCATCGGGTCCGGCCCGATCGTCATTGGCCAGGCAGCCGAATTCGACTACTCGGGCACCCAGGCGCTGCGCGTGCTGCGCGAGGAGGGCCTGCGGGTCATCCTGGTGAACTCCAACCCGGCCACCATCATGACCGACCCGGAGTTCGCGGACGCCACCTACGTGGAGCCGATCACCCCGGAGGTCGTCGAGAAGATCATCGCCAAGGAGCGCCCGGACGCGATCCTGCCGACCCTGGGCGGCCAGACCGCGCTGAACACCGCGATCGCCCTGGACAAGAACGGCGTGCTCGAGAAGTACAACGTGGAGCTGATCGGCGCCAACATCGAGGCCATCGAGCTCGGCGAGGACCGCGAGAAGTTCAAGGGCGTCGTGGAGCGCTGCGGCGCCGAGTCCGCGAAGTCCGTCATCGTGCACACCATGGACGAGGCCTTCGCCGCCGTCGAGGAACTGAACTACCCGGTGGTCGTGCGCCCGTCCTTCACCATGGGCGGCCTGGGCTCCGGCATGGCCTACAACCCCGAGGACCTGCGCCGCATTGCCGGCGCCGGCCTGCAGTACTCGCCGACCACCGAGGTGCTCCTGGAGGAGTCCATCCTCGGCTGGAAGGAGTACGAGCTGGAGATGATGCGCGACAAGGCGGACAACGTCGTCGTGGTCTGCTCCATCGAGAACTTCGACCCGGTGGGCGTGCACACCGGCGACTCGGTCACCGTGGCCCCGGCCATGACGCTGACCGACCGCGAGTACCAGAAGCTGCGCGACATCTCGATCGCCGTCATCCGCGAGGTGGGCGTCGACACCGGCGGCTGCAACATCCAGTTCGCGATCGAACCGGACACCGGCCGCATCGTGGTCATCGAGATGAACCCGCGCGTCTCGCGCTCCTCCGCGCTGGCCTCCAAGGCCACCGGCTTCGCCATCGCGAAGATCGCCACCAAGCTCTCCCTGGGCTACACCCTTGACGAGATCCCGAACGACATCACGCTCAAGACCCCGGCCTCCTTCGAGCCGGCCCTGGACTACGTCGTGGTCAAGGTCCCCCGCTTCGCGTTCGAGAAGTTCCCGGCCGCCGACGCCACGCTGACCACCACCATGAAGTCCGTGGGCGAGGCCATGGCCATCGGCCGCAACTTCACCGAGGCCCTGCAGAAGGCCCTGCGCTCCCTGGAGCAGAAGGGCGCGGAGCTCGAGTTCACCAAGCCGATGGAATTCGAGGTCGAGGAACTCGTCGCGGCCTCCGTCAAGGGTTCGACCGCCCGCCTGTCCAACGTGCAGCGCGCACTGCTGGGCGGCGCCACGATCGAGCACATCTTCGAGCAGACCGGCATCGACCCCTGGTACCTTGACCAGCTCGCGCTGATCAACGAGACCGCCGAGCTCATCCGCACCAACCCGGATTTGACCGAAGACGTGCTGCGCACCGCCAAGCGCCACGGCTTCTCCGACGCGCAGATCGCCAAGCTCACCAACAAGACCGAGGCCGTGGTCCGCGGCATCCGCCACGCGCTGAACGTCCGCCCGGTGTTCAAGACCGTCGACACCTGCGCCGCCGAGTTCGAGGCCTTCACCCCGTACCACTACTCCTCCTACGACGAGGAGACGGAGGTCGCGCTGCACGAGAAGCCCTCGGTCATCATCCTGGGCTCCGGCCCGAACCGCATCGGCCAGGGCATCGAGTTCGACTACTCCTGCGTGCACGCCACCATGGCGCTGCGCAAGGCCGGCTACGAGACCGTCATGGTCAACTGCAACCCGGAAACCGTCTCCACCGACTACGACGTCTCCACCCGCCTGTACTTCGAGCCGCTGACGCTCGAGGACGTGCTGGAGGTCATCCACGCCGAGGAATCCACCGGCGGCGTGCTCGGCGTGTTCGTGCAGCTCGGCGGCCAGACCCCGCTGAAGCTCGCGCAGGAACTCGCCGATGCCGGCGTGCCGATCCTGGGCACCTCCCCGGAGGCCATCGACCTGGCCGAGCACCGCGGCGCCTTCCAGCGCGTGCTGGATGCCGGCGGGCTGATCGCCCCGAAGAACGGCACCGCCGTCTCCTTCGAGGAGGCCAAGCGCATCGCCGACGAGATCGGCTACCCGGTCCTGGTCCGCCCGAGCTACGTGCTCGGCGGGCGCGGCATGGAGATCGTGTACGACGAGGCAAACCTCTCGCGCTACATCCAGAACGCCACGGAGATCACCGAGGACCACCCGGTGCTGGTCGACCGCTTCCTCGAGGACGCCATCGAGATCGACGTCGACGCCCTGTTCGACGGCAAGGACCTGTACGTCGGCGGCATCATGGAGCACATCGAGGAGGCCGGCATCCACTCCGGAGACTCCGCCTGCGTGCTGCCCCCGATCACCCTGGGCCAGGACGTGCGCGACCGCGTTGTCGCGGCCACCCGCGCCATCGCCGAGGGCGTGGGCGTGCGCGGCCTGATCAACATCCAGTTCGCGCTGGCCAGCGACATCCTCTACGTGATCGAGGCCAACCCGCGTGCCTCGCGCACCGTGCCGTTCACCTCCAAGGCCACCGGCGTGCAGCTGGCCAAGGCCGCGGCGATGATCGGCGTCGGCGTGTCGATCGCCCACCTGCGTTCCGTCCACAAGATGCTGCCGGAAACCGGCGACGGCGCGAACCTGCCCGACGGCGCACCGGTCTCGGTCAAGGAGGCAGTGCTGCCCTTCGCCCGCTTCCGCACCCCGGAGGGCAAGGTCGTCGACTCGCTGCTCGGCCCGGAAATGCGCTCCACCGGCGAGGTCATGGGCATCGACAAGTACTTCGACACCGCCTTCGCCAAGTCCCAGGCGGCGGCAAACAACCCGCTGCCGACCTCCGGCAAGGTCTTCGTCTCGGTGGCCAACCGCGACAAGCGCTCGATCGTCATCCCGGTCAAGCACCTGGCGGACATGGGCTTCGAGATCATCTCCACCGGCGGCACCGCCGAGGTGCTGCGCCGCAACGGCATCCCCTCCACCGTGGTCCGCAAGGTCCGCGAGGGTGCCGCCGAGGGCGAGTCGAACATCGTCGACCTTGTCACAGCAGGCGAGATCGCGATGATCCTGAACACCCCCTCCGGCGGCGAAGCCCGCGGCGACGGCTACGAGATCCGCGCGGCCGCCACCTCGGTCGGCACCCCGGTCATCACCACCGTCGCGGAGTTCGGTGCCGCGATCCAGGCCATCGACGCCATGCGCAGCTTCGAGTGGAACGTCTCCTCCCTGCAGGAGCACGCCGCCACGCTGAACGCCGCCACCGCGGTCCGGGATGCGGCACATGCCTAACCCGGAGCACACCACCGAGCCGGGCCGGCGCGCCGCCTTCGGGCAGCGCCTGGCCTTGGCCATGGCCGCGCACGGCCCCCTGTGCGTGGGCATCGACCCGCATCCGGGCCTGCTGGCGGCCTGGGGCCTGAACGACGACGTCGAGGGGCTGCGCGCCTTCTCGCTGCGCGTCGTGGAGGCCATGGCCGGCCAGATTGCCGCGATCAAGCCGCAGGTGGCGCTCTTCGAGCGCCACGGCTCGCGCGGTCTGGCCGTGCTGGAGGAAACCCTTGCGGCCTGTGCCGACGCGTCGCTGATTTCGATAGCCGACGCCAAGCGCGGGGACATCGGCTCCACCATGGCAGCCTATGCCGACGCCTGGCTGGGGGAGGGCAGCCCGCTGGCTGCCGACGCCGTGACGTTGAGCCCGTACCTGGGCTACGAGTCGCTGCGCCCGGCCCTCGACCTCGCCGCAGCCACCGGCCGCGGCGTGTTCGTGCTCGGCCTGACCTCCAATCCCGAGGGGAAGGCCGTGCAGCATGTGGGAGGCGACGAGTCCGTTGCCAAGCGCATCATCGCCTCCGTTGGTGCGGAGAACACCGCGGAGAACCTTGCCGGGGTGCCGTTCGGTTCCACCGGTCTGGTCATCGGCGCCACCGTGGGGTCGGCTCTGGAGGAGCTGGGCATCGACCTGGCCGCCTCGGCAGCGCCGATCCTGGCCCCGGGCCTCGGTGCCCAGGGCGCCACGGGTGCGCAGATGAAGGAATCATTCGGGGCGTTTTGGCCACAGGTGCTGGGCACCTCCAGCCGCGACGTGCTCAAGGCCGGACCCGATGCCCGGGCGCTGCTTGAAGCGGCCCTGCGCACCAGGGATTCCCTGCTCTAGGCAGCGGCCCACCAGGCCGTCAGCAGACGTGGGGGGGGGGGGGGTGGGGGGGGGGGGGGGGGGGCCCGCCCCCCCCCCCCCCCCACCACTGCATTTAAGGCTTTGGGTGGCACCCGGCGATAATGGGGGGATGCACTCCCCCGACCTGGTTTGGCTCCCCGAAGAACAGTGGCTGCCCTTGGCGAACGCCCACGAGGAACGTTCCCGGCGCTTCGGGGAACCCTTCACCGAACGGCGCATGAAGCGCCGGAAGCACCCGATCGAGGACTTCCTCTTCACGTACTACACCCAGAAGCCAGGGCAGCTCTACCGCTGGCACCCCGGTCCCGGGGTGGTTTTGGCCGGCGATCTTGCGCAGGAGCGCGCCGGGTGGAAGTTCTACCGCGAGGTGCTCCACGAGGGCACCGGCGAGCGCGGATACACCGTGGACCTCGGGGCCTTTGCCGAGGCACGCCTGGAGGCCATCCGGTTTGCCCGAATCATCCTGGCGGGGACAGCCGCCCGCCCCGGGAACTTCGCCTGCTTCGGCCTGCACGAGTGGGCCATGGCCTACAAGTCGGAGGTCAACGGCATCCGCCACGAGTACCTGCCGCTGCGACTGGGCGCCGCGGGCACCGACGCGGTGGTCGAGGAACACAAGATCCGCTGCACGCACTTCGACGCATTCCGGTTCTACACCCCGCAGGCCGTGCCGCGCAACGAACTCCAGCCAACCCGCGAAACCCAACGCACCCTTGAACAGCCCGGCTGCCTGCACGCCAACATGGACCTGTACAAGTGGGCCTACAAGCTCACCCCCGCGGTGCCGAGCGGGCTGGTGATGGATTGCTTCGAACTCGCCTGGGACATCCGCACCATGGACATGCAGGCATCGCCCTACGACCTCTCCGACTGGGGCCACGCACCGATCCGTATCGAAACACCCGCCGGCAAGGCCGAATACGTGCGCCGTCAAAAGGACTTCTCAGACCGGGCGCAGGAGCTGCGCGGCAGGCTGCTGGCCCTTGCCGGGGCGCTGCCACTGGAACAGACTTAGTACACGGGACCCCACGGCCCCGGTTGACCAGGGAGAGCGAGAAACCAGAATGAGTCCCCGCATGCGGATCCCCGTCGCGACAACGCTGTTCGCGGCCGCTGTGCTGCTGGCCGGTTGCGGCGGCAACGGCGGGGTGCCGGGCCAGTCCCCGTCCACGGCGCCCGCTTCACCGTCGGTTTCGTCCCCGGCCACCGCCGACATAGACCTGGACATCGTGGTCCGCGCCGACGGCAAGAACGCCAGCGCCGAGTACTCCCTGCAATGCGCGGGGGCGACGGCCCTTGAATCCAGCAAGCACCCGCGCGCGGCCGAGGCCTGCGAGCTGGTGTCCAAGCACCCGCAGATCCTGGATCCCGCGCCCGCCAACCAGATGTGCACCGAGCAGTACGGCGGGCCGGCCACCGCGAGCGTCAGCGGAACCATCGACGGCAAGGCCGTGTCCCGGGAGTTCGACCTGAAGAACGGCTGCGGCATTTCCGCCTGGGGCGACGCGCTGCCGCTGCTTGTCGAACAGCCCACCGGAAATTGACACCCGTCATCCGCGGAGCCCGGCTCGGCGGATGAACCTGGCCCGGGCCTCCTAGCCCTGGGCGAGGTAGCGGTGCTCGGGACGCCCGCGGCTGCCGTAGGTGAGCTCGAGGCGCAGCGACCCGGCCTGGACCAGGGTCGCCAGGTAGCGCTGGGCCGTGGCCCGGGAGATGCCCACGGCGGTGGCCACCTGCATGACGGTTGCCGGCTCGCCGGTGGCGGCCACCGCGGCCAGCACGGCCTGCTCGGTGGGGGTCGGGGCTGCCGCACTCCCCGCGTCGTCCGCGGCCAGCAGCGTGCGCTGCGCCCTGTCGATCATTCCCTGGTCAAGCACCCCCGCCGTCTCCAGCTGCCTGCGGTAGCGGGCGTAGGAACGCAACCGGGTGGCCAGCAGCTTGGGGTCGAACGGCTTGACCAGGTAGCCCAGGGCGCCGCGGCGGATGGCGGTGCGCACGGCGTCGGCCTCGGTGGCCGCCGAGAGCACGAACGCATCGACGTCCAGCGAGGAGAGCAGGTCCAGGCCCGAGCCCTGGGGCAGGTACACGTCAAGCAGCAGCAGGTCGGGCTTTTCCTCCGCCACGACGCGCGGAACCATGCGGGCATCGTGGACCGGCGGCAGGGCCGTGAACCCCGGGACCTCGTCCACGTAGCTGGCGTGCAGGGCGGCAACCCGGAAGTCGTCGTCGACCACCAGCACGCGCAGGTCGTTGCTCTGGTTCATGGGGATCATGGCCTTTCGGTGGTCGGTGGATCGAGGGTGAGGACCCCGGGCAGGCGGGCGGCAAACACGGCTCCGGCGCGCGGGGCGCCCCCGGTTGCCGCTTCCCCCGGTTCATGGGCGGACATGGGCCGGCCGCCGTCGGGGCGTCCGCCGCCCGGGTCGGCGATCCACACGTCGCCTCCGTGGGCCCTGGCCAGCCGGCGGACCAGCGGCAGGCCCACGCCATGGCCATGCTCCTGCTCCGGGGTTCCGGCGCGGGTGCTGACGCCCTCGGCGAAGACGTCCATCCCGGGCGCCACCCCGTGCCCGGAGTCGGCAACCGCAATGTGCAGGGTGTTCCCCTCGCCGAGCAGGTCGACCTCCACCCAGCGCGGCGCCGGGCCCTCCACCGCGGCGCTCAGGGCGTTGTCGATGAGGTTGCCGAGCACCGCGATGGCGTCCTGGGCGTCGCTGAGCCTCCCGTAGAGGGCGCTCTCCTCCCCGACGCGCAGCACCACGCCGCGTTCGTGGGCGCTGACCCCCTTGGCTCCGAGGAAGGCGCGCAGGTAGGTGTCGTCGATGGCCTGCAGGTTTTGCACGGGTTCGCGCACCGGGCCCGATTCAATCACCTCGCCCAGGTATTCCCGGGCCTCGGCGGTGTTGCCGTTGTGCAGCAACCCGGAAATGGTGTGCAGGCGGTTGGCGAACTCGTGGCGCTGCGCGCGCAACGCACCGGCCATGGTTTCCACGGCATCCAGCCGCGAGCCGAGGCTTTCGATGGTTGTGACGTCGCGCAGCAGCACCACCTGGCCGAGGTCCCTGTTCTCGCGGCGGACCCGGTGCACCGTGGCCACCAGCGCCGAGGAGTCGGTCTCCAGCCGCAGCCGTTGCGTCTCGCCGCCGGCGATGGCCGCAACGAGTGCCGGGGGCAGGCCCGCCTGCGTGTAGGGCAGGCCGACGATGTCGTCGGAGTCGTGGCGGTGCGGCAGCCCGAGCATCTGGCGGGCCGCCTTGTTGCGCACGCTGATGCGTCCCTCCCGGCCGATGCCGATCACCCCGTCCTCAACCCCGTAGAGCACGGCGTCCTGGTCGCGGAGCAGCTGCGCCATCTCGGCCGGTTCGAGGCCCAGGGTCTGCGCCTTGAGCCTGCGGACCAGCCACGCCGTGGCCAGGGCGCTGAGCCCCAGCGCCCCGAGTCCGTACAGCAGCACTGTCAGGGCCGCGTCCCCGAGCTTCGCGGCAAGCGCCTGGACGCCCACACCGACGCTGACCTCCCCCACCACGGCCGTCGTTCCCGGCGCCCAGACGGGCACCTTGGCGCGCACGGATTCGCCGAGCGTTCCGTGCTCCCGGGAGACCGACTCCCGCCCGGAAAGCGCCGTGGGTTCGGTGGAGACCTTCTGCCCGAGCAACTCCACGGTGGGGTGGGCTAGCCGGAACCCGCGGTCCTCGGTGACCACCACGAAGAGCGCACCGGTGTTCAGCCGCACCGCCTCGGCGCGCTTCTGGACGGGTCCGGCCGCAAGCTCCGCGGCGTCGAGCCGGTCGGTGGCCGCGTAGCGCGCGACGTCCTCCCGCAGCTCGGGTTCGGAAGCCAGGGTCCGGGCGATGGAAAGGGCCTGCTCCTCCGCCTGTTCGTTGACCCGTTCGACGGTGACCCGGAAGGCCGCGGCGGCAGCGATGAGGATCAGGACACCGACGACTGCGAATTGCAGGCTCATGATCCTGACCGCAAAGCTGCGTCCTGGCTTCGTTGCTGGGGGCATGAACCAAGTGTAGAACCATCCCCGAGCTTTATGAGCAAAAAGGGTTTTAGGGGAAGAAGACCGCTTTGTGCGCACAACGCCGCGGACGTGACCTGGCCCACGTAGCGTTGTGGGTCACAGCCGACCGCCGCTCGATGCAGCGCACCCGGCACGGCCCCACCCACTCATCCCCAAGGAGATCCCCATGCTGGTAGCACTCGGGTTCCTGATGGTCGCCACGTTCATGGCGCTCATCATGACCAAGCGCATGACACCGTTGCTGGCGCTGATCATCGTGCCCACCATCTTCGGCCTCTTCGCCGGGGCGGGCCTCGGCATCGGCGACATGGTGATGGATGCGGTCAAGTCGATGTCCGGCACCGCAGCCCTGCTCATGTTCGCCATCATGTACTTCGGCATCATGATCGACGTGGGGCTCTTCGACAAGCTCGTCGACGGCATCCTGAAGCTTGTCGGCAACGACCCGGCCAAGGTCGTCATCGGCACCGCGCTGCTGACCGGCCTGATCTCGCTGGATGGCGACGGCTCGACAACGTTCATCGTTGTCACAGCGGCCCTGCTGCCGATCTACCAGCGCCTGGGCATGAGCCCGGTGGTGCTGACCTGTGTGGCAGGCCTGACCAACGGCACGCTGAACATCGTCCCGTGGGGCGGCCCCACCGCCCGCGCCGCAGCCGCACTGCATGTCGATGCCTCCGAGGTCTTCGTCCCGATGCTTCCGGCACTGGGTGCCGGCCTTGTCGCGGTCTTCGCCTTCGCCTGGGCCATGGGCATCTCCGAGCGCAAGCGCCTGCAGCGCGAGGATCCGCTGCGCTGGGGCACCGGCTCGACCCTGAACCTTTCCGGCGGCACTCCCAAGTCCCCGGCGGCACGCAGCACCAACGGCTCCCCAAGCGTCGGCGGTCGCGGCACCGCGCTCATGGAACAGGTCGCGACCCTGGGCGATGGCACGGAGACGGCCACGATGAACGGCACCGTGCTGGACCCGACCCGCGAGACCCTGCGCCCGAAGCTGTTCATCTTCAACCTGACGATGACCGTGGCCATCATGGTGCTGCTGATCCTGGACCTGGTGCCGCTGTCCTACCTGTTCATGGTCGGCACCGCCGTGGCCCTGCTGGTGAACTTCCCGAAGATCTCCGACCAGGCCAAGATGATCTCCTCCCACGCCTCCTCGGTCATCGCCGTGGTCTCCATGGTGCTGGCCGCCGCGGTGCTCACCGGCGTGCTTTCGGGCACCGGCATGGTGGAAGCCATGAGCGCCTGGCTTGTCGACGTGATCCCGTCCTCGATGGGCCCGCTGCTGGCGATCCTCACCGGGTTGATCTCCATCCCTGCCACGTTCTTCATGAGCAACGACGCCTTCTACTTCGGCATCCTCCCGGTGCTCACCGAGGCCGGCGCCCACTACGGGATCCCCGCCGTGGACATGGCCCGCGCCTCCATCACCGGCCAGCCGGTGCACATGCAGTCCCCACTGGTCCCGGCCATCCTGCTGCTGGTCTCGCTGGCCAAGGTCGATTTGGGCGAGCACCACAAGAAGGTCCTCTGGCGCGCTCTTGTCGTTTCGCTGGTGATGCTCACCGTGGGCGTGCTGACCGGGGCCATCGGCATCGGCTAACAAGCGCAACACCAACGGGCCGCATCCAGCTTTTCCACGCCGGCGTGGAAAAGCTGGATGCGGCCCGTTTGCATGTCCGCGGCCCGTTTGCATGTCCGCGGCCGGTTCCATGGCCGGGACGTCTCGCGGATTCGCTCCCGGTGGCCCGGGAGCGGCAGCCGGCGGGCGATCAATAGCACGCGACGGCGCAAGGCCACGTGCGAGGAGGAAGGACGGCGACTTCTTTTTACCTCGCCGACACACAGGTGTGAAAAAATCGAGATTCTGGAAAGGGGCTAAAACGTGGAATTTTTGCTGTTGTTGGTTGGCCTGCTGTTCGGGACGGTGCTCGTTGCGGGCCTTGGCGAGCGAATACGGCTGCCCTACCCGATCCTGATGCTTGTGTTTTCCGCCGGGGCGGCGTTCCTGCCGTTCATCCCTGAAGTCCACATCAACCCCGAACTCATCCTTCCGCTCTTCCTGCCACCGCTGCTATATGCGGCGGCCCAGCGAAGTTCCTGGTCGATTTTCCGCCTGCGCTGGCGCTCCCTCGTGCTGCTTGCGGTGCTGTTGGTGGTGGCGACGACGGCCGCGGCCGCCGGCGTGGCCTGGTTCATCGCCCCGGCCATGACCCTCCCGATGGCCATCGCACTGGGTGCGATCGTCGCACCGCCGGACCCGGTGGCCGTTGAGGCCATCGCCAGCAAGGTCAAGATGCGGCGCCGGCTCATCACGGTGCTCCAAACCGAGGGCCTGTTCAACGACGCGATGGCGATCGTGATCTTCCAGGCAGCGGTCTCCGCGGCGCTCAGCGGCGGGGAGGTCGGCTGGGAAGTCGTTCCGAAGTTCCTCATCGGTGCCGCGGGCGCCGTGGTACTGGGACTGGCCATGGCCTGGATCGTCGGCGGGCTCAACCGCTTCGTGCCCAACCTTGTGGCCCGATCGGCCGCCACCTTGGTCGCCCCTTACGCCGTCTACCTGCTGGCCGAAGAGGTCCACTTCTCCGGCGTTGTGGCGGTGGTTGTCACGGCCCTGGAGCTGGGTCGCCGCGCGCGGCCGCAGGACTCCGAGGAACGCCTGACCCGCACCGCCTTCTGGGAGGTCGTGGAGCTGCTGACCACGGGCGTCGCCTTCGGGCTGGTGGGCATCGAGATGCGCTACATCATCGAGGACGAGGGCCGGAACCTCTTCACGTTCATTCCCGGAATCGCCGCGATCTGCGTTGCCGTGGTGCTGGTGCGTTTCCTGTGGATGCTGGCGATGTTCAAGATCGGCGGCACCGAGCGCAAGAACCGCACGCCGGGATCACTCAAGGAAGTCCTGGTGCTCACCTGGTGCGGCATGCGCGGGCTGGCAACCCTGGCGCTGGCCCTGGCGCTCCCCACCACCCTGGCCAACGGCGAACCGTTGGAGGGCCGCAACTTCGTGGTCGCCACGGCCGCCTCCGTATTGGTGGTGACCCTGGTGCTCCCGGGCCTGACATTGCCCGCCCTGATGCGCGCGCTCAAGCTGCCCACCGACCATGCCGCGGAGGAACGCACCCAGCGCTCGCTGGCCCGCCGCGCGGAAAAGGTTGCACTGGAAACCATGAAGCGTTCCCAGGCGGCCGCCGCCCTGCCGCAGAAGCGCCGCGATGCGCTGGCCCGCCGCATGTCCTCGCTGCACACCATCCTTGAGGCCGACTTCGAGGAGGACCCTGAAAAGATGCTGCGCCTGAAGCAGGTGCTGACCATCATGGACGACGTGCAACGAGAAGCCCTGGATGCCGCCCGCGAGGAAATGCTCAAGGCCCGCAACGAACCCGGCAACGACCCCGAACTGGTGGACCGCGTGTTGCGGCGTCTGGACCTGCGCACCGTCACCCTGGATCACTAGCCTCGCCAGCCGCAGGCCGCAGCCCGGAAGGACGCGGCGCCACAGCGACGCGTCGCACAGGGATTCACGGACCTCTCCGGAGTCATGGACACGTCACATTGGCTCCCGCGCGCCCGGAACCGCAAGACGCTCCCCCTCGGTCGCCGTGCCCGGGCGGCACCCCTCCCGGGCGTCGCCGAATCCGTCGCCGCACGGAAGCGCAGCCGCCCGCCCGAACATGCCCCACCGCCACGCCAGCCCATTGAATTCCCCATGTCAGAGTCATTTATCAGGACTCGAGGAATGCGATGGCCCGTGACGGGCACCATGACCAGCTGTGCCGCTTCGGCCCCATTCGGGCCCCGAATATCCGCGAATTGTCGATCAAATAAATTGATTGAGAAGCTTGTATTCAATTGATTCGCTTCTGGCTAGATTGATCCCTGTCGCTCCGCGAGCGATGAGTTTTTTCGACGATGGGTTGACCAAGAGCTGGAGAAAATCATGAAGGTTTCCACACCGAACACGCGCACCATTTTCAGGGCAGGCCTGGCAACGAGCACGGCCCTGGCACTCTCAATCACGCTCGGCGCGTGTGCACAACGCAGCAACCAAGAAGCAGCGCCGTCCTCGTCCTTTGCCTCCGTCGAGAACGGAACCATGGTGTGGGGCAAGACCCTCGAAGCCATCGCCCTGGACCCGCTGACCTCCAGCCTCGGCGAATCTTGGGACGTCATCGGCTTGGTCTACGACCGCCTGATCGGCCTGGACGATGATCTCAAGCCGATTCCCTCACTGGCCACCTCGTGGACCGAGGTTTCGCCCACCGAGTACAGGTTCGAGATACGCACCGATGCGAAATTCTCCAACGGCCGCCCGCTGACCACCGAGGACGTGGCCTGGACGCTGACCAAGGCCGCCGACGTGTCCACCGGCAGCAGCTGGAGCGCACGCTCGGGCGAGCTCAAGGAAGTCATCGCCGAGGACAAGGACACCGTCGTCGTCAAGCTAGCCGCACCGAACCCCGGCTTCCTCTCGGCCCTTGCCGCGGTGTCCGCCTCCATCATGCCCAGCGTCGAAATCGAGGCCGGCGACGTGGACCTGAGCAAAACCATGCTCGGCAGCGGTTCCTTTATGGTCGAGTCCCACCAGCAGGACCAGTCCTGGACCATGGTGCCCAACCCCCATGCCTGGCGCGACGCAAAGCTCGGCAAGATCGACATCAAGATCATGCCCGACGCCAACGCGCGCATCGCGGCACTGGCCGACGGCAGCATCGACGTGGCCTCCTTCGAGAATCCCGACGCACCGGCCCTGCTCGCCGGCAAGCCCAACGTGGCCGTCGAGGTCCAGAAGCGCCCCGACTTCTACTTCCTGAACCTCAACGCCCAGGGCATCCCGGAGCTGCAGGACGAGCGTGTCCGCCTGGCCATCGCCCACGCCATCAACCGCGACGAGATCCGCGACGTGGCGCTCGGCGGCCTGGGCGAACCGACAGGCCCGGTGTCCGTCGGTTTCCCCGAAGGCATGCCCTCCACCGTTGCCTTCGACCCGGAACGTTCGAAGGCACTGCTCAAGGAGGCCGGCGTGAGCGGCCTGTCCATCGAGATCCTCTACTCCGACGAACCCTACGGCGCCGTCACCCAGGTCATCCAGAAGCAGCTGGAGGCCGTGGGGATCGGCACCAAGATCACCGACCTCGAGGAAGGTGTCTGGGTGGACCGAGTGTGGGGAACCGACCCCGCCAAGATGGACGCCACGATCTCCTGGTACGCGGCCTTCGGGGCACCGACCCACGTGCTGGGCAACTGGGTCCCCAAGCTGGCACCGTTCGCCGACGGTTTCCTCCCGAAGGACCCGGAAACCGACGAGACAATCATGCGGGCGCTCCAGGCAACCCCGGAAACCGCCGCCCAGACCCTCAAGGATGCCGCAGCGGCCATCGACGAGTCCGCCACGGTGATCCCACTGGTCACCAAGCCGACGACCTTCGCCTACCGCAGCGACACCCTGGACCCGGCTTTCGCCAAGGTCGACGGCATGTCGATGCCGTTCGAGCGGATCGCCGAATTCGACTCGGGTCGCGAGTAGTCCCGTGCTCCCATTCCTCCGGTTCTCCGGGAAGCGGTTCCTGGTTGCGGCGCTGACCATGCTGGTGATAGCCGTCGCGGTCTTTGCCTCGATCAGGGCCGTTCCCGGCGACTTCGTGACGTTGCTGCTCGGCAACCAGGTGACCCCCGAGGCGCGCGCCGCGGCGGTTGAACGGTACGGGCTCGACGAACCCGTCGTCAGCCAGTTCTTCACGTGGATCGGCCTTGCCCTCCAGGGCGACCTTGGCGTCTCCATGCGCAGCGGGGCCCCGGTGGTCCAGGAACTCATCGGCCGATTCTCGGTGACCGGCGGAATCGCCCTGGTCGGCGGCGTGATCGCCGTGGTCGGCGGCGTGGTCGCCGGCGTCTTCGCGGGCATCCGCCAGCACAGGCGCGGCTCCGCGCCGGGTGCCGAGTTCCTGAACTCGCTGACCCTCTCGCTGCCGGACATGCTCCTGGGCAGCCTCTTCGTCTACGGGATCTCACAGTTCGTGGTCCCTTTCACGATCGGCATCTGGGTTCCGTTCGGGGAGGACCCCGTGGGCTTCTTCCTGGCCGCCGTCCCCCCGGCCGTCGCCGTGAGCATCGTCGGAGTCGGATTCGTGATGACCTCGACCCGGCGGGCGGTCACCGAGACCCTCGGCCAGCCGTACGTGGACGCCTCGCTCAAGCGCGGGGCGACCTTCTCCCAGGTGCTGCGCTGGCACCTGCCGCGGAACATCGCCGTCCCGGTCCTGACCTCCGCGGCGTTGTACTCGGCGTTCCTGCTGGGCGGCGCGGTGGTGGCCGAGCAGATCTTCTCGCTCAACGGCCTGGGCCGCTACATCGTGGAGGCCGTCGCCCAGCGCGACTACCCGGCGGTGCAGGGCGGGGTCCTGGTGGCCGCGGCGGCATTCGTCGTCCTGAACATCATCATCGACATCGTGTGCGGGATCATCGACCCGCGCGTGGCAGGGAGCGGGGTGCGCCAGGCATGACAACCACCAAGGGCATTGTTGAAACAACTGTCGCGCCAACCCGGGCACGGGTCCGGCGGGCACCCCGCCGGCGCCTGGATTTCCTGGGCACCTGCGGCGTGGTCCTCTTCGCCCTGTGCCTGCTCGCGGGGCTCGGCGGGCACCTGGGCGTGCTCGGCGATCCCGGCGCCCTGGTGGGCCCGCGACTCTCCGAGGGTGGCCCGGGCTACCCATGGGGCACCGACGAACTGGGCAGGTCGCTGCTGGCCCGCATCGCCGAGGGGATCGGCACCACCGTGCTGCTCTCCGTCACGGCGGTGGCCGCCGGCGCCCTGCTCGGCACGCTGCTCGGGTGCATCTCCGCGTACCGCGGCGGTTGGGTCGACGAGGTGATTTCCCGCTTTGCCGACATCCTCTTCGGCTTCCCGCTGATCATCGTCGCGATCCTGGTGACGGTGGCCGTCGGGCCCGGCCAGTTCTCCGCGATGTGTGGCATCCTGGTGGCCACCGTGCCGCTGCTGCTGCGTACAGTGCGGGCCAAGGTGCTCGAGGTCGCGGGGCGGGACTACATCGTGGTCGCCCGCGTGGCAGGGGCCGGGATGTGGCGGGTCATGTTCACGCACCTGCTCCCCAACGCCCGCGGCGTCATCATCCTGCAGGTCGCCTACTCGCTCTCGGTGGCCATGCTCATCGAAGGCGCGCTCAGCTTCCTGGGCTTCGGCGTCCAGCTGCCCAGCGCATCGCTCGGCTCGCTGATCGGTTTCGGCCGGCAGTACCTCTTCATCCTGCCCGCCTACACCCTGCTCCCGGCACTCGTGCTGGCCGTGGCGGTGCTCTCGGTGAACCTCATCGGCGACGGCATCCAGCGGTACGGGGACCCGACGCCCCGACGCCGCCGCACCCCCAGGAAGGCACGAGCATGAACCGGAGTACGAACCAGATACTGCTCGAGGCAAGGAACCTGGCCGCGACCTACGCGCTGCGCACCGGCGAGATCCGCGCCCTGGACGACGCCGACATGGAGTTGCACGAGGGCGAGGTGCTGGCCCTGATCGGCGAATCCGGGTCCGGCAAGTCGACAGTGGCCAGGGCGTTGGGCGGCGCACTGCCGCCCAACGCGGAGATCGTCTCCGGGCAGGCGCTGTTCGCCGGGGAGGACATCGAATCGCTGTCCGCCCAGCAGCTGCGCGCCCTGCACTCGAGCCAGATCGCATTCGTCGAGCAGGATCCGCTGGCCTCGCTGGACCCGACGGCCCGCGTGGGCACCCAGCTGCGCCGGGCCACCGGGATCGGAGGGCACGCGGCGATGGTCGAACTGCTGGAGAGCGTCTCCATGCGTGACCCGGAGCGCGTGCTGCGCGCCTACCCGCGGGAACTCTCCGGCGGCATGGCCCAGCGCCTGTGCATCGCGATGGCCATGGCGCGCAAGCCGCGCCTGCTCATTGCCGACGAGCCCACCGCGGCGCTGGATGCCACGGTCAAGACCGAGGTGCTGGAGCTGCTGATCACCCGGGCCCGCGAGCAGAACGCCTCCGTGCTGCTGCTGACCCACGACCTGCACACCGTGCTGACCCACGCGGACCGGGTGGCGATCATGTACGGCGGGCGCGTGGTGGAGAGCGGGGAGACCGAGCTGGTCATGCGGCAGCCCCGGCACCCCTACACCCGGGCACTGCTGGCCAGCATCCCCGGCCGGGCCGGCATCGACGACGAGGTCAAGGCCATCCCCGGCCGTCCCCCCACGCTCACCGCCCCGGCACCGGGGTGCGCATTCGCCGAGCGGTGCGCCGGGGCCGTCGATTCCTGCCACACCACCCGGCAAGTCCCCCGCCTGGTGGAGGGCCGCACGGTCCTCTGCCAGGAGGTCCGCCAAATCCAGGAGCAGCCAGCATGAGCACCCACGGACAGCAGCCAACCACCGGCCGGCCGGTCGTCGAGCTCTCCAACCTGACCTTCGCCTACCCGTCGCGGGGCCTGGTGGCCCGCACGCTGGACCCCGTACTGCACGAGGTCAGCATCGCGGTGAACGAGCGCGAGGTCGTGGGCCTGGTGGGTGAATCCGGCTCCGGCAAGTCGACGATCGGGCGCATCATGCTGGGCCTGGAACCGGTGCCGGCAGGCAAGTACCTGATCGACGGCACGCCGTTCACCCGACGCCGCGGCCCCCGCCAGCTGGCGGCGGTGCTGCAGAACCCTGCGGCATCGTTCGACCCCACGCACAGCGTGGGGTCCTCGGTGGGCGAGCCGTTGCGCATCCAGGAACGCCTGGACAGGGTGGAAGTGGGCCGCCGCGTGGCGGGCATGCTCGAGCTGGTCGGGCTCGACCCGGCCATCGCCGCACGCCGCCCCTCCGAGCTCAGCGGCGGGCAGCGCCAACGAGCAAGCATCGCCCGGGCGCTGATCACCAACCCGCGCTTCGTCCTCTTCGACGAAGCCGTCAGCGCGCTGGATGTCTCGGTGCAGGCGCAGATCCTCTCGCTGATCCGCGAACTCAAGACGACCCAGGCCATGGGCGCGCTGTTCATCTCGCACGACATCGCCGCCACCCGCTATGTTGCCGACCGGATGGTCGTGCTCCGCGGGGGCCGCGTGGTCGACGAGGGACCGGCCGCCGATTTCTACAAACCCCGCGAACAGCCCTACGCACGCGCGTTGCAGGTTGCCAGCGGGCTCGCCACGGCACACGACTAGCACGGAACACGACCAACAGGAGGCTTCGATGGACCAAATACGCGTAGGACACTGGACGGACACCGACACGGCCACGGGATTGAGCGTCTTCATCCCGCCCGCGGGCTCCGTGGTGGCGGGGCTGGGGCACGGCCAAAACACCGGAACGCTGAACCTGCACGCGCTCGGGCTGGACGGGGTGTCGTCCGAGGCCGATGCGATAGTGCTTACCGGCGGCAGCACCAACGGGCTTGCCTCCGCCATGGAGCTGCACCTGGAGCTCGACCGCCGCACCCAGCACTCCCCCGGGAATGAAAAGGCCATCCCGACGGTCGCCGCGGCGGTGGTCTACGACATCCGGCTCGGCGAACGCTCGCGGCCCGCCGCGGATGCCGCGGTACTCGCCTACGACGCAGCGGTTCCCGGCTCCCGTGCACAACGCGGCTGCGTGGGTGTGGGCACCGGCACCCTCTCCGGGGCGGTGCTGGGCATCGAGCACGCCACCAAGGCGGGCTTCGGGTACGCCTCCCGCGAGCTGCATGGCGGGCTGCAGGTCTCGGCCTGGGTCGCGGCAAATCCCGTGGGCGACATCGTGGACACCGACGGCACAACGCTGGCCGGCGCCCACGTCGACGGGAACTTCGTCGGGGTCACCGAGCACCTGTGCGCCAACGGCTCCGGGGAATTCGGCAAGGAGCAGGGCATGGCCACGACGCTCGTGGTGGTGGCAACCAACGCCAGGCTGGACAAGCGCCGCGCCTGGCTGCTGGCCCGCGACGCCCACCTGGGCATCGCGCGGGCAGTGCACCCCTCGGCCTCGGCTTTCGACGGGGACACGGCCTTCGCGATCGCCACCGGCGAGGTCGAGACCCAGGACCTGTTCATGCTGGAATCGGCTGCCATAGCGGTGGTGGCCGACGCCATCCGGGACGCCGCACGCGCCGCCACCGACCTGCACGGTAGCCCCAGCGGCAGCACGCTGCGCGGGGGCGCCACCCGCTCCGCGGAACCCGCTGCAGCACTGCCACGGGTCGCGGAGCCGGAGGCCGCCCGGTGAGCCCGCAGCCGGCCGCCGCGCCGCTGCGCGTCTTCACCGGCCCGCGGTTCTTCAGCCCGCAGGCCGGGGACGGGGACTCAATGGCCGTGCTGGGCGATCGCATCGTCGGTTTCGGCCCGCTGGAGACCTGGCGGGATGCCGGCGCCGAGGTCGTCAGGCTTGACGGCGCGCTGGCCATTCCGGGCCTCAACGACGCCCACATGCACCCCTCGATCGCCGCGCGGGATGCCACCGCCCACGACGTCTCGCCGGCCCGCGTCCGCACCCGGGCGCAGCTGGAACGCATCATCGCCGAGGCCGCCGCCACCACGCCGGAGGGGCAGTGGATCCGCTGCACACGCTACGACCCCTCCGGCTACCCGGACGGCCCCGGGCCCACCCGCCGGGAGCTCGATGCCCTCGCGCCCGCGCACCCGGTGCTGTTGCTGCACACCGCCTGCCACTGGGGCGTGGTGAACTCCGAGGCATTGCGCCGGGGAGGCCTGCACACCGCGCGGGACGTCCCCGACGGCGGGTTCGTGGGGCTCGACGAACGGGGCGAACTGGACGGGGTGCTCCACGAACAGGCCATCTTCGACTACGTGGACAGCGCGGCCTCCCGCACCGGCGGCACCGTGGTGCCCCAGCCGGGCCCCGAGGAAATCCGCCGCGCCATGCTCGGGTTCCTGGGCATGCTCAGCGCCCACGGCACCACCTCGGCCACCGACGCGCTCTGCGGCCCGGACCAACTGCGCCTCTTCAGCGACCTGCGGGCATCCGGCGAGCTCCCCGTCCGCATCAACGCACTGCTCGCCGCCCGGTTCCTCGACGACTACGCGGGCCTCGGGATCGTCTCCGGGCTCGGCAACGAATGGGTACGCATCGGCGGCTACAAGGCGTTCGTCGACGGCGCCGTGGCCGGACGGACCTGCCTGGTCGACGAGCCCTTCGAGGACTCGACGGACCGCGGGCTGCAGGTGGCCACCGTCGAGGAGCTCACCGAGCTGGCCGGGCGCGCACGCAGGGCCAACAGCCGGCTGGCGGTCCACGCCAACGGCGACGCGGCGATCCGCGAACTTGTCACTGCGCTGGAACGCGATGTCCGGCTCCACGGACCCGCCCCGGTCAGGCACCGGATCGAACACTGCTCGATGCCCGACGAACCCACCATCGAGCGCATCGCGGCGCTGGACCTGATCACCGTCCCCTTCGGCTCCTATGCCCACTACCACGGCACCAAGATCCTGAACTGGTACGGAGCAGCACGCGCCGAACGCATGTTCCCGCACCGTTCCCTGCGCGATGCCGGGGTCACCGTGGCGGGTTCCTCCGACTTCCCGTGCGGCCCCTTCGAGCCGCTGCTCGGACTGCTCAGCTGCGTCACCCGGGCCGGATCCGACGGGGTGGAGGTCGGCGGGAGCCAGAAGGTGTCCCTAGCCGAGGCCATCGAGATGTACACCCGGGGGTCGGCGGAGGCCTCCGGCGAGGAAAACCTCAAGGGCAGCCTGCTGCCCGGGCAGCTTGCCGACTTCGCGGTGTTCGACGAGGACCTGGAACGGCTCGAGGCCGCCGCGCTCGGCACGGCCACGGTGCGCAGCACCTGGGTCGGGTCACGGGAGGTCTTCAACGCCGCGGGCGGCTCCGGCGAACGCTAGGCTGTGGTGAAAACAACACAGCCGAGGGGTGCCATGAGCGGACCGGGGTTCAGCCTGACGCAATTGCGGTATTTCGTCACGGCCTGCGAAACGCTGAACACTGCCCGTGCGGCGGAGCTGCTGCGGGTCTCCCAGTCCAGCATCTCCACCGCCGTCCTCCACCTCGAATCGGAGATGGGCGTGACACTCTTCCTGCGCGTCCCCGCCAAGGGCCTGCGGCTGACCGACGACGGTCGCGAGGTCCGGCGCATCGCGGCCGACCTGCTGGCACGCAGCGAGGAACTCTCCCGCTTCAGCAACGCCTCACGCATGCTGGTGGCCGGGACGGTGCGCATCGCCTGCTACCCGACGCTCATCCCGACATTCTTCCCGCCGCTGTACAAGCGGATCAGCGAGACCTACCCGCACCTGCGCGTGGAGCTTGTCGATTCGTCGTATTCCGGGGTGCTGCAGCGGTTGCGGGCCGCCGACGTGACCTTCGGGTTGCTCTACGACGACGGGATCCCGGTGGACCTCGAGGTCGAGTACATTGCCAGCTGCCGGCCATACCTGCTGGTTTCCGAGCACCACCGGCTGGCCCACCGCGATTCCGTCGGTTTCGAGGAACTCGACGGCGAGCAGCTGGTCCAGCTGGACCTGGCCACCAGCCGAGAATACGTCCACCAGGTACTGCGCCGCGCCGGAGCGCGCGTGGAACAGGTGTGTGAAACCACGAGCATGGAGGCGCTGCGCGGCGTGGTGGCCACAAGCAACGCCTTTGCGATCCTGAACCAGCTCCCGCGCCACGACTACGCGATCGGCGGTGAGAAGGTCAGCGCCGTCCCGCTGCGCGGCGACATCGAGATCCCGCGCATCGCCCTGGTGCAGCGACCCACGGAGGTGGTAAGCGCCAAGATCAACGCCATCAAGAATGCGATCCGGGCCATCGGCGAGGAGATTACGGCGGCCCAACTGCACCCGCCGGCCTCCCCGGTGCCGTAACGCGACCGTCCGGGAGGCACCGGCTCTGGAGCGAACCCGACACGGGCGGTAATGTGGTGCAGACCACATTACCGCCCCTCATTTTTGGAGGAATCCGTTGCAAACTCCCGGCAGTGCCAGCGAATCCGCAGTTTCTGGACCGAATTTCGACGCCATTCCCCTGGTGCGCCCGGCCGTGGATGAACAGCGGGCCGCCGCGCTCGCACTGCGCCACTTCGGACTGCAGGCCACGGCCGTGGAGCTGGGCAGCAACCAGGACCGGAACTTCCTGCTGGCCTCCGGCGACGGGCGGTGCCACGTGCTGAAGTTCGACAACGCGGTCTTCGGCGAAGCAGAGCTGCTGTCGCAGAACCAGGCCGTCGCGCTCTTCGCCTCCGGTGCCGCCGTCGGCGGGGTGTCCGCGGCGCGGGTGCTGCCGGGGTTGGACGGCGACACGCTGCAGCTGGCCACCGATGCCGGGGACACCGTGCGGCACCTGCGGCTCTTCGAATTCGTCGAGGGCGGCACTCTGGTCGACGCCGGCTACCTGGGCGATGCGACACTTGCCGGGCTGGGCAGCCTTGCCGCGTCGGTATCGCGCACGCTGGAAAAGTTCGAGCACCCGGGGCTGGAGCGCGAGCTGCAATGGGACCTGCGCCGCGGGTTCGGGGTGGTGCAGCGGCTGCTGCCGGCCATCACGGACGGTGCCAAGGCCGGGGCGGTTGCCGCGGCGGCCGAGTCCGCCCGGGCCTTGCTGGCGCCGCTTGCCGATGCGCTTCCCGTCCAGCCGCTCCACGGCGACCTGACCGACGACAACATCGTCGCATTCCGCATCGACCCGGAATCGGGCCGGGTCCGGGGAACGGTGATCGACTTCGGCGACCTGGGCCACGGCTGGCGCGTGGCCGAGCTGGCGGTGCTCTGTTCCTCGCTGCTGCACCACCGGCCGGAGAATCCGCTATCCGTGCTGGCGGCCGCCGCGGCGTTCCACCGCGAGAACCCGCTCTCCGAGGCCGAGGCCCGGGCTCTGTGGCCGCTGCTGGTGCTGCGGGCCGCCGTGCTGATCGCCTCGGGGTGGGAGCAGGTGGGACTCGAAGCCGACAACGACTACGCGGCCGAGCGCATGGACCACGAATGGACGATCTTCGAGTCGGCCACGGCCATGCCGCTGGAAGTCGGCACCCAGGCGGTGCTTGCCGTGCTCGGCTTCCCGCGGCGGGACGCGGGCGCGAACCCGGAAACCGCCGCGTCGCCGATCGCCACCCTGGACGGACACGCGGTGCTGGACCTGGGAGTGGAATCCCCGCTGCTGGATGACGGGCGCTGGACCCGTCCCGGCATCGAGGCCGAGCTGCTCTCCGAGGCCTTGGAGGAACACCCGGTTCTCCTGCTGCCTTACGGGCGGGCCCGGCTGACCCGGACCGTGCGGGATTCCGCGGAACCCGGGGCAACCATCCCGCTGGCCCTGCAGCTCTACACCCGCGGGCCGCTCGGCTTCACCGCGCCGTGGGACGGCCGGCTGGTGGCCGGCTCCGACGGGGCGGAACACCGGGTGGAGGTGGTTTCGGGATCCGGCGAGCGCATGGTCCTCACCGGGGCGCTGCCCGAGGGCGGATCCCGGGAGGTGTCCCGCGGCGAGTTCATTGCCCGGAGGCCTGCCGAGCTTGCCGGATCCGGTGCGCTGCCGGTCCCGGTCTGCCTCCAACGAATCGACGCCGGGGCGCCCGCCGAGGTTCCCTTGTTCACCACCCCGGACCTGGCACCGGCTTGGCTGCGGCTGGCCCTCGACCCGGCCGTGCTGCTCGGGCTGGAGCCGGCGGCTCCCGAGCCCGACCCGCACACGGAGCAGGACCGCCGCAACACCGTGCTCTCCCCCGCCCAGGAGCGTTTCTTCGATGACCCGCCGCAGTTCGAGCGCGGCTGGCGCCACCACCTGGTGGACACCACGGGCCGCGCCTATGTGGACCTGGTCAACAACGTCACCTCCATCGGGCACGGGCACCCCGCGATCGCCGATGCGGCAGCGGCCCAGCTGCGGCTGCTGAACACCAACTCGCGCTTCCTCTACCGCGCCCTGGCCGACTACTCCCGGCGGCTGGTCGACCTCGCCCCCGCGGGCTCCGGGCTGGACACGCTCCTGCTGGTCAACAGCGGCTCGGAGGCCGTGGAGCTCGGGCTGAAACTGGCCCGCGCCGCCACCGGCCGGGACACCGTGCTGGCGCTGCGCGAGGCCTACCACGGGTGGTCCATGGCCGCCGATGCCGTGACCACCAGCGCTTTCGACAACCCGCATGCCGGGGACAGCCGGCCCGAATGGGTCGAGCTGCTGGAAGTCCCGCACCCGCTGCGCGGCAGCCACACCGGCCCGGGCGCCGGAACCGCGTACGCCGCCGATGCCGCAGCACGCATCGCCGAACTCGGCGCAGCGGGCACCCCGGTCGGCGCGTTCATCGCCGAACCGGTGCTGGGCAACGCCGGCGGCGTACTGCTGCCCGACGGCTACCTGGCCGGGGTGTACCGGGCCGTGCGCGCCGCGGGCGGGGTGTGCATCGCGGACGAGGTGCAGGTCGGGTTCGGCCGCCTGGGCCGCCAGTGGGCGTTCGAGCTGCAGGGCGTCATCCCGGACATCGTCACCATCGCCAAGCCCATGGGCAACGGCTTCCCGCTCGGCGGCGTGCTCACCACCCGGAAAATCGCCGAGTCGCTGGTGAACGAGGGCCAGTTCTTCTCCTCCACCGGCGGCTCACCCGCGGCCTGCCGGGTGGGCATCGCGGTGCTCGACGTGCTGCGCGACGAGAAGCTCATGGAAAACGCCGCAACCATGGGCGAGTACCTGCAGGGCAGGCTCGCCGAGCTTGCAACGCGCCGCCCGCTCATCGGCCACGTGCATGGCACGGGTTTGTTCCTCGGCGTCGAGCTGGTCAAACCGGGAACCGCCAACGAACCGGCGGTCGAGGAAACGCTGCTGGCCTGCGAGCGGCTGCTGGGCCTGGGCATCATCACGCAGCCCACCTCGGAGCGGCGCAACGTCCTGAAGATCAAGCCGCCCCTGTGCCTGACGCGCGCAAGCGCGGACTTCGTGGTGGAGACACTTGACCGGGTACTCGCCGGGTAGTTCTGCGGCACGGATCGGCAGTTGGCTTCAGGGGAGGAGGGGCACTTCCCTGAGCCATGCCTGAATCAGAAGGCGCCGCCCATGACGACCACAACGATCAAGCCCAGCCAGGCGTATCCGATGATCAGGCCGGCCAAGGCCATGCCGTCCCCCGACTCTCCGGTCTGCCTGATCTGGGCCCGGGCGATATGCCCGAACACGATGCCAAGTACCCCTGTCGCCAACCCCAGCACCAGGGCCAGAATTGCGAAGGTGTTTGTTCCCGGCTGGGCTGGCTGCTGGTAGATGGGCTGCCCATCCATGGTGTAGCCGATCTGCACCGGAGGGACGTGCTGCGGGTAGGGGGAAGGCACCGCCGGTTGCCCGTTCGGGCCAATGACAACGGGTTGTTTGGGCTTGCTTGCGGCCTTGACGACCAGAACAATGACCACAACTACGGCAACAACAAAAAGCAGCACCATCAAGTGCCAACCCTGCAATCCACCCACCACGACATTCCCCTTTGCATGCTGCTGCGGCGATCCACCGCAGCTCCATGATGCTACCCGACCACCTGAAGCCTTCCCCCGCATTGGCAATTGCACGGAGCGGTTCGCGTCCCTCCGACGCGTACTTCCCGGGTCTCCCGCCATGTGGCGGGCGCCAAGGCCGTATTCCGCCGCAGGTGGCGGTCGCGGCCGTTGGATGTCTTTGCCAGCATTGAACCACCTTGGAACAAAGCCGCATCGACGCGGCCACCCGAACACTGGAGGTCCACCATGTCCACCTACACAGCACCGCCGTTCGACCCAGAGCTCGACGCCGCGCTCGGCCTCGTCGCAGAGTCCATCCCCGCCACCATCACCCCGGAGATGATCCCGCTCATGCGGCAGATGCCGGCCGACCCTACGCTCGACGGGCAGGTCGCCGCCGTCGGGGCCGTGCACGAGGAGCGCAGGATCCCCGGCTTCGACGGCGCTGAAATCGTGCTGTCGATCTACCGCCGTCCCGGCCAGGACACGACCGGCCCCGGGATCTTCCACATCCACGGCGGCGGCATGGTGATCGGCAACCGCTTCGCCGGTGTGCAGGCCTTCCTCCCCTACGTCGCCAGCCACGGGGCCGTAATCGTGAGCGTCGAGTACCGGCTCGCCCCCGAGTTCCCGGATCCCGTCCCGGTCGAGGACTGCTACGCGGGACTCGTCTGGACTGCCCGGAACGCCGCGGAGCTCGGAATCGACCCGGACCGCATCATCGTCGGCGGCGCATCCGCCGGGGGCGGGCTGTCCGCGGGCGTCACGCTCCTGGCCCGCGACAGGCAGGGGCCGGCCCTGCGCGCCTCGCTGTTGATCTACCCGATGCTCGATGACCGCAACGAGACAGTCTCCTCCCACCAGTTCCAGGGCATCGGCGTCTGGGACCGCACCAGCAACTTCACCGGCTGGAACGCGTTGCTCGGAGAGCGCCGGGGCACCGGCGACGTGTCCATCTACGCCGCTCCAGCACGCGCCGAGGACCTCTCCGGCCTGCCCCCGACCTTCATCGACGTGGGCAGCGCCGAGGTGTTCCGCGACGAGTGCGTCGCGTACGCCTCGGGCATTTGGGCCGCGGGTGGCAACGCCGAACTGCACGTCTGGCCCGGCGGCTTCCACGGGTTCGACGGCCTCGCCCCGCAGGCCCAGGTCTCGATCGCCATGGTGGACACCCGCAACCGCTGGCTGACCCGCATGCTCGAGGCCTGACACAGACCACGGACAGGTATTCGGTGCACCTCGTCCGCATAGGATGGGGTGCACCGGCCAGACGAGAGGGACATGGGCGATGAAGGAACTTTCGGGCCGGCTCAGCGCCCTGGACCCGGCGGCGAGCGAATCGCTCAAGGTCATCGCCTACTTCGACAAGCTCATCGACGGCCGCGTCGGGGCCGAGGGCATGCTGCGCGGGGCTGCCGTGCTCTGCGGGGCACCCGTCGGCCACCGTCTGGGTGGCCGGGAACCGGGCCGGCGCTTCGCCGCGGACGGAACCGAACTGCCCTCGGGGTCTCCCGATGGCTGGCCCTCGACCCCGGCTGGCGAGGGATCCGTGGTGTGGCTCGAGCGCGCGGACGCGGTTCACGCGAACGACGCGATGGTGCTTGAGCGGCTGGCGATTGCCCTGTCGATCCTCTCCCGGCGGCTCGATACCTTGGCGCCCACCCGGCGCGCGGTCGAGGTGCTGCTGGCCGGGGATGCCACCGACGGCGAACGCGCCGAGGCGGCCGCCCGACTGTCCCTCGGCGCCCACGCAACCACCCACGCCATCGCGGTTCCTGCATCGCTTCACCTGGACCGGGCGCTCCCCCAGGCAGTGCTCGGGACCCGCTTCGGAATCGTCCGCGCCGTGATTGCTCCAGGCGGCGGGGCCCCGGCCTCGCAGGCGGGCATCGGCATCGCGGCGCATTCCGCCGACGGCCTGCGCGAGTCCTGGCGTTCCGCACTCATCGCGTTGCGACTCACCGACGGTGAACGCCCCGTCGTCCGGGCCGCCGATCTCGGCGCGCTGCTGTCCCTTGCCGAGGTCGAAGACCGCCGGCCCACGACGCACGCCGACGCCCGGGCAATCGACGCCCTGGCCAAGGGTCCATGGACCGAACGGATGCTGCGTGCCCTCGTTGACGGGGCGAGCCAACGCGCCCTCGCGGCGGAGGCCGGGGTTCACCACTCGACCATGGGCGCCCGGCTGCAGAAACTGCCCGAAACCCTGGGCTACGACCCGTCGACCTCGGCTGGTCGCACCCGGCTCGATGTCGCGCTCATGCTGCACAGACTTGCCAACGTGCGTTTCGACGACGAGGTGTAGCCCGGAAAAGATTGCCTCGGACAGTACTAGTCAATCGCTGGAAATATCGTGCAAATTTCTGAGATTCGACAACGAGCTCCGAGGGCAATGCCCCGAAATGTTCAGTGGCGGAATCTCGCATCTGGCGATTGTTTCCGGAGTTGGCGGCACCCTCCTAGACGGTGATTTTTGCACCCTTTGAACGGTTGCACTTCCAGCAGAGTGTCTGAAGATTCTCGGGAGTGCTGAGGCCTCCCTTGGACACTGGCATAATGTGATCGACTTCTAGCAGCAGATGCGGCTCGGCGGCAATCGAAACACCGCACTGCAAACATGTATACCCGTCACGTTCTTTGATTTGGCCACGCAGCTTCGCTGTCATTAGAGCCCGCTGACCCGCTGCAGATTTCGTCCAGCGTATTTTATCAACGAGAACCGCAGACAATGTGTCAAGCGTTGAGGTGTTAAGTTTAATGCCCGTCGTCTGTCCGCTGTTTCCACCAGCGGAAGTATATTGGAATTTGTATTGCGGATACGGGACCGTAATAGGTGATAGGTCAACGCCAATTTGATTCCAAAACTCGCCACTATAGTGCTTGAGAATAAATTCTGGCGGGTTGATCTTCGCGGTGATACCCATCTCACGTTCCCTTACATTGCCCACCGCCTCTTCCAGACGCGAGATATCATCAGCAACTCGCTGGACGTCGGCGAGGGTCTCTTGATCGGCTTTGATTGAGAAGTACTTCATCAGGTACTTAATCGGATCAGTACTCGCATTGCGCACAACCTGCAAGGAGGCGTTGTGCACATGGGGGGCATACTCCGCAACGTTGCGGTCTCGTTTATTGTTCCACGCGGATGTGTTCTCAAACGTTGCGAGGTGCGCGTGCTGCCCTGTCGACGATGTACCGAGCTCGAACGAACCTTGGTCACGGATCTCTTGGACGTAATTAACGACCTCATTATGCTCAGCGACAACCGCGCTGACCTCAGCCTTTAGTCCCTGGAAATGTTCTGACCCAAAATAGCGATTCTTACGAATTATGCGAACGATGGGATTCGCAATGAGTAGCAAGACGAACGAGAGGAACCCAAGACCAAAGCTATTTGTAATTGTCCCGATCAAAAATGGGACTGATATAAGTAGGACGAAAAGGAGTGGAGTTGGCATACTAAAATCTTCCAGTTGTCTAAGCAGGGACAAACTGATTTTTGCATAGAGATACGACAAGTAAGTAACTAGAACCCCCGATCGTGCCAGGTGACCAGTCCAACCTAGCCATCCGGATCCGCAGGCCCGACCGAACGACGCTGGATCGCATTTGCGCCAACGAAGGCAATATTCACTATAATTTGCGGGATCGACTACCACTTTTCTCCGCATTTGGGAGAGTATGGGTCCATGCCGAAAATTCGAATTTCCGAAGCATCACGTTTTTTGGGGGTCAGCGACGACACGATTCGCCGCTGGACGGAGAACGGGACTCTCGAAGCCCACAAGGACGGTTCCGGGCGTCTGGCCGTGGACGGCCTGGAGTTGGCACACCTTGCACGCAAGCAGGCCCAACACCCCGACGACCCGGCCCAGGTTGTCTCCTCGGCCCGGAACCGGTTCGTCGGTCTGGTCACCGGCATCACGGCAGACACTGTCATGGCCCAGGTCGAGCTCCAGTGCGGCCCGTTCCGGGTCGTATCGCTCATGAGCAGCGAAGCCGTCCGGGAACTGGGACTCGAGCTCGGTTCCATCGCCACTGCCGTCGTCAAAGCAACCACCGTCATCATCGAAACACCCCAGGGAAAGAGCATCGTATGAGAATCCTTCGCAAGAACACCGCGGCCGTCTTCGCTGCCGGCGCCCTGGTCGCCGGCCTGGCGGGATGTTCGTCCCCCACTGCCGGAAGTCCGGCCCCGGGCACCTCCGGATCGAATGCCTCGGCGGGCTTGTCGGGATCGATCACCGTGTTCGCCGCGGCCTCGCTGAAATCGACCTTCACCCAACTGGCCTCCGAGTTCGAGGCCGCCCACCCCGGCACCACCGTCACCCTGAGCTTCGCCGGGTCCTCGGATCTCGTCACCCAGATCACCCAGGGCGCGCCAGCCGACGTCTTCGCCTCGGCCGACACCAAGAACATGGCAAAGCTCTCCGACGCGAAGCTCGTCAGCGGCGCCCCCACCGACTTCGCGACGAACACCCTGCAGATTGCCGTCCCCCCGACCAACCCCGCATCCATCACCTCCTTCTCCGACTTGGCAAAGCCGGGCACCAAGGTCGTCATCTGCGCGCCGCAGGTTCCCTGCGGCGCCGCGACCAAGACCGTTGAACAAGCCGCCGGAACCACTCTGAAGCCGGTCAGCGAGGAATCCTCGGTGACCGACGTACTGGGGAAGGTGACCTCCGGCGAAGCCGACGCCGGACTGGTGTACGTGACGGACGTCAGGGCCGCCGGCGACAAGGTCGAGGGGATCACCTTCGCCGAATCGGACACCGCCGTGAACACCTACCCGATCGCCACTGTCGAGACCAGCAAGAACAAGGAGCTGGCCGCGGCCTTCATCGACTCGGTGACAGGCAGCGAGGGAAAGAAGGTCCTGGGCGATGCCGGATTCGGCACTCCTTAGGTCCCCGGCCCACCGGCGCGGCGGCGCCGGCTACACAGCGGTTCCGCGCTGGATCTACCTTCCGGCCGTGGCCGGGGCATTGTTTGTCATGCTGCCGCTGGCCGCCATGGTGGCGCGGGTCGACTGGTCCCAGTTCATCCCGCTGATCACCTCCGAATCGTCGCTTGCGGCGCTCGGGCTGAGCCTGCGCACCTCCGCGGCCAGCACCGCCCTGTGCATTGTGCTCGGCGTTCCGCTGGCGCTGGTGCTGGCCCGCGGTAGCTTCCCGGGCCAACGGCTGGTACGTGCCTTCATCCTGCTGCCGCTGGTGCTGCCTCCGGTGGTCGGCGGCATCGCACTGCTCTACACCTTCGGCCGCCAGGGACTGCTCGGCAAGAGCCTGGAGCTGGCCGGCATCCAGATCGCGTTTTCCACCACGGCCGTGGTCATGGCGCAGACCTTCGTGGCACTGCCCTTCCTGGTGGTGAGCCTCGAGGGTGCCCTGCGCACCGCTGGCAGCCGGTACGAGGCCATCGCCGCGACATTGGGCGCCCGCCCCACGACTGTCCTGCGCCGGGTGACACTGCCGCTGGTCCTGCCCGGCCTTGCCTCCGGCGCAGTGCTCTCCTTCGCGCGCAGCCTGGGCGAGTTCGGGGCGACGCTTACCTTCGCCGGAAGCCTGCAGGGAGTCACCCGGACGCTGCCGCTGGAAATCTACCTGCAGCGGGAGACCGACCCCGACGCTGCCGTCGCCCTTTCCCTGGTCCTGGTGGCCGTGGCCGCCGCGGTGGTCGGGCTGGCCTACCGCGGCCCGCGCAGGACCGTGGCATCGATGCGGGCGGCGCCATGAGCTTCCGTTTCGACGCTGTCCTCGCCTCCCGGGGCTTCGAGGTCTCGCTCGACCTCGGCCCCGGGGAAACTCTGGCGGTCCTCGGCCCCAACGGGGCGGGGAAATCGACGCTGCTCTCCGTCATTGCCGGGCTGCTCCGCCCGGATTCCGGACGCGCGTCCATCGGGGACCGTACGCTGTTCGACCTGGATTCGCGCACCCCGCACTGGGAACCGCCCCACTCCCGGGGAACCGCGCTGCTGGCCCAGGAACCACTCCTGTTCCCGCACCTGAACGTCCTGGAAAACGTGGCGTTCGGGCCGCGCAGCAAGGGCGGTACGCGCGCGGCTTCCAGGGCAACAGCCGCCACCTGGCTTGAGGCAACCAACGCCACGGAGCTTGCCGCGAGGCGTCCGGGCGAGCTTTCCGGCGGCCAGGCACAGAGGGTGGCACTGGCCCGGGCCCTCGCCGCGGGCCCCGACCTGCTGCTGCTCGACGAGCCGATGGCCGCCCTGGACATCCATGCCGCCCCGCAGATGCGCCGTCTGCTCAAGCACGTGCTGGAGCACCGAAACGCCATCATCATCACCCACGACATCCTCGATGCACTCATGCTCGCCGACAGGGTGGTCATCCTGGAAGGCGGCCGCATGATCGAGGCCGGCCCCACCCGGGAGGTCCTCAACCGGCCGCGCAGCAGGTTCGCCGCCGGACTTGCCGGCCTGAACGTGCTCAGCGGGACCGCCAGCTCCGAGGGGATCAGCACTTCCTACGGGGAGGTGTCCGGCACCGGCGAGGAACCGCTGGTTCCCGGCGAAACCGCCACTGCGGCCTTCCCGCCCTCGGCCGTCTCGGTGTTCCTCGATCCCCCGCACGGCAGCCCGCGCAACACCTTCGAGGCGACGGTCACCGACCTCGAGCCGCACGGCGGCCACATCAGGGTCCGCGCCGGCGACCTGGCCGCGGACATCACCCCGGCCGCCGTGGCCGACCTCGGGCTGGAACCCGGCACCCGGGCGCACTTCGTGGTCAAGGCCACCGCAGTCACCATCTACCCGGCCTGAACCGGGCACCCGGCGGGTGCAGACACGAACGCGATCCGCCGGGTCCCGCCAGCTGTCGCCTACCGGTGATCCGCGGAAGCCGCCGCGTCGCCCGTCGGGGAGTACACGCGCAGCGCCCCGCGCCGCACGGAGAACTCCGCGGACCAGACCCCCGGCAGCGGTTCGCCGTCCACGGCCAGGACCAGGGGCCCGTCGACCGCCTCGATCGAAATTCGGGTTGCCTCGCCCAGGTGCGTCACTGCGCTCGAGGACACCGTGCCGGTGAGCACCGCCCAGAGCAGCCGGACCCTGGCGAGCGGACCGTCGGCGGTGACCATGCGGACATCCAGCACCCCGTCATCGAGCACCGGCCGGGCCAGTGGCGCCACGTCCCGCGGGTAGTGGCGTCCCCTGCCCAGGTAGAGGATCCACAGCCTCCGCCGCACCCCGTTGATGTCCAGCGTGGTCGGTGCGTCCGCGGTGAAGGTGCGCAGGCCCGCCATGACTCCGGCCAGCGGCTTGCCCAGGGACGGCTGGAGCCGCTCGCGGCGCCGGACAAGGTTGGGATAGACCCCGATGCTCGCCGTGTTGAGCATGGCCAGTCCGAGCGTTTCGCCTGAACCCTCAAGGCCCCGGCCCACCACGGCAAACCCCAGGTCCGAGCGGATCGCCGATCCGGCGCCGGCGGCGGCCGCGGCTTGTTCGAGGGTCGCCACACCAGCGTCCCGGGCGAAGTGGTTGAGGGTGCCGCCGGGCAACACCAGCAGGGGCAGACCCCGCTCGACGGCCACGCCGGCCGCGGTCCCGACCGTCCCGTCCCCGCCCCACACCCCCACGGCGCGGACCCCCGGCCCGTCGCACAACTCCCGGAACGCCGCGGCCAGGTCCTCGCCTTCGCCGATCTCGACGATGCGCGCCTGCGGGAAGGCCTCGTGGAGCTGTGCCAGGGTCTCCGGCGCATAGGACCCGCCCCGGATGTTGACCCCGAGGCCCAGGCCCGCGCCGCCGTCGAGGGCGGGTGCCCCCGCCGGCGTCCGCACGCCGGGCGGTGTTTCCTCCCGTTCCGGCCACCAGTGGCGGGTCAACAGGGCCGCACCCACGCCGATGGCCGAACCGAAGAAGACATCGGAGGGCCAATGCGCCCCGGTGTGGACCCGCGAGTACGCCACGGAAACCGCGAGGGGCGCAAGGGCAGCGCCCAACGCCGGGGACACCAGACCGACCCCGAGGGCGAAGGCCGCGGCGGACGCCGAGTGTCCCGAGGGCAGGGAGGAACTGGTGGGCTGGGGATGCACGAACCGGAAGACCGGGAGATCGCCGGGCACCGGCCGTGCCCGGGGCAGCAGGGTCTTGAAGAGGAGGTTCGTGGCTGCGGAGGCCGTTCCCAGCGCCAGCAGGCCGTGCAATGCTGCCCGGCGAGGTTTCCCGTGGACCATGGCGAAGCCCCCGGCAAGGGCGAACCAGAGCTTGCCCTTCGTGGCTGCCGCCGAGAGCGTGCTGAAGAAGACGTCCTGCGGGCCCGACGGCTGCCGCGAGACGGCGCGAACCAGGAACCTGTCGAATGCGGCCACCCTGCCCGGGCCCTTGCGCAATATGCCTCGCATTCACCCACCATAGGTCCGCCGGTCGGGGTGCGTCTGCACCATGGCGGAACTTTGCCCGGGCACAGGTCGGCGCCACACCGCGGCCCGGACATGGCAAGGCCCCGTGTCCGCGCCATGTGCGGAAACGGGGCCGGGTGCCTGCCGCAGGAGGTTAGTTGGTGAACTCCGTCAGCACGATCTTGCCCCCGGCGTGCCCGGCCATGCTTTCACCGAAGGCCGCGGCGGCCTCCTGCATGGGGTAGGTGGAGACCACGTTGATCTTGAGCTTGCCGTCGTTCACCAGCGCACTGAGGCGGTCCAGCTCCTTGCCGTTCGAACGCACCCAGATGAAGTGTCCGCCGTGGCCCATGACCGTTCCGTCGGCGATGGACGCGTGGGTGCCGGATTCCTTGAGCACCGCGAGGGTGTCCTCGAGCGCCCCGCCGTGGAAGTCCGCCACCGCGTCGACGCCCTCGGGTGCAAGGGCGCGCACGCGCTCGACAAGGCCTTCGCCGTAAGTGACGGGTTCGGCGCCGAGCGCCGCCAGGGTTCGGTGGTTCTTCTCCGAACCGGTGGCCAGGACTCGGACCCCGGCAACCACTGCCAGCTGGATGGCTGTCTGGCCCACCCCTCCGGAACCGTTGTGGATCAGCAGCGTCTGTCCGGCCTTGAGGTCCAGCGAGTCCAGGGTGCGCTGGGCGGTGCCGCCGGTCAGCGGAAGCGCCGCGGCTTCCTCCCAGGACAGAAGTTCGGGCTTGTGGGCAACCGTGGCGGCCGGAAGCACCATGTACTCGGCGAACGATCCGAAGTGCACGCTGTCGCGGCGGCCGTAGGCGTAGACCTCGTCGCCGACCTTGAACTCGGGGGTGTCGAATCCGACGGCCTCGACGACGCCAGCCACGTCCCACCCGGGGATGACGGGGAAGGTGACGTCCATGATCGGGTCAAGGTAGCCACCCATGACCTTCCAGTCCACGGGGTTCACCCCGGCCGCCTTGATGCGGATCAACACGCTGCCGGGCCCGACCTTGGGGCGGGGAAGCTCGAGCTGCTCCAGCTTCTCGACGCCTCCGTAGCTTGCGTAGGCCATGGCCTTCATCGTCTGTTCACTCATCGCGGCGACCTCTTTCGGTGTGGAAGATTGTGGGCGAAGCAGCACCTGCCTCATTTGTACCAACCGGTACAGAACCCAAATTATTCTCGCCTGAGACCTATTCCACAGCGTCGAGGTAGTACCAGCGGCCACCCTCGCGCACGAAATCACTGACCTCGTGCTGGTACGCGCGCTGCCCGAGCAGCACGTAGCGGGCATTGAACTCCACGACACCGGTGGAGTCGAAGGGGCCTCCGGCCTCGGTGCTGACGATTTCCAGGTTTTTCCACACGATCGCCTCGTCAAGCTCCAGCCCTTCGGGGCGCGTGGTGGGGTGCCAGGTGGCAAGCAGGTACCCGGGGAGCATCAGGGCGAAGGCGCTGTAGCGCGAACGTATCAGCTCCACCGCCGTCGCGGGCCACGCCGGGGCCTGCGGGTCCGCGTAGCCAAGGTGATATCGGCCACAGCAGGAACCGTAGATTTCCCCCGAATTGCATGGGCAGCGTTCGTCTTTATCCATTTAAACAGCTTATGCGCACACCGATCCGCAGATACCCGCCGGTAGCCATCGAGCGGAGCCTCCGCCCCGCGGGACGCTCGAATCAATGGATTGAAAGCTTGCCGGTAGACTTAGTGAGCAAGCTCGCGGAGCGCCGACACCTTGGCGTGAGACGGCACCTCCGCAGCGTCAAACCACCCTTCGCGCACAGGAGAACCCGGATGCCCCGGATCGTTGTTGATGTTATGCCCAAGCCCGAGATTCTTGACCCGCAGGGCAAGGCCATCGTCGGAGCACTGCCCCGTCTTGGTTTCACCGCCTTTAGCGAAGTACGTCAGGGCAAGCGTTTCGAACTCACCGTCGACGGCGAGGTGACCGAGGAGATCCTGGCACAGGCCCGCACCGCGGCCGAGACCCTTCTCTCGAACCCGGTCATCGAGGACGTTGTCAACGTCGAGGTTGTCGCAGACTAATGAGCGCAACCGAACTCCCCCTGATCGGCGACTACTCGACGCCGGGCACAGAGCTGAACGGCGCCCGCATCGGCGTCGTCACGTTCCCCGGAACCCTCGATGACCGCGACGCGGCCCGCGCCATCCGCTTGACCGGCGCCGAGGCCGTGTCCCTGTGGCACGCGGACCACGACCTGCAGGACGTCGACGCCGTGGTTATCCCGGGCGGCTTCTCCTACGGGGACTACCTGCGCGCCGGCGCCATCGCCCGCTTCGCCCCGATGATGGGCAACATCATCGACGCCGCGAACTCCGATGCCAAGCTGCCCGTCCTGGGCATTTGCAACGGCTTCCAGATCCTGACCGAATCGCACCTGCTGCCGGGCTCCATGGTGAAGAACGACCACCTGAAGTTCCTGTGCCGCGACCAGGTCCTGCGCGTGGAGAACAACACCACCGCCTGGACCAACCAGTACGCCCAGGGTGAGGAAATCACCATCGTGCTGAAGAACCAGGACGGCCAGTACGTCGCCGACGAGAAGACCCTCGACGCCCTCGAGGCCGAGGGCCGCGTGGCCTTCCGCTACGTCGGATGGAACCCGAACGGTTCGCGCCGCAACATCGCCGGCATCACCAATGCCGCAGGCAACGTGGTGGGCCTCATGCCGCACCCGGAGCACGCAGCGGAGGCCGGATTCGGCCCCGACCACACCGGAACCGACGGACTGGGCTTCTTCACCTCCGTTTTGACCCACCTTGTTGGAGGCAAGAAGTGAGCGCCGCAGAACAGACCGCAGAACAGAAGAAGTTCAACATGGACACCGTGGCCAACGCCGCCGCGACCCCTGACACCGAACTTCCGTGGGCCGAGCTCGGCCTGAAGCAGAACGAATTCGAAGAGGTCGTCAAGGTCCTGGGCCGCCGCCCGACCGCCGCCGAACTCGCCATGTACTCGGTCATGTGGTCCGAGCACTGCTCCTACAAGTCCTCGAAGAACCACCTGCGCCAGTTCGGCGACAAGGTGACCGAGGAAATGAAGAAGGACATGCTCGTGGGCATCGGCGAAAACGCCGGCGTGACAAACCTGGGCGACGGCTGGGCCGTCACCTTCAAGATCGAATCGCACAACTCCCCCACGATGATCGAGCCGTACCAGGGTGCTGCAACCGGCATCGGCGGCATCGTGCGCGACATCATCTCCATGGGCGCCCGCCCGGTCGCCGTCATGGACCCGCTGCGCTTCGGCGCGATCGACCACCCGGACACCGCCCGCGTCATCCACGGTGCCGTCGCCGGCATCGGCGGCTACGGCAACTCGCTGGGCCTGCCGAACATCGGCGGCGAAATGGTCTTCGACTCCGTCTACCAGGGCAACCCGCTGGTTAACGCGCTGGCAGTGGGCGTCATGCGCCACGAGGACATCCGCCTGGCCAACGCGTCGGGCAAGGGCAACAAGGTCGTGCTCTTCGGCGCACGCACCGGCGGCGACGGCATCGGCGGCGCATCGATCCTCTCCTCGGAGACCTTCGACGACACCAAGCCCTCCAAGCGCCCGGCCGTCCAGGTGGGCGACCCGTTCGCGGAGAAGGTGCTCATCGAGTGCTGCCTCGAGCTGTTCAAGGGTTCCCTCGTCGAGGGCATCCAGGACCTCGGCGCCGCCGGCATCTCCTGCGCCACCTCGGAGCTTGCCTCCAACGGAGACGGCGGCATGGAGGTCGAACTGACCTCCGTCCTGCTGCGCGACCCCTCGCTGACCCCGGGCGAGATCCTGATGTCCGAGTCCCAGGAACGCATGATGGCCGTTGTCTCCCCGGAGAACATCGAAGCCTTCGAGGCGACCATGGACAAGTGGGCCGTGGAGTACTCCTGGCTGGGCGAGGTCACCGACACCGGCCGCCTGATCATCAAGTGGGACGGCGAAGTCATCGTCGACGTCGACCCGCGAACCGTGGCACACGACGGCCCGCTCTACGACCGTCCGTACGCCCGCCCGGAGTGGCAGGACGCCCTGCAGGCGGACACCTTCAAGTCCTCGGAGGCCGGCGCCAACCTGCCGACCACCGGCGAGGAGCTGAAGGCCGCCCTGGTCGAGCTGATGGCTTCCCCGAACATGTGCGACAAGTCCTGGATCACCAACCAGTACGACCGCTACGTGGGCGGCAACACCGCGCTGGCGGCCCCGGACGACGCCGGCGTGATCCGCGTCGACGAGAAGACCGGCCTCGGCGTGGCCCTGGCCACCGACGCCAACGGCCGCTACACCTTCCTGGACCCGTACCACGGCGCGCAGCTGGCCCTCTCCGAGGCCTACCGCAACGTCGCGACCTCGGGTGCCATCCCGATGGCCGTCTCCGACTGCCTGAACTTCGGTTCCCCCGAGGATTCCGACGTCATGTGGCAGCTCGCGGAGGCCATCCGCGGCCTGTCGGATGCCTGCATGGAACTCGGCGTCCCGGTCACCGGCGGCAACGTGTCCCTGTACAACCAGACCGGCGACACCCCGATCCACCCGACCCCCGTGGTCGCGATGCTCGGCAAGCTGGACGACGTGGCACGCCGCACCCCCTCGGGATGGCGCGCGGACGCCGACGGCCAGGCCATCTACCTGCTGGGCACCACGTTCGACGAGCTGGACGGTTCGGAATTCGCGAACATCCGCGGACACCTCGGCGGCCTGCCGCCGAAGGTCGACCTCGCAGCGGAGAAGACCCTGGGTGCGATCCTGATCAACGCCTCGCGCGACGGCATGATCGATTCCGCCCACGACGTCTCCGAGGGCGGCATCGGTGCGGCCTTGGCCGAGATGGCGCTGCGCTACAACGTCGGTGCCCGCGTGGCCCTGGACGACCTGTGCGCACGTGACGGCATCGACGCCTTCACCGCCATGTTCTCCGAGTCGCAGGCCCGCGCCATCGTCGCGGTTCCGCGTTCCGAAGAGGTTCGCTTCAACGACATGGCCACCGCACGCAACTTCCCCGTGGTCCGCCTCGGTGTGGTTGATGCCTCGGCCACCTCGCTGGAAATCCAGGGTCAGTTCGATCTGGAGCTCGCCGAGCTGCGCGAAGCGCACGAGGCAACGCTGCCGAAGTACTTCGGCTAAGCCAGTTTGACGAAGCGGGTCCCGGAAGGATTTATCCTTCCGGGACCCGCTTTTCGTTAAGCGCCGGCACTTCCGCCGTGGGTGTTTCAGCGGACGTCGGACACGCCCGTGTAGGTGGCGTAGCTGGCATCACCGGCGCGCTCGTAGGTCAGCAGCGCGAGCCCTCCCGGGGTGGTGGTGCTGCCGGCCAGCCGCAGCCCGGCCGCGGATCCGCCCTCGGGGAAGAGCCTGCGGCCGTGGCCGAGCACCACCGGTGCCGCCACGAGCCGCATTTCATCGACCAACCCCGCTGCCAGCAGCGAGCCGGCGAGCCTGGCGCTGCCGTGGATCTGGAGTTCCCGGCCGGACCTTGTCTTGAGGTCGGCGACCTGCGCGGCAACGTCCCCTGAGAGGATGGTCGTCGGGTTCCAGGTGCCGTGCTCCAGGGTGTGCGAGGCGACGTACTTCGGGAGGCCGTTCATCAGCACGGTGAAGGGATCCCCGGGATCGGTGATCTGCGGCCAGTCCCGCGCGAAGGCCTCGTAGGTGCGCCGGCCCAGCAGGAGCCCGTCGGCCTGGCCCAGCCACTGCGCGGCCTGGTCGATGAACGCCTCGTCCATGTGCGGGACCAGCCAGCCGCCCTGGGTGAAACCGCCGCTGGGGTCCTCCTCCGGGGAGCCCGGGCCCTGCGAGACGCCGTCAAGGCTCACGAACTCCGTCAATGTCAGCTTCATGGGTATCTGTTCTTCCTCTTCGGTGTCCAGCGCATCCTGCGGTAAAGCTACCCGAGCCTTAAACCCCGCTCAAGGGAATGTCCCGGCAGGCAGCCGGCCGTGCGGCAGAATGTTTACGTGTGTAGGCACGACGCCTGCAAGACAAGGGGGCGCGCATGTTCGGGGGCATGAAGAGGATTCCACTGCGGGTGCGCCCGTTCCTGGGCCTGGCCCTGGTGGTCCTCGGCGCAGTCCTGGCGCTGAACTCCTCGGCATCGATCAAGGTATTCGTGCTGGCGCTCTCCGTGGCGCTGGCCGTCGTGGGCACCGCCCGGGTCATCGAGGCGTTCGGCGAAGATGCGGACCACGACGGTGGTCACGGCGCGTTGGACCGCTGGATCAATGGCGCCAGCGGCGCACTCCTCGTCGGGATGGGAATCGCCGCGCCGGCATGGCGCGGCGCCACCCTTCCGGTGTTGGCCCTGGCCGTTGCGCTGTTCCTGGTTCTCTCCGGCGTGGCCTCGTTGGTCTCGCTGTTCCGGGCCGCGAACAACAGCCGCGTCTACTCCCTGCTCGGCGGGCTGGCCTCGATCGCCACCGGCACCCTGGTGCTGGCCTGGCCCAAGCTGACGGTGTGGGCCTTCGGCGTGTTCTTCGGCGGCTGGCTGGTCTTCACGGGCCTGCGCCTGATCCTCAATTTCCTTGCCCGCGGCAGGGAAGGTTCCCCCACGCCGGCAAAGCGCAAACTACTCGGCTTCGGCAAGGTCTCCGGTTCCGCGTTGGCCCTGCTCGTGGCCGTTGCCATGGTGCTGGCGACCTCCTTCATCCATGCCGGGGATCCACGCCTTGTCCCCGATGCGTTCTACACCCCGCCCACCGACCTGCCGAGCGAACCGGGCAAGCTGCTGCGGGCCGAGCCGCTCGCACAGGGCATCCCGGGGAACGCGAACGCCTGGCGGATCCTCTACACGACAACCCACCCCGACGGTTCCCCCGCCGTGGCATCCGGATCCGTGGTGGTGCCCGCCAACCGCGGGCCCAGGGCACTGCCGGTGGTTTCCATAGCGCACGGCACCAAGGGCATCGTCCCGGGGTGCGCCCCATCGCTCTCCCCCGCTCCGTTCTCCGACGGGCCCGCCGCCGCGCTGCGCGAGCTTGTCGGCCAGGGCTGGGCCGGGGTCATGACCGACTACGTGGGGCTGGGTACCGCGGGGCCGCACCCCTACCTGGTGGGGCAGGCCGAGGGGCGAAACGTGCTGGATGCCTTCCGTGCCGCCCGCCAGCTCGAGGGAGTCGCGCTGCGCGGGGACACCGTCATCTGGGGCCACTCCCAGGGCGGCCACGGGGCATTGTGGAGCGCGGCGATCGCCAAGGACTACGCTCCGGAGGTCGAGGTCCTGGGCGTTGCGGCACTCGCACCTGCCACCGACCTGGCGGAGCTGGCACTCGGCGCGAAGGACGCCGCGGCGGGCAAGGTGGTCTCCTCCTACATCGCCGAGTCGTGGAACGACGTCTTCCCCGAGCTCGACGTGGCAGGGCAGGTCACCCCCGGCTACGCCGGGTCCGCCAGTCGCATCGGCGAACTGTGCTTCGACGGGCGGGACGCCCTGTCCGCTGTCATCGGCGCCACCCAGCTCTTCGACGCGGTGATCCCCGAATCCGCGCTCAACGGCCCGTTGGGTGCGAAGCTCCGGGAGAACTCGGTGAACCAGAACATCGACTACCCGCTCTTTGTGGGCCAGGGGTTGGCCGACCAGCTGGTGCTTCCCGGGATGCAGCGGGACTGGGTCGCCGGGCGCTGCGCTGCCGGGCAGCGGATGGACTACCGCGAGTACGCGGGCCTGGACCACATGCCGCTGGTGGGCGACGACTCGCCGTTGATCCCGGACCTGGTCGCGTGGGCCAACGGCCGACTCGAGGGCACGGCGCCGGCCAACACCTGTCCCTGAACCAACGCGCCCGGCCGGCGCACACGGCCAATGCACCCGGCCGGCGCCCTCAGCCGGCGGCTGCTGCCAACTCGCGGGCTGCCGCCACGTAGCGCTGGGTGGCGAACCGCTGGGCGGCCTCGGCCGCCGGGGAGAGAAGCCGGTAGAACCGGTTGGCGTGCCTGGAGGCCGCCCGGATCTCCAGGTACACGCCCCCGTCCGCGTCAAGCACCGCGGCGAAGGACTCCTCCCCCGTCTCGGGGTGCCCAGGCAGCGTGCCGTAGGCGAATCCGCTGCGGGTTGCCTCGTCGATCAGCCGCACCACGCGGCAGGGCGCGGTGATGCGGGCCGGGCCGATCCCGAAGCCCAACTCGACGCGGCTGCCCAGCTGGACGCGCGGGGTGTCGGGGCGGGTGCGCAGACCCGAACGCCTGTGCAGTTCCCAACCCAGGATGCCCTCGGCCAGTGCGTCGAAGGCGGCGCGCCCTTGGCCCACGCGTTCGCGCAGGTGCAGCTGGCTGTAGCCTTCGGGCACCTCGTCGAGCTCGGTCATCCCGGTTTCCGGGTAGCTCAGGTCGCCGAGCACCCCGAGCCGGAACAGGCGGCGCCGGGCGGCAAGTTCTGCCGGACGCTTGGCACCCAACGCGCGGCCGGCAAGCCCCAAGGCCGCCTTGCCGCCCAGTCTGCTGGGCAGCGGGAGCGGGCCGATCGCGGCGCGTTCGAGCCCCAGCATCCTGCGGTGGCTTTCGGGCAGGGTGTCGACGACAGCGGCAAAGAGCAGCTTGTAGCCGGGCAGGATCATCGGGTCCAGCGGCGGGTTCCTCAGGAAGGAGACCACCTCGGCAACCCGGGGCCCTCCGGCGAGTTCGCCGCGGGACTCGTACCCGGCGATGGCCGCCCGGAGTTCGGATTCGCTGCGCGGCGGGTTTTTCACGCCCATGAGTTCTCCGGCCACGGCCCACTCGCGCACGTACGCGTCGGCGCCCTGCGGCACCGGCCCCGAGAACGCCTCGTGGCTGCGCAGGAAGGCGTCGGCGAAGGCGATGTGCACCCAGGCGGCAAGGTCCGGGTCGTTGGCCGAGTAGTCCTTTTCCCCGCCCGCACCGGTGGTGTACCTGCCGGTGACCGGGACGTGGCGCCGCTGCACCCACCGGCAGGCGGCCCGTGCGGCCTGTGTGTCCCCGTAGGTCAGGGTGAAGATCCACCGGATGGTGCCGGCGAGCCGCCCCAGCGGGTCGCTTCGGTAGTTCGAGTGCTCGGCCACCCCGGCCAGCGCCGCGGGGTGCAGCGCCTGGGTCAGCAGCGCGCGGATGCCCGCGGCCATGGGGCTCATGCCGCCGTGGACCACCCAGACCGCGGAGTCGTGGGCAAAGTAGCCCGCGTCATCCCCGCGGTCCAGTTCCCGTTCCCAGGCCGGATCGTAGTTTTCCTGGGCGGAGAGGGTCTGGCGCAGCCTGCGCCGCAGCGGCCCGAGCATGCCGGACGCTAGTCGATCTGCAGTTCGCCCATGTCGCCCCAGGAGTCGCCCTCGACCTTGCGGGAGACGATCTTCGGGGTGGACACGAGTGCCGGGCGCATGGCTTCGAGCCCCGCCTTGAAGTGCTCGGAGTTCACGTGGGCGCCGGCGGCATCGTCGTCAAGGAACGCCTCGACGAGCACGAACTCGCTGGGGTCCTCGATGCTGCGGGACCAGTCGAACCAGAGGTTTCCGGCCTCGGCGCGGGTGGCCAGGGTGAACGGGGTGGCCATGTCGATGAACCGTTCGGTGTAGTCGGGCTTGGTCTTGAATTTCACGACGATGAAGTACATGCCCCAAGCCTACCGAGCGTGCGCTATCCGCGCTCGACGAGCCCCTTCCAGCCCAGCGCCTCGCGCTCGGCGCGCGGCAGCGAGGCGACCACCAGGTCGTAGGAGTCCTCGACCATGTCGCGCACCATCCCGGTGTCGAGGCCGGGGGTGACGGTGTTCCAGTGCTTTTTGTTCATGTGGTATCCGGGGGTGATCTGCGGGTTGGCGTTGCGCAGCTGCTCGGCCAGTGCCGGGTCGCACTTGAGGTTCAGGGACACGACGCCGGAGCGCAGCATGAGCAGCGCGAACATCTTGGCTTTGGACGCGTCCCGGCCCGCGACCTTGTAGACCGCCGCCTCCTCGCCGAAGGGGAAGTCCTCGTAGGCGCCAGGCATGGCCAGGCAGAGGGAGCGCCACAATTCGTATTCCACGCTCCCCATCCTAGCCGCGCCCCCGGGGCCCGCGGCGGGCGTTAAGCCCGACAACCGGCACGGGCCGCGAGGGGCGCGGGCCCATGCCGGTTGAAGGGGAGTCCGCGGCCGGACGATCTGGGTATGCCGGCCGCGGACGGGTCTATCGGGTGGTTAGTTGCCTTCGTTCCTGCGGCGGCGGGCGACCGCCAGGAGGCCTGCACCCAGGAGCAGTACCACTGCACCCCCGCCGACGATCCACAGCGTGGAATCGGAGGCACCGGTGTCTGCCAGCGGAACCACCGGGCGGCGAGGCGGAACCGTGACTTCGGTTTCCTCGTCCGGGTACTCGACCTCCGGCTCCGGTTCCTCTTCCTCGTCGACCGGAGGCTCAGGCAGCTTGTGGTACTCAGGCGTCGGGTGCTCGGTGGTCGACGGCGGGACGTCCCCGTTGCCGGTGGCCACGTTCACCAGGATCTCGTCCCAGGCCTCGTCGTCGACGGTGACCGTGTAGGTGAAGGTCTTGCTCTCCCCCACCGCCAGGTCGCCGACGGTCCAGATGATCTCGCTGCCCTCGATGGTGAACTCGCCGCCGGAGACCTCGAGGCTTTCCTCGTCGAGGGTCGCCGCATCCTCCCAGCCGGACATGTCGTCGGTGACGACGGCGCCGGTGTAGACGAACTCTCCGGTGTTCTTCACCGTGAGGGTGTAGTCGATCTCGTCACCGGGCCAGACGGTTTCGCCGCTGGCCGGGTCGGAGGTCTTCTCCAGCGAGTAGCCGCGCGGGTTCTCGACCGGCGTCGTGCAATCGCGCGATGCTGTGGTTGAACCGTTGTAGCTCAGCGTCGCCTCGTTGAGGAATCCGCTGTCCTCCGGGTTCTCCCCGGAGTCGCACGTTGCCTCGTCCGAGCCGATGGCGCCCTCCTGCGGGGTCACCTTCACGGTGACCGTGTAGGTCTCGCTGGAGCGTGCCCCCAGGATGCGCCCTTCGGCCATGACCTCGGACTTCTCGGTGCCCGGGTTCTCCCAGGCGCCCTGCACGTCTGTGCCTTCCAGCACCCAGGTGGCCTCGGTGGCGTCCAGCCCTTCGCCGAAGCGCAGGGTGTCGGTGAGGTCGTAGCGGGTCTCGACGTCCGAGTTGTTGTTCACCACGACGGTGTAGCCGACGTCCCAGGTGCCGTCCGGGTTCTCCGTGGCGCCGGTTGCCGTCTTGACGACGTTGGCTTCCGGTGCCGGGATCTCCAGGCAGGCCTCGTCGGTGGTCGTCTCGTTGCCGCTGGTCAGCGTGCCCGAGTTCAACAGACCCTTGCCGCCTTCGGAGCCCTCGGCCGGGCAGGTGCGCTCGTCCGTGGCGATGTCGGCGCCCAGCGTCACGTTGACGGTGACCCGGTAGGTGTCGGATTCCCCGGCCCCGAGTTCGACGTGCTTGGCGACCAGGGTGTCCGTCGAGTCCTTGCCGTTCCAGGCGGCGTTGACGGTGCCGTCCTCGGTGGTCGCGTAGCGGTCGTTGATGACCACGCCGCCGGCGAACTCCGGGGAGTCGGCCAGCGAGTAGTTCACTGCCTGCCCGTCGGTGCCCGGGTTGGCGACGACCAAGTCGTAGCGCGCATCCCAGGTGCCGTCCCAGTTTCCGTCCGCGCCGTTGTGCTGGACCAGTTCAACGGCCCGCTTCTCGAACGTCGGAGTCACCGGGGTGGCGCAGTCCTCGGAGACGGCGTCCTTGCCGTTGGCGGTGATGGTCGCCGAGTTCAGGAACCCGGTGCCGTCCTCGCCCTCGGCCAGCTCGCAGTTCCCCGCCTCGGAGCCGGCGACACCCGCGGCGACCGTGGCGTTGACGGTCACCGTGTACTTCTCCGTGGTTCCCGCAGCGATCAGCTTGTCGGTGGCCAGCACCTCGGTGTAGTTCGGGGTTTCGAGATCCCAGTCATCGCCGGGGGCGGCGCCAGGGCCCGTCCACGACGCCGAGTTGATCTCGATCCCGTCGCCGAAGCGCAGGGTGTCCTCCAGCGAGTAGCGTCCCAGCAACGAGGCATCGCCCGTCACGACGAGGTCGTAGGTGACGCTCCAGCTTCCGTCGTCGCCCTGTGTGGTGCCCGTGACGGTCTTTTCAACAGTGGGGGCACCGACCTCGACGCAGACCTCGACGTCTTCGGAATCGGACTTGTCCGCCGCCGGGATCGTCGCGGTGTTGGTGTAGGTCTTGCAGGTCCCGTTCTCCGCCGCCATGTCGGTGTTGGTGAACGTCAACGGGTAGTTGAACTCGGTGGGGGTGTCCTCCGGGTTCCAGGTGGCGGTGCCCAGGAGCAGGGGTTCGTCCGTGGTCTTGTCGTCGTAGACGTCGACCGTGTAGTTCGTCGAACCCTGCTGGACGTAGGTGACGCTTGCGGTGCCGGTGGCCCGGTCCGTGGCGCCGGCGACGTTGGTCCACGTGGCCGTCGCGGTGTTCAGGCCCTCGTAGTCCCCGTTCTCCGGTTCGCCGGTGCAGCTGTAGTCCAGGACGATCGCCTTGTCCCCGGTGGATCCGGCCGGAACCAGGACCTGCAGGCCCTCGGTGTCCGGGTCGATGTCCTCCGCGTCGATCACGCAGGTGAGACCGGCGATGTCGACGTTGTCGGACACTGTGGCGACGGTGCCGCCGCCCTCGAACTCGTTCTGGTTGGTCAGCGTGATCTGGCCGGTCAGCGAGTGGTTGGAGTCCACGTAGCCGTCGGGGGTGGCGATGACCGTGTAGTCGAAGGTGGCTGCGCCATCCAGGCCGATCACGGCCCGCTTGCCGTCTTCCACCTCCGCGTCGTCATCGGACGACGCGGCAGCGGCCTTCCGGTCCTCACCCTTCGGGTCGTCAGCGGACTTCGGGTCGTCGTCGGACTCGTGCTCGCCCTCGGAGTGCTCCTCGCCCTCCTGCTCGTGCCCGTCCTTGTCGTCGTCCACCTTCTTCTTCAGGTCCCACAGGTATTCGCGGTCGAAGGAGGCGTTGGCCGTCTTGGAGACACCCAGGCCCATCTTGCCGCAGACCTCGACGTCGGCCGTGGCCGAGTTGTTGTCGTTGGCGCCGGCATCTTCCCGGAGCACCGCGGTGTTGGTGAAGGTGGTGCACTTGCCGGCGTCACCGGCAAGCTCGACCTGGTAGGTGAACTCCTTCGGGGAGTCCCCCAGGCCGACGGTGCCAAGCTCGGTCTCGGTACCGGGGACCGTCCGGTCATCGACGACGGTGACCGTCTCATCGATGCTCTCGGTCTGCTTGAACTCGATGTCCGCAGCGAAGTCCGCGGTGCGGGGCTTGCCGTCCACACCGGTCCACGTGATGGTGGCGGTGTTCTGCTTGCCCTCGTAGTCCGCGGCATCCACGGTCTCCGGGAGGTCGCAGTCGTAGGTGACGGTGGCCTTGCCCGGAACCACGGATCCCCCGTCAAGCATGGCTGCCGGGACCGTGACGTTCTGGCCGCCGCCGGCGACGGTGCAGACCGTGCCGGGGATGCCGGCCACGTCGGCAACGTCCACAGCCATCTCACCCTGGAGGTTCGGGTTGAACACGTCGATCGATCCGGACATCGCCCAGTCCTGGTCGGTGTGGCCGTCCCGGGTGGCAGTCACGGTGTAGTCCGCGAGGACAGTGCCGTCACCGTCGACGGTGAAGGACGTCTTGTCGGCCTTCTTCTCGACCTTCCAGTTGTAGTCGCGCGTGTACTGGGCGTCGACGGTCTTGACGACTGTCAGGCCCTTCTCGACGCAGACCTCGATGTCGGCGGAGTCCGAGTTCCCCGAGGGGTTGTCGTCGTCACCGGCGAGCACCGCGGTGTTGGTGAAGGTGGTGCAGGTTCCCGCAACGCCCTCCCACTCAACGTCGTAGGTGAAGGTCTTCGGCGACTCCGCCAGGGTGGCGGTGCCCAGCACGTTGCCGTTCTCCGTGTACTTGTCATCGGTCACGGTGACCTCGGTGTCGGTTTCTCCGTCCATCTCGAAGTCGAACGACGCCGGCTCGCTGGCGGCGCTGCGGCCGTCGGCCCAGGTGGCTGTCGCCGCGGTGGTTTGGTCGAGGTAGTCGGCCTCGGCAACACCGGCGGACACGTCGCACGTGTAGGTGAGCGTCTTGGTTTCGCCGGCCGGGACCAGTACCTGGAAGCCCTCCGCGACGTCCGCATCCGTGTCGGTGATAGTGCAGGTGACCCCGTCGAGGCTGAGCTCGGTGTCGATGGTCGCCAGGATCTCGCCGAACCCGTTCGGGTTGGTCACGGTGATCTTGCCGCCGAGCTTCCAGTTCGAGTCGGCGTGGCCGGTTTCGGTGGCTGTGACGGTGTATCCGGCGGTCACCTTGCCCTCGCCGTCGACGTTGAAGGAGGTCTTGTCGGCTTCCTTCTCGACCTTCCAGTCGTGGTCCCGGTCGAAGGAGGCCGAGGCCTCGATCCCGAGGGCCAGCTTCTTCTCCACGCACACCGTGACGGTTTCGGAATCCGAGGTCTCGGTTCCCTTGATCACTGCGGTGTTGGTGTAGTCGGTGCAGGCCCCGGCGGTGCCCGGGAAGCTCAGCTGGTAGGTGAACTCGGTAGCGGTTCCGCTGCTGTTCCAGTCCGCGGTTCCCAGCGACTCGGGGTTCTCGGTGTCGAAGACCTTGTCGTCGGTGACTTCAATGGTCTTGTTCGTCGAGGCGGTCTCGAGGTAGTTCACCGGAGCCTGTGCCGAGGTGCTGTGCGCCCCGGCCACGTCGGTCCACGTCACGTCCACGACGTTGGTGCCCGTGTAGGTGGCGGGGACTCCGCTGCAGGAGTAGCCGAGCACCAGGGCTCCCGTGTTGCCGTCCGAGGCCGCGGGAACGAGCACCTGCAGGCCCTCGGCCTGGAGGTCGGTGTCCTCGGCGTTGATGACGCAGGTCAGGCCGCCGATGTTGACGGTGTCCTTGACGGTTGCGGTGATCGCGCCTTCGGCAAAGCGGTTCGGGTTCACAAGGGTGATCTGGCCGGTCAGGGCGTAGTTCGAATCCTCGAACCCCTTGGGGGTGGCGGAAACGGTGTAGCTGAACTGGGCCGAACCATCGGTGATCTCCACCCTGGTCTTGTCCGCCTTCTTCAGCAGGTTCCAGAAGTACTCCCGTTCAAACGAGGCGTTTGCGGTCTTCTGGGCCGTCAGCCCAAGCTGGCTGCACACGGTGACGGTGGCGTCGCCCGAGGGGTTAGTGCCCTCTCCGGCCAGCTCGACCCAAGCGGTGTTGGTGAACGGGGCACAGGTGCCGCCCTCGGCCGTGTGGGTCAGCGTGTAGGTGAAGGTCTTGGACCGCGGGTCCTTGCCCTTGACCTCATCCCAGGAAACGGTGCCCAGCAGCTTGCCTTCGCCGCCGGTGACGGCCTCGTTGTCAAACACCTCGACTGTTTCGTCGGTGGTTTCACCGAGTGTGAAGTCGATGGCGACCGCGGAGCTCGATGCCGTGTTCCGGCCCTCGTTCCAGGTGATCGTCGCGGTGTTGGTGTTCCCGGTGTAGTCCTCTTCGAGGACCGAGGAAGCGTCGCAGTTGTACGCCACGGTCGCGGTTCCGTTGGTCCACACGCCGGCGGCCTCGGTGGCCCGCGGGACGTTGAGCTGGACACCGTCGGTGCCCGGGTTGGCGTCCTGCGCCGGGTCGACCGTGCAGACCAGTCCGTTGATCGTCGTCTGGTCGGCGACCGTGACCTGGGTTTCACCGCCGAACCGGTTGGGGTTCGTGACGGTGATCCGACCCGCAAGGGTCTTGTTGGAATCCGTGTAGCCCTGGCTGGTCACGGTGACGTCGTAGTCGACCTCGGCCTCGCCGCCGGCACCGGTGGTGACGGTGTTGTCCTGCCCCTGGGCCAACGACTTCTCGATGCCCCACAGGTAGGTGCGGTCGAAGGCCGCGTCCACGGTCTTGGAAACGGAGAGGTCCGCGCTGCGGCAGGCCTCGATGTCGGCGGAGTCGGAGCCGGTCAGGTCATTGCTTCCGGTGAACGCAGCCGTGTTGGTAAAGGTCTGGCACGTGCCGGCCGCCTCCACCGTCCAGGTCAGTTCGTAGGAACGGGTCTGCGGAGCCATGTCCTTGGACCAGGTGACGACCCAGGCGGGATCGAAGGTGAATTCATCGTCGGTGACGGTGATGGTCTTGTTCAGCGGGTTCTGGCTCCAGGTCGTTTCATCGACCGGGGCGGTGCCCTGTGCCGAACCCTTTGCAGTGGAGGCCGCTGTTGCATCCCAGGTTGCCGTCGCGGTGTTGGTACCCGTGTACGAAGGCTGCCCGGTGAAGGTGCAGCTGTAGTCGAACTGTACGGTCTTGCCCTTCGGGATCACTGCCTGGAAGCCCTCAGCCGTGCCGTCTGCATCGCTTCCTCCGCCGACCACGCCGGTGACCGCACACACGGCGCCGCCCCCGACGTCAACGGAGTCGCCCACGGTGGCCGTGATGTCCTGCCAGTCGTTGGGGTTCTTGACCGAGATGACGCCGGACATTGCCCAGGTGCTGTCGGTGAATGCCGGGTTCTTCGGCTTGACGGTCACGTCGTAGCCGACCGTCACCTCGCCCGTCTCGGGGTCGGCCATGTACGGTCCCTCGCCCTTGGCGGTCTTGGTGATGTCCCACAGGTACGACCTGTCGAAGCTGGAAATGACGTTCTTGGAAACCTCGAGCGGTGCCCCGATGCAGAGCTCCACCGTCTGCGAGTCGCCGTCGGTCCGCTTGCTGTTGGCTTCCACGAACTTCGCGTTGTTGGTGTACTCGGTGCACTCGCCCACCACGCCCGGCCAGGTCAGGTTGTACGTGAAGGTCTTCGGCGACTGGGCGACGGTTACCACGTTGCCACCAGGCAGGTTCGACAGGTCGATCTTGTCGTCCGTGACGGTGACTTTGTCGTCGGTGACGGTCGGGGTGACCTTTGAGAAATCGAAGCCTGCGGTGCCTTGTGCCTGGCCGCTGGTGCCGAAGTAGCTGGCCTTGTTCCAGGTCGCCGTGGCGGTGTTGGTTCCCGTGGTTTTTCCGTTGGTTCCCGCGGGCATGGCGCAGGTGTAGTCGAACGTCGAGGTGCCCGACGGAATGGAGATTGGCCCGTTCACGGTGTTTCCGCCGGCCGTGCTGATAGAGCACGTGGCACCGGGGAGGCTGTCGGCCAGCGTGACTGCGTTGAGGGCCGACTGGTTCGGGTTCTCAACGGTGATCGTTCCGGTGACCTTGAAGTTGCTGTCCTTCGGTTCGCCTGCCTTGACGAGCACTCCGTAGGTGAAGGGAACATTGGCGGTTGCGGAATTCACCGTCTGCCGGCCCGGAGCCACCGACTTGTCAATGGTCCAGTCGTAGTCGCGGTCGTACGACGCCTTGGCGGTCTTGGTAACCTTCAGGTCCTTGTAGGTCGTCTTCGTGTTCGTGAAGGTACACGTCACGTTCGCGTTGTCGGCGAGATCGAAGGTTGCGGTGCGGGCCGGCTTGTTGATTGTGGCCGTCACCCCCGTGCAAACCAGGTCCGAGAGGTTCCAGCCTGCCGGCAGGTCCTTCTCGGAAACCGTGACCCCGCCGGGTGCAACTGTGTAGGTGACCCGGTCCGGAAGGACTGCTCCGGTGTTCGACGATGCGCTGTCGTCCAGCTGGAAATTCACGGAACTCTGGGTCTTGGCGGACGCAAGGTTGAAGTCGAAGTCGGTTCCGTCCGCAGGAGTTGCGTCCTTGACGATGGTCACGGAACCGGCCTGGACGTCCCCGGCCTTGATCTGGTTGTCGCGGCTGCCGGTCGAAGCACAGTTCAGCGACACCAGATTCACGTGGTACGGCGAACCGTGGATGGAAGAGGCGCCGGTTCCCGGCCCGTGATCAAGCTCGGAGGCGATATGGGCGCTGAAGAACAGGGTCACCGATGACGCTGTTGCATCGAAGGTGAGCTTGACCGTGTCCACCCGCTCATTGCCTGATCCCTGGACGATTTCGGTGTTGGTGATGGTGCCGCCGGTCATGCTGTACTGGGCGAGGTAGTCGTATGCCCATTTGCCCGCCTCGCGAACCTTGTAGGTGAAGACCAGTTCGTTCTCGCCCGCCTGCATCTGGATCATTTCGATGCGCTGGTGGACGAAGCCTCCTTCATAGAGACCCAGGGAGAGGTTGCCGTTCGCGAACTGTGTGATGTCGGAACGCTGCATGAACGTATCGACTTTTCCGGTGCGATTGTTCGTGTCGCATACACCCGGGACCCCGGCAAGAGCCGCTGCGACCTTTGACTCCTTGTCCGGCTCCGGCGTCGGTTCGGAGGCAGGTGCCTCGGCTGTCGCCGCCTCAGGCTTCTTGGTTTCATCGCTCGGGGCGACAGCCTGCTTCTTCGGAGCTGCAGGCGCCTTGGATGCCGGGGCTTCTTCAGCGGGGGCCGCGGATTCCTGCACCGTTGCAGGTTCTTCCGCCGCAGGCTTCTCAGCAGCAGGCTCTTCGGTTTCCTTGGGCGCCGGTGCCGGCTCGGGTTCAGCCGTTTCGCCGCTTGGCTTCTCTGCGCTCGCGGTGACGGCTGGGTCGGTTTCTTCGGTGGCGTCGGTCAGCTGCTTCTCGACAGCCGGGTCGGTGCTGTCCACCGGAGAGGCGACAGCGGGGTTGAATCCCCCGCCCCCGAACATCATGGTTGCAACGAGCGCTGCCGTTGCGCTGGCGGCTACCGTGGATCGGACAATCCCGTTCTTCCACAATGCTGCCAGGAATGAATTCTGGTCGGCAGAACGCCGGCCCTTTTGCTTACGTGTAGCTTGATCCCCAGATTTGGCAAACACGATTAATACCCCAATTACCCCCAGGGGTGCGGCAAACACTTAACAAGCACTGTTTCAGCGAACTGACCCAAATCCAGTCCGCTAGTTTCGTCCAAACCCCAAGTCCGGACGTCCCCCAGTATTCATTTGGTCCCCAGCACCCAATTGATATTGCTTGTGCTGGAGCCAGCCTAACCGGCGAACGCGAATACCACTAGATGTGTTTCTTCCATTTCTCGGAGCTGAGGAAAATTGCGTTCTCCCTTCGCAGCTCGGGCCATCACATAAGCAGCCATGGTCGGCCTGCCGAAAGCAAAGTCAATGGCGACGAGCGGCCTTATTCCGCTTCATCAAACCAACACTTCTGGGGCATTGAATTCTCCAGGCAAAGCAACAACCGGCCGGCATTCCTCGAGGGGTATTCGAGGAATGCCGGCCGGCTTGCGTTGCTCCTGGGCCGGCTACATGGGGTGCGTCGACCCAGGAAGGGTGTTGCCCTAGCTAGCTCTCGCTGCCTTTGCGGCGACGGGAAACGGCCACGAGTCCTGCTCCGAGGAGCATGACCATCGCTGCGCTTCCGGCAACCCAGAGTGCGACTTCGGATGACCCGGTGGTCGCAAGCGGCTTCGTCTGTTCGGGTGCCGAAACCTGTGTTTCCTTGCCCTTCAGCGTCGGCGCGTCGCCCTCGTCCTTAGGATCTGCCGGGAGCTCGGTTTCCTCACCCGGCAGTTCCGGGTTCGGCTCCGCGACTACTGGCGGCTCCGGAACCTCTGTTTCCTTACCCGGCAGTTCCGGGGTCGGCTTCTCGGTGACCGGCGGCTCAACGACAGGAGGTACGACGACCGGCGGTTCCGGCAGCTTGTGGTACTCAGGCGTCGGGTGCGTGGTGGTCGACGGCGGGACGTCCCCGTTGCCGCTGGCCGTGTTCACCAGGATCTGGTCCCAGGCACCGGCGTTGACGGTGACCGTGTAGGTGAGGGTCTTGCTCTCCCCCACCGCCAGGTCGCCGACGGTCCAGATGATCTCGCTGCCCTCGATGGTGATCTCGCCCCCGGAGACCTTCAGGCTTTCCTCGTCGAGGGTCGCCGCATCCTCCCAGCCGGACATCTCGTCGGTGACGATGGCGCCGGTGTAGACGAACTCTCCGGTGTTCCTCACCGTAACCGTGTACACGATCTCTTCGCCTGGCCAGACGGTTTCGCCGCTGGCCGGGTCGGAGGTCTTTTCCAGCGAGTAGCTGCTGTCTGTCGGCATCGGGGTGGCGCAAGCCGTATCAACGGAGTTGTGCTCTCCCGCGGTTGCCGCAGCAATGTTGAGGAAGCCGCCTCCGGCGGATTCGTCGCCTGCATCGCAGGTTGCTTCGTCCGAACCGATGATCCCTGCCGGGACCGAAGCCACGACCTCAACCTGGTAGGTGTGCTGGGCAACCTGCTCACCCTGGGCGGGCTCGATCTTTCGATCCGCGGCGAGCACTGCTTCCACGCCGGTATCCAGCCAATCGGCCCAATCGCCGCCCGACTGCTGGTAGCGAGCCGACTCCACGACCAGGCCCTCGCCGAAGCTCAGCTTGTCGGTCAAGGTGTAGATGCTCTGGGCGGCCTGCTGGTTCGTCACCGTGATGTCGTAGGTGATCTTCCACTTGCCGTCACCCAAGTAGTCGGTCGAACCGACGGACTTGGCGACATCGACCGCGCCAAGATTGCGTTCGATCGAGTTGGTTACGGTGACGATGGAACCGTCGGTTTCACCATCCATCGAGACTTCGGCCCGATCGATTTCCGGGGTGCCCCAGATGAAGGACGCATCCTCGAGCAGGTCAGCACCCGGAGTGCTCTCGGCGAATTCGCAATCCCAACCGAACGGAACCGAACCAACGGTCTTGGTGCCGCCGGCGGCAAGCAGGACGCTTCCGGCAACCGGTGCAGCCTTTTCATCCAACGGGTTCGCACACGTGTAGTTGACCTGGAATCCTTCGGTCTCTCCACCGATGAATCCTGCAGTCTCACCGATGAGCTTCTTGGTGACGCTCAGCGCCCCCAGCTCGCGCCCGACGGAGTTGACCACATCGATGCGCGCCTTCGAGTCGGCGCCAATCGTGGCGTTGTTTCCCTCGAAGGCCGCGGGCAGCCAGTAGTAGGAAGCGTCCTTGGCATTCGGTGCCTGCTCGGTCTTTTTCTCTGCGACAGTGCACTCGCTGCCGGCCAACAGGTCGCTGGCGACAACCTCGGATTCGCCTGCTTCCAGGGACCAGTCGCCACGTTCGGTCGTCTCACCGTAGGTGCAGGTCCAGGTTCCGGCGTAGGTGATCCCCTCGTCGATGTTCCCTGCCAGATCACCAGCAACGCGCTTGCCGATTTCCAGCTCGCCGTGTTCGCGGCCGATCGAGTTGGTGACGGTGACGGCGGAACCGTTGGTTCCCGCGTCCATCGACACCTTGGAGCGATCAATCTCCGGAGTGTTCCAGGCGAAGGAACCATCCTTCAAGAGGTCGGTTCCGGGGGCAGTCTCGGAGAAACCGCAATCCCAGCCGAACGGAATCGACCCGACCGACTTGGTGCCGCCTGCGGCAAGCAGGACACTGCCGACAACCGGTGCAGCCTTGTCGTCCAACGGGTTCACGCAGGTGTAGGAAATGGTGAAGGCTTCATTCTCGCCACCGGTGAATCCGGCGGTTTCGCCGCTGAGCTTCTTCGTGATGTTCAGGGAGCCCAACTTGCGTTCAACCGAGTTGACCACGCCGACCGTTGAGGTCTCGTTGGCGGCGATCTTTGCACGGTTTCCGGTGAAGGACGCGGGCAGCCAGACATAGGAAGCATCCTTGGCATTCGGTCCCTGCTGGGTTGCGTTTTCTGCCACCGTGCACTCGCTGCCGGCCAACAGGTCGGTAGCGACAACCTCGGAATCGCCTGCTTCCAAGGACCAATCACCATGCTGGGCAGTTTCGCCGTAGGTGCAGGACCAGGTCCCGGTGTAGGTGATTCCCTCATCGATGTTCCCGACGAGGTCGCCTTCCAGGCTCTTGTTGATTTCCAGCGAGCCGGCGCCTCGGCCGACGGTGTTGGTCACGGCAACGGTGGAACCGTCGGCCTTCGCGCCCATCGTCACTGCGGGGCGGTCGACTACCGGGGAACCCCACGTGTAGGAGCTACCCCGCAAGAGTTTTTGGGAGGGAGTGGTCTCGTTGAATTCGCAGTTCCAACCGAACGGAATGTCCTGAATCGTCCGGGTTCCACCGGCTCGGATCCAACGGCTGCCTTCAATGGTCCGAGCCCCAGTATCGGACGGGTTGCTGCAGACGTAGTTGACCTCAAATACAGGGAGCCCAAAGTCCCAGAATCCGTTGTACGGGTCGACCACGGTCTTGGTGACATAGAGGTCGCCAACGAGTCGCTTGACCTTGTTGGTGACGACAATCGTTCCGCCATTTTTGCCCAGGTTCTTCAGCCCGGCAATCGCCGGCGTCTCGAAAACATAGGACGGATCGGTCGACGGGGCGGTCAGTTCGCTTTCGGTTGCCGTGCAATCACTACCCACAGCGGCTTTGGCGCCGCTGGCAAAGGCAACTTCAGTTGCGGCATCGCCGGCCTGCTTTTCCCAGGTACCTGTAACCGTCTTTCCGTTGTACGTGCAGGTCACCGTTCCCGAGTAGGTACGGTCCGGGTCAACGGCCTTCGTTTCTCCGGTGAGTTCCTTCTTGATCTTCACGGAAGTTGTCTTTGGCGGCTGCACGGTCGAAGGCTTGACCTTGATGTTGAGGGTCTTGTTTCCGATTGTCGCGCAGCCCAAAGAATCCAGCTGAACCTGAATATCCACGCCATTGCTGGATGGTCCGTTCATGCCCGCTTCGGGGGAAATATGCACGACATACGAGAGCGTTGCCTCGGCGGACGTGGCATTCAGGTTCAGCGTGACAAAGGTCGTTCCGCCAACGGTGGCTTCATTTGTCACGTCGACGGATCCGTTGGTCAGGCTGTAGCCATCGATGTATTCAATGGCGTCTACCCCACCGGCACGAGCCGTGTAGCGGAAGGTAAGTTCGTTGCTGCCGCTTTTCAGGCCGCTCAGCGGCACGCGCTGGTAGACATTGGAGCCCGCGTCGACGTTCACCAGGCCCGGGGTGTAGCTGCCCCCGTCGATGCGCTGCTCGAACTTTCCGGCTTTGGCTTCGCAGCGCCCTCGGCTACCTGCCGCTGGGGCTTCGCTTACCCCTGCCTTGCCGGCAGTGCGAGCAGCAGCCTCAGTCTTCTTCTTTTCGACGGGGGCTTCAGTCTTTGCGGTGGCCTGCTTCGCCTCGCCAGCGAGCGAAGCAGCCGGCTTCCCGGCAGACTTCGGGGCCGTGGACGGCTCATCCGTTTTCTTCGAAGCCGCTGGCGTCGACTTCGGCGATTCTTCCGCCGCCTTCGTCGCGGGGCCCGAAGCCGGCGTTTCCGTTGGCTTCGGCGCAGCGGCCGGCTTCTTGGCGTCGGCCGGGATTCCGGGCTGTGCGCTGTCCTTGGCGGCACCGGTTACTGCGGTCGTGCCGGATTCCTCAACGGCGTCACGCAGCTGCTGCTCGGTGCCGGACTCCTGAGTGTCGGCCGGGGCCGCGACAGCGGGGTTGAAACCTCCGCCGCCGAACATCATCGCTGCAACGAGCGCTGCCGTCGCGCTGGCTGCAACCGTGGAACGGACGATCCCGTTCTTCCACATCCCCGCCAGGAATGAATTCTGGTCGGCAGAACGCCGGCCCTTTTGCTTACGTGTGGCTTGATCCCCAGATTTGGCGAACACGATTTATACCCCAATTACCCCAAGGGGCGCGGCAAACACTCAACAAGCACTGTTTTAGCGGGCCGATCCCATCCAGCCCGCGCAGTTTCGTCCGAACCCCAAGTCCGCACGTCCCCCAGTATTCATTTGGTCCCCAGCACCCAATCGATATTGCATGTGCAGGTATGAGCATAGCGGCGCAATCTCGATTACCTTCCACCGAAACGCTTTGTGACCACGGGGTTAATGCGTGCGCCTAGAAATCCTGGTATTCAATGATGGGGCAGGTGTCCATGACGACGTCCAGTCCGGCAGCCTTGGCTCGCGCGGCGGCTTCCTCGTCGATGACCCCCAACTGCAGCCACACCGCCGACGCGCCGATGGCGATGGCCTGGTCCACAACAGCCCCGACTTTCAGGGAATTCACAAAGCAATCAACCACGTCGACGCGCCCCGGGATTTCCCCCAGGGCCTTGTATCCGGATTCCCCCAAGACACTGTCTCCACGCAGTGAAACAGGGACGATTTCCATGCCCAAGCGCGATTGAAGGAAGTGCGCAACGCGGGGCGCAACACGCATCGGATTGTTACTCAAACCCACGACTGCCCAGCGCGCGGGCGTGGTCAAAAGCCGGCGGATGACGGCCGGGTCATTTGTGTGGCGTTCGGTGCCGTGGGTGCTCATGCAGCCAACGCTACAGGCGAAACGGGTGGCCGGAACCCACACACCGCCACCATGGAGCAGGTGGTGCCCTGCGGCAGGCAGGACCTGTCGCAAAGCACCACCCCATGGGCCGGACGTCGCCGGCTATCGAAGGTCTTGCAGCCTTCGTTCGGTGTTGGCAGCCGAGTGTTCTGCGAAGGCACCCCTGAATCGTGCCGCGGGGTGGCTTGTCTCGAGGCGGGCCGAGCGCCCGAACACCTTCTCGCGGAGCGTTCCCGGAGCGTACTCGGTCTGCGCGAGGCCGCGTGCACGCAGCTCCGGCAGGATCCCCTCGATGAAGTCGGTGTATGAACCGGGCAAGATCTGGTTCATGATGTTCAGCCCGTCCATTCCCGCATCCTGCCAGCGCTCGATCTCGTCCACAATCTGCTCCGGGGTGCCCGAAATCTGCTGGGCCTTGGCCCTGTAGCGTGCCAGGTCCCCGATGGTTGGCTTGCCGCCGGGCACCGAGGCGATGGCCGCCTCGAGCACGCCCCGCGCGCCTTCGGTTTCGATATCTCCCAGCGGGGTGTCAAGGTCCAGACCGCCCAGATCGACGCCGATCCCCCCGCCGATGTGGGCGACAATTGCATGCAGGTCCAGGTACTCGTCGTACTCGGCTTCCTTGCGTTTCGCCTCCTCTTCGGTGCTTCCGACGACGAACGACAGCCCGGCGAACACCTTGACGTCCCCCACCGCGCGTCCCGCGGCGGCCTCCAGCTCGCGGATCTTGCCCACCTGCTTGGCAACGTACTCGGGATGCGGCGCAAACAGGAAGGTCGCCTCGGCGTGCTCGGCGGCGAACTGGCGTCCGCGTGCGGAGGAACCGGCCTGGAAGAGGAACGGCGTGCGCTGCGGGCTCGGCAGCGCCAGGTGCGGCCCTTCGATGGAGTACCGGTTGCCTTGGTGGTGGATCTTGTGGACCTTGGCCGGATCCGTGTAGATTCCCGAGGCCTTGTCTGCCAACAAGGCATCGTCGTCCCACGATCCCTCCCACAGCTTGTAGGTCGCCTCAACGTACTCGTCGGCCCAGTCGTATCGGTCATCGTGGGCGGTCAGCCCGGCGGCACCGAAATTCCTGTGCGAGTTCTCCAGCACGCTGGTGACGATGTTCCAGGCCACCCGGCCGTTGGAAATATGGTCAAGGGTGGAGAGCTGGCGCGCGAACTGGAACGGCTGCGCCTGCACCACGGAGCTGGTCATGGCCAGCCCGATGTCCCTGGTGGTGGCGGCCAGGGCCGAGAGCAGCACCATCGGGTCGTGGGAAGGGACCTGCATGCCCTTGCGGACCATGGAGGCCCAGCCGCCTTCGTGGTCGCCGTAGAGACCCACGACGTCGGCGAAGAAGAGGTTGTCGAACTTCGCGTCCTCGAGCTGGCGGGCGAGGTCGATCCAGAGCTGCAGCTCGTTGAAGCGGTGCTGCTGCGCCTCGGGGTGGCGCCACTGGCCGCCGAGGATGTGGCTCGAGGTGTTCATCAGGAAGGCGCTGAGCAGCAGGCGCGGGCGCGCGTCGAAGGTACCCAATCTACTTCTTCTCCGTCCGTGCATCGGTGGCCTCGCCGATCGAGTGAAGGCCCGTGGGGATCGTGCCGTTGATGTAGTAGTCGCCCACGGACCGTGCCTTGAAGACCACCGGGTTGTGGGTGGCCACGGTGCGGGCGTTGCGCCAGTGGCGGTCCAGCGACTTGCCGCGGGAAACGGAGGAGGCGCCCGTGACGTCGAAGAGCTCGCTCGTGGCATCGAGCACCAGTTTCGGCACCGCCACGTGGGCCTGCTGCACGGCCAGTTCGGCGCGGACGAAGGCGGCCGCCGGATCGAGCCCGAGCGAGGGGTCGACGGCGGCGTCGAGGTCGCGCGCGGCGGCGGTGACGATCGAGTCCGCGGCGTACACCGCTGCGGCGATCCGTCCGACCTGCTCCTGGATGAGCGGGTCGTTGCGGAACAGTTCCCCCGACCCGGTGTTGAAGGTCCGGGTGCGGTTGCGCACCAGGGTGGCGGCGTCCGCCAAGGCCGAGCGCCCGATGCCGGCCAGGACGCTGAGCAGGGCCAGCTGGAAGAAGGCGGGCTCAAGCGTGGAGGAGACCTTGCGCTGGATGATGTCCCCGTGCGGGACCACGACGTCCTCGAAGACCGCGGTCCCTGTGCCGGTCAGCGGCTGGCCGAACCCGTCCCAGTCGTCGATGATCCGCACGCGCTCGTCGTCTGCCCTCACAATCGCGTACTGGCGGCCCTCCACGCCCTCGGTGCTGGCCATGACGACGACCCAGTCCGCGAAGATCGAACCGGTGGTGTAGTACTTTTCGCCGTTGAGCAGCCACTGGCCCGCTTCCTGGCGCAGCTTGGTGTTGGTCGTCCCCAGCGCGTTCCCGCCCTTCTCCGTTGCGGCGTTGCCGAAGATCTCCCCGGCGAGTACGCGCGGGAACCAGCGGAGCTGGAATTCCTCGGGCTGCAGGGCGATGGTCTCGACGAAGGAGAAGTGCGAGCGCAGCAGGTGCCCGACGTTGGAGTCGGCCGCCGAAAGCTCCATGACCAGGCGGAAGAGGTGCTCGTGGCTGACCGGGTCGCCTCCGTGCGCCGCGGGGACGCGCAGGGTGGTGAAGCCGGATTCCTTGAGCCAGGCGACGGGCTCGAAGGGAAGGACGTGGTTGTTTTCGCGTTCGACGGCGCCCTGGGCGATCCGTTCGAAGACCGGGGCAAACCGGGCCGACAGTTCCGCGTAGCGCGATTCTGCGGTGCGTTCGCGCAATGGTGTGGTGCTCAATGTTCTTCCTTTGCTGCTGCTGGTGTCCGGGACTGTGTGGGTGGTGGTTCTCAGGTGTGCGCCAGTTCCCTGAGCAGGTGCCCGGGGTTCGACTCCAGGAGGAGGCGCGTGTATTCGCTCTGCGGGTTGCCGAAGACGCGGGCGGTGTCGCCGACCTCGACCAGGCGGCCGCGGCGCATGACGCCCACGTCGTGGGAGATACGCTCGACCACGTGCAGGTCGTGCGAGATGAAAAGGTAGGACAGCCCTTGGTTGGCCTGCAGCTCTGCCAGCAGGTCGATGATCTGTGCCTGGGTCAGCACGTCCAATGCGGAAAGCGCCTCGTCCAGGACGAGGGTCTTGGCACCGAGCGCCAGGGCCCTGGCAATGGCCACGCGCTGGCGCTGACCGCCCGATAGTTCCCTGGCGCCGAGACCCGCCATCCGCGCCGGGAGGTTGACCGATTCCAGGAGCTCGGCCACCCGGGCGCCGCGCTCCGCCTTGGAACCGTACCCGTAGTTGTTCAGCGGCTCCGAGATGATCCGCTCGACCGAATGCCTTGGGTCAAGTGCCGAGTCCGGGTTCTGGTAAACCATTTGCAGACCGCGCCAAAGATCCCGCTTGCCGGCACCGCGCAGGCCCGTGACGTCGCGGCCGTGGATCTTCACGGTTCCCGCGCTGGGGTCAAGCAAGCGCATGACCATGCGCGCGGTAGTGGACTTGCCGGACCCGGACTCGCCCACCAGGGCGAAGGTGGTTCCCGGCCGCACGGAGAACGAGACCCCGTCCACCGCGGCATGTTCGCTGCTGCCGTGGCCGAAGGTCTTGCGCAGGCCCGACACCTCGATGGCGGGGACTGCGCCGGCATCGCCGCCGGCTTCCGGAACCGGTGCCGCGTGCGCGCCGGGCGAGGCCTCCGCCAGCAGCAGGCTGGTGTATTCGTGTTCCGGCGCCGTGAGGATCTCGCGCACCGGCCGGTCCTCACGGATCCGTCCCTGCTGCATGACGACGATCCTGTCGGCAATGTCGGTGGCCACTGCCAGGTCGTGGGTCACAAAGATCACCGCGGTGCCGTGTTCGCGCGCCAGGGACGTGAACACCTCGAGCACCGTCTGCTGGACTGTCACGTCAAGGGCCGAGGTCGGCTCGTCGGCGATCAGCAGCTCCGGGTTCTGGGCGAAGGCGATGGCGATCAGCACGCGCTGCTTCAGTCCGCCGGAGAGTTCGTGCGGGTACTGGCCGAGCCGCTGCTCGGGCCTGTCGATGCCCACCATGCCGAGCAGGCGGACGGATTCGGCGCGCAACTCCGCCCGGGAGCGTTTGCGGCCCTGCGGGTGCAGCCTGAACACCTCGGCCACCTGCGATCCGATGGTCTTCACCGGGTCCAGCGAGGCCCCCGGGTCCTGCGGGATCATGCCGATGCGTCGGCCGCGGATGCTTTCCAGCTGCTTCGGCGAAAGCTCCAACAGGTTCTCTCCGGCCAGGGCAATGCTGCCCGCGGTGACTGTCGCGGTTTCCGGGAGCAGGCCGATGACCGCCTTGGAGAGCGTCGACTTCCCGGAGCCCGATTCCCCGACCAGGGCGACGATCTCGCCGGCCCTGAGGCGGAGGTTCAGGCGGTCCCCGGCGGCGACGGCGTGTGCGCCGGTGCCGTAGTGGACGCTGAGGTCACGGATGTCCAGCAAGGTGGCAGCTGGTTCTGCGGTGCTCATGGTGCCGCCTTTCTAGAATCGGAAGATCTTGTGCAGCTGGCGGCCCAGGCCGGCCAGCAGGAGGACCACCACCACGATGACAAGGCCCGGCAAGGTGGTCAGCCACCACGCCGAGGCCAGGTACTGGCGGCCCTCGGCGATCAGCAGGCCCCATTCCGGGGTGGGCGGCGGGGCGCCGAAGCCGAGGAAGCCGAGCCCCGAGATCGCCAGGATGGCGGCACCGAGGTCGACGGCCAGCAGCGCCAGCACCGGTCCGCACGCGTTGGGCAGGATGTGCCGGAACACGACCGACCAGTAGGTGCCGCCGTTCATGAACGCGGCCTCGACGTAGTCGAGGCTGCGGACCCGCAGCACCTCGGTGCGGACAACACGCGCGAAGGAGGCGATGGAGGCGATGCCCACGCCGATGCCCAGGGACACGGGGCCCGGCTCGAAGGCCGTGACGATGATCAGGGACACCAGGAACCCCGGGACAGCCAGCAGCACGTCGACAAGGCGCATGGTGAGCACGTCGGCGGCGCGTCCGGCCGTCGCGGCAAGCAGTCCCAGTCCCGTGCCCGCGACAAGGCCGATCAGGACCGCCAGCCCCGCGGTCAGCAGCGTCTGGCTGGTTCCGTGGACCACCCGGGCAAAGACGTCCCGACCCAGGTGGTCGGTGCCGAACCAGTGCGCGGCGCCCGGGGCCTGCAGCTTGTCTGCAGGCACGCCGGTGATGGGGTCGAACCCGCTGAACAGGGCGGGGAACAATGCCCATCCGAGGACCACGACCAGCGGTGCCACGGTCAGCCAGAATCCCGCGGAACGCAGCGCGCCGCGCTTCCCGGCCGGCGCGGATGCCGCTTCGGGCCCCCGCGGCGCCGGCTCGGGTGCGGGTGTCCCGGCGGATGCTCCGGGCAGCGATTCGTCGATGGCGAGGCTCATGCTCGTCGCTCCTTTCGGGGTTAGGCCGCGAGGGCGCGTGGCGCCCCGTGGATTCCGGACTTGAGGATCCGCGGATCCAGCAGCGGGTGGAGCAGGTCAACGATCAGGTTCACGACGACGAACGCCGTGGCCGTGAGCAGCACGAGTCCCTGCACGAGCGCCACGTCCTGCGCTGTCACGGCCTGCAGGACCACCTGGCCCAGGCCGGAGCGGGCGAAGACCGTTTCGGTGATCACGGATCCGGCCAGCAGGGTGCCCACCGTGATGCCGCTGATGGCCATCGCCGGGGCCGCTGCGTTCTTCAGGGCGTGCCGGAAGAAGATCCACGACCGCGAGGCCCCCTTGGCCCGCAACACGTCGACGAACGGCTGCGCGTAGACGTTGTCCGTGCTCTTGAGCAGCACCTGGGCGATCGGCGCGGACACGTGGACCGCCAGGACCAGCACCGGAACGGCCAGGGAGGCGAACGACCCGTCCGGGAACAGTGACATCACGCCCAGCCGGATCGAGAGCAGCTGCAACAGGACCAACCCGAGCCAGAAGACCGGCACCGCCGCGAACAACGGGGGAAGGTTGACCAGCAGCCGCCTGGACCACGCCCGGCGGGCCAGCGTGGCGGAGGCGACCAGGAGAACGGCAAGGGCCGCCGCAGCCACGAAGGCGCTGGAGGCCAGCGCCAGGGTCGACCCGGCCACGGCCCCGATCCGCTCGGCCACCGGCTGGCCCGAGGCCAGCGAATAGCCGAAGTCGCCGCGGAACAGGCCGGCCAGCTGGCTCAGGTACTGCACGGCCAGCGGCTGGTCGTACCCGTACTGCGCCTTCATGGCGGCAATGGTTTCCGGCGTGGCCGCAGAGTCCGCGGACAGGAAGATCGTCACCGGGTCGTTGGGCAGCAGCTGCACGGCCAGGAAGACCAGCGTGTAGGCGAGCCAGATGACCAACAGTGCCTGTCCCAGTCGGCGGGCGATATATGCGGCCATGGTGCGCTACTTCCCGGACTTCCAGGCGCCCTGGAAGATCGGTGCGGTCCCGGAGGTGAATTCGACGTGCGCCGCGGAGTTGCCGCCGTAGACCTGCACCTCGTCCCAGAGCACCAGCGACAGCGCCTTCTCGGTGACCAGCTGGCGCTGTTCCTCGGCGATGAGTTCCAGGTGTTCCTTCTCGCTGGTTGCCGCGCGTTCCTTGGCGAAGAGCTCGTTGAGTTCCGGGTCGGCGTTGAGCGTCTGGGTGTTGTTTGCCGGGCCGAAGACCGGTCCCAGTCCCCCGTAGGCGAACTGGCGGGTGCCGAAGAACTCGATGTTCGGGTCGATCATCGCGGTGGCCAGGAAGGTGTTGTCGGCGGCGCGGTTGACGAGCTTGACGCCGAGTTCGCGCCACTGCTGCTCAATCAGCTCGAATGCCGGCTTGATGACGACGGAGTTGTTGGAGCTGGTGATGGTGACCTCGAGCTTCTGCCCGTCCTTCTCGCGGATGCCGTCGGCACCGGCCTTCCATCCGGCTTCCTCCAAGAGCGTCTTGGACTTTTCCGGGTTGTAGGCCAGGTCGGCCGAGAGGTCGATGAAGCCCGGGGCGGCGTGGTTCAACACCGAATCGGCGATCACGTAGCTGTCGGAAAGGACAGTGTCCTTGATGCTTTGGCGGTCGATGCCAACCTGCAGCGCCTGGCGCACCTTGGGGTCGGCGAGCTTGCCGCTGGCGATGCGGACCGCCGCCATGTTGGTGGTCAGGTCGACACCCTGGGCGGGCAGCACCAGGTCGCCGCTTGCCTGCAGGGCCTGCTCGTCAACGGGCTGCAGGCCGCGCACGAGGTCGACCTGGCCGGTCTGCACGGCGCCGGCACGGTGGGCGACCTCCGGCAGGTACTTCACGACGAGCTTGTCCAGGTAGGCGGCGCCCTGGTTGGCCGCGGTCTCCGGGGCCCACTTGTAGTCGGCGCGCTTGGCGAAGGTGACTTCCTCGTCGGTCTTCTCGGATTCGAAGACGAACGGGCCGGATCCGACGATCGAGGCGATCGCGGACTGCCCGGCGTTGTCGAGCTTGAGGGTGGCCGTGGACACCAGGCCGGAGGTCACGGACGAGGTGGCGCGCAGGAAGTTCGCGTCGGGGGCCTTCAGCGTGACCTTCACCTGGTTCTTTCCAATGACCTCTGCGGACTTGTAGGCGGAGAAGTCGACGTTTGGAGCAATCTGCGCACCCTTGATGCCCAGCCCCAGGGCGTCGAGGTTCACCTTCACGGCCTCGGCGTCGAGGGCGCTTCCGTCCGAGAACGTCACGCCGTCGCGGATGGTGAAGGTGAACTCGGTCTGCTTGTCGTTGGCCTTGAAGTCGGAGGCGATCCAGCCGACGATCTTGCCCGTCTTCGCATCGAAGTAGGTCAGCCGGTCCAGCACGCTGTTCAGGATGTTGGACTTCTCGTAGAAGCGGGCTGCCTGCGTCTGCCAGTTGTTGATCGGGGTGACTTCGGCGTAGACGAAGGTTCCACCCTGGACGGGGCCGGCTGCCGCGGTGTCCTGGGACGTTGCGGCACCGGGAGCCGGGGTTCCCGAACCGCAGGCGCTCAGGGCCAGGGTTGCGGCGCCCAGGACGGTGAACAGCTTCGTGGCCAGGGCGGCCGAGCGGCGCAGGCGGGCCGGCGGGGTGGTGTTTCGCATCGTGTTGTCCTCTCGGTAGACCCGAGGAATGCCGGGACACGGCGCAGTGCACACCGGGCCGTGGTTAAACGGGGAGTGTGTGGACCGCGCAGAGTTTGGCTATCTCCATCGGTCCTGGCGGTAGCACCGGCCCCCGTGTGGAGGTGGTTGCTGCGGCGTCAACGAGCCAGGTCTCTCAGCCGCTCTGGATGGTGTGCCCGTCGCGGAATATGTCGCGTTCGGACAATTCAAGTCTGCTGCAGGATCTTCGATGAAACCAAGGCGCAAGGCCCCGCCGTGAAACAAATGGACGCAATGGGCCGCCTTTGGGCACGCATTCACGACACAATCCGTCACAAGTCCGATTGTGTCGACCGCTCTCGCGGGCGGCTTGCGTCATGGCTGCGTCATGGGGAAAATGCGCGCCCCGGCAGTCCGGCGGGCGTAGTCCGTGGCATGATCGCTTCATGGTAGCCACAGGTTCTCAACGCACCAGGCACCGCCGGTTCCGGCTGCTGTCCATGGCAGCCGGCGGCGCCGCCGGAGTCCTGCTCACGGGGCTCCTGGGCCAGTGGGCCTATGCGCCGGCCGTGGGCTGGACCGCGGCAGCGCTCGTGTACAACCTCTCCGTGTGGCTGTACATCGCGCCGATGGATGCCGCGAGGACAGCGCACCACGCGCAGGCCGAGGACCCCGGTCACCGCACCTCGGACCTGCTGATCCTGTTGGCGGCGCTGGGTTCGCTGGCAGCGGTGGTGCTGGTCATGGCCGGCGGCAGGGACGCCGCCGACAGCGCCAAGTTCCTGCTCGCATTGCTCGCCATGGCCTGCACCGCAATGTCCTGGCTGCTGGTGCACACGCTCTTCACGCTGCGCTACGCGGAGATCTACTACGAGGGGGACCCGGGAGGGATCTCGTTCAACCAGGAACAGCCGCCGCAGTACACGGACATCGCCTACATGGCCTTCAGCGTCGGGATGACCTACCAGGTGGCGGACACCAACATCACCAGCCGCCGGATGCGCTCGGCGGTGTTGCGGCACAGCCTGCTGTCCTTCGTATTCGGTACCGGGATCCTGGCAACAACCATCAACTTGGTGGTCACGCTGGTGGCCTGAACCGGGTCCGGGCGGGGAGCCCAGGCGCGCCGCCCGGACCCGGTTTGCCGTGCGCCGCTACCTGGATTCGGCGTTCGCGAAGCGGTAGTTCGCGGCGCGGTGCGTGTCCCGGACGCGGTCGCCCCTGCCGAAGAGCTTGTTGCGCAGTGTGCCGCCGGCGTACTCGGTCGGGTAGGCGCCGCGGGCCTGCAGCTCGGGGACGATGTATTCCACGATGTCCTCGAAGGTGCCCGGGGTGATCGCGTAGGCCAGGTTGAAGCCGTCGACGTCGGTCTCCTCCACCCATTCGATGAGCTGGTCCGCGACCTCGGACGGGGAGCCGACGGTGATCGGGCCGAAACCGCCGACCCCGACCCACTCGGCGAGCTGGCGGATGGTCCACGGGTTGCCCTCGTCGCCGCTGGCCTTCTGGAACGTCGCCACGGACGACTGGATCGCGTTGGACTTCACGTTGTCGCCGATGACGTCGTCCGGGGCGTAGGTGGAGAGGTCGATGCCCATCCAGCCCGAGATCAGCGCGAGCGCCCCGTCGATGTCCGCGTAGGACTTGTAGTCCTCGAACTTGGCCTGCGCCGCGGCGCTGTCCGGGCCGGTGATGATGGTCTGCATGGTGTAGATGCGCACGTCGTAGCGGTCGCGGCCTGCGGCCTCGACCTCGTCGCGGATCCTGGACACCGTGGCCTTGAGCAGTTCCTTGGTCGGGGCGGTGACGAACACTGCCTCGGCGTTCTCGGAGGCGAACTTCAGGCCGCGTGGGGAGGCTCCGGCCTGGAAGATCACGGGGGTGCGCTGCGGGCTGGGCTCGGTGATGGCGATGCCCGGGACCTTGAAGTACTTGCCCTCGTGGTTGATCTCGTGGACCTTGGACGGGTCGGTGAACACGCCGCGCGCGGCGTCGCGGACCACCGCGTCTTCCTCCCACGAGCCCTCAAGCAGCTTGTAGATGACTTCCAGGTACTCGTCGGCGTGGTTGTAGCGCTCGTCGTGTTCCAGCTGGTCCTCCTGGCCCATGTTCCGTGCCGCGGAGGGCAGGTAGCCGGTGACGACGTTCCAGCCGATGCGTCCCTGGGTCAGGTGGTCGAGGGTGGCCAGGCGGCGGGCGAACGGGTACGGGTGTTCGTAGGCGGTGCCGGCTGTGACGCCGAAGCCGAGGTTCTCGGTGACGGCGGCCATGGCGGAGACGAACATGAACGGGTCGTTGACCGGGACCTGCGCGGCCGTGCGCAGCGGGACTTCGTTGGTGCCGCCGAAAACGTCGTAGGTGCCGAGCACGTCGGCGATGAAGATGCCGTCGAACTTGCCCTTTTCGAGGGTCTTGGCCAGTTCGGTCCAGTAGGTCAGGTCCTTGTAGCGTGCGGACTGGTCTTCGGGGTGGCGCCACAGGCCCGGCGACTGGTGGCCCACGCAATTCATGTCAAAGGCGTTGAACCGGATCTGGCGTGGTGCAGGAGTCGTGCTCATGGTATTCCTTTGCGGGATAGGGGTCATCGAGGGTTGCCGAGGCAACCCTGCCGGGAAGGTTCAGGTGGTCGGGAAGGCCTAGCGGCCGGGCGCCGAGGTGTTCGAGCCGAGGTCGCCCACGGCGTTCAGGCGCTTGGGGGCCGTCCCGTTGACCTCGTAGTCGCCGACGATGCGCGCCTTGTAGATCGCGGGGTTGTGGGTGGCGACGGTGCGCGCGTTGCGCCAGTGCCGGTCCAGGTTGCAGCCGGTTGCCGTCGAGGATGCCCCCAGCCCGTCGAAGAGCTTCGTGGCGGCGGACAGCACCAGCGGCTGGACGATGGTTTGCGCCCGGTTGGCGGCAAGTTCACACACCGCGAAGCGTTCGGCGTTGCTGAGCGAATCGTCGGCGAGCGCCACCTCGATCTCCGCGACGGCGGACAGCACGATGGAATCCGTGGCGAAGGCCGTGGCCGAGATTTCGCCGACAAGCTGCAGAACCTGCGGCTCGTTGCGCAGCGGGACACCGGTGCCGGTGCTGAAGGTGCGGGTTCGCGCCTGCACCGCGGAGCGCACGTCGTTCAGCGCCGCACGGGTGATTCCGCCCTGCACAGCCAGCAGCACCAGCTGGAAGATCGCGGACTCCGGGTCGTTGACCTGCTGCTCCTCGGGCAGCAGGGTGTCGACAGGAACATCCTGGAACGTCGTGGAGCCGGTGCCTGTGAGCTGCTGGCCGAAGCCGTCCCAGTCGTCGTAGATCTTGACGCCGGAACGCTGCGTGGAGACGAGCGCGATCTGGCGGCCGGCCAACGTGGGGTGGGACGCCGCAACGGCAACCCAGTCGGCGTAGATGGTGCCGGTGCAGTAGTACTTTTCGCCCGTCACGAACCAGTGGTCGCCGCGCTGCTCGAGCGTGGTGTTGAGCGAGCCCAGGGGGTTTCCGCCGCGTTCGGTGTAGGCGTTGCCAACGATCTGGCCAGCGGCGATCCGTTCGGTCCAGCGGCTGCGCACCGCGGGGTCCCGGAGGGTGAGCGCGGATTCGACGAAGGCGATGTGCGCACGCCACAGGTGGGCCACCTGGGAGTCGGCTTCGGCGAGTTCGATGAGCAGGCGGAAGAGGTCGCTCAGGCTTGCCCCGTAGCCGCCTTCGCTGACGGGGATGCGCAGGGCACCGAAGCGCTCGCGGTTGAGCCATCCGACCTGCTCGTACGGCAGGGTACGGGTGGCATCCCGCTGGCTGGCACCCTCGGCAATCCGGGCGAACACGGGACGGAACACTGCGGCGAGTTCGTCGTAGTGGCCGTTGGCGGGAACCCCGGGGGTGAGCTTGAGCAGGTGCCGGGCCGGCGCGTTGCTTGCCAGCGCTTCCAGCGAGACGGACCCGAAGATGTTGGGGTCGGTTTCGACATCGAAGGTGTGCAGGGGTGACTCGGCAGCCATGATTTGATCTCCATCGACTCTGGCGTGAGCACCTACCGCCCAATGAAGGGGAGGGGTTGCTGCGGCGTCATGGAGCCAGATCTCTCGGCCGCTCTGGATGGTTGTTGATGACATTTCTACAAGAGCCGCGTCATGTGGCGCAAACGAACGCCGTCACAATTGTTCTTCTGAAGGGCATGTCCTACCCCTTGCTTGCGTCATCCTTCGACGATAGCCTAAGCAAAATTGTCAGGTGAGAAGCCAAAAATCCGTTCTGCGGAGCGTGCGCTTTCGCCTAATTGCGGTGCGCTGAAAGGAAACGCTGTGGCAAGTGTCGGATTGCTTTATGTCGGTGCCGTGCTGTTCATCAACGGTCTCATGCTCCTGGGAAAGGTGCCCGGCAAGTCGGCAGCAATCCTGAACTTCGCGGTGGGCATCATGCAGGTGGTGTTCCCTACCATCATCCTGATCCAGTCCAACGGGGACCCCGCTGTCGTGTTCGGCGCCTCCGGCCTGTACCTCTTCGGGTTCACCTACCTGTACGTGGGGCTGAACCAGATCTTCGACCTCCCGGGAGAAGGACTCGGCTGGTTCTCGCTCTTCGTGGCCGGCGTTGCCGTGGTCTTCGGGGTCCTTCAGTTCACCCAGGTCGGAGACCCGCTCTTCGGTGTCATCTGGTTCATTTGGGCACTGTTGTGGACGCTCTTCTTCCTTCTGCTGGCGTTGGGCAAATCGTCCCTGAACGACTTCACCGGGTGGTTCACCGTCATTGTCGCCCACCTGACAGGCACGATCCCCGCGCTGCTGCTGCTCAGCGGCAGCTACACCAGCACGAGCCTCGAGGCCGGCATCATGGCCGTCCTGGGCGTCGTCGCCATTGTGGTCGCCTACGCATTGTCCCGGCGGAACAGTGGATCCACGGTCCCCGCCCCCGGCGAGCTCCCGGTGGCTCCCCGCGCCTAAGCCCACACCCCGCACTCCGCACTCCGCACCGAAAGGATGCAGCATGCCGCTCTATGATTTCCGTTGCCCCGAAGGAACTGTCTTCGAGTCAACATTCCCGATGATGGACGTACCGGATGCCCTCGAGTGCCCGGAGTGCCGGCAACCGGCGCGGCGCCAAATGAGTGCCCCGCGCCTGTCGATCGCCAACACCGCCGCCTACAAACTCGTGGACTCGACAAAGCGCAGCGCCCACGAACCAGCCGTCGTCTCGGGGCTTCCCGGGGCGGCCAAGAAACCAACGAGGTACACCAGCAACCCCCTGCACCAGAAACTCCCGCGCCCCTAAGCAGGTGCCGGGTCCACCCACCCAAGTACGACATCGTTTAAGGAGAAGCACCCATGCCTGAAGTGATATTTCCGCTCGATTCGACCAAGAAGTTTGAGGACCAGGAGAAGCTAGGACACAACCGCTGGCACCCGGAGATTCCGCCCGTGGCAACGGTCAAGCCCGGAGACGTTTTCCGGGTCGACTGCCGCGAGTGGTTCGACGGGGCGATCAAGAACGACGACTCGGCTCAGGACATCCTCGATGCACCGCTGCTGAGCGTCCACAAGCTCTCGGGACCCTTCGCCATCGAGGGTGCGAAGCCCGGCGACTTGCTGGTCGTGGACATCCTGGATGTCGGACCGATTCCCCAGGAAGACAGCGGGCCCCTGGCCGGCCAGGGGTGGGGCTACACGGGCATCTTCTCGAAGAACAACGGCGGCGGCTTCCTCACGGACCAGTTCCCCGACGCCTACAAGGCCATCTGGGACTTCACCGGACAGGTCGCCACCTCAAGGCACGTTCCCGAGGTCTCTTTCGAGGGGCTCATCCACCCCGGCCTGATGGGAACCGCCCCTTCGGCGGCCCTGCTGGCCAAGTGGAACAAGCGCGAAGGCGACCTCATTGCCACCGACCCCCTGCGCGTCCCGCCGCTGGCCTTGCCGCCGGAGGCCGAGCACGCGGTGCTGGGCGGGGTACCGGCCAGCGAATGGGGACGGGTCGGCGCCGAGGCCGCCCGCACCGCACCCCCGCGTGAGAACGGCGGCAACCAGGACATCAAGAACCTGTCCAAGGGCTCGCGGATCTTCTACCCCGTCTTCGTCGACGGCGCGAACCTGTCACTGGGCGACCTGCACTTCTCCCAGGGCGACGGCGAGATCACGTTCTGCGGCGCCATCGAAATGGGCGGCTTCATCGACCTGCGGGTGGACATCATCCGTGGCGGCATGGACACCTACGGGGTTTCCGAGAACGCCATCTTCATGCCGGGCCGCGTCGACCCGCAGTTCAGCGAGTGGATCGCATTCTCCGGCACCTCGGTCACGCTCGAGGGCGAGCAGCGCTACCTGGATTCGCACCTGTCCTACCAGCGCGCCTGCCTCCACGCGATCGACTACCTGACGAAGTTCGGGTACTCCCGCGAGCAGGCCTACCTGCTGCTGGGGGCGGCCCCCATCGAGGGCCGGCTCTCGGGCGTCGTGGACATCCCGAACTCCTGCTCGACCGTCTACCTGCCCACGGCGATGTTCGACTTCGACGTGCGCCCCTCGGCCAGCGGACCGCACCAGATCAACCCTGGGATGGGGGCGCCGATGGCGGCGAACAAGTAACCCGTTCCGACCCGTTTCCAACCAACAGAAGGGCGTCCGCGCAGTGCCGCGGGCGCCCTTCGCGCGTGCGCACCCACCATGCCCCAAATGCAGATTCTTCGACGACTTGCGCCATTGGGCAGGTTACATCGAACGTTCCGTCACATTACGCCACGTTTGGCCATGTGACGGCCGATCGCCGTAGATTGGGTACACAACCATCCCGAGCGGCCGAGAGATCTGGCTCCATGACGCCGCAGCAACCACCTCCCCGAGGCCGGTGCTACCGCCAGGAACGATGGAGAGAACATGACTTCGACACTTGAGCGTCCGCCCACCGCCCCGGCGGCGGTCGCTGCGGGCTCCGCACTCGGCGTGGCCTTCCGCGGCGTCGGCCGCAGCTTCGGCGACGGAAAGCACCGGCGGCAGGTCCTGCGGGACGTCGACCTGGTCGTTGAACCCGGCGAGGTCCTTGCGATCCTCGGCCCCAGCGGTTGCGGGAAGTCGACGCTGCTGCGGGCGGTATCCGGCCTCGACGCCCCGAGCACGGGAAGCATCCTTATCGACGGAACGGCCGTGGACGGGCTGGACCCGCGTTGCTCCTTTGCCTTCCAGGAACCGCGCCTGCTGCCCTGGCAATCGGTCGAAAAGAACGTCGCGCTGGGCCTGCCGCAGGGAACCGGGCGCACCGAACGCCAGGACCGCGTTGCCGAGCTCCTGCGCCTGGTCGAACTCGACGGCCACAGCAACCTGCGGCCGCGAGAGATTTCCGGCGGGATGGCCCAGCGCGCGTCGCTGGCCCGGGCCCTGGCCCGCCGGCCCGGTGTCCTGCTGCTGGACGAGCCCTTCGGCGCACTCGACGCGCTCACCCGGCTGAAGATGCAGGACCTCCTGCTGGACATCCACAAGGCCTACCCCACCACGGTGCTCCTGGTCACCCACGACGTCGACGAGGCCCTGCAGCTCGCGGACCGCATCGTCGTGCTGGGGCGGGAACCGGGCGACGATGCGGCAACCGTCACCCAGCTCCTCGAGGTTCCCGGCGCACGTCCGCGCGGCCGGAACAACGACGACGTCACCCGAATGCGCAGCTCCCTGCTGGCCTCGCTGGGCGTCGACCCCCACCGCCACTAGCCCGCCAAGGCCCCGTCTTTCCCGCCGTCCGCACGGACGGCCATTCACGTTCGCCCTTTTCCACCCGTTTAAGGAACTTTCCAATGCCAAAAACTCCCGTTTCACGCCGATTCGTCCTGACCGCAACCGTCTTCGCAACCGCAGCGGCGCTCCTGACCGGCTGCGCCGGCGAGGGTTCCGGCGGCGCGAGCGCCGCCGAGGCCAAGACCCTGAACATCGACTTTGCGACATACAACCCGCTGAGCCTCGTCCTCAAGGAAAAGGGCTGGCTTGAGGCCTCGTTGAAGGAGCAGGGCATCACCGTCAACTGGGTGCAGTCCGCAGGTTCCAACAAGGCCAACGAGGCACTCCGCGCCGGCGCCGTCGATGTGGGTTCGACCGCCGGTTCGGCGGCGCTCCTGGCCCGATCCAACGGCTCGCCCATCAAGACCATCGCCCTGTACTCGCAGCCGGAGTGGGCGGCCCTGGTCGTTGCCAAGGATTCACCCATATCCTCCGTGGCGGACCTCAAGGGCAAGCAGGTCGCAGCCACCAAGGGCACCGACCCGTACTTCTTCCTGCTGCAGTCCCTCGAGGCCAACGGCCTGAAGTCCTCGGACGTCACGGTCCAGAACCTGCAGCACGCCGACGGCCGCACCGCACTGGAAAACGCTTCCGTTGACGCCTGGAGCGGACTGGATCCCATCATGGCCGGGGCCGAGCAGAACGGCGCGAAGCTGATCTACCGCAACCTCGATTTCAACACCTACGGCGCGCTGAACGCCACCGAGTCCTTCCTCGAGAAGTCGCCCGAGGTCGCCCAGACCGTCGTCGACTCCTACGAAAAGGCCCGCGAATGGGCCGCTGCGAACCAGAAGGAAACCGCGGAGATCCTCGCGGGAGTCGCCGGCCTGGATGCCGCGGTCGCCACCAAGGTGATCACCGAGCGCTCGAACCTCGGCGTGGATGCCGTGCCGGGGGAAGCCTTCACCAAGGTCCTCGCCAAGGTCGGCCCCATCTTCGTGGAATCACACGACGTCAAGGCCCAGTCCGACGTCGACACCGCGCTCGGCTCGCTCGTGGATGACAGCTTCGCCCGGAAGGCGGACGCCACGAAGGTCAAGACGCCGTAATGCCAGCCCCTTCCGACCTTTCACCCGCAGTCGCCCGGGCCTCCGGGCGGCCGCGCAACCCGTTGCTGGCGACCCGTGCGGGGCGCATCTTCCTGGGATCCCTTCTCCCGGTGGTCCTGCTTGGGCTCTGGCAGGCGTCCACGACGCTTGGCTGGGTCAGCACCTCCCAGCTGCCGACCCCCGGGTCGGTGCTCGAAGCGGCCCTTGAACTGCTCGACGGCGGGACGCTCGCACAGCACGTGGCGATATCCACCCAGCGCGTGCTGGTCGGCTTCGCCATCGGCTCCCTGCTGGGCCTGGCGGTCGGCGCGCTCGTCGGGCTGTCCGACCTCGCCGACGCCCTGCTCGGGCCGTTCATCGGGGCCATCCGAGCCGTGCCCTCGCTCGCGTGGGTGCCGCTGCTGATCCTGTGGATGAAGATCGGCGAGGACTCCAAGGTGACACTGATCGTCATCGGCGCGTTCTTCCCCGTCTTCACCACCGTCTACCTGGCCTTGCGCCACGTGGACAGGAACCTGATCGAGGCGGCACGGGCCTTCGGGCTCAAGGGAACCAGGCTGCTGGCCACCGTGCAGCTGCCCGCAGTGGTCCCGGCGATCTTCTCCGGCCTGCGGTTGGCCCTGGCCCAGTCGTGGCTGTTCCTGGTGGCCGCCGAACTCATCGCCTCATCCATGGGGCTGGGCTTCCTGCTGCTGGATTCGCAGAACAACGGCCGGATCGACCGCCTGGTCCTTGCCATCATCCTGCTGGCGGTGCTGGGCAAGACCACCGACGCCCTGCTGGGGCTGGCCGAGCGCAAGGCCATCAACCGCTGGGCCTGAGGCACCGCACCAACCACCCATCCAGAGCGGCCGAGAGACCTGGCTCCACGACGCCGCAGCAACCACCTCGCCGAGGCCGGTGCCACCGCCAGGACCGATGGAGAACCACATGTCTGCAACACTTTCCCCCGCCGCGACCACCCTGCCCGCCGAAGACCCGTGGAACGAGGACGAACGCCTGGCCTTCTGGGATGCCGCGGCCCGGCGCCTGGACTGGGCCGCGGACTGGCACACCGTCCACCGCAGCACCGGCGTGGACCCGGCCGCGCGCCGCGGACCCGAGCTGCGCTGGTTCGAGGGCGGAAAACTCAATGCCGCCTACAACTGCGTGGACCGCCACGTGGAGGCCGGGCGCGGGGAGAAGGTGGCGCTGCACTTCGAGGGCGAGCCCGGGGACCGCACCACCGTCACCTACAAGGACCTGCAGGACCGGGTCTCCCGGGCCGCCAACGCGCTTCTCGCGCTCGGCATCGGCACGGGCGACCGCGTGGTCATCTACCTGCCCGTCCTCGTGGAGACCGTCGTCATCACCCTGGCCTGCGCGCGCATCGGGGCGGTGCACTCCCTGGTCTTCGGAGGCTTCTCCGCCGAGGCGCTGCGCTTCCGGGTGGAGGACACCGGCGCGAAGCTCCTTGTCACAACGGACGGGCAGTTCCGCCGCGGCACAGCCGTGCCCGTGAAGAAGAACGCCGACGCCGCGGTGGCCGGGGAGAACAGCATCGAACACGTGCTGGTGCTGCGCCGCACCGGCAGCGAGATCCCCTGGACGGAGGGCCGGGACCTGTGGTGGCACGAGACGGTCGACACCGCCAGCACCGAGCACACCCCCGAGGCGTTCGACGCGGAAACCCCGCTGTTCATCATGTACACCTCCGGCACCACGGGGCAGCCCAAGGGGCTGGTCCACACCACGGGCGGCTACCTGACGCAGGCCTCGTGGAGCCACGAGTTCCTCTTCTCCCACCCGGACCCGGCGCAGCGCGCGAACGACGTCCACTGGTGCACCGCGGACCTGGCCTGGGTCACCGCGCACACCTACGAGATCTACGGCCCGCTGTCCAACGGCGTCACCCAGGTGATCTATGAGGGCGTCCCCAATGCCCCGCACCCGGGGCGGCACTTCGAGATCATCGAACGCTACGGGGTCACCAGCTACTACACGGCGCCCACCCTGGTGCGCTCGCTGATGGGCTGGTTCCCGGACGGGATCCCGGCGACGCACGACCTCTCCTCCATCCGGCTGGCCGGAACCGTCGGCGAGGCCGTGAACCCGGAGGCCTGGCGCTGGCTGCGCGCCCAGGTCGGCCGCGACACCCCCGCCGGCATCCCGATGGTGGACACCTGGTGGCAGTCGGAAACCGGCGCCACGATCCTCTCCCCGCGGCAGGACGACGCCGCGTTCAAGCCCGGCTGCGGCACCCGGGCGCTGCCCGGGGTCGCCGTGGACATCGTCGACGAGCAGGGCGCCGCCGTGGCACCGAACGTGCAGGGCAACATCGTGCTGACCCGCACCGGCCCGGCCATGGCCCGCACCGTGTGGGGCAACCCGGAGCGCTACTACACCTCCTACTGGGAAAAGTACGCGCAGCGGGGCTGGTTCCTGGCCGGTGACGGCGCGCGCTTCGACGACGACGGGGACATCTGGATCCTCGGGCGCACCGACGACGTGATAAACATTTCCGGGCACCGTCTCTCCACCATCGAGATCGAGTCCGCGCTTGTCACGCACCCGGCCGTCGTGGAGGCCGGGGTGTGCCCCACCGTCGACGCGAAGACCGGGCATGCGGCAACCGCCTTCGTGGTGCCCTTCGACAAGAGCCTCATCGGGACCTCCCTTCCCTACGAGGCGCAGGCCCGGCAGCACTCGCTGCTGGCCGAGCTGCGCCACCACGTCGCGAGGCAGATCGGTCCGATCGCCAAGCCGCGCGACATCGTCTTCGTGCCGGACGTGCCCAAGACCCGCTCGGGCAAGATCATGCGGCGGCTGCTGACCCAGCTCTTCGAGGGAAGCACGCTCGGGGACACCACCAGCCTGCAGAACGAGCCGTGCATCGCGCAAATCAAGGAGATCTGCGCGGGCCAGGCTTAGGCCGGGGCGGAACCGGGGGCATGCCCAGGGGCCCGTCCGGCGCGGCGGCGCTTGCCGCCCGCGCCGGGCGGGTCTTCGCGTTCCCCGGCCTGACCTGCGTATTCACGGGCGCCCCTCGGGATCCCGCAACATTTCCGAGGCTATCTTGACTAGTTCAAGATAAGCGGGCAGACTTTTAGCATGACAAACCCGGTGGAGCTCGAACAGCTGCTGCGCGACGCGTCGATGCGCGTCACGCTCCCGCGCCTCGCCGTGCTCACCGCTGTCACCGCCAACCCGCACGCCGACACCGACGCCATCCTTGCGGCGGTGCGCTCCGAGCACCCCGCGGTGTCCCACCAGGCGGTGTACGACTCCCTGAAGGTGCTGACCCGCCTTGGCGTCCTGCGCAAGATCCAGCCCCACGGGCACAACGCGCGCTACGAAACCCGCGTGGGAGACAACCACCACCACCTGGTCTGCCGCTCCTGCGGCACGGTGCTGGATGTCGACTGCTCGGTCGGCAGCTCGCCGTGCCTGCATGCCTCGAACGACCACGGATTCACCATCGACGAGGCGGAGGTCATCTACTGGGGCCTGTGCACCGCCTGCCGATCCGCGGAATCCTGACCCCGGCGCCCCGCAACGCCCCTCCCCGATTTCACCAAACCAAGAAGCACCCAACCCACTCTTGAAAGGAAGCCATGTCCGAGACCTCGACAGGCAAATGCCCCGTAATGCACGGTGGCCGCACCCACCCCACCAGCGGCAGCGCGAACACCGAGTGGTGGCCAAGCAAGCTGAACCTGAAGATCCTGGCCAAGAACACCGCGGTTTCCAACCCGCTGGATGAGGACTTCGACTACACCAAGGCCTTCGAGGCCCTGGACCTGGAGGCCGTGAAGGCCGACCTCGCCGAGACCATGACCAAGTCCTACGACTGGTGGCCCGCCGACTTCGGCCACTACGGCCCGTTCTTCATCCGCATGGCCTGGCACTCGGCCGGCACCTACCGCAGCCACGACGGCCGCGGCGGCGGCGGCGCCGGCCAGCAGCGCTTCGCCCCGCTGAACTCCTGGCCGGACAACGTCAACCTTGACAAGGCCCGCCGCCTGCTGTGGCCGGTCAAGAAGAAGTACGGCCAGTCCATCTCCTGGGCCGACCTCATGATCCTCGCCGGCAACGTCGCCATGGAGACCATGGGCTTCAAGACCTTCGGCTTCGCCGGCGGCCGCCCGGATGTCTGGGAAGCAGACGACGACGTCTACTGGGGCCCGGAAAAGGTGTGGCTGGAAAGCGAACGCTACACCGGCGCCCGCAACCTGGAAGCACCGCTGGCAGCCGTCCAGATGGGCCTGATCTACGTGAACCCGGAAGGCCCGGAGGGCGTCGCCGATCCGCTGGCCTCGGCCGTGGACATCCGCGAAACCTTCCGCCGCATGGGCATGAACGACGAGGAAACCGTCGCCCTGATCGCCGGCGGCCACACCTTCGGCAAGACCCACGGTGCCAGCGAAGAGCTGCACAAGGGTGCCGAGCCGGAAGCCGCCCCGCTGGAAATGCAGGGCCTGGGCTGGAAGTCCGGCTACGGAACCGGCCACGGCGATGACACCATCGGCTCCGGCCTGGAGGTCACCTGGACCTACCACCCGACCCGCTGGGACAACGAGTTCTTCCACATCCTCTTCGCCTACGAGTGGGAACTGTTCCACTCCGCGGCCGGCGCCCAGCAGTGGCGCCCGGTCAACGGTGCCGGCGCGGGCCTTGTCCCGATGGCACACAACCCGGAAGAGACCCGCGAACCGCGCATGCTCACCAGCGACCTGGCCCTGCGCTTCGACCCGGCCTACGGCGCGATCTCGCTGGACTTCAAGAACAACCCGGAAAAGTTCGCCGACGCCTACGCCCGCGCGTGGTTCAAGCTGACCCACCGCGACATGGGCCCGAAGGCCCGCTACCTCGGCACCGAGGTCCCGGCCGAGGACCTCATCTGGCAGGATCCGCTGCCGGCAGCCCCGGCCCAGACCCTGGGCGAGGCGGAAACCGCGGCGCTGAAGAACCTCATCGCCGAATCGGGCCTGAGCGTCCAGCAGCTGGTCTCCACCGCATGGAAGGCCGCAGCGTCCTTCCGCTCCTCGGACAAGCGCGGCGGCGTCAACGGCGGCCGCATCCGCCTGGAACCGCAGGTTTCGTGGAAGGTCAACCAGCCGGAGCAGCTCAAGCCGGTCATCGCCAAGCTCGAGGAAATCGTTGACGGGTTCAACGCCACCTCGGCCGTGAAGGCCTCCTTCGCCGACGTCGTGGTCCTTGCGGGCAACGTGGGCGTGGAGCAGGCTGCCCTGGCCGCCGGCCAGGACATCACCGTGCCGTTCACCCCGGGCCGCGTGGATGCCACCCAGGAGCAGACCGACGTCGACCAGTTCGCATGGCTTGAGCCGGTTGCCGACGCCTTCCGCAACTACGACTCGGGCTTCCTGGACATCCCGAGCGAGTACCTGCTGCTGGACCGCGCCAACCTGCTGGGCCTCTCCGCCCCGGAGATGACGGTGCTGCTCGGCGGCCTGCGCGTGCTGGGCAACAACTGGGACGGGTCGAACCTGGGCGTCTTCACCGACACCCCGGGCGCGCTGACCAACGACTTCTTCGCGAACCTCATGGAACTGGGCCTGGAATGGACCCCGGACGCCGAGGAAAAGACCTACTCCACCACCGACGGCCGCTGGAACGGCAGCCGCGTGGACCTGGTCTTCGGCTCGAACTCCGAGCTGCGCGCGCTGGCCGAGGTATACGCCTCGGACGACGCCAAGGAGAAGTTCGTGAAGGACTTCGCCGCAGCCTGGGCCAAGCTCATGGATGCCGACCGCTTCGAGCTCAAGAAGTAGCCACCGCCTGAAGCTGCATGCGGCCGTCCCCTTCGGGGGCGGCCGCATGCGCCGTTAACAGGGGTCCGCCCTTTCCGGCTGACGCCCCTACCGCGACACCACCAGGTAGGCCATGGCGCCCTCGCGGTCCACAGTGACCTCGCCGATCCCCGCGGCAAGCGCTGCCTCGCGCAGTTGGCCGGCCGTGCGGATCGCTGCGATGTCCCCGTGGGATTTCAGCACTTTCAGGTAGGCGTTGGAGCGGGCCGGGCCGCGCACCAGCGAGGCCAGGTGCAGCGACCCGCGCTCCCCCAGCTGCGCACCCAGCCCGGCGAACAGCGGTGCCAGGTCCGGGACGAGGTGCAGCAGGCCAAGGCCCAGGATGGTTTCGTAGCGCCGCCCGTCCACCGGGGCCAGCATGTCCCGGCATTCAAGGGTGATCCGCCCCGGCACCTCGCCGCCGGCGGCCCGCCGGATCGACTCGCGGGCCAGCCCCAGCATCGGCGCACTCAGGTCCACCAGCGTCGTGGGCCGGCGCCCCGCAACGTGCAGCAGCGCCGTGGCCCGCGCCGTCCCGGCAGCCACCTCGAGCAGCGGGCCCCCGGCCGAGCCGATCGCCCGCGCGGCAAAGGCCGCGTACTGCTCCGGGTGCGTTCCCCAGCAGATCCTGTTGTAGGCGGGGGAACCCAGCATCGCGTCGTAGGCCCTGGCCCGGCGGTCGTAGAACCCGGGCTTCCCGAAGAAGTTTTCGCTCACCGAACCATCGTGCCGCCCGGAACCGCGTGCGCGCTAGCGCCCGGCGGCCGCCAGGTGGCGCCGCAGGGCCGCGACGTCGACCTCGACGACCTGCCCGTTGCGCAGCAGCGGCGTGCGCCGTCCTGGGCCCAGCGCATCGAGGACCAGCCGGATCAGCGTCCCGTGGGCGACGGCAATGATGTTCTTGCCCTCGTGCCGCAGCAGCAGGTCGTTGAGCGCCGCGATCCCGCGCCCCGCCACGGCGTCCTCGGGTTCGGCCGAGCGCAGCAGCACGTCGATCTCCTCCCGCGGCAGGTCCCGGACGACCCTGCCTTCGGCGTTTCCGTAGTGGCGCTCGCACAGCCCGTCGATTTCCTCGCCCGGCCCCAGGTCGACGGCCCTGCCAATGTGCCGCGCGGTTTCCACGGCCCGGCCCAGCGTCGAGGACACCAGCACGTCCCAGGGGGATCCGGCCAGTTCCAGGCCCGCAGCCCGGGCCTGTTCGTGGCCGGCGTCGTTCAGCGGGATATCGGTCTGCCCCTGGAGGCGCCCCTCGGCGTTCCAGTCAGTCTCGCCGTGGCGGACCAGAACCAGTGTTTCATTCATGCCCCAAGCCTAGCCCGGCCTGATCCCGCTCCCCCGCCGGCGGCCCACCACCCGGTGCCAGCTTTGAGGACCACGACGAGAGCAGCTCGCGCAGTTCCTCAGGTTTCACGTCGCTGACCTCCGCCCCGCTCAGCGCCAGCCCGAACGCCGCCCAGCGCAGATCGGTGCCGTCGGTGCGCACCACGCAGCTGTGCCCGTCAAACGGCTGGATCTCAAACCACCTGCCGATGCGCGAGGTGAGCTCTTCGGCGCCGGCGTGCACCCGGGCGCTGGCCTGTTGCTGCCCGGAACCGTGCAGCCCGGTGCGGACGAACTGCGCCGCGTCTCCGCCGGGGATCTCCCGCGGCGCGAAGCGCAGCGCCCGGGGCCGGGCGTTCTCGGCCCGGTCCACCCGGAAGCTGCGCCAATCGGCGCGGTCCAGGTCGTAGGCCACCAGGTAGTAGCGGTTGCCCACGTTGACCAGCTTGGCGGGCTCCACCCGACGCGAACTGGCGGCACCCCGGGCATCGCGGTACTCGAAGGCCACGCGCTCGCGGTCGCGGCATCCCTGGGCGAACACCACCAGCACCTGCGGATCCACCGGATCCGGTGCGGAATGCCGCGAGTCCAGCGGCACGGTGCTGGCGGTCAGCGCCTGCGCCCGCTGCCGCAGACGTTCCGGAAGGACCGGAACCACCTTGGACAGGGCGCGCAGCCCCGCGTCGGCCAGCGAGTCCTCGCCACCGTGGATTGTCGACTGCAGACCGATGACCAGGGCCACAGCTTCCTCGTCGTCGAGCACCAGCGGCGGCAGCGCAGCACCGGCGGCCAGCTGGTAGCCGCCACCCACGCCGCGTTCGGCCTGCACCGGATAGCCCAGCTCGCGCAGCTGGTCCACGTCCCGGCGCAGCGTGCGCAGCGACACCCCCAGGCGCTTCGCCAGCTCCTCGCCGGCCCAGTAGCGCCGGGTCTGCAGCAGCGACAGAAGGCGCAGCGATCGTTGGCTTGTACTCACAAGAACATTCTCCCGCTATTTAGGACAAAATCTGTCACTTATGGCTCCTATCGTGGTTTTACCAGCCCACCAAGAACGAGGAGCAACACCGTGAGCACCACCATGAAGGCCACCAACACCACGCTGACCGGGGAACGCGCCGACCTGCACCAGGCCCTGGCCAACGCCCGCCACTTCCTGCGCTTCACCGCCCAAAACCTGACCGACGAGCAGGCCTCGACCCGCTCCACCGCCAGCGAGCTGACCGTCGGCGGGCTGATCAAGCACGTAAGCGCCGTCGAACTGCAGTGGCAGCAGTTCATGGTCAAGGGCAAGGCCGCCATGGACTGGGGTGACGTGGATTTCTACAACATGCCGCCCGAGGCGCTTGAGGCCTTCACCGCCGAGTTCAGCATGCAGCCCGGCGAACACCTCGAAGGCCTGTTGGAGAAGTACGCGCACATCGCGGAGCAGACCGACGCACTGTTGGAAGGGATCGACCTGGATACCGTGCACGAGCTGCCCCAGGCCCCGTGGTTCGTGGACACCCACTGGTCGGTGCGCCGCACGCTGCTGCACATCATTGCCGAAACGATCCAGCACTCCGGGCACGCGGACATCATCCGCGAAACCCTGGACGGCCAGAAGTCCATGGGGTAGCCGGCGCCACGGCGGGACACCCCGACGCCCGCGTGGCCCGGGGGCGCGCGAAGCTCCACGCAGGACTCCACGTGCGGCAGCTCCCGGGCCACCCGAGCACGGTGCAGATTCTTCGATTCGGGACACCCCGGACGCAATCTGGGCTCACATTCTTTGGACGACGGCCGGATTTTTGCCACAATGGAGCAAGACCCCATCCCGAGCGGCCGAGAGATCTGGTTCCATGACGCCGCAGCAACCTTCCACACTCCGGTGGACAAGGTGCTACCGCCAGAAACGATGGAGAGCGCGCAAGCAATCTTTGGTGCCGGCCCCTGCGGGATCCACAACGATCCCAGGGGCAGGGCACCTCATTGACCCGGGAGAAGCGCCGCACCGCCCCACCGGCGCGTGCAGTCCGCCCCCCGGATCGCACGCGCCTCCTACGCAAGGAGCCAGCCCCCTCATGGCCGAACACCAGTTTGGATTCCGCACGCGCGCACTGCACGCCGGCGGCACCCCGGACGCAGAGCACGGTTCCCGTGCCGTCCCGATCTACCAGAGCACCTCGTTCGTCTTCAAGGATTCCGACGACGCCGCCAACCTGTTTGCCCTGCAGAAGTACGGCAACATCTATTCGCGCATCGGCAACCCGACGGTCGCCGCGTTCGAGGAGCGCATCGCCTCGCTCGAGGGCGGCATCGGCGCCGTCGCCACCGGCTCGGGCATGGCCGCAGAGTTCATCACCTTTGCCGCCCTCGCGGGCGCCGGCGACCACATCGTCGCCTCCTCCAAGCTCTACGGCGGAACCATCACGCAGCTCGACGTGACACTGCGCCGCTTCGGCGTGGAGACCACGTTCGTGGACTCCACCGACCCGGCCGCGTTCGCCGCGGCCATCCGGGAAAACACCAAGGCCGTCTACACCGAGGTCGTCGCGAACCCCTCCGGCGACATCGCCGACCTCCGGGGCCTGGCCGAGGTAGCCCACGCCGCCGGCCTGCCGCTGGTCGTGGACTCCACGCTGACGCCGCCGTACCTGTTGCGCCCCATCGAGCACGGCGCGGACATCGTGATCCACTCGGCCACCAAGTTCCTCGGCGGCCACGGAACCACCCTCGGCGGCGTCGTCGTGGAGGCCGGCACGTTCAACTGGGGCAACGGCAAGTTCCCGTCGATGACCGAGCCCGTCGCCTCCTACGGCAACGTCTCCTGGTGGGACAACTTCGGCGAGTACGGATTCCTGACCAAGCTGCGCAGCGAGCAGCTGCGCGACATCGGCCCGGCGCTTCCGGCGCAGTCGGCGTTCCAGCTCCTGCAGGGCGTCGAGACGCTGCCGCAGCGCATGGACGCGCACCTTGCCAACGCCAAGGCCGTGGCCGAATGGCTGGAGGCCGACCCGCGCGTCGCCTACGTGAACTACGCCGGCCTGCCCTCACACCCGCACCACGAGCGCGCCAGGGAGCTGCTCCCGCTGGGTGTCGGGTCTGTGTTCAGCTTCGGCATCAACGGCGGCCGCGCCGCCGGCGCCGCTTTCATCGAGGCGCTGCAGCTGGCCAGCCACCTGGCCAACATCGGCGACGTGCGCACCCTGGTGCTGCACCCCGCCTCCACCACCCACCAGCAGCTCACCGCCGAGCAGCTGGTTGCCGCCGGCGTGCCGGAGGACCTGATCCGCTTCTCCGTGGGGCTGGAAGACCTCGAGGACATCCTCTGGGACCTCGACCAGGCCCTGACCGCATCCCAGCAGGTGCTTGCCGCGCCGGCCGAGGAAATTTACGACGGGGCCGCGTGCTCCATCGACGCGGCACGCGCCGCAGCCACGACGGGAGCCAAGTAATGACCGCCACCGAAACCCGCACCTGGGAAGGCCCGAACGCGGCCGAGCGCCTGGAGATCCTGCGCAAGACCACCTCGATCGCGATCGTCGGCGCCTCCAACAAGCCCTCGCGCGCCAGCTACTTCGTGGCGACCTACCTGCTGTCCTCCTCCAAGTACAAGGTCTACTTCGTGAACCCGGTGCTCGACGAGATCCTGGGCCAGCCGGTGTACAAGTCGCTGGCCGACCTGCCGGAGGCGCCGGACCTGGTGGAGGTCTTCCGCAAGCACGACGACCTGCCCGGGGTGCTGGACGAGGCGATCGCCGCCGGCGCCAAGACCCTGTGGCTGCAGCTCGGCTCCTGGCACGAGGAGGTTGCGGCTCGGGCCGAGGCCAACGGCCTGGATGTGGTCATGGACCGCTGCGTGAAGATCGAGCACGCCCGCTTCCACGGCGGCCTGCGCCTGGCCGGCTTCAACACCGGCGTCATCTCCTCCAAGCGCCAGCTGCTGGCGTAGCCGCAAGCGATTCCGCGGGGGTGGGGCCCCCCCCCCCCCCCCCCGGCGCCCCCCCCCCCCCCCCACCACCACCCACCCCCCCCCCCCCCCCCCCCCCCCCCCCCCCCCGCCCCCCCCCCCCCCCCCCCCCCCCCCCCCCCCCCCCCCCCCCCCCCCCCCCCCCCCCCCCCCCC